>NZ_DATLKJ010000233.1:0-9264 GCF_035538455.1 Chitinophaga sp.
ACTTCAGGTGAAGCTGGACGACAGTCAGCCGTATCAGCCTTTTATCAACCTGTCTTTATCGCGTGACGGTATCTATGATCGTTTACCCGAAGGTATTTTCCATGAATTTTCACAGCAGCAGAAGGGCAGGCAAACCGGCACGGTGGAAATGGTGGCCCGTTATAAAAGACAGCAGCAGGAACAACAGCAGGCCCGCCGTTTTTTTCAACCGCTGGAGAATGAGTTTTTCCTGCAGCGCGTATTCCTGGAACGGAGGGAGAAGCATCTGTTGTTTGACGTGTTCGGGAAAGATGCCGATCAGCTGTTCCATGAATTCTGGGAGTTACCGGAAGGATTGCCCCGGGCTGCGGCCAACAGGCTGGTGAAATTGTTACCTTATATGCACCGTATTGCCGGCAATATACCAATGGTGAAGTTATGCCTGCAACTGGTGCTGGAACAGGACATAGATATTGTGTGGGACCGGCAACCCAAGGCAATGGTAGCCGGCAGCAGCGTACCGCTGGGAGAATGTACCCTGGGCATGGATACCATGGCAGGAGAAATCTTTTATACGGATATGCCCCGCATCGTAGTAACAGTAGGGCCGCTGCAACGGCAACGGATATACGACTATCTGCCGTGGCAGCCATATGGTAAGTTGCTGGAAACCTGCTATGGATACCTTTTCCCCTTTGACGCTGACGTGTCCACTGTACTGGAACCGCATGCTGATGAGAAGAAAGTTATCATGTCAGACAGGCAACCGGCGCAAGGTATTATGGGATATAATTTTTTCCTTTAAATTAATTGTCACAATGAAATGGGAACTATTTTTGCTCAACTGTTAACGCTTAAAAAAATGCCATATGTTAGAAACCCAAAAACCGAAAAACCTTGACATACCAGAAGAACTATGAGATACACAGCTAAATTCTACATTATGTTGGCCGGCGTAATGGCCATTGGCTCTATCATAGTGGCATTACTCAGCAGGTACATCAAGAACTTCAGCCTTTTCAAAAAGAAAGCCCTGTGGTATCTTGTCGGTGCAACGCTGATATTTGCCGTTATAGCTTCCATCCCTTTCCTGTTCACCCACCGCAACCTGATGAACCAGTACCTGTTCTATGAAGTATGGTTCCTGGGACTGGGTGTTGTTCACTGTCATTTCATGTATACACGCTTCTGGGCCAACGAAAACACACTCGGCTCAGAACTCGCCTTTATAGTTGCCATATGGCTCTTCGGCGGTGTCGGTTTCGTATTGGTGAACCGCTTCCTGGATAAAGAAGAATTCCTTTATTATCCCATGCTCACCAGTATGTTCTGCTTCGTATTGCCCACCTTCGTGTACAAAACATTCGAGCGGATGATGACAATACCCGTTAAAGTGCATAAATGGTGGCAATATCCGATGTATAAGGAGGTGCCGGAGGTCAATGACGACGATATGAGAGATCTCATCGTAATCGGCCTGGAAATGGAAAAAGCGCATGGCGACTACAGCCGTACCTACTTCCGCGCAAGAACGCCTATCAAAATGGATCTGGGCGATCTGTTTTATCACTTCATTAATGACTATAATGACCGTTATCCCAATACACCGATCGACTTTGTAGATAGCAACGGACAAGCATACGGATGGGTATTCCACCTCAAACCAAGGTGGTTTGGTGCCGCCACAAAAACGCTGGACCCCGACAAAGCCGTATTCATGAATGGCATCAAAGAAAACAGTGTGATTATCTGCAACAGAATTATGTTATCCTAAATGAAACGTTATGGCGGAGCCATTAAAACATTTTCCCGTTAACTGGGTAGACGGAATGAAGATAAAGAAACAGCATTTCATTGAAACTGAAAATGCAATGCTGGATCAGATACGCGATGCACTCTCAACCGGACTGCATGCACTCAACTACGGCCTCCTCGTACCCAAAGGAGATAACAAGGAAGCACTGCGTTGCTGGTTTGTAAGCGACAATCAGCATCAATGGCGCATCAAGCTCACGGAATGCCGCGCCGTAACACCCGGTGGTGGCCGCATTGAAATACCTGAGCATACCGTACATTCCCTGAAGTATGCCACCACTTTCCCGGAAGCTACTTACACATGGGATCCCAATCATACTGAATCGGTATACTACGTACTTATACAGGTGAATCCGTTTAACAGACAACCCAGCGGAGAACCTTTACTGGAAGAAGACCCGCCAAGATTGCCTTACGCAACGCCTGAATATAGTCTTTATGTAGTGCCCGCCTCGCAATTGCCACAGGGCCAGCTGGGCAGCTACCAGATGGCGCTTGCCAAGATCACTGTACCAGATGGTCGCCCGCAGATGGAAGACGATTATATTCCGCCTTGCAGTATCGTCAGCGCGCATCCCGCACTGATAGATCTCTTTCATGAACTGGATCAGTTCCTCGGACAAATGGAACTGTACGGCGTGCACATCGTACAGAAGATATATGGCCGCAACCAGAATAATGACCTCGCATTAGTAGTATTATATACCACCGAAAAGATGGTACAGTTCCTCAGTACCCGCATCACACAGTTCCGCTGGCTGGCCCTGAATCAACCACCGGCACAGATGCTCGAAGTCATTGCAGGACTTGCACGTACCATGAAGAATGCGATCGATCTACGCGCCGGCGCTGGTAAGGAAGAGCTGCTCAATTATCTCTCTGAATGGTGCGAGCTACGCCAGGGTGAGCTGGAAAACCTGATGGTCAACTGCGCTAATATCCGTTACAAACACCTGGATGTAAGAGAATGCCTGCAACCGATGATACCTTTTGTAAGGGCTGTAAGTAAATTGTTTGAAAGCCTCAGCAGGCTTGATTATATTGGCCGCAAGCAAGACAGCAACATCTTTGTGAAAGAAGAATCGGCAGAAGACTCAGAATACCTGAAGAAACATAAAACCAAAAGATGGTTCTTCACTGACTGATGTTAATCATCCGAGAAAATATACTTCACTACTAGTTTTAAACCGCTGAAAGCCACGCGCCAACAGCAAAAATGAAGATCCAACATGCAAGTATTGAACAGACAGGAGAGAAATATTTCCTTTATGTGGTTCCTGTTATTTTTTGTTATAACTGTATCACTTTTTGTACTGGCTGTATTTTTTAATTACCAGGTACCTGCAAGAGAGAATGCCGCGCTGCGTAAAGAACTTAGCACTTTTCGCCAGGAGCAAGCGTTTCAGGCTGAGTTTCTGCAAAAGCTCGATAAGGTAAGGCATAACCTTGATTCCATTAATACCCCCAATCAGAATGCAAGCTATATAGAAAACGTGGTTGCTGCCGTACTATTAGATATGCGAAATTCTATCCCCAAAGATGTAACGCATTATGGCTTCTATGATAATGTCATTAACAACTGTTTGTCACTGCTGCAGTCCAAACAGCAGCTGCGTGAAGCACAAAACTCCCAGCAGACTATTGCAAACCTGAAGGAGCAGGTTGCCTCACTTACCAGTAAACTGGATATTACAAGCCGTGAACTGGATAACTACAAAATGATGTTACAGACAAGACCGCACTGAGGCCGCAGCCGTGTATTTTACCCATCATTAACTATTTAAACATCATTATATTTTTTATTTGTTAACGTGGGAAAATTTATCATTAGGAATCTTGACTAAAATCAAATTAAACCCTAAATTTGAAGTTCATACTTTATACTTTTTTAATTGGTTTTATTCTTTATTGTAACCTTAAAATTTAACCCACATGTCCTTCAAATCAATTCTCGAAGTTGGTGGTGAGAAGTACAACGTTCAACACGTTGCTTATGATCTCAACCAGGAGACAGATGCTACAGGCCGCCCCTCAGCAATTACGCGTGGCGGACGCATCAAAATGACCGTAGAGTCAACAGGTAAAACAGAGCTCTTCGAATGGATGGTAAACAACTTTGAAAGAAAAGATGGTACCATCACGTTCTACAAAAGAGACACAGATTCCAAACTGAAATCTTTGGAATTCAAAGAAGGTTACCTGGTTAGGTTCGAAGAGTCTTTCGACTACAAGAGCGATAACCCAATGGTAATCACCTTCACCATTTCTGCCCGTGAAATTAGCATGGGTAACGCCAAGCATGTTAATGAGTGGGTGTGATAACTCCCGAACATCATTTAATGCAAAAAGGGACCTTCGTAAGAAGGCCCCTTTTTTGTTTCAGTTCTATACCGATGAGAGATATAAAACTAGTTATCAATGGTTATGCATGTTCATTGTAATAAGTCACCGGCGTCGGATTCAGTGTCAGGTTCTGACGTTGATGCCAGTAAGGATAGATAGTCGGCGTTTCACTCGCCTGATCCAGTTTCTTCACCTGTTCAGCAGTAAGATTCCAACCCACAGCCTCCAGGTTTTGTTTTAATTGCTCTTCTGTGCGTGCACCAATAATAATATTCGATACGGTTGGCTTTTGCAGCAACCAGTTGATAGAAATCTGTGCAGGTGATTTACCCGTTTCTGCAGCAATTTCATCCAGCGTATCTGTAATACGGTAAAATACTTCATCGGGGATTACTGCCTGCGGAACGGGACTACCACCCTGAGCTACACGACCATCCTGCGGAACAGGTTTATTACGTCCATATCTTCCGCTCAAACGCCCCGCCGCCAACGGACTCCAGATAATAGCGCCTACTTTCTGATCAATGCCCAGCGGCATCAGTTCCCATTCATATTCCCGGTTTAACAAAGAATAATATACCTGGTGAGCCACGTATTTATTCCATCCATGTTTTTCAGATATGGCCAGCGATTTCATCAGATGCCATCCTGAAAAATTGGAGCTGGCGATATAACGAACCTTCCCGCTCTGAATGAGATCATCCAACGTTCTCAATGTTTCTTCTACTGGTGTGTTACCATCAAAACCATGCATATGGTATATATCGATGTAATCTGTATTGAGACGTTTTAAACTGCCTTCAACCTGCTTTAACAGATGAAGCCTGGAAGACCCCTGGTTATTAGGCGCATCGCCAAACGTGAAAGTAGCTTTTGTGGAGATCAGCACTTTATCGCGCTGCTTTCCTTCCAACGTTTTTCCAAGTATCTCTTCTGAAATCCCATTGGAATAAACATCTGCAGTATCAAACAAATTTACGCCCGCATCCAGGCAGAGATTAATCATGCGGCTCGCTTCTTCCACCTGCGTGCTTCCCCATGCTTTGAAGAAATCCCCACTGCCGCCAAATGTAGCAGTACCAAAGCTTAACACCGGAACAAATAATCCTGAGGCCCCCAATTGTCTATACTCCATTGTATACTTTTTATGTCATTATCAAAATACTACGCAAAGATCAACATATTACAGTTGAAATATGTTGTACAATTAAAGGAAAATACTGTACTAATGATAGAAAAGGAACGGTCCCGCCACATCTGGCAAGACCGTTCCTATGATAACGTTTCTTTGTTTACGATAAGGTAATCCAGTCGCCCTGTTCGGGAATGAAGCAGGAGAGCTGTTGTGCATTCACCGCAACAGCAAGCGCTTCGCGGGTGAGGAAGCAATGATTAACAGCGCCCATATGCACTGCAATCACTTTTGTACGGGCAGTGTGATTGATTACATTTATAACATCATTGGCTGTCATCGTGATGGGATCACCTGTTACAAACTGGGCTGCGCCTGCGTTTACAACAGTATAAGTGGGCTTGTAGGTGTCTAGTGTATTCATTACTTCTCCACACCAGATCGTGTCGCCGGCAATATACAGGCTGTTTTGTCCGTCATTCAATACAAAACCTGATACAGGCGCCATTTTCCTCCCAATCTCGCCGGTGCCGTGCTGTCCGCCGGTACGGTGCATGGAAATGCCTTCCCATGTGAGCGTATCGTTCACGGGAATCACCTGTGTGAAGCCCTGGCCTTTGATCTTTTCTTCATCTTCAGGTTGACAGAAAAGAGTAATATTTTTAGGCAGTAACTCTTGTGCAGCTGCATCCCAGTGATCGCGGTGTGTATGCGTTACAATCACCGCATCAAGCGCAGCGAGCACGGTCTGCAAAGCGGCTGGCGTCAGCGGTAGCTCCGAGGTTGGATTACGTATTTCATTGGCTGTATTGGCAACAGGATCGTAGCTGCCTTTTGCACCCAGTAAGGGATCCACGAGTATCCGTTTATTATTCCATTCTATCAGTAAGGTTGCGTTACGCAGAAATTGTATTCGCATGGCAGGAAAATTTAGATAACGGGGATGAATATACGCACTAATCATCTACTATACGTGTACTGCCCACCAGATCCAAAGAATATATACAGGCTGAAAAAGGAGACGGCTCGAGGTATACCAGCTACTTGCAGGCAGCCCGCCGGGAGCAGGCAGCTTCTTCACGGCTACACGTATATTGGCAGGAAACATCATGACCAGCAGGATGATCAGGCCAGTGGCCGCATACTGTTGCATGCCGGGTATCAGCAGCCCTGCGCCCAGTAATATCTCCAGTACGCCGCTTCCCAGCACCAGCAGGCGTGGAAACGGCAGCATGCCTTCCACCATATAAGTGAGCTTGTCAGGTTTGGCGAGATGAAAGTAACCAATCAGCATGAACATAACAGCAGCGGCTATACGTGCATCGTGCTGCAATACCTGGAGAAATGGAATATGAAAAACGTAACCTATGCCCAGCATTAATAATCCTATGCAGCATAGCCCGGAAAGAAAAGCCATAAGTATGATGTTTTTTTGATGATACAAAGGTCATCAACTTCCGGCAGTTCTCATCATAACAAATGTTAGGTAATGGTCAGGAACGGATATTCTTGCGGATACGGCTAAGGCTTTCAGGCTCTATCCCCAGGAAGGATGCAATTTGTTTGATGGAGATGTACTGCACTACTTCCGGATGCTCCGCCAGCAGCTGAAGGTATCGCTCTTGTGCGCTGTATTGAAGGAAAGACAGCTCCCGCTGATATTTACGGAGGTATTGTTGCTCTGCAACGGCTCTGCCCATCCGTTCGCATATATGGCAGGTATCATACAACCCGTGTATATCGTCATGATAGAATGCATACCCAGTTACATCGCCAATGGCTTGCAGACCCACTTCGGCAGGCGCCTGCCTGATAAAGGATGCATAAGAGGAAGTGAAGTTACCAGGAAAAGCAAAGTCCAGGCTGATGTCTTTGTCGTTATACATCAGGCATGCGCGGACGATGCCTGATGTAATATAAAAGATAGCATCGGCTACTTTACCGGGTTGCGACAAATATTCACCCGCGGCGAAGCCCACCGGATGAAGGATCTTGCTGAACTGGGGCCAGGATTGCCGGCTTTCCGGTACCATCGTTTCCAGTTGTTGTTGCATCGTATCCAGGTTGTACATGTTAGGTTTTTCGCAGTTTAATAGACTGTACAAAGTGGTGATGACCTTTCTCCAGTATCAGGCCGGCACGGTAGCGTGTAGGTGCAATATTCTGTTCGAGATTAGGTTTGTTGATGTCTTCCCAGATCTGTGTAGCCAGTTCCAGCGTCGCAGCATCAGAGAGATGTGCATAACGGTGAAAAAATGATTCAGGGTTCTGGAAGGCTGTTTTGCGCAATGATTCAAAACGCGCGATATACCATTTTCGGATATCCTTCTCCGATGCATCCACATAGATGGAAAAATCGAAAAAATCGGACACAAATACAGCCGGATCTTTCTGCTGCTGGCGTGGTTTTACCTGTAATACATTCACCCCTTCCACGATCACAATGTCTGGTTGTTCTATCCATTGCAGCTGACCATGCAGCACATCATATTCGAGGTGGGAGTAGAGCGGTGCGGCTACTTTTTCTTTGCCGGATTTTACGTCTGCAAGGAAATGTATCAGCCGTTTGATATCATAGCTTTCAGGGAATCCTTTCCTGTTCATGATATTAGTGGATTCCAGTACCTTGTTTGGATACAGGAAACCGTCGGTGGTAACCAGGTCTACGCGCGGATGATTAGGCCAGGCCTGCAATAGTTTTTGTAATACGCGGGCGGTGGTACTTTTACCTACGGCCACACTACCCGCAATACCAATGATATATGGAACTTTCAACGCCTGGCTGCTGAGGAAGCTACTGGTCGCCAGGTGCAGTTGCTGGGAAGAAGTTACATACAAATGAAGCAAATGTGCCAGCGGGAGATATACCTGTGATATTTCTTCCTGTGTCAATGGTTCGTTCATGCCATGCAATTGTTCCAGGTCATAGTCATGAAGTTGCAGCATAGCATCACCACTCCTTTCAGCCCACTCTTTGCGGGAGAAAGAGATATAGGGAGTGTAGTGGTCGCGTTTCAGTGATGTGGTCATTATCAGAAATTACAGATTAAATTTTGGGATTTTGGGATTTCGGGATTTCGGGATTTTGGAATTTTAAATGCTGCGAATACCAGCATTATTAAAAACAATCCTTGCTGATCATCGCATAAATTAAAATTCCAAAATCCCGAAATTCCAAAATTTAAAAATATTTTATTGTTGGATATACACCGTTTTTACATTCAAAAATTCATGTGTGCCTTCCATTGATAACTCCCTGCCATAGCCGGATTGCTTAACACCTCCGAAGGGGAGGCGTGCATCCGAGCGAACCATCGCATTGATGAACACATTGCCGCTTTCTATCTGTGTGGCAAGGCGTGCAGCTTTGTCAAGGTCGCTGGTCCAGAGGGCAGCGCCGAGGCCGAATGGTGTTTCGTTGGCCAGCGCAATAGCATCCTGTTCGTCAGCCGCTTCAATGATGACAGCCAATGGACCGAATGTTTCCTCTTTAAAGGCGGTCATATCCCTGGTTACCCCGCTGAGCAGGGTGGGCGCAAAGTTACATCCTTCAAAGGTTCCACCCAATTCCAGCTTTGCCCCCTGGTTGATACTCTCCTGCAGCTGCCGGCCCAGGTCTTCTGCGAGGTCGGGGCGGGCCATAGGCCCCATGTTGGTATTGTCATCCGTAGGGTCTCCCTGTTTGAGAGCGCTTAATATGCGGCGCACTTCTTCTGTAAAAGCGGGGACTACTCCTTTTTCAACGATCCAGCGTTTGGCGGCGATGCAAGATTGGCCTGCATTCTGCATTCTTCCTCTTACAGCGGTTTTGGCAGCCGCTTCGAGATCTGCATCTTTCAGAATGATGAACGGATCGCTGCCGCCCAGTTCGAGTACTGTTTTCTTGATGTACTTGCCGGCCAGCGCAGCTACACTTTTCCCGGCGGGTGTGCTGCCGGTGAGCGTAACGCCCTGTACACGCGGATCTGCAATGATTGGCTCTATATCTTTTGAAG
>NZ_DATLKJ010000234.1:0-71394 GCF_035538455.1 Chitinophaga sp.
CAAGGCTTTAATTACTTAAGAGTTTCTATTTTTACTCTTGGTGGTGATCCCGCTGGGACTCGAACCCAGGGCCCATACATTAAAAGTGTATTGCTCTACCAACTGAGCTACGGAATCATTCCCTTTTTGTAAAGGGATTGCAAAGATACACATTCCTTCATAACCTCCAAATTTATTTCATTCATTTTTAATCAGTTATCTCATTCAATTTAATAGTATATCCTCAAACCCTCTACAGTAGCTAATTTTAAGATATTGCTACCACCTAACAACAATATGCGCTGCATCCTTGTAATTATAGTGTATCAAAACGGTTCGCATGGAAAAGCATCCAGATATCCGCATAAGAGTAGTCAAAAATGGTCCTTACCAGGTAAGTGGTAATGTGCCGCTGCAAATACAAACCATTGGCGCCAATACAGAAGGGGAATCCATTGAATGGATAGCCGGAAGACATATCACGCCGGAGTCGCAGCCCTTCTATCTTTGTCGCTGTGGTCATTCCAGGAATAAACCATTCTGTGATAACTCCCACAAGCAAGCGCTGTTTGACGGCACAGAAACCGCGGGACATACCAATTACATCGAAGAAGCCGACTTGATGGAAGGCCCTGCTATGCTGCTGACAGATGTACAGAAGCTATGCGCTTTCGCGCGTTTCTGCGATCCTAACGGACAAGTATGGGGTATGGTCAATGAAACCGATGATCCTGCCATAAAAGAGCAATTCATCAAACAGGCAAGCGAATGCCCTTCTGGGCGCCTCATCGCATGGGATAAGGCCACACAAACACCGATAGAACCACAACTGGAAGCATCCATAGGCATCATCGAAGACCCCGCACAAGGCATAAGCGGACCACTATGGATACGTGGTGGTATCGAAATTGCCGACGCCACCAATAATCCTTATGAAATCAGAAACCGCGTAACCCTCTGCCGGTGCGGCGCTTCAAGAAACAAACCATATTGCGACGGTTCACATGCCTCCATTAAATTCCACGATGGACTCGAGTGATTTTGAAATTACCTGGTGTAAGAATTTAAGCGAAGCAACGATCAACAAATGTTGTTAATAAAATAATCAACATAATCTGCGCTTCGCTTAAATTCTTACACCAGGTAATTCCAAAATCTCAACATCAATCCCAGCTATTGCCGGTTCATCTTCTCATCCAGCATCTTCATAAAATATCCTCCCACTACACTCCTCGCCTGAAAACCGATCTTCTTGCCATTAGTAGTGTCATGCCATTCGCTCAGTGGAACACGTGTATCCGTAGCCGTTATATAGTCGTACAACGGCTGAACGAAGGCGTTGAAATCATCTGCCAGTACCGCAGTCCACATGATCCAATCGGATTTGGTGTAGGTTCTGCGGCTATCGAGTGGGAGACCATATTTCTGCTGATGCCCCAGGTAGTAAGAAGTCTCTTTACGGTATACTTCCGGCGGGAACAGGTTAAAGTTGAGTACCTTATCCCATACCATATTGTACTTCTGACTCCAGGTGTCCTTATCTTCAAATACCAGTGAGTAATGATCACCGGCGTCGGCCAATTGCAGCCAGCGTTGAGCCATTACCCTGGAGCTATCTTTGTAACGAGCTGCCACCGCCACTTCTCCCAGTTGCTCCGCGAGATAGGCATAACTGCGTATACCCATGATAGCTTTTAAAGACAGATTGGTATTACGGGCTAGGTGTCCCGCAAAATCATCGGTGCACAACTGGTTGGCCGGATCAAAGCCATTCTTCAGCAGGTATTCCGCCCAGATGCTCAGCACTTTCCAGTGCCTGCGTGCATATTCTGCATTGCCTTCTGCCTGGGCTATGGCCCCCGTCATGATCAGCATATTGCCTGATTCCTCAATGGGCATATCTTCTCCGTATGCCTGTCCATTGGCCAGCGGATAAGTGCCAAGATCATGCGCTGCAAAAGGTTTTGTGTACAAGCCGCTCTCGGAGAAATGAAAAATGCCGTTCATCATCCCCTTCAACAGATTCGGATTATACAACAGGAATAAGGGCGCAGACGGATAGGTGACATCAACCGTGCTGATACAACCGTTGCTGAAGTTCTCCTTCGACAAAAACAACAGCTCTCCCTGCGGACTTCTCACCAGCTTGTGTGCTGCAATGCTCTGCCGGTATGCCAGTTCGCATAACTTGGCATAAGGCTCCCCTCCTGCTTTTACAGCATCTCTGTAAAGCTGCTGATTGAAGAGCGCACACTTTTTCATGATGCCCGTATAATCATTGAAAGCCGCATCCAGCTGCTTTTCGATGGTTTGTGTGGAGTCGCTCTTCCACCACGCCTTCACGTTGGTATGAAAGTATTGTATAGCGTACAGATCATCATATCCTAACAGAAACAACTGTTCTTTCGGCGTACTTTTCACCTTACCAAGCGACACAATAGTGCTGAGGACTATATCTCTGTCTGTCTTCCCTGTAATGGGCTGCCCACTCGTGAAATGCGCCACTGCAACATCAGGACCGGCTACATATTGCTCCGGCTTCGATGCCAGCGGTGTAGCCACATACATATAGCCCCAGTCGATGCGCAGGTCATCGCCGCGCTTCCTCAGTACGGGTTGCTCTACAGTACCTGCCTTCAGCAGGGAAAGGGCACCTGTATTATACTGCTGCGTAGCAACCGTCTGCGATGGCAGGTTTACACAGATAGCCGACGATGCGCCGAAATACAACTGCACATCATGCGCTTTATGATCATTGGACACTACTTTATAACTCACGTAAGACACAGGCCTGGACAACAACGTAAGGTCCTTTATGAGCAAGGGAGACGTAAAAGTAAGCGTAAGGTTGACACCTCCACATTCAAAGTGATAAGCCGTCTGTGTTGCATTGAAAGTGGAACTTCTTTGTATCGCACGCTGCACATTGTTCTCCTCCATCATTCTTTTTTCATATCCCATCCCAAAATCCAGGAAA
This sequence comes from Chitinophaga sp., assembly GCF_035538455.1. Taxonomy (GTDB): domain Bacteria; phylum Bacteroidota; class Bacteroidia; order Chitinophagales; family Chitinophagaceae; genus Chitinophaga. Next base: position 2,957 of record NZ_DATLKJ010000234.1, read on the forward strand.
GCGCCGCCGCGGGTATTGGCAATGTGAACCGCCAGCACATTGCCCTTCGGCTTCAGCTTCAGCCTTGCTTCGTCCGGTATTTCCTGTAGTTTGTATTTGATCAGCCAGCCGACATAATTGTAGATCTTTTCGCCATTAAGATATACATCGATGTTGTCATCATGACAGATCTTCAGAATGAATTTTTCATCAGGAATATGATCCAGATCAAATGTTCTCCTGGTCCAGAGATCAAAAGTGGTCCATTGTGTGCCGTCACGGCGACCAGCATCATCACTGAAGGGCGCCGCGCCAGTCTGCCATTGACTGTCGTCAAAGCCCGGCTGCGTCCATCCTTCCGGTGGTGGCGCTTCAGTGTACTTCATCGTATAGCCGTTCTCGTCAGAGGCGGGCAATAAGACCGTATATCTGCCGGATTCCTTGCCCAGCACACTATACACGGTACCGTCCACCTTAATCATCCCGGTGAGTGATTGCGGAGATCCCGTCCAATGCATGGTAGTAGCGCTGTTCAACGTATCTGCTGCAGACCAGATACTAAAATATGGATCATGTGTGACCAGGGGGTAGGCAGGCGCCTGTTGCTGTGCCAGGGTGTTTCCGGCTAGCGCTGACAGTGAGAGACAGGTCAGCATCTTTCTGATAAGGTGATTTTTCATAGATTACGTGTATTTTATACCTTTAATAAATAACGCATATTTATTCCGGCATAATGGCCCTATCAGCAACGATAAGAGAGGGAATAAAAAAACGCAGACCGTGCCCATTGCCCTTGAGGCCCTGAGAAGCCTTGTCAGTACAACGTTTGGGTCTGCGCGTTTCTTTATTAAGTTTTAAAATACTATCAGTGGAGAAAACAAAAATACACATTTCCTTCAAAGAAGCAAAGATTTCCCACAAAGAAAAACAAAGGGAGCAAAGATCTGTGTCCTTGCTCCCTTTATCTTTCTCTGTGAAAAACGATCCTATTTCGTCTTCAGCCATGAATCAGGTACAGGCTGTAACCTGCTCCCATTGAGGCTGTACTCAAGTTTCAGTGTATAACCGCCGCCGCCCTCTATAAAGGCAATCTCAAAAGGATGTACACCTTTCTTTAATGCTACCTGTCCGCTTTTCACCAAAGGTGCATGCAGCCCATCATTGTTCACTACCCGCTTATTATCTATATACAGAATACCTCCGTCGTCGCAAGTCAGAAAGAAGCTGTAGACACCGGTTTCGGGCACTTCAACATATCCGCGCAGCTTTGCACCGAAAGGGGCGCCCTTATGCCCCGGTGCTTCTGGAATAGTGACACTACTCACCCATGTAGTGCTGTCTGCCTGTTGTGAGAGCTTTGTCACACTTTTGAATGATCCTTTGAAGAAATCCAGCTGCAATCCGCTCCTGCCAGGAGTTTCAGCCACAGGTTCTGCATATGCCTGCTGACGGTAATGCAGCGTATAAATATCGCCCCGGTTACCGGCAGGACTAAACGCCGCCAGCTTCAGATCTGCAGGCGTTGTTATTTCCAGGGAAGCAGGCAGCTCTTTGGATGTTGCATCCGGCAAAGTACCATCAGCGGTATACCTTAGCGTCAATCCAGGTAAGGGTTTCCGCACCTGTAACGTTGCCGCATCTACGAAGACATTGTCTTCAGTGAAACCTTCCAGGTCAGGCAGGCGGTAATGTACTCCAAGCGCATCCAGCCGGCTGTAATGTTCGTGTAGCCGTTCCAGATATGTATCGTAATAGTGATTGTTCGTCCATAATACTTCCGCCAGCGCTGTCATACGGGGCATGAACATGTAATCGGCACGCCGCTCTGAAGGAACGTACTCCGTCCACAGATTGGCTTGCGCGCCAATAATATGTGCGGCCTCGGTGGCTGTGAGCCCTTTAGGAACCGAATTAAAGTGATAAACGTTATAAAGTGAATTGCGATCAGGCTGATAATCGAAATAAAGTGGGTTACCCGGCGTCATAATCACTTGGTTACCGTGTTGAGCAGCCTTCACCGGGGCTTCAGGCACCCAACTGCGCCAGTACATCAATACAGCGGTAGGACTGATACCACCTTCCAGTATTTCATCCCACCCAATCAGCAGCTTGCCTTTGGAGTGGAAGAATTTCTCCATACGCTTCACGAAATAACTTTGGAGCTCCTCCACATTCTTCAGGTTATTAGCCTTCATCACTTCAGTGCAGACCGGAGATTGCGCCCAGCTGGTCTTCTCCACTTCATCAGCGCCAAGATGAATATATTTTGACGGGAACAGCGCTGCTATCTCGCTGAATACATCTTCTGCAAATTTAAAAGTAGCTTCATTACAGGGGCATACAGGCGTTGAAAAGTCTTTACCCCAACCGGTATTATCGGAGCAGGCAAGATAGGGATAAGCTTTGATAGCAGCCATCATATGACCTGGCATATCTATCTCAGGTACGATCTCCACATGACGTGCCGCCGCATAGGCAATAATATCGCGCATCTGCGCCTGTGTATAGAAACCGCCATAGAGCGTCTTTCCACCTCTGTTTACTATATGCTGCCGGTCGATCTCCATATCAGGATTCCCCCTGGCTTTCTGCATGCAGACGGAATCCTGGTTGTTGAACGTACGCCATGCCCCCTGCTGCGTCAGCAACGGATACTTCTTTATTTCTATGCGCCAACCCTGATCATCTGTAAGATGAAGGTGCAGTTTGTTCATTTTGTAAAGTGCCAGCAGATCAATGTACTTCTTCAGATAGGCTATGGAGAAGAAATGACGCGACACATCGAGATGCATACCTCTCCAGCTATACACCGGGTGATCTTCCAGCTGCATCGCAGGGATGGATATTTCAGGAAGACGAACACCGGTTGCACCTTCAATGGAAGAAGGCATCAGCTGCCGTAGCGTTTCCACAGCGCGAAAGAAGCCGGTTGGTGATTTTGCGGTAATCAACAGCTGATCAGGAGCAACCTGCATGGTATAATCTTCCTCTCCTTTCAACTGTAAGTCTTGTTTCAATATAATAGCACCTGCACCTTTACCCGTTTTGAGCGTAACGCCTAATGCCTGTTTTATCAGGGATTGCAACTGTGCCGTTTCATTGCTGAACAGGGCAGCATTCACAGGCAACGCCAGCTTTGTGGCGGAGGTGATCACAAACTCGCCTGCGGCCGGCGTCAGCTGTTGTGGGTAAGGTATCAGCGGATAACGCTGCGTCTGAGCCAAGACATCCTGCAACTGCATCGCCAGCGCCAGTACGCCAGCCCATCTGAAAAGCTTTCTCATAATTCACTTGTTACATAGTTTCCGGGCAAACGTAACAAGAAAATCATAGGAAAACTAATGCGAAATTGCCTATTGCTGTGGGGATTTTAATCCGCTCAGCTGCACTTTCACCTGTTCCATCTGGTGTTTCAGCTGTTCATTGTCCTGCTTCAGCGCATCATTGCTGTGTTTGAGGTCTATAAGGTAGAGGGTGAGTTCTTCTATCTTCTTCAGTAATTTTTCATTCATCTCTCCCACATCTATACCATTCTTTGCGACATCAGCAGCGGAAGGAATTTCCGGGAGATGCTGATTTTCTTTGATATAATTTTCTACCGTCGCCAGCGAAGGAAGTTGGTAATCCTGATGAAAAACAAAATCTGGCCAGTTGACATATTGCTTCACTTTTACCCTTTCAGCGATCATGCTACCAGCCACCGCAAGTTTATAGCCCTTAGTATCCGTGGTACCAATACCTACTTCTCCATTGTATCTGATACGCATTTTTTCTTTAATGCTGGTGCTTACCCAACCGTCGGAAGTACTGAACACCAGGTCCATTCCCTGTACCTGTGCATTATTGTTAGCGTAGATGTTTATCCTTTCGGCCCTGATCCTCGCTCCAATCTGGTCTGGTGTCATGTCTCGCCAGGTATAGAAGTCAATGTCATATCCTCCGGTCGCTGCATATTGCGGCACGTTAATATTACCCGCATCACCCGGCCTGCCGATACGCATAGCTGGCATGTTTCCATTTGCATCAAGATTCATATGCAGTTTAGCCTGCGGATTTCCCCAGCCCAGGCCAATTCTACCGTCACGTCTCAAAATCGATAAATACGCCCCCAGATATTCATTGCTATTACCATAACCAAAAATTGTGAAATTACCACCTTGATTGCCTGCAGCCTCTGTGTTAAGCATGCCCAGACCCCATCTCAACTGGTCAGGTCCGGAATAAATTCCGAAGTGCACCGCCCCTGATTCATCGGTGCTTTTTTCTGCCCTAAACATTTGGGCAATACCATTACCACTGATATTGAAATTTGCATTCGGCTGCTTACTTGTCTGGTTCAGGATTTGGGCGTTCACTGCAGCGGGGATTATTAGAAATCCAAGCGCTGTACAGAAGAGAGAAATCTTCATGGGTTAAATGTTAGGGATAAAATATATTTTATAATATACCACAAATGTAACGCAGGAATCGGTCGTTTACAACGGTAAGAAAAAATTTATTGTTAATTCCCGTCCAGCTTCAACAGGTTGAAGAATTCCTTTTCCTCCAACTCCTTTACATCTCCGGGTTGCATATCTCCCAGTTCCAGGTCTTCAATAGACAACCGTATCAACCGCTGACAGCGGTGTTTCAATGCCCCTACCATTTTGCGCACCTGGCGGTGACGGCCTTCTGTTAACGTGATGCGCAGCCAGGTATGCGGTGCATTTTCAGGCAGATCATTTCCCCGTTCAAAGAGCCCTTCCGGCCTAGATACAATAACGGCTTCTTCAGGAACTGCTGTGTACATTTCACTGGGAGCAATTCGTATAGGCACCCCTGTTTGCAGGTATTGAAGCGTCTTATCGCTTACCACACCCTTCACCTTTACAAGATAGGTCCTGATATGCGGGGTTTCTTTATTAAATAATAAGCGGGTCACTCTTCCATTTGTTGTCAGAATCAGCAAACCCTCCGAATCGCTGTCCAGGCGGCCCACTGCATGCGTACCTTCCGGGAAGGCAAAGGGAAGGTCGCTGAGCAGGTTCACCTTCACATCGCTCACAAACTGCGAAACCATGTTATAAGGTTTGTTGATGATAAAGTACCGATGACACATGCTTAGTCAGACTAATATTCTATAATTTTATCCTCCGAAATTATTAAAGTACATGAAGAAACTATTCAACTACCGGCACATACTCGCTGTAATAAGCATGGCATTGTTATTATGCTCCTTCAGCCCCGGCGATAAAGATAAGGAATATTGCAACGGCAGGTTCGTGTTCTGCATTACCTACCCCAACAACTTCAAAGGAGAAGGGGAATCACCCAACGGCGACGGACAGATTTTCACCGGCGGCGACGGCGCCGAGATACGTGCCTTCGGGAGTCTCGCCATTACTGACTTTGACCAGATCACCGATGTTTACAAAACTGCTGTCAGTGATATTAAGGTGGTGTATAAGGTGGTTAAGCCCAGCTATTTTATCTTCTCCGGCACTGATAAATCCGGGAATATCGTTTACCGTAAAACGATCAAAAAAAATGTCAACTACCTGGGAGAAGGTGCTACTGCCGTTTTTCAGACACTCATGATCACTTATCCCGCCGCTTCGCAGGCAAAATATGCAGGTTACTGTACTACTATTGCGAAAAGCCTGTAAAAAGGTTTCCCGCAAAGGAGCAAAGGGAGCAAATACATCTTTGTTCCCTTTGCGGGAAGATCACCCGCCTCCCAGTGCGCGGTATAGTGTTATCACCGCCTGCCATTGCTGTAACTTATCATTCACCTTTCCTATCTGTGCAGCCAGCAGGCTTTGCTCTGAGGTCAATACATCTGTATAGTTGGTAGCTGAACTGTATTTCAACAGCTCTTTGGTGAAGTCCACTGATTTTTCCAGTGCCACCAGCTGCTTTCCGCGACTGCTTTCTTTTTCGTGCGCCGCTTCAAAAGCATACAATGCATCTGACACTTCCTTGCCTGCCGTACGCAGCGCTTTTTCAAAGCTATACAACGCCTCCTGCTGGCGCGCTTCTGCGATGGCCAGTCTTGCCTTATTGGCGCCCCTGTTAAATATCGGCTGTGTGATGCCTCCCACTGCATTCCCAAACAATCCATCAGAAGTAAACCATTTTGAAAAGTCGAAGCTGGAGAAGCCTCCGGCGGCAGTAATGCTCAGCGTTGGATAAAAAGCAGTGCGTGCTACATTAGTGTTTTCAAAAGCAGACCGATAGGCCAGTTCAGCTGCTTTCACATCCGGCCTGTTCTGTAACAGCTGTGCCGGTACACCGGCAAGCAACGAATCAGGCAACTGTTGTTTTTCCAGCAACCCACGCTGTATGGTATCTGGCGGTAATGCCAGGAGTATACTCAATGCATTTTCGGTTTCGCGGATCTGCTGCAACACGTCAGGGATGGCTACCTCCGCGGCATAGCGGTTAGCTTCACTTTGCACAACTGCCGCGCCGGTTACCACATTAGAGGCCTTCAGCTCTTTCATGGCGGCTACGTCTTCCACTCTGTTTGTTGCTGTACGCCGAAGAATAGCCAGTTGTTCATCCAGTGCCAGCAAGGAGTAATAAGAGGTTGCAATATCCGCCACCAACTGACTTCTCACAGCCCGCTGTGCTTCTACCGTCTGGAGCAGGTCAGCTAACGCCGCACGTTTGGCGCTGCGCAGCTTACCCCAGATATCCGCTTCCCATGTGGCAGTAAGGCCAATGTCGTACTGCGTATTTGAAGTGAAAATACCAAAGCCCTGCGGGTAGGCAAGCCGGGATTGCTTGACACCTGCGTTCCCGTTTAGCGCAGGCAGGAATGCCTGCCTGCTGGCTCTGAAGGCAGCCCTGGCAGCCTCGATCCGCTGCATGGCTATTTTCAGGTCGAGGTTCTGTTGCAGACCAGCACTGATTAATTGTTGCAGGCGCTCATCTGTAAATAGCTGCTGCCAGGGCCTTACAGCCAGTGTAATAGTATCAGTACCGGAATGGTTACGGTACATACCGGCAGTATTGATATCCGGCTGCCGGTATGTTCTGGTGATATTGCAGGCTGCCAGCACCGCAACAACAGGCAGCAACCATTTATATTTATTGATCATGATTGTTTTTTTGTGAGATGAATATTTTACAACGTTGCTGCCGTCACTTCTTCCTCCTCTTCTTCTTTCTGCGCGGCAGGCGCACCCGTGATCCGTTCCTGCAATGCCTGGAATATCACAAACAACACGGGAATAATGAATACGCCAAACACAGTACCGATCAGCATGCCCCCCACTGCGGCCGTGCCAATGGAACGGTTGCTCAACGCACCCGCACCGGTAGCCAGCATCAACGGTATCAAGCCAAAGATAAAGGCAAAAGACGTCATGAGAATAGGGCGCAGACGTGCGGAAGCGCCGGAGATCGCCGCATGGAACAGACGCTGACCACTACGCCTCCGTTGCAGGGAAAACTCTACAATCAGGATCGCATTCTTCGCCAGCAAACCTATCAGCATGATCAGACTTATCTGCAGGAAGATATTGTTGTCTAACCCAAACAAGCGGGCAAAGGCAAAAGCGCCGGCAAGTCCCACCGGCAGCGATAACAGGATAGAGAAAGGCAGTATATAGCTGCGGTATTGTGCGCTTAGCAGGAAGTATACAAAGATAATACACAACACAAAGATCAGTATGGTCTGCCCCCCACTGGAGATCTCTTCGCGTGTTAGACCGGAGAAATCAAAGCTGTAGCCGCGCGGCAACGTTTCTGCCGCTACTTCTTTAATAGCCCTGATAGCATCCCCGGAGCTGTAGCCCGGTTTAGGCTGACCAGTAACCGCCGCAGAGGTATACAGATTGAAGCGGTTGATGAATTCAGGACCGCTGGTTTTCCGCAACGTAATAAACGCATTGATGGGCGCCATCTCTCCTTTATCATTCCGCACAAAGATCTTGTGCAGGTCCTCTTTGTCGGTACGGTATCCGGGGCCCGACTGCAACATCACCCTGTACTGTTTGCCGAAGCGGTTAAAGTCAGACGCATAGATGCCACCCAGATAGCCTTGCAAAGTATTAAGCACCATACTGGGGCTAACCCCCGCCTCTTTACATTTTGCTACGTTTACACTCACCTCATACTGGGGGAAGTCAGTGTTGTAAGGTGTTGCAGCATACATGATCTCAGGGCGGCTGTTGATCTTCTGCATGAAGTTGTTGATCACCCCGCCAAACTCCTGGTAACTGCCGCCGGTTTTATCCTGTAACTGGAATTCAAAACCATTGCTGTTACCAAATCCCTGAAGGGTGGGCGCTGCAAAGAAAATGATGCTGGCGCCCCTGATGGAAGCCGTTTTCGCAAACAACTGTCCTACAATGCTGTTGATGTCCTGCCCCTGTTTGGTACGCTCCTTCCAGGGTTTCAGGCTAAGAAACAGTGCGCCGTAAGAGCTACCAGTACCGCTGATAAGGTTCATACCAGCCAGCCTGGAAGAGACCACTACTTCAGGTATGGAACGGGCGATGCTGTCTACCTGGTCCATCACGATGGAAGTCTGATCCAACGTGGTGGCCGGGGGAAGGATAATATCACCGTAGATGGCGCCGGAGTCTTCGTTGGGTACGAAGCCGGTTGGCGTTGTCTTCAGCAGAAAATACAATGAAATACTGAAGATGCCTATACAGCCCAGCGCCAGCCACTTGCGACGTATCAGCAATTGTACAGCCCTGATATATTTATGGGTAACGGTATCGAAAGCGGCATTGAAGGCCGCATAAAAGCGCTGCATAAAATTTTTCTTTTCATCCGTATGCTCCTGATGCGGCTTGAGCAGGATGGCGCAGAGCGCAGGACTCAGTGTCAGCGCATTAACCGCAGAGATAATAATCGCCACAGCCAGCGTAATACCAAACTGCTTGTAGAATACTCCGGCAGAACCAGTGATAAAAGTAACCGGTACAAACACAGCCGCCATAATAAGCGTAATGGAAATAATCGCAGTGCTGATCTCACTCATAGCATGCATAGTAGCTTTCCTGGCTGATTTGGCGCCGTGGTCCAGTTTCGCATGCACGGCTTCCACCACTACAATAGCATCATCTACCACAATACCAATCGCCAGTACCAACGCAAACAATGTAAGCAGATTGATGGTGAAACCGAATATCTTCAGGAAGAAAAACGTGCCTATAATCGCTACCGGTACAGCAATAGCCGGGATGAGCGTCGAACGGAAATCCTGCAGGAAGATGAAAACCACAATGAATACCAGGATAAACGCTTCAATGACCGTTTGTATCAGTTTTTTGATGGATGCACCGAGGAAGTCATTTACGTTGATGAACGTACTGATCTTCACGCCGGGTGGGAAGCCTGCCTGTGCCTCCGCAAAGACGCGTTCCACTTCCTTGATCACCTCGTTGGCGTTGGAGCCTGCGGTCTGGCTGATAGCACCGCCGGAAGATGCATAGCTGTTGGTTTTGAGATCGGTGGTGTAATTGAAGGCCCCCATTTCTATATCGGCCACATCTTTCAGCCGAAGTAACTGCCCGTTGCCACCATTGCGCACTATGATATGCTCAAACTGCTCAGGATTCTCCAACCGGCCTGTATATTTCAGTACGTACTGGAAATTCTTCCGGCTGTTCTCTCCTACCTTACCGGGAGCGGCTTCTATATTCTGCTCTTTCAGGATATTGATAATATCGTCGGGCATCAGTCCATAACTGGCCATCACATCAGGTTTCAGCCATATGCGCATACTGTAGGCCTGATCGCTGTACATAGCAACATCTCCTACGCCGGATATGCGCTTTAACTGCGGCACAACATTAATGCGCAGATAGTTGTCGAGAAATTTTTCATCGTATGATTTGTTCTCACTATACACCAGAAAGCTGAATACTTCACTGCTCAGTTTTTTGGTAGTGGTGATACCGTTCCTGATCACTTCCGCGGGCATCAGGCTGGTAGCTTTGTTAACGCGGTTCTGCACATTCACGGCAGCCAGATCAGGGTCAGTGCCCTGTTTGAAAAACACGGTTATAACAGCGCTTCCGTCATTGCTGGCTTTGGATGTCATATAGGTCATGTGTTCCACACCGTTGATCTGCTCTTCCAGCGGAATAATCACACTCTTCATCACCACGTCGGCACTGGCGCCCTGGTAAGAGGTGGCTACTTCCACAGTGGGCGGCGCAATCTCAGGGTACTGTGAGATCGGCAGCGACAACAATCCCAATACACCTAGTATAACGATGATAATGGAGATAACGGTAGATAGTACCGGGTTATCAATAAATTTTTTCAGCATAATAATAGAATTAGTAAAGACAAAGCAGTGGCAGGGTTAGCTGCGGGGAGCAGTTAACCGGGATGGCTGAAGCGTCTTTTATGATGAGTAATTACCTGGCCTGTGCGGTAGCTTTATTGGTGAGTGTGGCAGGCACTGGCTTGATCTTCATTCCGTCTTTCAGGGCGTTGAGGCCGTTGATCACAACTCTGTCGCCGGCTTTGAGACCGCTCTTTACTACGTAACTTTCGTCAGAGGAGAGATCCATGACAGTTACTTCTGTGTTCTTTGCAGTGCCGGAAGCATCTACGGTATATACAAAGCGTTTGCCTTGCAGTTCGTAAGTGGCCTTCTGGGGAATCAGGATGGCGTTATTAACGGGCTGCTCTATACGGATAACAGCGCTGCTTCCGCTCCTGATCAGCCGGGCAGGATTGGGAAAGGCAGCCCGGAGAGATACAGCTCCGGTACCGGCATTAATCAAACCGCCGGCAGTTTCTATGTGTCCCTTTTCCGTATACCCGTCGCCGTTAGCCAGCACTAAAGATACTGGCGGAATTTTCTTCAGCTTGTCTTCCACACTGCCGGTAGAAGTTCCGGCCAGATCGAGAAACTGCTTTTCGTTGAATGAGAAGTAGGCGTATATTTTTGATATATCCGACACCGTTGTAAGCGGCTGCGGAGAGCTACTGCTGACAAGGCTTCCCAGCTTATAAGGCAAGCTGCCTACCACACCGTCAACAGGGCTATAGATAGTGGTATAGCCCAGGTTGATGCGGGCATTTTCCACACTGGCCTTCGCCTGTGCCAGCGCAGCTTCCTGTGCCTGCAACGTCAGTTGCGCAGCTTCCAGTTCATAGTTACTGACGATTTCTTTCTTCACCAGCGGCATTACCTTAGCCACCTGCATTTTTGCTGTATTAACGGCAGCCTCTGCGCTCTTTGCTGCCGCGTTGGCAGTACGCAGTTCCTGTTCATACTGCGGCGCACTAATCCGGAACAACAACTGTCCTCTTTTTACAGCGTTGCCTTCATCCACATAGATCTGCGCCACAAAGCCGTCCACTTTAGGCCGGATCTCAATATTCTGCTGCCCCTGCAATGATGCCGGGTAATCTGTATACATGACAGTAGATTGCGAAGCCAGTGTTATGACGGGATAGTCAGGGGGAGCACCGGTTGCATCGCTCTGCTGCTGCTTGCTCTGACAGGATAACAATATGATGGATATTGCGGCGGGTAGTAGTGGTAACCTATAAGACATAACATTAAATTTTAAATCCTGCGACAAAGTTAGTACTTTTGCGAATAAACCAAATAAATACTTGGTTAATTATGAATAAGATTATGCTGGATTGTGAAAAAGCGGTTTGGATACTGAAGACCAAAGGGCCGCAACCACTGTCTGTAGTGGCGGAAGCCCTGGGTATCACCACCGAAGGCGCAAGGTTTCAGCTGTTGAAACTGGCCGGAGAGGGCGTGGTGCAGGCTGACACCGTAGCTAAAGGACGAGGCAGACCACAACAAATATGGTCACTCACCGACGCAGGGCATGCCCGTTTCCCGGATACGCACGCGGAGCTGACAGTGAAGCTGATCAATATGATGAGAGATACGCTCGGTGAAGAGGCCGTGCAGCAGGTAATCAAGGCCCATGAAAAAAGCAACACTGCCAAATATCAACGGGATGTGAACCCTCACCTTACCCTCGAAGATAAAATAAAACAGCTGGCCCGTATCCGCGATTCGGAAGGCTACATGGCGGAATATGTAAAAGACCAAGAAGGCTTCCTGCTGATAGAGAACCACTGCCCTATTTGTGCGGCAGCACAGACTTGCCAGGGATTTTGTGCCTCCGAATTAAGTACTTTCAAAACAGTATTGGGAAAAACCGTCTCCGTAAAACGCGTGGATCATATACTGGGAGGTGCACGCAGGTGTGCGTATAGAATAACAGAAGAATAGTTTTTTTTCTCGCAAAGACGCAGAGGGAGCAAAGAACGCAAGAGATTTCTTAGTCTGATAAAATTAGCTTCTGTTTTTATCATTTTTTGATACTAACGAACAGTCATAATCAAACAAAAAAATCTTTGCGTTCTTTGCTCCCTCTGCGTCTTTGCGAGAACCTGTGCTTCCAGTACATCAGCTTTGTTTTCATTGTAAATATTTCCCAATCCGATCTTGCCGGTATTGGCCTGATTATCAATTTCCTGTTTTGATAAAAAAGGAAGTAAATTCTTTTCGGAAGACTTACTGTTGTATTCAGTTACCTGCTGCTTTACTACCGCAAGCAAAAACTCACGCAAGGAAGGCGCAAGCGCGAGGTCATCTATGACAATCGTTCTTCGTGCTATCAGCAGATGTTTGCGGTCAGCTTGCTTTGCACTTATCGTCAGATTCATTCAATAATCCGTTTGGATGGGTAGAACAAAAATAAAATTCTTAGCAGGCACAATCTTGCAATATTTCTCCTATGACAGAAAATTAATTCCTGCAGAAGTAAAAAAATACTATTTTGCTCCCCTCCACTATAACTGATCATACATAACCATCAAGATTCATAACCAAAATGTATGAAAGTTATTTCTGTTGCTTTTCTATATACACTATTGTCAATTCGTTTATTCGCCTACAACTACGGAGAGCACAAGGTTATTGGTGATATAGCCTTCCTGCGGTTTATTCAGTCGTTGCAGCATACCGGCCAGCTATCGTTTATTCAGCTAATGGACTTAAAGAATGATACCACCTATAACCGTTATTACCTGGGAGCCCTCTCTGGCGTAGGCAGAAACAATATTTCCTACGGCATTCTCAACGGCCTGAGCGGAGACCACGAAAGCAACCCGCTCCTACTCGAAGAGCAGTTGCGCTACCAGAGCTCTGTGATGGAACGTATCATAGACCTGCACGAACAATATATCCGTATGGGCTATACTGCCGCGCCTGACGGCAAACTGTCAAAAGTGGATTTCAGTTATGCATTGAAGGCTGCTGTAAACCTTTCCCATTTTTATGAATACCGCAAAGGCTTTCAGGAACAGCTGCGCCACTTCAATAAAGCAGACGTTAAAAACTGCGAGAATCCTGCAATGGTAGATCACATCTTTAACCGCCTGGGGAAAACGAATGCCATCAATATGTACGTGACCCTGCACGCAATAGCTATCGACCTCGCGGAGCAAAGTGGTCAGCAACTACAAAACAATCCTGCACTTGCAAAACAGCTGCTCTTCTATGCTATTCTTTTCAATGGCTTTGCAGATCATTTCCTCGAAGATGCCTTTTCTGCCGGTCACCTTGTGGTGAATCGTCTGATATTTCAGTCGTTGACCAACAATAAATCACTGCACGACTTTTACTGCGCCAACGGCTGTACTGCATTGAACCGCAAGGGAGAGATCTGGTACGCCTACGGCGATGGTCAGTTCAATAACCCTCATCACAGCTGGCAACAACAGACAACATTGCCGGCTGTACGATATGCCGACTTTACGCCGGAGGCCCAGCGGATCATACAGGCAGTAAATTTGTCGCTCGATGACCTTGCGCAGGCTTTTCACCGTGGCAGCACCAACGGTTTCACACCATTTATTACCTCCATCCCAGATCAGGAAGAACAACAACCAATTTACCTGCTTAATCATATTCCCAGCCTGATGCTGGTGCCAATCCCCTACGGTTCACGTCTTAACACACTGTTTAGCGAACCCACTAAAATCACAGCCGCTATGCATAAAGCCAACGAGCCGCTCCGCTACCGTGATTTTGTACGCAGCCGTGTAGGCAACTCCGTTGTAATCGGACTGATAGGCGCTTCCTTTACAGACGAATACCTGCGCGGTCCCGAGCTCAGGATTAATGCCGGCAACTTTCTCCGCCACTTCGTCTACAATCGCGACGGTGGCAAGAAAGGATTACTGGATCACTGGATCGGCTATACGCTCAGCTACAGCATTGCCAATCTGAAGAGCGACAAAGGCCCGGTACGCACTGCTGCTGCACAGCAGGTTCGCGCAGGACTGAAAGGCAATTTCGATTACTGGATCAGCAACCGTAAATTCATCGGCCTCTATTCTTATGTGGAAGCTGGCGCACAGTTCAGACACGGTGGCACCGACTTCATTTTTGTTCCATCTGTAGGGCTGCAATTATCCTCGCTGCTAAGCATCAACACACAGAGCATGAAAAGTTGGATACGTATCCCGCTGCAATACTTGCTGCCACTAAAATTCCGCTATGGAGCCGTAATCTCTCCACACGAAATACCCAGGCATTTTGGAGCGGTGGACATAGATTTCCTGCTATAATATTTCCCGCAAAGGCACAAAGGGAGCAAAGATGCAAAAAAACCGCTGCGTCTTTGCTCCCTTTGTGCCTTTGCGGGAAAATGCAAAACTTTTCATACTTTCAGGAAAAATCTGCTGTCGATATCCATCCTTATGTACCTTAAAAAATATATCGTTTGTGTGTTGACGATGTTAACCTTCACCACTGCTGTAAGTGCCCAGTGTACTACAATAGGGCAAAATCCGTCAACAGCATTCCCCGTCTGCGGTACCCAGACGTTCAAGCAGTTAAATGTACCCAGCTGTTTCAGAGGCGTGATCCCTGGTCCCAGCTGCGCCAACGTTCCTGGTGATGGACCGCATGAAGACAGAAATCCCTTCTGGTATAAGTTCACTTGTTATACGGCTGGTACACTGGGTTTTACAATAACGCCTATCAGCCTTATCGATGATTACGACTGGCAGATATTTGATGTAACAGGACACAACCCGGACGACGTCTATACCGATATCAGCATGCTGGTAGGAAACAACTGGTCGGGAGAAAAAGGAGTTACCGGAACTTCCGCCACCGCCCAAACCCTTACGGTGTGCGGCGGCCCGGGCCAGCCACTCTTCAGTGCCATGCCCACCCTCAAACAGGGACATGATTATCTGCTGCTGATCAGTAACTTCTCCAACTCGCAGGTTGGCTATGAACTTACTTTCGCCGGAGGTACTGCCAACATCACAGATCCTACCATGGCTCACGTAAAAGGCTCCGGCTATAATTGCGGACCTATAACTGTTGGCGTTAAGCTTAACAAGAAACTGAAGTGCAACAGCCTCGCGGCTGACGGCAGCGATTTCGCTTTCTCTCCCGCAGGTCCAAAAATACTTGGCGCTACCGGCGTGAACTGTAACAATGGCTTCGATATGGACTCTGTGTTGCTGCAACTGGATCAGCCACTGGCCCCCGGTTCCTACACTGTTATATCGCAGAAAGGTACCGACGGCAACACGCTGCTGGACGCATGTGGTAATTCATTGCCTACAGGTGAAGCTACCAGCTTCATTGTAGTGAAAACGCCGCCTGTAGACATGGGGAAAGTCAATCCCCTGCCTTGTGGCCCCAATGAAATACAGATAGCTTTCAGTAGTCCGTTCCGCTGCGCCTCTGTAGTGAAAGATGGTAGCGACTTTATCCTTAGCGGCCCCTCCACAGTAGGCATTAACGGCGCAACTGTTAACTGTGGCGCTGATGGCCTGGCACAACTGATCACCCTGCAACTCGACAAGCGCATCGTTATACCCGGGGATTACAGGGTGACCCTGAGACAAGGTACCGATGGCAATACACTCGAAAGTGACTGTCACGTATTTTCAACTCCCGGCGGCGCGGCCACTTTTCATATAGATCCTCAACCTGCCGTACTGCTGGGTAATACAGCGCCCATAGGCTGTAATCCTTCTACTATCAAAATAGGCTTGTCTGTACCTGTGCGTTGTGCATCCATCGCTGCTGACGGCAGCGATTTCACGATCACCGGCACCACCAATATCAGCATAAAGGGAGCAACAGGTATTTGTAATGCCAGCAATTTGGCAGATTCTATTGTATTACAGCTGTCGGACGTTATTCGCCAGAATGGCAACTATACCATTCGTCTTCAAAGTGGCGGTGATGGCAATACGCTGGAAAGCGAATGCTGGCAACCCGCCGCAGCAGGGCAACAGGTAAGTTTTCGCACAGCCGACAACGTATCGGCTGCATTCACCTACACGGTAGAAAGCCTGTGTAAAAATACCACGGTCAACCTGGCTCATAATGGACTCAATAGCGTAAACAGCTGGACCTGGTCATTCGATGACGGAGAAGTGCTGCGTGAACAGAACCCTGTAAAAAAATACTTCGGTTTCGGTCAGCGTACAATCCGCCTTATCGTTTCTAATGGCGTCTGCGCCGATACCTCTTCTCAGTCGTTTGAAATCAAGACCAGCTTTGCCGCTCTCTTCGACGTATCTCCAGGTCCTTATTGTCCGCTGGACATTGTGGCGCCTGTCAATAAAAGTTACGGAGACATTATCTCCTGGAAATGGGAATACGGTAACGGCGCCGTCACCACTTCGGCTACGCCACAGCGAATGCAATACTTCCCGACCCGGAAAGAACAGGACTATCATATCCGCCTGATCGCGGAAAACACACTGCACTGCCTCGACACAGCAGATCACGTTATTACAGCCGTGTCCAGCTGTTACATAGATGTCCCTACGGCATTTACGCCTAACAACGATGGCAATAATGACTATCTCTACCCACTCAGCGCCTATAAGGCGGTAGACCTGTACTTCGCGGTATTTAACCGCTCCGGTCAGCTGCTCTTTGAAACAACCGACTGGAAAAAAAGATGGGACGGCACTGTCAAAGGCCAGCCCGCAGATGTCGGCACATACGTCTGGATGCTGCGCTATACAGAGAAGGAAAGTGGTAAGAAGGTACTCAGGAAAGGTACAACAGTACTGATAAGATAAGGATTCAATACCGACGTATATCCGTAAGCGTTAAATATAACGCTTACGGATATACGCTAAAACCGGAACGCTTCTCCAAAAATTTGCTTCAGGTGGTGTTCCAGATGAATCAGGTAATCTGTCACCAGGAAATGTAGCGAGAGCAAGCCGCTCCCATCCTTAGTAGCGCATCCTTTGGCCAGGTCTTCTTCTCTCATACCATTGATCAGCAATACGAGATGGCGGTTATAAGTTTCCCAGAGCAATAACACCAGCTCGCGGTCTTCCTGCTGATATTGCTGTACATCTACCCAGTCATCAGGATCATAAAAAACACGCGGTGGCTGTTCTTCCACCCTGGCCCTCACAAAACGGTGATGATTGTTGGTAGCAGAATCTATCAGGTGCCCCAATATCTCTTTCTTAGACCACTTACCCGGCCGTTTATAATGAAAATCTTCGTCGGAAATCTCCCTGATCTTTACAGGTACCTCCCTGCAGAGCAAAGCCAGCCGCTCTGCTACGGCCCTTATTTCAGCGGTAGTATCCATGATAAATACTTTTTGATGCAACAGCGAAATTACCAGCATTATAAAGACCCGCAAAATAATATGATGAATGATTGCTATGAATAGTGTATTTTAACACCCGTTTGCGATTTATCCGCAAACGGATAAAGATGAAAATAGCTATCACCGGCGCAACTGGATACATCGGCTCTGTACTTACACCACTGCTGCTTGAAGCAGGACACGAACTGCGCCTGCTGGCCCGCAGACAACAATTTTCCCGGGAAGGGATAACTTTCGTATATGGGACGCTGTTAGACGAAGCAGCAATCGGTCAGCTGGTGTCTGGTGCGGACGCGGTGATTCACCTCGCCGCAATGATTTCCGTCAGCGACCGCCCCGATGGCACCATGTTTCACGTCAACACCACTGGTACGCGTATATTAGCCGCCGCCGCAAAAGCTGCCGGCGTAAAGCGATTCCTGCACCTCAGCTCCGTTACCGCCTATAATCAATATCCCTATGATACGCCACTGGATGAGTATCGTGGCCCATCGGATGCATTACAGTATGGATACGACCATTCCAAGGCAGTATCACAGGCCATTGCGCTGGAATACAACGGCAACGGTATGGAAGTACTGGCGCTTGCGCCCACAGCCGTGATCGGGCCATACGACAGGCAACCTTCCCTCATCGGGAAAGCCGTGATCAATATTTATAGAGGCCGTATCCCCGCCCTCTTCCCCGGAGGCGTAGACTTTGTGGATGTCAGGGATGTGACGGATGCAATTATACAGGCACTAACCAAAGGTAAGGGTGGAGAAGCCTACCTGCTAAGTGGTTGCTGGCTGTCACTCACAGAACTGAGTGAACAGATCGGCAAGGCGAAAGGCAAAAAAATATCCCTGCCGGTGTTGCCATTATGGTTCATCACTGGCATACTGCCACTCGTACGGGGCTGGTCGCTCATTACCGGGGGGCCGCCCTATTATACACGACAATCGATATACAATCTCATTCGTAGTAATAAAAAGATATGCAATAGTAAAGCGCGCAATGACTTACGGTTTAATCCTCGTCCTATCAGCGTTACAATAGAAGATACTATTGATTGGTTCAGGCAAACAGGCAAAATCAAATGAACAACTTACTATCACCGCAAAGTTATTTTCTCTTTATCTGGTGCTGGATCGCTATCGGCATCGGAGCAGGAATATACCTGCTGAAAACCGCGGCGCCTTATGGTCGCTACACCAATGAAAAATGGGGACCGCTTGTCAGTAATAAATATGGCTGGCTGCTCATGGAAGCTGCTGTGCTGGTATCTTTCTTCGCATGGCTGCCATTAAACCGTTATAATTGGTGGTCCCCTGCCGGTATGATGATTGCTTTGTTTGTAATCCATTACATTCACCGCAGCTTCGTATATCCGTTCATGATACGTACCCGTGGAAAGAAGATGCCGCTCGTGATCATGCTGTCCGCCATCATCTTTAATACAGTAAACGGTTCATTACTGGGCATCTGGTTTGCCCGCTTTGCGGCATATCCTGATAACTGGTTAAGCAGTCCTGCATTCATTACAGGAAGCATTTGCTTTGTCACTGGCATGCTGCTGAACTGGTTCTCCGATTATAAATTAATACACTTACGTGGCAGAGGGGAAACCGGTTACAAAATACCTGTGGGTGGTATGTTTACCTACATCTCCTCTCCTAATCTCGCCGGCGAAATACTGGAATGGGGCGGCTATGCATTGCTTACCTGGAGCATGCCAGCGCTGGCCTTTTTCATCTGGACCTGCGCCAATCTCGTACCGAGAGCAATGACCAATCACAAATGGTACAGGCAGCAGTTTCCTGGTTATCCGGCTGAACGGAAAGCATTATTACCATTTATCTGGTAGATTATTTAGTTTTGACAACCATGCCTAAAAGATACAGTCAGTTAAAAGCATCACTGGTGCTCGCCAAAGCGAGCCTGATAGCCACATTGCGCAGCCCGACCTCTGTTGTGTTCGCCCTCTTGTTCCCTATTATCTTTGTAACCGTATTTGGTGCAATGGTAGACAGCACCGCCGTAAAAGTGAAGATAGCATTGTCGCCCGCAAGTGATACCACCAGCCCATTGTATAAAGCCGTAAAGGCTATCGGTATTTTTGACCTGTCGCCAGGAAAAGATTCCGCTGCATTGGTCGCGTCATTGAAAAAAGGTAGGATAGCAGGTATTCTTTACATACACCCTGTGGCACACACCACAGCTTTACCCCGTTATGATATGGAATTGCTTAGCTCAAGCGCCGGAGCAGACAAGCTACCGCTGATACAAGCCGCGCTGGAACAAGCCACCAGCAGGATCAACCAGCAGGCAATACCGGATCAGCCACAGGTAGCATCACTGAAAATGATTACCGTACCCGGGAGAACATACCGGCAGATCGATTTCATACTACCGGGACAACTGGGCTTCTCCCTGCTAATGGCGGGTGTTTTCGGGTCTGCCTTCCTGTTATTCAATCTCCGTCATACGCTGGTCCTGAAACGGATATTTGTAACACCCATTTCACGCCCTTATCTTTTGCTTGGTGAAATGCTGAGCAGACTGGTATTTCAGCTGATCTGCTTTATCATCATTACTGCATTGGGATATTTTATATTCAACTTTACATTAGTGAATGGCCTGCTGACATTTACGGAAATGATGCTACTCTCTGTATTCGGACTGATCATCTTCATGGGTATAGGCTTTATCATCAGCGGCCTTATAAGGAATGAAAGCTCTATTGCACCGGTGGCCAACACTATCACGGTGCCCCAGATCCTGCTATGCGGGCTCTTCTTCCCGATAGACAGCTACCCGGTATGGTTGCGTTCATTCTGCGAATTACTGCCGCTCACGTTCTTTGTGGACGGACTGCGTAAGATCGCTTTTGAAGGGCTGCATATATGGCAGATACCGCACCAGTTGACCGGGTTGCTGGTCTGGAGCCTCATCACGGCTGTATTATCGGTGAAGCTGTTTAAATGGGAATAACTACCTTTCTTTTTTCAGCTGCTCCAGCTCTTTCTTCACATCATCCAGCTTCTTATCCTGCTGGATGATGTACAGAGTCAGTTCTTCAATTTTCTGCAGCAGCTTTTTGTTCATCTCCCCTACATCAATTCCGTCCTCTGCCACTTCTTTTGCAGAAGGAATATCCGGAAGATGTTTGTGCTGTTCTATAAAATCCTTTACCTCTTTCAACGGCAGTAGCTTATAATCGTTGTTGAATACAAAGTCAGCCCAGGGTAACACCTGCGTTACCCTTACCCTCCGCGCCCCGATAGTACCCTCTACAGCTAGCGCATATGGGCCAGGATTCTCTGTGTTAATACCAACATTGCCACCTCTCAGGATTATATTACCGCCGTTCTCGCGTACAATATTGAAGTTATTGCTGGGGTCCATGCCAGCCCAGGCTTTCCTGCCGGCAGAACCGTTAAATTCAATATACTGCCAGGTAGCAGGTTTGGAGCTCTGAAAGCTGAGCGGACGATCGTCATACATCAGTGTCAGCGCACCATTGATTGTTTGCGAGCTGTTGTCGGTAAGAATCCTCCGCCAGGCCTGCCAGCCTTGGTTACGAATTCCGAGGCGATAGAAAATACCGCCCTCATTGAAAGTCATTTGATGAACACCTCCGCCGGTGGCATCACTCCAGGGAGCGATAGTCATCGTACCGGAAAACATACCGGAACCGGGTGCGCCAACCACTCCGCGATCCTTGAAATCAAACCTCGTCTGAAAGTAAAAACTGTCAGGGGGCTCGTTGATATTCCTGGTATCATTAAAGCTCACATATTTACTTTGTGCCTGGGCTGCTGAAAACACCAGGAGTGAGGATAAAATTAATAATGCATGTCTTATCATAATTTTACCTTTTTTGCTGAAGATGAAAAACCTGTTTCCCGAGAGATGATGTCACTGTTCTGAGCTGTTTCACTTCCTCCTGCAATTCATCATTCCTTTTGCTCTCCGCAATAAGATGCAGGGTCAGCTCCTCAACTTTCTGCAACAGCTTTTTATTCATCTCTCCTACATCCAGTCCTTCCTGTGCTACTTCTTTCGCGGAAGGAATATCTGGGAGATGCTTATGTTGATCAATAAAATTCTTCACGTCTTTCAGTGGCAGCAGTTTATAATCATCAGCAAATACAAAGTCCGCCCAGCTGCCTTGTGTAACCTTTACCTTACGTGCGCCAATAGTGCCTTCCACTGCCAGTTTATAGCCGGCTCCAGGAGGAAGTACAGTACCGATACCAACATTCCCGGTAGTACCATCTGCCATCATAAAATAGTTGGCGCCACCAGTACCATCCGCATTGGCATGAAAGAAATACAAGATATTCTGCGTTGTCCCGATGCCAAATGAGCGCTGAAGCCCTGTAAACTCTATCGTATTTGCATTGGCCAGTTTAATGGCCTTACCCCAGCCATTGGTAGTCCATGGTGACCCACCAGCGATATCCAGTCGGGCTTTGGGGGCTGGTACGCCCATACCGGTATTCCCCTTTACCACCAGGTCGTTCTTACCCGGGCTGGCAAAACTGAAATCGCCTGAAACCAACACGCCACCGGCTTTCAAACCAGATGCTGAAGTAAAAGACTGAGAGTTCATCAAGGCAAGATACCTGTTCTGTTCCACGGCCGCGGTACCTGTATAAAGGCTCACATCTCCATTTCTGTCTATCAACAGGTTGCCGTCCGGAAGGAGAGAGAATTTCATGTTACCTATATTCCGGAAGTTAATAGCACGTACGCTGGAGTTAATATCGAAGTTGATACCATCGTCATTAAGCCCCAGGCTCAACGAATAAGCGGATGTATTTGTACCGGTACCAAATTTGATCTCCTGCTTACCATTGATAATATGCAACGGTGCAGCAGGCGTAGTAGTACCGATACCAAGAAACCCATCTTTCTCAACGCGGTTGGTTTGTGCAGACAAGGCTACAGGCACTGACAGCGCAATGAGCACAGGCAAAAAATATTTATTCATATGTTATAGGTTTGTTCACATTTCCTGACCTGAAGTACATGGCATGTATAGGCTATACAGACAGGATATGCAGGTACGGGACAATTGATTTTATCGGGTAAAATATGCTGGTTAAACAAATTGTATACGGCAAATATAATTATTCGGTTGATGTTTGTATCACCTTCATTAGAATTTCACATTGGCAGCGATTATTTTTACTCCTTCTTCCAAAGCATGATTATCAAGTGAAGCAAACCCAAGCCGGAGCGCACTTACAGGCATATTATCAAAGAAGAACTTATCGGGCGCTGTTACTTGTACTCCTTTTTTTAATAGCTTCACTGCCAGCTCTTCTGTATTAATATACTGGTTAAAAGTAATCCAGTAGGCAAGTCCTCCCTCTGGTTTCCGGTATGTGGCGATGCGGTGCGCATACTTATCGAGGCTGACAGCCATGTGTTCTCTGCGCTCTCTGTATACCCCCAGCGCCTTACGCGCATGCTTATGTATAATACCTTCCTCCATCAACTCCGCTACAGCATGTTCCATCACAGTATCTCCCTGGCGGTCAATAATCATACGCAAGGCCGACAAGGAATCGATGAAATCCTTTGGTCCTGTAACATACCCTATCCTCACAGCAGGCGCAATCAGTTTACTGAGAGAGCTGATATAAATAACATTCGCCGCATCCGCATAGCTGGCCAGCGGCAACAGGTTTCTCAGCCCGAAGTGATAGTCGTGGTCATAATCATCTTCCACAATAGCAAAACCATATTTGTTTGAAAGAGCAATCAGCTCCATCCGGCGGTCGGCCTTCATGCTCACAGTCGTAGGAAACTGATGGTGCGGTGTTACATATACAGCTTTTACTTTCTTCCGGCGGCATAGCTTCTCCAGTTCCACCACGCAGATACCCTGTTCATTCACTTTCACGGGATGCATCCTCGCGCCGGCATAAGTGAATGCTTCAAAGGCGGGCAGATAACCCGGCGATTCAATAGCCACTACATCACCCGGACGCACCAACGTGTGGGCAGTAAGATACAGCGCCATCTGACTACCACGGGTAATGCAAATGCTGTCCATTTTTACATGCAGGCCGCGGTCATGTGTAAGCATAGTGCTGACCGCAGCACGCAGTCTTTCTTCACCACGCTCGTTGCCATAACCCAATAGCTGGCACCTTGCTTTCTGTTGAAATATACGCTTATAGGCGCGCGACAGCTCATCCAGCGGGGCCAGCTTCACATCTGGCAGGCCGTCGTTGAAAGTAATAACTGACTTTTCCGCAATGCGGGATGAAACCATACCAGAGCGGTGCATCATGAAACCGAATCGCTCAGGAGCCGTTCTATTCCGCTCTCCTTGCCGCTTGCGGCTGCCGGTAGCAACCGGCAATTTCTCTGATACGAAAGTGCCGCGCTTGTAAGCTGATTGCAACCACCCTTCCGCCAGCAACTCTTCATACGCCAACACTACTGTCTTGCGGTTCACGCCCAGGTCATCCGCCAGCACACGGCTGCCAGGCAAAGGCATCCCCGGTTGCAAGCGTCCTTTCCTGATTTCTTCCGTTATACCGTCGGCTATCTGCTGGAATACGGCCTTTTCGCAGTCCAGGTTAATGTGGAGTATTGTTTTCCAGGGTCTAAGCATCTGGACCATCTATTTTATTAAAAACTGGATGATTTGCACCATCCAAAGATATATAACATTTGCATTACCGGAAATGATTCCGGCAATCAGTAAAAATTTTTAAGTTATGAAGACAGAGGAAAAAAAATTCAGCTCAAAAGATTTCCATCAGACATTTGCCCGCCCAGTCTATACCAAACCCTCCAGGCTCATTCACAAGAATGTAGAACAGGCTGGCGAACACGATCAGTTCTCCACAGAACGTAAGCATCCGGTTTTCTTTGTGGACCTCCCCACACGTAATGTAAGCATGACTATAGGGGGCCTCCTGCCCGGCCAGCTGACCAACAGGCACCGCCATACCTACGAAACAGTGCTATATGTGATCGAGGGCATGGGCTACACAGAAGTGGAAGACGAAAAGGTAGAATGGCAGGCAGGCGATGCCGTGTATATTCCTTCCTGGGCCTGGCACCGGCATCAGAACCTAAGCGACACAGCGCCGGCAAAATACATTGCCTGCGAAAATGCGCCGCAGCTACAGAACCTGGGCGTAGCATTACGCGAAGAAGAAGGAAGGGATCTCTAAGGAAAGCATCAGATAGGATTTTGATTAAAAGATTAAAACATTTTTATGAAGAAGGAAGTACCATTCAAAGGGATCATTGCCTACCCGATCACACCATTTAATGAATCAGGCCAGGTAGACATCGGCCTGTACAAGCAATTACTGGAAAGGCTGATCACCAGCGGATCTCATGGCGTTGCGCCATTAGGTAGCACTGGCGTATTGCCCT
Organism: Chitinophaga sp.; assembly: GCF_035538455.1. GTDB lineage: Bacteria > Bacteroidota > Bacteroidia > Chitinophagales > Chitinophagaceae > Chitinophaga. The sequence goes on from NZ_DATLKJ010000234.1 coordinate 27,934, forward strand.
ACCTCTCCGACGAAGAGAAAGAGGCAATCGTTACCGCATCCGTGCAACAGACAGATAAACGTGTACCCGTTCTCGTTGGGGTATCCAGCCTGACCACAGAGCGCACTGTACATCATGCAAAGTTCGCAGAGCAGGCCGGCGCTACCGCCGTAATGATCATCCCGATGAGCTACTGGAAACTCACTGACGACGAGATCTTCCGGCACTATGATACCGTAGCAGAACAACTCTCCATTCCCATCATGGCCTATAACAATCCTGCCACCGGTGGCGTGGATATGTCGCCGGCCTTGCTGAAAAGATTATTACAGATTCCCAGCGTCACCATGATCAAAGAGAGCACCGGCGATGTGCAGCGCATGCACTATCTCCGTCGTGAGCTGGGTGAAGAAGTAGCCTTTTATAATGGCTCCAATCCCCTTGCACTTGCAGCATTTGCAACAGGCGCCAGGGGCTGGTGCACAGCTGCGCCCAACCTCATACCGGAACTGAATAATCAGCTCTATGAAGCAGTATCCAACAACAACCTGGACCTGGCCAGGGAAGTATTCTATCGTCAGTTCAGCCTGTTACAGTTCATTGTAGCAAAAGGCCTTCCACGTAGTGTACAGGCTGGGCTCCGCATCAAACAACTCAATGGCGGCCACCTCCGCGCTCCGCTCCAGCAACTGACACAGGAGGAATATACCCAATTAGAAAAATTACTGGGACAGTGACCACAATGATAAACAAGTGAATGAACGGTGATTGGTATGATCATATCAATCATACCAATCACCGTTCATATTTAGTCAACATAATCACAAGTCAAATGAGGATACCTTGTTGTATACCTTGTACTCCATTCTATATTCCCTTTCATCAGGGCTTCCAGCGCCTTGACATATCTTCTCAGTTTATAGTTGATAGTAGTATTGAATACATAAATGCTTCCGGAAAGACGAATAAACTCCTTTACACATTCATCATGGATAGCAACACATTTGCGGATGGCGTTTTCAACGGACAGGTCATAGGCATCCGACAAAACAGTTACCAGGTTAAAAGCTGCTCCACCCTGGGAATACGCAGCTTCCTTGCTGTACGAATAAAGATCATTTGAAAAACAGATGGCATCTCTGCAGAGCTTTACCAGTTGCTCCATAACAGGATGCTGATGTACAAAGGCCGGCAGACTCACTCCAGCCATGATCTCAATGGAATCTGTCGCAAGATTGGCGGCGCCCAGAAATTGCCGGTGCTCCAGGTACTCATCCAGTGAAGGACTCGTGTTGTTTTCCAGGTGCTCAAACTGCCAGAGGCCACCTGCAAACATTTGCCTCACCCCCTTGATGAACTGCTGCTGCCATGCCGACCCCGATCGCATACAAATACGTTTCCAGTAATCTGAGAGCGCCGTAAACACAGGGCCATCATGCTCCAACGTACAGGTTTCATGATTCTCCAGTACACGGATAAAGCGCCGGAAAAAGGCTAGCAGCGCCCTTTTTCCACGGATCACGCCCTGTTCATCCAGCTGGTCGTCTACAATAAATAACAGTGAGTTAAGATCACACCATATACAGAGATCTTCCGCGCGGCCAAAAGGATAACTCAGCACAATCATTTCAGCAAATTTCTGGTCGAGGTAATAATCCAGCTGCTCTTTACTGCTGGTAAGTCTGAATGTTTTCAGCCATTGGGTAGTGTGACATCTTACTTGATACAGATACCGGAGTCCACCTGTCTCGAACGGGCAGAACACCTGAGGGATCGCATACATTTTCATATTTCGCGGTTATTGATATTATTTTGAGGTTAGCATTCCAGAATCTATATGCAACAATATACCTGTTATAACAGCTTATCATTTCCTGTGGGGTATCCGGATCAACATAAAATTTTACAGAAAAAATTGGGTAACTAAAAAGTTACATATAAATTTGTGTAACTAAAAAGTTACGCATTATGCAGCGAGACATTATACAAAACTGGTTCCTGCCCCATCCACCGGAAATGGTATGGCAATTCCTTACGGATACTGAACTGCTGAAACACTGGTTCATGGAAAATAATTTCAAGCCCGTGATAGGCCACCAATTTACCTTCCATTCGAAACCAAAGATCAAAATGGGCTTCGATGGCAACATCTATTGCGAGGTATTGGAAGTGATACCGGAGAAACGCCTCACCTTCACCTGGAAGGGTGGCCCCGGCAACGGAAAAATCACACTCGAATCCGTTGTCACCTGGACACTTACTCCGCAAGACAACGGCACCATGTTACTGCTCGAACACACCGGCTTCAAAGGTGTAAAGAACTATATCATTTCAATGGTACTCGACAAAGGTTGGCGTACCGGCGTGAAAAAAAGATTCATGGCTTCCTTTCAACAATACGAGTATGAAACAACCCGCCGCTGACCCGTTCCAGGCTATCTCCGATCCTAACAGGCGCCAGATCCTTCTGCTGCTGGCAAAAGAGAGTCAGACAATTAATGCCCTGGCAGAGAACTTCGACATGAGCCGGCCCGCTGTCTCCAAACATATCAAAATACTCTTCAATGCAGGGTTCATCGCCATTAATGACAATGGCCGTGAAAGACATTGCACACTTAAACAGGATGGCTTTCATGCCTTACAGGAATGGATCGACTACTTTGATAAGTTCTGGCATACGAAACTGAAAAAACTGGAATCCCTGCTCAATCAGACAGCCAAAACCAAAAAACACAACAGATAAAATACGCGCCCCTGCTGCGCAAATCACCATTTACAACCGTTTATCACTAAGGAGAAAACATATCTTCCCGTTTTAAGTTATCTTAACTGTTGTCCTCCCTCCGGAACTGGTACTGGGAGAAATAACTGTCGGTGTACATTAAAATCAACACTTTTTCTAAACGTTTATGAGAAGACTATTATTCGCATGTGCGGCAATGTTAATGTCTGCTGCTACCTATGCCCAGGAAGATGCGCTATGGCTGCGATATCCTGCTATATCGCCCGATGGCAGCACCATCGCCTTCGGTTACAAAGGCGACATTTATAAAGTGGATGCAAAAGGCGGCGTAGCCGTTCCACTCACCATCCATGAGGCACACGATATGATGCCTGTATGGAGCCATGATGGCAAGTATATCGCTTTCGCGAGCGACAGGCACGGGAACTTCGACGTGTTTGTAATGCCTGCCACAGGCGGCACTCCGGTGAGACTCACCACCAACAGCTCGGGAGATTATCCGTACGACTTTACGCCAGATAACAAACAGGTACTGTTTGGCAGTGCGCGCAACGCACCGGCAGCCAGTATCCGCTTCCCCAGCAAATTGTTCCGTAACCTGTATACCGTACCAGTTACCGGCGGCCGGCCTCAATTGTTGAGCGCTGCCGGCGCTGATATTGCGCACTATAACAAAAAAGGTGACCGCCTTATATTCCAGGACAGAAAAGGTTATGAAGATCCCTGGCGTAAACATCATGTATCTTCCGTTACCAGGGATATATGGATCTACAACATAGGCAAGGGTTCCTATGAGCAGGTATCCGACTACGCCGGCGAGGACAGAGAACCTGTTTTCGGAGACAACGACCAGGTATACTACCTCAGCGAAAAAGGCGGTATCTCTCAGAACCTGTTCAGGGCTTCTCTTGCAGACAAAGGTAAAACCGTACTGCTTACCCGCTTCGATAAGCACCCGGTGCGTCATCTCTCTATATCCGACAACAATACCCTCTGCTTCACCTATAACGGTGAAATATATACGCTGAAAGACGGTCAGGAACCGAGGAAGATCAGCGTAAAAGTATTGAACGATGGTAGAGCCAATGTAGAAAAGAATTTCCCGGTAAGCGGTAATATCACTGAATTTGCCATGAGCCCTAATGGCAAGGAAATGGCATTCGTAGCAAGGGGTGAAGTGTTCGTATCCAGTGTGGATGGCAACATGACCAAACGTATCACCAACACGCCACAGCAGGAAAGAATGATCCGCTGGTCGCCGGATAGCAAACGTCTTGTCTACTCCGCTGAACGCAACGGCAACTGGGACATCTACCAGACCACCATCGTGCGCAAGGAAGAACCTTACTTCTTTGCCGCTACCCTCCTGAAGGAAGAACCATTGATAGCCACACCGGCGGAAGAATTCAAACCAGCGTTCTCTCCCGATGGCAAAGAGGTTGCTTATGTTGAAAACAGGAACATCCTGAAAGTATATAACATCGCTTCCGGCAAAAGCCGCAGGTTGTTACCGGAAGGCCGCAACCACTCCTACTCCGACGGCGATTGGGACTTTTCCTGGAGCCCCGACAGCAAATGGATTGTTACAGACGACCAGCAACAGCACTTCTTCGGCAGCAATGTCACCATGATCCCTGTTGATGGTAAAGGCTCCAACATCTATCCCGTTAACAGCGGCTTCGGTGAAGACAATAGCAAATGGGCTGCCGGCGGCACGATGCTGACATGGCTCAGCGGCCGTGAAGGCCGTCGCTCCCTCGCCAACCAGGGCAGCCGCGAAAGAGATGTATATGCCCTCTTCTTCGACCAGGATGCATTCGACAAATTCAAACTCTCCAAAGACGAATTCAACCTGCTGAAAGAAAAGGAAGAAAGCAGCCACAAAGCAGGCAAAGACTCTTCCAGCACCGCGAAAGACTCCTCAGATAAGAAGAAGGCATTCCAGCCTGATTTCAACAACCTTGAAAACAGGAAAATAAAACTCACTATCAACAGTGCATCTGTCAGTGACTATGTACTGAACAAAGATGGCAGCAAGGTATTCTACATGGCCTCTTTTGAAAAAGGCTATGACCTCTGGGTTACAGAACCGCGTACCGGCGAGACTAAAATACTCGCCAAACTGGGCGGCACTCCCGGCGACATAGAACTCAGTAAAGACGGCAACACCGTTTTTGTAAGCAACAAAGGCAGCGTAGTAAAAGTAGACGCCAGCTCCGGCAAGATCACCCCGATCAACATCAGCACCGAACTGGTACTCAACCAGGAAGCTGAACGCAGCTACATCCTCCAGCACGTATGGAAACAGGTGAAAGAGAAATTCTACGATCCTTCCCTTCATAACATCGACTGGAAAATGTATGGTGAAACCTACTCGAAATTCCTGCCGCACATCAGCAATAACTACGACTTCCAGGAACTGCTCAGCGAAATGCTCGGAGAGCTGAACGGTTCACACACCGGTGGCCGCTACTCTCCGCAGTCTCCCAACGGTGACGCCACCGCTGCATTAGGCCTGCTGTACGACGAAACCAGTACCAAGGATGGCCTGAAAGTGGAGGAAGTAATAGATGGCGGTCCGTTCGACAAAGCCAGTAGCAAGCTGCGTAAAGGTCATATCATCGAAAAGATCGATGGAGAAAAGATCACTGCACAAGCTGACTGGGCCTCCCTGCTGAACCGCAAAGCCGGTGCAAACGTGTTGGTAAGCATCTACAACCCGGAAAACAATACCCGATGGGATGAAACCGTGAAACCGATCCCCGACGGCGAAGAAGGTGCGCTCATGTATAAACGCTGGATCAGTATCATGCGTAAAAAAGTAGATCAGCTCAGTAACGGACAAGTCGGCTACGTACATGTACAAGGTATGAATGACGCCAGCTTCCGCGTTGTATACGATGAAGTGATGGGCCGCAACAAAGATAAAAAAGCCCTGATCGTGGATACACGCTTCAATGGCGGCGGATGGCTGCACGACGATCTCCTCACCTTCCTCACCGGAAAAAAATACCTGGAGTTTGCTCCGCAGGGTGAAAGACTGACAGGCGGCGAGCCTATCGGCCGCTGGCAGCGCCCCAGCTGCGTACTGATGAGCGAAGGTAACTATAGCGACGCCTTTATCTTCCCCTATGTATACAAACAGGCACAGGTTGGAAAACTGATCGGCATGCCGGTTCCCGGAACTGGTACCGCTGTATGGTGGGAAACGCAGATCGATCCTACTATCGTATTCGGTATACCGATGATCGCCACGATCGGTAAAGAAAATCGTCCTACCGAAAACCTGCAGGTGGAACCGGATATTCGCGTACCGCTGCGTTACGAGGACTTCCTCTCCGGCAATGATACACAGCTGGAAACAGCCGTGAAAGAACTTTCTAAATAATTTTTTAATTTTTGAATTGTGTGAATGTAGGAATTTTTAAATGCAGCGAGATTGATATTAATTGTTTAATGTAACAGTATATAATTTTCGTTGCATTTAAAAATTCCTACATTCACACAATTCAAAAATTAAAAAATAAAAATGGAGCTTCCTCTTTACCAGATCGATGCATTTACAGATCAGCTCTTCGGTGGCAATCCAGCTTGTGTGGTACCACTGCAGCAATGGCTTCCGGATGAACTGATGCTGCAGATCGCGAAAGAAAATGCTGTTGCGGAAACCGCTTTCTTCATCCCTTCCGGCGATCACTATGCACTAAGATGGTTCACCCCTGAAATAGAAATGGACCTTTGCGGTCATGCTACCCTGGCTACCGCACACGCCATCCACACCATCCTTGGCAACACTTCCCCTTCCCTGATATTTGAATCCCAGAGCGGCCCCTTACAAGTGACCATAATGGATGATCTGTACCGTTTACAGTTCCCCGCGCGCCCACCTCAACCTGCAGCACTTCCGTTGCAGATCAGCACAGCATTGAGCAAACAGCCTGTACAGGTGCTGAAAGCCAGGGATTATGTACTCGTATATGAAAGTGAAGAAGATATTCTGCAAATCAGGATAAACCGGCAGATCATGGACCAGATTAACATCGATCCTGGCGGCGTAGTGATCACCGCCCGGGGTACTGCATGCGATTTTGTATCTCGTTTCTTTACGCCACAGGCCTCTGTTTTCGAAGATCCCGTTACGGGTTCGGCGCATTGTTCGCTGATTCCTTACTGGAGCAGGCAGACCGGCAAAAAGGAAATGGTGGCCATGCAGCTCTCCGACAGAAGAGGTAAACTCTACTGCACAGACAAAGACGACGAAGTCTGGATAGCCGGACACGCCAGAACCTATGCTAACGGGATCCTCTACACGAGATAACCAGGATCTGTCCCTGTACTAAGACATTCAGTTCTCCAGAGAGGCCCAAGTGTATTAAAGCCAGGTCATGGGAAACGGTCATCCACCAGATTCAGGCGCACACCATGTTCCAGGTATGCTTTGAGTCCTGCCAACACAATGGTCCAGCCTTCTGTTTGCCCTACAAGGGTTTGCAGGAGATTCGGCATATCCTTACTCCAGCCCTGTTCTGTTATGCTGAGGAAAGTAGTATCATCACTGAGTGGCTTGAACACCCACTCTACGGTAGTACTGATATCGCCGTTATTCCAGGTGAAAGCCACGAGACTGCCCGTTTCCATCCGGTGCGGGCTTACCTGGACATTGGCGTTGTAACGTTCCCATATCCATTCTGACACCTTCCCCGTTTCCAGGCGCCCCTTGCCTTTGCTGTACCAGAAGTTGGCAGTAACGGAAGGATCGATCATGGCTTCATATACATCCTGCACCGGCTTACGGATCAGCATTTCAGCCTTTACCACCGGTGCTGCATCGTTCTGCAACTTCAGGCGCTTCAATATCTCTTCATACTTCACAGCACCTTCGTTGGATGCCTCCTGCCAGTCTTCATTAGACCAGGAAGGAATGCGCTTCCCATCCAGCAATGCCGTCAATGCATCAAGGATAGAATGCCAGCCCGGAGCAGTAGGGGTCAGGTAAGCGACCGGTACCAGCCTCTCCCGGAATATCAACTTACACTTGTCAGGCCCCTCTGCCTGTAACTCCCAGCGCAATGCATTCACCAGATTGGGAAATGCCGGACTCGTCCAGGTGTATTCGAGTAGTTGCTCTTCCTTCAGTTGCGTGATTCTCCCCACTACTTCTATATCCTGCATCTGCACAGCTATATTCCCATTCACCCGCAGATCTATCTGCGCAGGCCCTAACCATTCTGCAATTTTACCGGGCGCCGTAATGGCCTCCCATACTGCCTTTGGCGCATGCGACAGGCTTCGCTCAAAAATGATATCATATACTTCACCTGTCTTGGCGAAGCTGCCATAATGTGATGATAAAGTAGTCTTCACTGTTTCCATATGTAACCATTTGGTTTCAAATATAAGAAAAGCCTGTTGTTACACCAATATTTTTTGTACCGCATGGCAAACAAATCCTGTGAAATACTCAGTTGATATGAAATACGTCGCAAATACCTACCCAAAAAGTCGGAAACACACAATGTTCCTTAATCTCAGCAGATATAATTTTGTGTCATCAGACAACAAAAAAAAATTAATTCCTGTAAAAACAAAAGCTATGACTACTGCAAACACAACATCCCGCAAAGCGCTTATAACCGGTCGCGTTATCGCAATTCTCTGCATCCTCTTCCTGCTGGTAGATGCAATCATGAAAGTGTTCAAGGCAGCCGAATCTGTAAAAGGCAGCGTAGCCCTTCAATGGCCGGAAACTCACGTACAAGGTATCGGTATTGTATTGCTGCTCTGCACTATTCTATATGCCATCCCTCGTACGGCTATTCTGGGGGCAATACTCATCACTGCTTACCTCGGAGGCGCGGTATCTGTTATGGCAAGAGCAGGTTATTCATTCTACTTCCCTGTGATTTTCGGCGTACTGGTATGGGCAGCCCTGTATCTCCAGGATAACAGGCTCCGTGAACTGCTGCCTTTAAGCCGTAAGCAATAATATTTCGTGCAAAGAAGCCATGCTTATGTCGCGTGGCTTCTTTGCATGAAATAAATCTTTTCGTACTTTTAAATAAAAACATGCGCTCCCTCTTTTGTATCCTTGCCCTTACTTTCTCCTGTGCCGCTTTACATGCCCAATCCAATGACGATGCCATCAAAGCAACAGTCAATAAACTATTCGATGCCATGCGCAATGCCGACAGCGCTGCCCTGCGATCCTGCTTTACTTCTGAAGCCATCATGCAAACCGTTATCAATGACAAAGAAGGACATGTCAGCGTAGAGACTTCACCCGTTTCCGGCTATGTATCGCACGTAGCGAAGATGACGAAAGGAGATGCTGATGAACGCATTGTTTTTGATATGATTAAGGTAGACGGAAACCTGGCATCCGTGTGGACACCCTACAGTTTCTACTACAAACAACGGCTGCATCATTGCGGAGCCGATTCCTTCCAGCTGGTGAAACTCAATGGGGAATGGAAAATCCAGTTTGTGATAGACACCCGCCGCAAGGACGGATGTAAAGAATAACTGCGGCAACTATTAAGTTTGTATTATTAAATTTAACGCGCAATACACTTATTGCGCTATTCTGCTTATTTCACGTTATCATTAAACCATCACTCATGAAAACACTCTTATTAGCCGCATCCATGCTGATGACATTGGCCTGTAAACGCGACAGCGTGGCCCCTTCCGCCAGCAACAACACCCAGTCTGCATCTGTACATACCGAGGCCACCCCTAAAGAACTGATCATCTGCGATCAGAAAAATGCCCGTATCATCATGGTAGATGTAGCCAACAACAACACTGTCACCTGGGAATGGAAAGCCACTGCTTCCTATGCAATGATCCGCTCCGGTGCACAGGGTTGGTTTTCCAATCTCAGTGAAGCTAAGCTGGTATACAATGGCAGTTATATTCTGGCCACCGCTTCCGGCGGCGGTGTGGCCCTGATTAGTGTATCTTCCAAAAAGGCCATCTGGTACGACTATGCAGGCGGCAATACCCACAGTGCAGAACTGCTGCCTAATGGTAATGTGGTGACTGCTTCCACTACGGGTGGCTACCTGATGATCTTTACCGTAGATTCCTATATCAATGACAACTCCGCACAGACCGCTCCTATCTCTTTCCAGGATGTGCACAATGTAGTATGGGATCACTCACGTCAACTCCTGTACGCTGCCGGTAAAGACAAACTGAAAGTTTTCTCTTACAACAACAGCTGTGATGCACCCGCTCTTACACTCAAGAAAACCTACACCATGCCTGAAGGTGATGCACATGACCTCTTCCCGGTATATGGCAGCACTACAGACCTTTGGCTCACCAACTCCGGACATATCTATAAATTCAATGTTACTACCGGCGCCTTCACGCTGGTGAAAACTACCAGCGCAGTGAAATCGGTTGACGCAGGGCCTTCCGGCTATGCCAACATTATGGCGCAGGCGAATGGCGTGGGTGGCGAAACATGGAGAACTGACCGCATACTGGACCTCTCAGGCAATATTGTTTACCAGAATGCATCTATCGGTTTGTACAAAGCCCGCTGGAGAGTAGTGAATACCTTCAGTTATCCCACCGGTGACAAATTCCATGAATGCACGCACCCATAAGGGTTTTATGTTGTTGTGCTGTTATATGAACATTTGAAAAGACAGTGAAAACCGCCCCCCGGCCTGAATGATAATGATATTCAGCTGTTAACTGACGGATATCGAATACCGGAAGCTAACAGCTGAATGTTATTTAGCCGGTATATATTCCAGCTTGTAGCGGCAAACAGGATCTGCTGATGAGTAGGTAGTTATTTCTATTGGCAGCCCCGCCGCATTATATATGTAATCGTATTTGTTGAATGCATAGGAGTGAAAGATAATATTGGTGGTGAATTTCGGGTAATAATCTTCTTCACTCTCATACGCAGGAGTTATGAACCCAAGTTTGCCCGGGCCTGGAATATTGAAAGCAGTCTCTACACCCGGTTTATTACCATATGGGCCATAAGCAACCACCGCGGGCTTCATACCAGTTGTATCAGTTATACTGGTTTCATCAGTGAGTGACATTCGGAAGAAGCCCCTATGGTAACGGATGTTTCCGTTGTGATCGTAAATAAAGTAAACAACCTTGGCGTATGCATAAACTAACGGCTTCATGTCGATCCAGCGCACGCCGAAGTCAGCGAGCACTACTGTATCATTTATATAACTGTACTTTACCCCAAGCAGTTCCCCAGGGATTATAGCAGACAGTCTTCCCTGCGCATCGTATTTAAACAGTGTAGAAGCCCCTGTGGTTGGGTTGTTATATCTGATAAGTTGTTGCGCACTGTTATAAATATACAACATCGTATCACGGATGATCTGATTGTTGAAAGTTTTTGTGACTCTTATCTCTCGCACGGGTTTATTTGAGCTGTTATAGCTGAATATGGATTCACGTGTATCACCCCAATTGAAATTAGTATAAGTCATTTTACTGATCAACCAGGCGGGAGCGGCTGTACTGGCGGATATTATGGCTTTCGTTGATAGAGGAGATATCTCCGTGTCTTTCAGGTTTTTCTGGCAGGCGGTCATCAGCAGGGTAACCGCCGGCATAAGCCAGAGATAGGTTATTTTCATAAAAGAGGGGTTTAAAGGTTTGCGGAAACAATGCAAAACTAGCATATAGTGCTGCTATTGTATTACAAGGAGCACAGTTAGCCGCTAGTATGAAAGCTGAATATTAATAGCTAAAGGCTATGCCCTCTATCTCCTTCCACGGCCCACCGAGGTATTGCCAGGTACGTATTCCCGTGGCCATTACTACAAATGGTTGAAAGTCCTTTTGCAGCTGTGTATGAAGTTGTTGTGCTTTGAAAGCCGTTACTTTATTCTGTATAGTAATGTGCGGCCGGAATGGCTTCCTGTCCTGCCGGATTAGCCAGGCATCAAAAGCAACCTGCATATCGGTATGCAGTTGTGCCAGTTCATCGGAGATAATCGTATAGGCGACCCCAGTGCCGAAGTTCACCAGGCCTTCTACTGTCAGCGCTATTGGCTCTCTTGCTGCAAAGCGTTTCAGCGCTTCATGGATCGCGCCTTCGTCTGAAGGCAGCTTATAAAACAGGGTGATATGCGCATCCAGGTAATTGGCATGCGCCGGGAAATGTTGCTTCCGCATCTGGTTGAAGAACTGCTGATGTTCTTCATCTATATCAACGGTAATAATTAAAGACTTTCGCTGCATGTTGTTCCGGCAGGAATAAGAGATATTATTCATCCATACTATCCTGGTGATTACGGCCATCGGCAGTCTTACTGCTGTTGGCCACCAGCGTATTGATATTTGCTACTTCTTCTTTGGTGAAATAGCGCCATTTACCGGGAGGCAGATCTTTGAGCGTCATGTTCATGATCCTCACACGCTTAAGTGTTTCGACATTATAGCCCAGTGCCTCGCACATACGGCGGATCTGGCGATTGAGGCCCTGCGTAAGGATGATACGGAATCTATTGGGACCCTCCTGCTGTACAAAGCATTTCTGCGTCATTACTCCGAGGATCTTCACCCCGCTACGCATTGCTTTAATGAACTCCGGCGTAATGGGCTGGTCTACTGTAACAATATATTCCTTTTCATGCTGGTTCCCGGCACGCAGGATCTTGTTAACTATATCACCGTCGTTAGTGAGGAAGATAAGTCCTTCGGAACGTTTATCCAGCCGACCTATCGGGAAGATGCGGGAGGAGTAATTCACATAGTCAATGATATTGGTCTTATCCTTTAGGTCAGTCGTACAGGTAATGCCTTTGGGCTTGTTCAGTGCGATGTATACAGTCGTCTTTTTCTTCTTCAGCGGTTCCCCGTCAATTTCCACCACATCTCCATCCTTGACCCTGTTGCCTTTGGAGGCAATGTTATCATTAATAGTAACCCGGCCTTGCTCAATATATTTGTCAGCCTCTCTTCTGCTGCAAAAGCCGGTTTCACTTATATACTTATTAACGCTTATATCCATAGTTATCATTGAAATCAGCCGCAAGTTACTTTATTTCCCTTTCCTGTACACCACCACGCTCCAGCCACTCCCACTACCGATATGATAACTCTCAGCGATATTACCCATATTGAGGGCGAACGACAATTGCATCAGGCTATTGAAATAAGCCAGGGGCTTACCTTCCGGTACGGCGCCAAATGTTTCGCTGTAAGGGGCATCTACTGACGCTATCTGCTGATCGTTATGGAAAAAGTCAGCGTGTAGAACGTCACCATACTTCAAAGACAGTTTACTTACCAGGTCCGCATCAATATTCGTCCATATATTCCCGTATTGTACATCCAGGATGGCGATGTTCCCTTTCAGCTTATTGTCTTCCAGCGTGGCATGTTGATAAGGCAGTGTCACCACTTTCTTTGGTAGTACCGCCCCCACCTGCTCAAAGGTGATAACACCTGAAGCCAGTCTGGCAGCAGTATAGGCGTATACGTCGCGGCCGTGGAAAGTATAAGATTTGCCGGAACCTTTACGTCTGTTTACCGCTTCATCTATTTCCCGCAACTCCGCAACTCCCAACGATGCTGCCACCAGTGTAAGTGTGCCGTTGTCGGGTGTCACAATGTAATGGCCTGAATTGGTTTTCAGTACAACGGACTTGCGGCTGGTACCTACCCCAGGGTCCACTACCGACACAAACACGGTGCCCGCTGGCCAGTAAGGAACGGTCTGTTCAAGCCGGTAGGCAGCTTCCCATATATTATAGGCGGGAATCTCATGGGTGAGATCATACAGTTTCAATTTATCGGATACGCCGGTAGCCACTCCTTTCATGGCCGACACCGCGCCGTCTTTCAAACCAAAGTCAGATTGAAACACTACTACTTTATTCTGGGAATGTAACAAATGGGAGATCAACAATACGCCGATCATCATCCAGGCAATCTTTCTCATTATAAATAATTTTTGATTCGCTAATTTAACGCTTGTAAAATAAATAAACTATGCTTCGCGCAGTCAGAACAAATCCTGCCCATCCCGATTTTCAACTGCTGATCAGCAGACTTGACAAAGAATTGCAGTCAATTAACGGAGATGACCACGCTTTTCTTAGTCAGTTTAACCAGACAACAGATATTAAACATGTGGTGGTCGTTTATGTTGATGACCAACCTGCGGGATGCGGCGCTTTCAAACATTACAGTTCAGCAGAAGCAGAAGTGAAGCGTATGTACACTGATCCCACCTTCAGAGGGCAGGGGGTTGCCACGATGGTATTGAATGAGCTGGAAACATGGGCCGCAGCATCCGGTTACAGCGCCTGTATCCTGGAAACCAGCATCAAATTGACTTCTGCTGTGGCTTTGTATAAAAAAAACGGATACAAGCAGACCCCTAATTATGGGCAGTACGTCGGCGTCAGCTTCAGCGTCTGTATGAAAAAGGATCTGAAAGATGATGACACCATCAAGGCTGTAATAGCTACACTTGCGGCAATAGCCGTGTTATTGTTCTTTATGATCCCTCAGGTTTCTGCACAGGTGACTACGCAGGTGGAAGTAACCGGCCTCGTAGAGCATCCCCTCACCTATTCCATTGACCACCTACAGGGGCTGAAGACCTTTACGGGTCATGACCTGAAGATAGTTGGCGCCAAAGGCGATGTCCGAAAGACTTTTCATACCTATAAAGGCATATCTCTGAAGAGTATACTCGACAGCGCAAAAATCGTAATGCCACAACCGAAAGAAAAAGGTAAATACTATATTATAGTGAAGGGAAGTGACAGCTATACCGTGTTATATTCGTGGAACGAAATTTTCAACAATCCGACAGGCACGCATGTATATCTGATTTTTGAAGAAAACGGAAAACCCATTACAGACGACGGCCGCTTTGTGATGATATGCAGCAATGACAATATCACCGGTCCCCGCCACGTCAAATGGGTACAACGAATAGAAGTGGCACGGCTTCCCTAAATACACACTCATGATATCCAATACACCGGAACAACAACGCGATTACAGTGCTATCAGTCCATCCGCCAGGTCCTTACTCATGCTAAAGGGATTGACCACTATCCCTTATGTAAGAAAGGCCGCAGAACTGATGTGCGCCCCCGAAGCATACACCCCGGACTATAACATCAAGGACCCAGCGTTCTGGGGCAGGCTTGTTCATTTCGAAAACCGATACTGGAGCATTAATCAGCTGCTGGCCACCACGCCGGTCAATAACATACTGGAACTATCGTCCGGCTTTTCATTTCGTGGTCTTGACATCACCACGCAGCAACCGGGCATCCATTATATCGAAACGGACCTTCCGGATCTTATTGCTACCAAACAGGCCATGATCAGGGACTTGCAGGAAGCGCCCCCCGCAACCGGCAGCCAATTGGAAATACTGCCACTGAATGCAATGGACGAACAGGCATTCCACACCACCGTCAGTCACTTTGGTCCGGGGCCACTGGCCATCCTTAACGAAGGGCTGTTGATGTACTTGTCCGTCCAGGAGAAAGAGCAGCTGTGCAACACGATCCGTGAAGCCCTGCTGCCACGCGGTGGCTGCTGGATCACGGCCGACATTTACGTATGTCAGCATTACAAAACTATCCGCATCAATGATAAGCTGAATGAATTCTTCCAGGAGCACCGTATATACGAAAACATGTTTGACGACTATGAGTCGGCTGAGGCATTCTTCCGTGAAGCAGGCTTTGAAGTGATACAACGTGCCCAGCCGGATCATTCCAAACTGAGCACGCTGCCTTATCTCCTACAGAATACTACCACCGCCGTGATGAACGATATGCGTGCGGCCGGTAAAATGCGCGCCACCTGGAAACTACAACCATTATAAGGTGAGTATCACACGGCCTCGTGTACGCCTGCTTTCAAGATCCGCATACGCGCCGGCTACCTCTGCAAACGGGTAGGCCGTCAGCGGCATCTCCAGCTGACCTTGCAGTATGGCTGCGGTAATTTCGTTTACCCATTCCTGTTGTTGCTGTTTCGTTACGGCGTATAGTGTAGCGCCACTGACAACTGCTTCCCGCATGATCAGTTCCTGGAGATTGAGCATAGTGGGCTGCGCAACGGTACCACCATATACCACCATCTTCCCCCTGAACGACAAATGAGCCGCCAGCGCGGCACCCAGTTCTCCGCCAACTGCATCCAGTATCAGATTCGGTGCAGTCCGTGAAATGATGCCCGATAACTGGTGCTCCCAGTCGCTTTTACGATAGGTCACGTGGTGAGTAGCGCCCAGCGACTTTACATAATCTGCTTTGCTGTCGTCTCCGGTCATCGCAATAATGACCGGTATGTCCAGTTGCTTTGCCAGTTGTACCGCAAAAGTGCCTACACCACCAGCTGCGGCAGTAATGACCACCGCCTGGTAATGTGCAGCTCCTTCCAGCAGATGCTTCGCTGTAAGTGCCTGTCCGGTTAATCCTTGTCCCGGTTGCAGCTCATCGGGCAGACTGTTTACCATATCACTGTGCAGCACCGCATATTCTGCATAACCATGCGTGGCAAAGCCACTAACCCGCTGGCCTATACGAAACCCAGTTACCTCGCTGCCCACTACAGTAATAATGCCTTCTACCTCTCCCTGCATGATAGCGGGCAGTTCTACCGGCGGCGGATACACGCCTTTCCGGATCTGTATATCGGCATAGTTGATACCTACAGCAATGGTCTTAATCAATACTTCCTGTGCAGTCACGTCAGGTATGCCCCTCTCCTCAAGCGACAATACACGCCGGTTATCTTCCTGCTTTAATATAATGGCTTTCATATGAGTTGTTTTGCAAACAAAGGTGAAGGCATTTCGCTATACTTGCACTATGCCTTACCTTTAGGATAGTAACTTGTATTTTTATGGAAACTTCTTTATTGACTGTTTTACCGGAGAGAACATGCAGGGAGAAAGGGAAGGCCCTGAAAGATGCCATATACCTGCTTGGCGGCAAATGGAAGCCATGCATTATCAGTGCACTATGGTCCGGCAGCAAACGCTTCACAGAACTACAGGAACATATCATCGGTATCACCCCCAAAGTACTGACTAAGGAATTGCAGGAGATGGAAATGAACTACCTCATTACCCGCACGGTTAATCATACCAAGCCCGTCAGCGTCTCCTACACGCTTACGGAACACGCCTATGGCACCCAGAAAGTATTTGATGCACTGGTGGAGTTCGGGTTTACACACAGAAAAATGGTTATAGGGAAATAGGATGACAAACCGGATGGCTAATCAGCTTCTTCTTGCAAGTGCGCACAGACCCGGATGGGAAGCGCCAGCTACAGCATGGCGCTGGTACCAGGAGTGGAACAAAGCCCTGTTCCTGCATTGGAAAATTTCTCCTGGCATCATCAGCCGGTTGCTGCCGGCAGGATTACTAGCGGACACTATCAACAGCGACACATGGGTATCGCTGGTAGCTTTTACAATGAATGCAACGCGTCCGCGATCACTGGTGGCTGTCCCCCTGGTATCTGATTTTCATGAGATCAACCTGCGCACTTATGTAACTGACGGACAAACACCCGGTGTTTATTTTCTTTCCATCGAGGCACAGAAATACCTCTCTGTCTTGGTGGCACGTAGCTTCAGCGGGCTGCCGTATCAAAAAGCTGACCTACTGAGAACGACGGGTAACACCCCATCATATATTTCCCGGAATACTGCTACCGGCAACTATCTTGATGTCAGCTACACAACCGGCGATCAGCTTCCTCAAAAAACGGCACTGGATACCTGGCTGACAGAACGCTACGCGGTATACCATGAAGACAATAACCGGCTTTACCGATATGATGTTCATCATAAGGAATGGCCGCTTTCCGTACCGAAAATGATTAACGTCAGTGTGGCCTATAATACAGGCCCCTTACGGCTGCACACAGACAATCTGAATCTCGTGCACTACTCTGAAGGTGTGGAAGTGATAGCCTGGGCTAAGAAATATATCCCGGTAACAGTAAGGAAATAATATTTTATATTTAAGAGAAGAACTTTTCCCGCGTTCAGATTTAAGAAAAGATGAACTTTTAAGAACAGGAACAACGGACAGGATATACGGCACAGATATTGTTTTTCCGGACAACCAGAATAATAAACATCACTATGGCACGTGTTATCCCGATCATGCGGATTTTCGATTATGCAAAAACAATTCAGTTTTACATTGACTGGCTGGGCTTTGATATTGTCTGGGAACATAAGCCAGAGGGCAATCCTGTATACATGAGGATTGCAAAAGACGATGCTGTCATCGATCTGTCTGAACATCATGGGGACAGCAGCCCGGGCACCAGGATTACCATCACTGACTTCAAAGGCATCAAAGCTTACCATGCGCAGCTTATAGCCAGGGAGTACAAGTACATGAAACCCGGGCTGGAAAGGGCATCCTGGAATCCCGATGTTTTACTGATGACCGTAATTGATCCATTTCATAACAGCATCGTCTTTGAAGAAAGTACTCAGTAGATCTCCTTTCCGAAAGGTGTAAAGGTAAGGCTCATCAGCTTGAAATGCTGACGGGCAAAAGGTATCCCGACGATGGTGATAGTGAGCAGGAAACCAAAGAACAGGTGGGTCAGCGCAACCCACAGACCTCCTGTAAATATCCAGAGGATATTAAATATTGTAGCAAGGCAACCGGTTGGTCCCGGTACATCTCTTACCTGGCGGCCAAATGGCATCAGGGTGAAAAGTCCGATCTTAAAGCACTGTATCCCGAAAGGGATGCCTATGATGGTGACGCAGAATGCGAGACCCGAAACCATATAGCCGATAAATGCGGCGAAGCCGCCGAATATCAGCCAGATAATATTTCCAATTAAGTTCATAATGTCAGGATTTATTGGCGTTGGGGCCGATTTCGCCCAGGTGTGTATCTTTAAAAGCAGTGGTATATTTCAATCCATATCCGAATATTCTGTCCATACAGGAATGTGCAAAGAGAATGATGCCTGTAAACAGCAGCCAGTTCTGGTGCAACACAATACCCGCGAGCCAGATCAATACCGCCACGCCTTTGTGATGAAAGAAGTTGTAGATATATGCGCCGGCTTTATTGCCAGCGGCGTATCCCAGCATGCTGAGATCTGGTAATAATATGCATACCGGTAACCACCACCAGGCATAGGGCAACTGGTAATAGAAGGCAGCGATGGAAAGTAGCAACATGCCAGCTTCTTCCAGAGTAAGGAGACGTTTCATAACTATATTTTGCGATAAGTGTGAGCTATTGCTGCTTTACAAGGTAAGGTTTTACAGCTTTCTCCCAAATGGCATAGCCCTTCTTATTCATGTGCAGCATATCTTCCACAAACAACTCCTGGCGTGGGCGACCGTTCCTGTCAACCATTTGCGGGAACACATCTATGTATGCGGTGTTAGGCTCTTTGGCCAGGAAGGCGCGTATGAGCTGGTTGGCACGTTTTGCTGTTGCTATATATTTTTCCCTTACAGGACTTGGCTTGATGGAGATATAATCGAAGGGAACCTGGGGCAGTTTTTTACGGATAAGGCCATACAGGTTTTTGAATCTGTTGAAGACGGTATCTGCCGTAACGCCTTCTTCCAAGAGATCATTTTCGCCCGCATACATGATGATCTGTCTTGGATGATAATTGAAAATGATCTGGTCGGCGAAGTGGATCACATCATTGATCGTAGAGCCGCCGAACCCCCTGTTCATAGCCACGTAGCTGCTGAAAGTGCGTTCCAGGTCTTCCCATTTACGGATAGACGAGCTGCCGGTGAACAGAACAGGGTGCTGCGGCGGCGCATACATTTCATCAAAATGCCTGATCGTTTCAATATCTTCCTGATACGGATTAGCTTCCTGAGCTGCGACCGATCCTGTAAGACCTGCAACCAGCAAGGCTGTGATGCAAAAGAATTTACCCATGCATCAAATATCGGGAAAATATTGCTGCTGTCATAGCTATTGACGTGTAATGATTTTCGTATAGATCTTACCGTTATGAGAAACCTTCACTACATAGGAACCGGCGGGAAGGTTTTTTATATCAAGAGAAGTCCGGTGTGTACCGGCATCGAGGTTCGAGTTCATCACCGCGGCCACCCTGTGCTGATTCATATCAAATACTTCCACAGCTGTATTGCCGGCATCCTTCACCTGCAATTCAATATTGGCAACCTGCTGCACCGGATTGGGAAAAACATTGAAGACAAGACCGTCCCCGTTCTTATCTGCTACCTGGGTTGCAGCTGGCGTCTCATCCAGTGAACTGCCGCAGGTGGCGCTGCCTTCCGCAATACAGAAATCAGCAAATCTTACCTGCTCATCCCGGAGACCGGCCACCAGCTTGCGGTATATACCCCACTTAGGTCGGCAGAAGGTGGTGCCATCGCGCCACATATCTATGTTGTTATTGGTATACGTTAACAGCGTAGTACCGTCACTCACTTTCTTAATTGTTACCTGGTACTTACCGGTCGTCGTGTAAGTGATCTTCTCCACCACTTCCACCCAGTTGCCTTTGAAGTCTGAGAGTGATGCACTCGCCTTCTCTCCGCCTCCGGTACCGCCGGTACCCGGGGTATAGATTACCTGCAACTTCTGTGGAGAGCCGGCGCGGGGTGTTAAAGTTATCAGCGGCGCACCGTCATCGCCGTCGCCCGCCTTGATCTGGTGAAGATGGCAGAAGCTCGTGGTGGGTACAAAGCCCGCGTCAATTTTGAATTTCCAGCGATAGGTAACTGTTTCGCCATAGGTCGCCTTCACATTATCCGGAGAGGGGCCGAAAGTCTTGATTTCGTTCCGCTGCCGGTCAGTATTGGGCCCACAGCGATCGTTGTCAGGCGTTACATGCAGGTGGAATACAAATACATTCTTGTTTAGCTGGGAGTCAAACACCTCCGTGATGTGACGGCCGAAGGCAGGGTGCGCGCAGTCGGGCACTTCACTTGCCGTGCCGTTGCCCAATACGCTTTCAATCAGTTCATAAGTATTGCCTGGACCATCGGCTGACAGGGTTACCTGAGCGTGGCTATACGAAAACAGGAACAGGGATGCTATCGTCAGCAATCCGGTTTTGCAATAAAAGGTTGGTTGCCTCAGCGGGTAAGGCAGCGTGGTAAAAGCTTTCATAAGGGAACAATTTTAGATAAGGGTTTTGATTCAGTGTTTTGGGTGAAAATGCAATCGATTGTACTATATCATTAAGTTAATGTATTTTTTGGTATGATACGAGAATATTCTTCCCGCAAAGAAGCAAAGAACATAAAGGATATTGACGAACGCTATTCTGTTGTGTTCCCTGTTGCTTTGCGGGAAAAAAGGTTATAGTGTGAATACCTTACCTCCTACCATCACTTCCTGTGTAGCTTCATCGAAAGTGGCTTTCATGCCTGTGCGATAGGCGGCGTTGCCCATGATCAGCGCGATGGAATGGGAATAGGCAGCCTCAATAGGTGCATTGGGTTGCTTACGGTCACGCACACTGGTCATCCAGTTTCGTACGTGCGCATTGGTTAGGGCATCACCGCCGGTATTGGCGCTGGTCTCTACTTTCTCTTCACTCCGGAGTGACAAGGAAGGTAACAGGTTGGCATGCAGGCCCATTTCGCTGGCTTCTCTTTCGGTGAGGCCACCGGTAGGGCTTATTTTGTTGGTGGACATATCGATGGTGCCGCCATTGGAATAGTAGATCTCTTTGGTGCCACCGGCTGAATTATGAAAACGGCTGCTGTACATTACCTGGAAACCTTTTCCGGGTTCATTGGCAGGTCCGTAATCGAAGACAGCGGTGAGGGTATCGGGGTTTTTACGGCCATCGTGCCACATGTAGATGCCCCCGTTAGCTACCGCGCTACGCGGATGTTTAAGACCACTGAACCAATGTACGGTATCAATCTGGTGGGTCATCCACTGGCCGAAGATACCGGAAGAATAAGGCCAGAAGAGGCGGAATTCCAGGTATTTGCGTGGGTCCCAGGAATCCAGTGGCCGTCCTGCCAGGAAGCGTTTCCAATCGGTGTCTGACTCCTTTATCTGCTTCACCAGTTCCGGGCGGCGCCAGCGTCCGGGTTGGTTGACGTTCCAGGTCATCTCTACCATGGTGATGTCGCCGAACTTGCCTTGCTGGATAAAGTCGGCTGCCGCATGGTAGCTGGAGCCGCTGCGGCGCTGTGTGCCTACCTGCATGATCCGGCCTGATTCCTTTACCGCTTTCAGGGCGCGGCGGGCTTCATCCATAGTTTCCGCGAAAGGTTTTTCGCTGTATACATCACAATTATTCTTTACCGCTTCGATGGTATGGTAAGCATGCTGAAAATCTGCGGAGGCGATGAATACAGCATCCAGGTGTTTGATCCGGTACAACTCATCATTATTCGTACATGCCTGTACGTCATGTCCGGTCTTTTCCTGCAGGAATGCCTTGCCTTCTTCCCTCCGTCTGTTCCAGATGTCGGACACTGCCACCAGGTCGAAATTCAGCTCTTTGTTGTTGTTAAAGAAGGAGGGCAGCAATGCCTGACGGGCGCGGTCTGAGAAGCCTACCAAGCCAACATTTACCCGGTCGTTGGCACCCATGATCCGGGCGTAGCTGCTGGCCGGGATACCCATAGCGCTGATTGTTACGCCGGCTCCTGCCAATAAGGATTGTTGCAGGAACTCCCTTCGTGTTTTTTTAGAAGATACCATCGGATGTAATATTTAGATGATTGTTTTATCTGGCATCGTATGCTTCTTTCAGTTGTGTTTCCAGGTAGGTAAGCGCGGGTTTGTATTGCCGGGCTGGATCATCCCAGCGGCACTCCATCATGATGCGTCCCTGGTAACCTGCTTTCTTCAGTGCCCGGAAGTAAGGCCTGAAATCATCACCTGCAACTCCGGGTGCTGTTCTCAGTTCTTTCTCTGCGATATGGCAATGTACGAGGCGATCTTTCGCCTGCTCAATGCTAAGTGGAGATTCGCCTTCTTTCAGCATGTGATAGATGTCTGCCGTCACCATAAAATTGGGATGGTTGATAGCGGAGGCAATAGCGTATGCATCGGTCAATTTATTTACAAAGTTAGTTTCAGTACTATTTAGATTCTCCATAGCAATCAAGCAGTTATATTTTCTTGCAATTTCTGCCATCTTCCTGCCCAGCGGAATAAAACTGCTTCTTGCGGCTGCCGCATTTACCCCTTCAGGAAGTCTCCTTGCATCACCACTTCCAAGAACGATCAGCCGGATGCCAGCTTTTTGTGCTCTTTGCATGACCTGCTCTACAAATTCAAGTACTTTTTCCTCATTTACGGCAGGTCCGACGAGTTTTATTTGCCCTGGAATGAAGACATTACAGGTTTCTAGCCTGCATTTCATTTTCCTGATTTTCAGTAGATTAGATTCAAATACCGAATCATTCACTGCAGGAGAAAGCAGCTTTTTCACTGTCTCTTCCAGGTATACAAATCCGTTGGCATAAGCGAGGCTGTCATTGTCCATCGAAGTGGCTATTCCTATGGAGGGATACCTGTTTTGTGCATTCGATTGCAAAAACAGGCAGGCTAATGGGAGCGTAAGTAATATCAGGACTATTTTCATACGGGAATTTGATCTTATCGTATCCAAAAAGTAATACTTAAACCTGAGAAAACAAAGCAGTAAGTTTAGTTTGTTTACTTTTAATGTACTGGTTGAGAAGTTTAAGTGGAATGCCTTACATAAGTGTTGCTATGACATACTATCATACCATAGTGCGCTTTTAACCGGGCTTTGAGTAAGCTTTGAGTGGGCTTTGCCCCTTAGCATCTCACAATATGCCGGGATGACTAGGTCAGGAGCCGGTCCAGCTCCCGCTGATAGTCATGTTGGAGGTCTTCATGCAAGGTGGCAATCACCTTCCCTATCTTTTTTAGTTGTTGCTCATAGAGGTTGTTCAGTGCGGTACTGTGTTTTCTGAGCAGGCCGGTTTCCTTCACACATTTACAGAAATGGATCAGTAATTCGGCCTCTGCCGGTTTGGAACCGGTGTATTTGATATGTTTTGTGGTATAGCGGAGGATCTTTCGCAGCCGCTTTTTGGCGTTATATAAGTTATCCCCGGATATGTCCTGCATTCCTTCATCTATTACTTCTGTTTTCACGCTATCGATATAAACCTGTTCGTCGTGGGCTTCGAATAGCAGATAGGTTAGCAGTTCCTTATTGTCTTTCTTGAATTTTGCCAGTCGCAGGCACAGGGCGGCCAGTTGTGCCGGCGGAATCTCTGCCAGTTCCTTCTTCAGTTCGTTAATTGTAGCTGTCTTCATCTTGACAAATAAAGAGAAAATTAGTATAATTTTACAATCCGTCACATACCCCAATTTCTAACAGTCTTAAACCACCTCAAATGAAAACTTACTCACTGTACTTCCTGACAGCTGCATTATGCCTGTTAATTTCGACTGCTGCCTCTGCGCAGATGGATTCTGCCGCCGCCATGAAAGCCTGGATGACCTATATGTCTCCCGGCCCCATTCATGAAAAAATGGCCAAGGGCGCGGGTGAATGGACCACTGACCTCACTTTCTGGGAGCCTGGCAATCCTAATCCGCAGAAAACCACCGGCGAGTGTACTGCCACTATGATACTGGGAGGCCGTTATGAGCAAACGCATTACACCGGTAATGCTATGGGCATGGCCTTCGAAGGTTTCGGCACGATGGCGTATGACAATGGCCGTAAAAAATTCATCAGCACATGGTACGACAATATGGGTACCGGCATTATGGTGATGGAAGGAACCTGGGATGATGAATTAAAGGCGGTTGTCCTGAAAGGAAAAGAATATGACCCTATGACCAACAAGGAATTGAATGTCCGGGAGGTATTGAAACGGCAGGACGACAACCATCACACCATGGAAATGTACCATGAAATAAATGGTAAGGAAATGAAGGCGATGGAAATAAAGTTCACCCGGAAATAGTTATTTATTTTTTTTATTTAGGTATTTTTTTGTTTGATTGTGCGTAAATGCCGTCATCAAATAAAAGAATACCTAAATAAAAAAAGATATATCGTTCATGCTTTCCATACGTCATCTGGCATTTTTTGAGGTAGCCCGGCAGAAGAGCTTTTCGCGTGCAGGAGAAGAACTGTTCATCTCCCAGCCGTCGGTGAGCGCACATATCAAAGCACTGGAGGAGCAATACAAAACGCAACTATTTGAGCGCAACGGGATACAGATAGAACTGACAGCAGCGGGCAAGCTTTTATATAAACGCCTGCAGGAGGTAAAGCGCATCCAGGAGGATACGGAGTTCAGTCTTTCCGTTCTTCATGGGAAGGAAGAGGCCAGCGGCCAGCTGAGCCTGGGGGCCAGCACTACTGCGGCATTGTATATCCTACCCAAAGTTCTGTCTGCTTTCCATAAGGAATTCCCTAAAGTGGATGTGTCTTTATTGAACCGCAACAGTGAGATTGTACTGGAGGCATTGTTGAACAAGGAGATTAACCTGGGTGTAAGCGAAGAGAAAGGTAAGCTCACCAATATTACCTATCAGCCGTTCCTGGAGGACATCATTATTCCGGTATGCAGTGCCGCCAGCCCGCTGGCGCGAGCCAAGAGCTACCCGCTGAAGGCAATGCTGGAGATGCCTATTGCCATACGCGAGCGGGGCAGCGGCACTCATGAAGCGGTGAAAAGAGCGCTGGCACGTCATAAGATCAAGCCGGAAATGCTACATATCAAAGTAAGACTGGGTGGCACGGAAGCATTGAAGAATTTCCTGCTGGAATCGGGCAGCCTGGGCTTTTTGTCTACGCGCGCCATTGCGAAAGAACTACAGCATGGCGAACTGAAGGCCCTGAACTTTGAGGGGCTTCGTATTGAGCGTACCTTCTATTTCATGCAGCGCAAGGGAGAAAGCAGCCAGCTTAATACCCAGTTCATTAAAATGGCCAGGAGGATCTATAATCTGAAGTGATAGGTTATAGGTTTTTCATATAGAGTGTTTTATTAGCCTTGCTTACATTTGAAAAAGTCTAAACAGCCATCTTTATGAATACTTTCCTTTATTACGAGGAGCTATACAAAACAGCCTATGCACGTATTAAAGCCATTAAAGATATATCTATGCAGCACAGGGACTGGCTCTTGCAGATGCTGAAAGAGCACTGCCCGGATTTTCCCGTGACCACTGAAGATATTGAAATAGTGATGCGTAACATCACGAACAGCCTGGGAATGGTTCTTTGTCCGCAGGCTGCGGCGGAGTATGCGGGGCTCAGCAAACTGCATGACAGCGGGCTGAACACGCCTACTTTAAACTAAACATAAAGCCGATACCGTAAATGTTCCGGATACTGATATGTTCGTTGTGCTGGAAATATTTACGGAACCGCGATACGAATACATCCAGGCTTCTTCCGACAAAATAATCACTGGAGCCCCACACCTGGTCCAGTATCTCCTTGCGGCTCAGCACCCTGTTGCTATTGTAATAGAAATGCAGCAGCAGTTCACTCTCGCGTGGTGTGAGCATGATCTCCCCCCCTGTATCACATACCAGTTTCATTGCGCTTTTATAATAGAACATGCCCCCCAGAGCGATGCAGTCGGGGTCTGCGCAGGTTCTGAAGCGCTGTTTTCTTTTGATGATATTGCGGACCCGTAGTATCAGCTCATCTATATCAAAGGGTTTGAGAATGTAATCGTCTGCGCCGATCTGCAGGCCGGCGATGCGGTCTTTTTTCTCGGTGCGGGAGGTTAGGAAGATAAAGGGCACGGTATCGTCTATACGAACGATCTCGCGGGCCAGTGTAAACCCGTCCATTTCGGGGAGGTTCACATCTATCAACAGGGCATCGTATTGCCTGGGGTTGGCGGTAAATGCAGCAAGAGCGGACTTCCCGTTCAATTGCAGCTCCACTGAGAAATCCATCAGTTCCAGGTATTGCTGCATAACATTGCCCAGGTCTTTTTCGTCTTCTGCTAACAGGACTTTCTGTTTCATAGTATCTTATTAAATGCTGTTCGGGATGGTTAAAATAAATGTGCTGCCTTTGCCTTGCTCGCTTTCCACGGTGATTTTCCACTTATGCGCTTCCACAAACTGTTTGACATAGTAGAGTCCGAGCCCCAGTCCTTTCGGGTGGCCTGCCTGGGAGGCGGGGTCGCGGTAGAATTTATCGAAAATGTGCCGGATAGTGCGCTGGTGCATACCGATTCCGTTGTCTTCAATGCGCAGTTCCAGCGTATTCTTCTGCATCATGGTATGGATGGTTACCTGTTTGTGTTCCTGCCGGTTATATTTCAGGGCGTTATCCAGCATATTCTGCAGGAAGGTTGTGAAATGAAAGGTATCTACTTCTACCAGAATATCTGCTGCATCGGGGTCTCCTGAAAACTGTATATCCGCTGTTGTTACTTTCAGCCGGTAGGCGTCCAGGACCTGTGTAGTAAGCTGGTGGAGGTTGCAACGTTGCCTGGAGATCTGTAATCTGTTGATCGTAGCCACTTCCAGTACCTGCCCTATCAGTTGCCTCAGCCGGTCGGATTGTCGCCCGATGATATCTGACAACCCCTGTACCGCCTCTTTGTTTCCCAGGGTCTTTTCATTGCGGAGGCTTTTATTGGCTACAATGATAGCCGTCAACGGGGTATTGAATTCATGTGTAATACTGTTGATGAAGTCGGACTTCATTTCTGACAATAGTTTTTGCCGCAGCCAGTTGCGCATGGTAACGATAAACAGGGCGGTGATGGCCAGCAGCGACAGCAAAGTAAGAATGATGGTGAACTTTATCTGTTGCAGTACGGTGGCCTGGCGGTCGTAAGGCTCTGCATAAAATGAGTAGCCGATAGCATAGCTGTAGTCCGTAGCGGAACTGACGGACAGCGTGATGATCCGGTTGTTTTCATTGAGGCTGCGGAGGTTACCGGTCAGGTACAGTCCCTGTTCGCATTGTATGCCGGCGGGTATCAGGGATGATTTGTTGATAGGATCATACAGGTTGATATAATGATGGTCGCTGAATTTGATCTGCAAGCGATGGATGCAAAAGGCGTAATAGAGTTTTTCGGAAATATGTCCTTCTTCCCGGATTTGGTTCAGGAGGCTGTCGGCATTGCCATAATGATGCAGTGCTTTGTATACGCGGACCATCAGCTGCGCGGCGGCGGCATCAAAGGCTTTTCGGTCGCTGGTATACAGTGTTTCCAGCTGGCGGTATTGCGGGATGATGATGCTGTCTATCACTGGCTGGGCGCCGGGAAATATCTTATCGTTGGTAACGGTACGCGCGTACACTTCTGCCAGTGTTCCTTTCTTATCGTAGTAAAAACGGTTGTACTGCCGTTCATAGGTATTGTACAACAGGATCACCTGCACCAGTGCCAATCCGAGAAAACATACGATGGCCACAATGCCGTATATTTTGACCTGATACTTCATTTTGGTTGATATTAAATGCTCCCGTGGAATACCTACAAATATATGTATTCAGCAACAGGT
This sequence comes from Chitinophaga sp., assembly GCF_035538455.1. Lineage (GTDB taxonomy): Bacteria > Bacteroidota > Bacteroidia > Chitinophagales > Chitinophagaceae > Chitinophaga. Next base: position 56,130 of record NZ_DATLKJ010000234.1, read on the forward strand.
TGTATCTCTTGCCGGCAGATAAATTTTATCGTTTACATTCTGTTTAAAATCTGTTTAAAATTGTTTGCATTCTGTTTAGTTTCTGTTCACAACATCCGTTGACTGATTCCACTAACTTAGCCTTTGGCTGTCTTTAAAAAAATAGATCCCTATTTCATCGGAGACGGAGGCTGCGCATGGTTCAAAGACAATAGCAGCACCAGCGGCGACCTCGGCGACCCTGAAGTGAAGATACAGCGTGTATCTGACAAATGATACCGCTATGATCTGCAATTTTGAAACCACTCCGTTTCCGCTTAAACAAAGTTCCTTTGGTTATTTGATCTACTATCGTATCCCCAGCAGCTTTGTAAATATAGATCCAGCCTATGTGCCTTCTACCGATAGAGTATACAGCGTGAACCCGCGCTTCCAGTTCCAGGTCTACCAGGAGGGTACTTACCTGGTAACGGTGAAGGTGAAACATGTAAACAGACTGTGAAATTGTCTGAACTGTGATTTATGTGATTAGTGTGATTATTATGATGTGCGAAGATTATGGAGATAATAAAAGGTTATAAAACACTAAAGGCCTATATAGCGTCATCTAAATGGGTTTTCACACACATCTTCGCACATCATAATAATCATACTAATCACATAAATCACAGTTCAGACAATTACCTTTTGCAAAGCGATTGCTATGAGCATAATGACTACGCCGGTCCATTGCCATACATCAACCGGCTCGTGCAGCACAATATGTGAGCAGATCACTGCTACAGGCAATTCAGCTGTCATGATAATGCCACTGATGCCTGCCCCTATTTTAGGGATACCGCGTGCAAAAAGCAATGGCGGCAGGATTGTTCCAAACAGGGAGAGCGATAACACCCACTTGAGCAGGCCCATATCAAAGTGAGGGCTGCCAATAAGCTGGTGCGCATTGGCTACGAAGATGCCCAGCGTGGAGCCGGCCATGATCACCCTGCTTTTCTTCAGCGGATGTAACTGGTTCCCTGTTCTGCTGTTGGCGAGAATGTATACGGCGTACAGCAGGGCTGACGCCAACGCATAAACGATTCCTTTCAGTGGCAAGACGGAGGCCTGCGCATTCAGCAATCCGGCCGACAAGACCGTGCCGGTAAGTATTACGAGGGTGATAAGCGCCTGCATCCTGGCCGGCTTTTTCCCAAATACCAACCACTCCAGCAGCATACCCATCCACGTGAACTGCATCAGTAACACAATAGCCACGGATGCAGGAATGTATTGTACGGAGAGATAATACACGAAGGTGGTAAGGCCCAGGGCTGCCCCGGTAAATAAAAGCTGCCGGACTGTTCGTTCCTTCAGCTGTTCCGTGGGCGCCGATGTATTACGGGTAAACAATTGCGATAGCAGCCAGAGTACTACCATGCCAGTAAATGCCTGTGAAACGGAGATCTCAGCCGCTGTATATCCTTCTGTGTAAGCTAATTTGACGAATGTAGAAAGTATGCCGAAGCTACATGCCCCGACGAAAACCATTAATATATACCTGGTCATTTTTTCGGTTGTCTTGTGATGATTGAATACAACAATTTGCCTACGCCTGTGTGCAGGACAGGTGCAAAACAACCAGGACCGCGGAAAGCCGCAGGCATGGGTATAAACAACTGACAGAGGTTTCTCTGTTCAGCGGAAATCAGCCGGGATGGCGGTTATGGAACTGGTTATTTTGCTTACAAAACAACCGGAGGAGGTGTGTTGGAATATATAAACTGCATATGGGTATTTTCTGTTGTACAAGGTAAAGATATTTTCTGTTTTTTTCAGGGCAATTTACATTCTATATTGATTACGGTGCCTGCTCCCGGCGCTGACTGAATATCCAGTATGCCGTTCAGATGTTGCACCCTGGCGCGGATGCTTTCGAGCCCTTTATTTGCCGGGATGTTTGACGGGTGAAAACCTTTTCCGTTATCTTCCACGGTAATGTAGATGATTTGGTCATGTTGCGAGCATTGCGCGATGATAGTGTCGGCCCCGGCATGTTTAACGGCATTGGCCAGTGCCTCCTGTACAATACGGTAGAGCATCAGTTGCACGGGATAAGCAATGTCGCGGCTGATGTCAAAAGACTGAAAGGTGATTCCCGCGCCTGTTTGTTGCAACATGTAGCAATAGTCGCGCAGCGCTTCCGCGAGACCGGAGCGCATCAGGGTTGTTTCCGGCGTCAGGTTGCGCGCGATCTGGCGCAGCTCTGTCATGGCTGCGTCCAGCTGTCCGGTGATCTCACCGGTATTATTTTTCCCTGTTGATGCATCTGTAAGCTGAAGCTCTATTGCTGACAGCCGGCCCCCCAGGCTATCATGCAGTTCTCTGGCCAGGCGGCTCCGCTCCTTCTCCTGACCATCCAGCATGATGGCATAGTTCTTAATCTGCTCTTCCTGTTTTGCTCTTTCGTTCTCCTGCTGCAACAGTTTCTGCTGCTGCCGCGCTATGCGCCGGGTGTTTCTGATCAGGAGGTATAACAAATAAGACAATACGACAGATTCAAAAAGAATACATAGGATCAGTACCAACTTCTTCATAACGGCATGATACGAATTTCGGCTGTATGCTTTGTTCCTGCTGTAAAAAATACAAAGAAAAGGGGATGCATATCTCCTTGTTTCCGGGGAGAATAATAATTAAATTTGTTCTTTCTGATACACAACTTTATGGAAGCCATTACTATCACAAAAGCGGACATCAGCCATCTACCTGTACTGCGGCCACTGTGCATACAAACGTTTACCGACACCTATGCATCAAAGAATACCGCCGCCAACATGCAGGCCTATGTAGCAGATCATTTCAGCGAAGAACGACTCAGCAAGGAGCTGCAACATCCGGACATGGGTTATTACCTGGCCTGGGAAGGGCCTAACCTGATCGGGTATACGAAATTGAATACCGGCGCTGCCCAAACGGAGTTACAGGCGGGAAATGGCCTGGAGATAGAAAGGATCTATGTATTGCAATCTTTCCAGGGGCGGCAGACAGGGCGCCTGCTCTGTGAAAAGGCCGAAGAAGTGGCGCGTGTGCAGGGGAGGCCGTATATCTGGCTGGGTGCATGGGATCAGAATATCAAGGCCATTGGTTTTTATGAGCGCGTAGGATTTGTGGCTTTTGACAGACATGTTTTTGTGCTGGGAGATGATCACCAGACGGATATTATGATGAAGAAGATGTTATCATGAAGTATGCCTGTGCCTGAAATACAGGTATAGCGGGGCTCCTGCGGCTGTGATAACCAGCCCTGTCAGTGAGTTTATCAGTTGTGTTTTTCCTTTCGAGTAACTGTCTATATCATTCCAGACGGTGCTGCAAACATAAAAAGCCGCGAAGGCGATGAACAAGACAGGCACTACAGGATACCCCCAGGTTTTATAGGGACGGGGATGATCAGGTATTTTACGGCGCAGGATGAAAAGCCCTACTCCGCCGAACATGTATACAACCCATGCTACAAACGTAAACATATCCGCCAGCATATCGAACGAGCCACTGATAATGAGGACTGTGATCCAGATACCGTGCAGCCATAACGCATTACCTGGTGTACGGTAGCGCGGATGCTCCCGGCCTGTCCAGGGAAAGAATAAACCATCTTTTCCCATCGCATAGGTAACGCGCGCAATGGCCATTGTATTGCCATTCACGGCACCAAATGTACATATCACGATCAGGCCTGCTACCACTGCGCCTCCGGCCACCCCCAGCGATACTGTGATGGCATCGGCAGCCACCAATGGCGATTTTGCCATTTGCTGTACGGGCAGCACATACAGGTATGCCTGTGTGATCAGCAGATAAACGGCGATGCAGATGAAAAGCCCCAGGATAAGGCTGCGGGGAATATCACGCTGCGGAGACTTGAGCTCACCGCCCAGGAAGGTGATGTTAATCCAGCCGTCGTACGCCATAAAAGCGCCGGTGAGCGCGCTGACAACCCCTCCTGCCAGTTGCAGGCTGCCGGCGGGAATAACCGGTACAAAAAAATGTTGTACGCTACCTTTGCCTGAGCAGAAGATGCCCGCTACCAGTACAATAATCACGACCACTTTTATTACAGTGGACACTACCTGCAATGCACTGCTGGCTTTTACACTGAGGTAGTTGAGCAGTGTGAGGCCCAGCACCATCGCTATTGCCAGCGCTTTTACGCCGGCGTCCTGCAAAGGATACAGGTTACCCAGAAAAGGGATATGCCATACATGCGCCTGCACGGTGGTGGCGGGCAACTCAGGAAGATGCAGGAGGTAATTCGCATATTGAGCGCATACAAAAGCAATAGCTGCCACGGATGCGGAATTGATTACAGCAAATCCTGCCCAGCCATACAGGAACGCAAAGAAATCGCCGAACATATGCCGGAAGTAAACGTAGATGCCACCTGTTTGCGGAAACATAGCGCCCGCCTCTGCAAATATCAGCGCGCCAAAAAGAGAGAAGATGCCTGCCACTATCCATACTAATGCCAGCAATACCGGCGAACCTACCTGCGCCGCCATCGTAGCAGGTTTCATGAATATGCCAGAGCCAATGATACATCCGGCTACAATTGCCGTAGCGGCGCGGAAGCTGATTACGTGGCGCAGTTGACGGGAAGCAGGCATGCTTTATAAATTACTGCATGAATGATGAGATGATGCGATGAAAATGATGTGTGCCCTGCTCTCTTGTTACTGAATAACGGCCATGCTCATAGAACCTGGAACGAACACCCTTCTGTACGGCTTCCACGACCTCTTCATCTTCCAGTTCCACCGTATCTAAATCTGCGCCTGCACCGGAGCCCAGCTTCTCTTCTTTCCATACATATGTCAGGAAAGATACCTTGCAACGGTCTGTTGCCAGTGGCGTAACAATATTGATGCTCAGTCCCCAGGGATAGAAATTGAACATCGTGTTGGGGAAAACAAAGAAATAATAGGCTGCCACATTCCTGCCATAGTCAGGTGATGAAGGCGGCAGGTCAAAACAATCTTCATCGTCCTTTGCAATGCCCAGCTGCAGATTGGAATACCGGAATAACTCCGTGGTATAATTTCCGAAATCAATGACGGCATTCAATCCCGCATGGACAAACGGAATGTGAAAGCCTTCCAGGTAATTCTCGCAATATAGTGCCCAGTGAGCATTTACAAAGTAGTCGCGGCTCCGTTCCGGGCGGTATACAAATTCATTCAGCGGCAGCCACCCTACCCTGTCGAGCATATCGCCGAGGTAAGGCAGATGGGAGGAGCCGGTATGCAGAGTAGTGAAGAGCAATGGCCCCCAGCGGAACAGGGGCAGTGAAGTCAGGTTATCTGCCGGCGAGGGAAAGTCTTTTACTTCCTTAAATTCCGGCATAGACTGGAAAGTGCCATCCAGTTTGAATATCCGGCCATGATAACGGCAGCGCAGCTGCGACAGCCGGCACGGTTCTTTTATCAGTACCGTGCCGCGATGTGTGCATACATTGCTGAGACAGCGTATCGTACCCGACGTATCTTGTGTTAGCATTAGCGGTTCATCCAGGTAGGGCTCCAGCAGCGTAAACGGTGCACACTGTCCGGATTCGTTTACCTGGCCTGCATCTCCGACGAACTGCCAGGAGGGGGAAAATATCTTTTCCTTTGCCTGTTCAAACACGGCAGGATCTGTATAGAAGCTAGTGTCGAGGGTGCAGGCGGTGGATATATCAGGATCAACGTGAAATCTGGGCATAGCCGTCGGGTTTGTACAGGAAGATAATCAAATTAGCGGAACAATGCTTCAAATCCCTTGTACGCGCTATTATGCAGGATAGTCAGGTGGTTTTCTTCCGGCATAGGTGCATATTGTACTTTCACATGCCTGCCGGCAGTGCCGAGATCTTTTGCCAGCTGTTCAGCATCACCGATCATGACTTTACCTTCACTTCCTACCGCTATGTATACCCGTACATCGTTATGGAGGTTTTCTTTCAGCAGCGCGGGCGCCCTCTTTAGCATGGATTCATCGCTCCACCACAGGCTTGGGCTGACGATCAGATAATTATTGAACAAAGCGGGCTTCTTCAGTAATATTTCGCTGGCCAGTAATCCGCCGAGGGACTGCCCAACGATTGTTGTCTTTCCGGTTACGCGGTAGTGCTGCTGAATATATGGTTGCAGTTCTTTTTCAATAAATGCCATGAACTTTGCAGAGCCGCCGGCGGTAGGCGATTGTTGCATATCTTTCTGTACCTGCGGGCTGTTTACGTCCACGATATGTGTGAAGTCTCTGCGCCTGTCGACATTTGCAATACCCACTACGATGGCAGGCGGCATCTTCTTAATCATGGTTAGGAACTGAACCAGTCCTGTCATATGAATAAAATCTTCGTTGGCGCTGCCATCCAGGAGATAAATAACCGGGTATGCAGCAGTGTCTGCCTTATAGCCATCAGGAAGGTAAATGTTGAGCGTCCGGGTTTCTGCAAGCTGTGCGGAAGGGATTTTTTCCGTGATGCCGAGGACGAAAGGTTCTCCAGGAGCTGGCTGTTGTTGGGCTTTTGCGGAGAGCGTCAGGATAAATAATAATAGCAGTGCGGGTATTCTTTTCATCTTGTAATATTGATTCAGGTTAAACTTTGATGCAGGAAGGTACATTTTACCGCTTTAAAAAATACTGATGGATATATAAAATTTTATAAATTCGTGTTAACTTCTCATCTATGGATTATCAGCAGATACTACCGCCAGATTATTTACGGGACTATGTCCGGTATTTCTGGACGCTGGAGAGTAACGGCGCAGATGCTGTGCCCAAGAGCTTCAAGACCATCGCAGATGGTTGCCCTGGGCTTATCTTTCAGCGGTCGGACAAGGGGCTGTTTTATCAGAATGACAAGCTGTTGTCCGGGTTGTTTCTTTACGGGCAATCCACCCGTCATGCTAACATGACCTCTCCTGCTGCATTCCGGACTATCGGTGTTTATTTTTACCCACAGGGATTGCAATCCATATTTGGCATGAATGCAGACGAGCTTACAGATACCTGTGTGGATCTGGAGCCTACCGCCATGTTGCAATCTGCGCGTTTATCGGAACAACTGATGGACACGGAATCACTGTCAGAGCAGATCTCTATTTTATCGTCTTATCTATATCAGCAGATCCAACGTAATAGATCAAAAGGTGACCGGACGGCGCTTTATGCGGTGAGCCAGATTATCAGCAGCAATGGCGCTGTTTCTCTAAGGGACTTGCAGCGTGAGTTGTCTTTAACCGAAAGGAGCTTTGAGCGTAAGTTTAAACAGAGTATCGGGATGTCGCCCAAGTTATTCTCCCGTATCTGCCGGTTCCAGGCTTCACTGAACCAGATGCGGGCCAACCAGTTCAGTAAACTGTCTGACATTGCTTTTGAAAACGAATACGCTGACCAGTCACACTTCATCCGCGCTTTCAAGGAGTTTGCCGGTTTTACACCTAACCAGTATCAGAAAAAGTCCAATGAAATTGTTGAAAACTTCCCGGAGATTACGAATGGTATCTTCCGCTGAGGAGATTTATTTATTTTTTTATTTAGGTATGTAGTTATTTAAAATGCAGCGAAGGCTTGCATTTTTCAACTAATACTTTAATAAAGTACTGTCTCCACTGCATTTTAAATAACTACATACCTAAATAAAAAATTAAACAAATATTTCGTCTTGTCGGTTTTGTTCTATTTCTCCGGGTGTTGTAGTCATAATTTTGATAAAAAAAACAGAAGATTATGATCGCAATTACAGGAGCAAATGGAAATCTGGGCAAAGCCACCCTTTCTTTCCTGCTGAAAAAAACCAATCCGGCTGACATCATCGCTATCGTGAGAAATCCTGAAAAAATGCAGGATCTGGTACATACTGGTATAAAGATCCGTATAGCAGATTACAATGATCATGTTTTACTGAACGAAGCGCTCCAGGGAGTTGACACGGTATTGCAGATCTCTTCCAGCAGCGCCGGCGAGCAGGCTACACAGGAGGAGCATAACGTAGTGAAGGCAGCGAAGCAACAGGGTGTAAAACATATCGTGTATACGAGCACGTTAGATCCGCATGATGGTTCCTACTTTATGGCTGCACATACCTGCCTGCATACAGAGAATGCCATCAAAGAATCGGGTGCAGCCTATACGATTTTCCGCAACAGTATGTACATGGAAACTGTTCCTTTGTTTATTGGCAGCGCTATGGAAGACGGCAACGTACAGTACCCCGGCAGCGATGGTAAAGTGAGCTTCGCTTCCAGGATTGATATTGCCGAAGCGCTGAGCAATGTGCTGGTGAGCGATGCGCACAACAACCGCACCTATAACATCACGGGTAGTAAAGCTTATTCATTCGGTGATATAGCTGGTCTGCTGAAAACGGCGATGCGCATGCCTTCCTCCAGTTATGCAAACATTCCGCTGGATGCGTACCGTGAGGCATTGGCATCCTACGAAATGCCGGAAGGAGAAATTGAATTCTATCTGAGCATGGCCAACAGCATCCGGTCCAACGAATTTGCCCGTACTGATGATGCACTTGAACAAATATTACAACGCAAACGTCTTTCACTCGAAGAATATCTAGGTAACATTTAATTTATGAAAACATCCAACTCAACATCCGTTATGTTTAACATTGTACTGGTATGCACCGCACTTCTTACTGCCCTGATCGGCGGCCTGTTTTATGCATGGTCCTGTTCTGTAACTGTAGGACTCGCCAAAGTACCCGATAACGTGTACATGGCCGCTATGCAATCTATGAACCGTGAGATCCTGAATCCGGTATTCTTTCTAAGCTTCATGGGAACCTGGATTATGCTGCCGATTTGCACCTGGATGAGCTACAAGCAGCCTGAGATTGGCCGCTTCTGGTTCCTGCTGGCTGCGACCATCATTTACTGGGTGGGTATTTTTGGGGTTACTTCTTTCGGGAATGTACCGCTGAACGATGCTCTTGACAAATTCGACCTTGCTAATGCCACAGAGCAGGCTATTTCGGCGCACCGCCTTAAGTTTGAAGGTCCCTGGAACAGGCTGAATACGGTAAGGACTATTGCTTCTGTGCTGACCATTCTGTGTGTGATTCTTGCCTGTGTGTACCCACTGTTTAAGTCGTCCAAGGAGCTGTAACGGATGTTGGGTGATCATTATATATATACCTAACGTGCTATTTTTCAGCTGATAGCTACCTGTTTCCCTGAAATGGCACAATTTTCGTACAGTGCGGGTTGAAGATCAAAAAATTTTAACCATGAAACAGGTAGTCTTAGCATTAGCCACCACTGTGGTATTTTTCTCCTGCCGGAGTAATCCCGACCAGGCAGCCATTCAAGCCGCCAAGCAGGCCACAATAGACTCCATGAACAACATCAATCTTGTGAAGCAACAGGTGGTAGATTCAATGAATGCCTTAAATCATAAAAAGGGAAGACATGGATCATCTGCAGGCGAATATGTTACTCCGCATTACAGCGATGCAAATTATTCGGATAATTCTGGCGCAGCTCCGGCCACAGCCGCAGCCCCCGCTCCTGCACCAGCACCTGCTCCACGCAAAAAGGGCTTCAAAAACTGGAGTCATACCGCTAAAGGCGCTGTAGTAGGCGCAGGAGCCGGAGCGATTACCGGTGCTCTTGTTAATAAGAATCATGCAGCCGGCGCTGTAATTGGTACCCTGATTGGTGCGGGTGTAGGCGCAGGAACAGGCGCGATCGTTGACCACGAGAAGAAGAAGAGACAAGCAAGAGCCGGACAATAAGCAGTATCCGGAATTCATATCAGATTCATCAATGAAAATATCCCCTGGTTTCATTAACAGAAGCCAGGGGATATTTTCATTACGGCCAGTAATTTTAGCGGGTGAGTAATTGCTCGAAGAAGCCGCCGATCTTTTTCTCTGCGTCAATAAAATGCAGTTCCAGTATCCATTCTCTGGGCTGACCATTTTTATCCGGTGCAAACATATCGTTGGGATTCTCCGGATGAACGTAGAGGTCTTGTGTACCGGGCGCTAACTTTTCATGCGGGAACTGTCCGATGATATGCCCTGCGATCTCGCCGCCGAAAGTCCAGCCGTACTTCTTTGCGAGATCAACTGTGTACTGGTAGAGCGCGGCGCCGCTGAGGGATGTCTGTTGATCGAACCAGGCTTTAGCCTCGTACCAGGCTGTTTCCAGGTCATTTTTCAGCTTGTGTTTCAGCGGGTCGTTGCCAACTACGTAGGTTCTTCCGAAGTCGGCTTCCCATTCTTCAAAGATCGGCCCGAAGTCAATGAACAGGATATCATCTTCCTGAATCAGCAGATCCGGTGGATTTTCCTTGTAGGGGAATAAAGTATTGGGACCTGACCTTACGATCCTTTTATGCCAGTACTTTTCAATACCGTACAATTCTTTCGCCAGGTTGAAGATGTCTGTATTCAGTTCTTTCTCTGTTTTGCCTGCCGATAGTAGCCCTTTTTCTTCTATTGACCGGAATAACTGAAGGGCTTTTTCTTCTGCTTCAATTAAACTGGTTTTGATTGTTGTTTCCATAATAGACAAAAGTAGGGATTCCTGCGAGGAATTTCTCGCAAAGAATGCAGAGGGAGCAAAGACGCAGAGAGTTTTTTATGTCTGGTAAGATTAAGTATAAGATCACATTATTTTTTGATACTCAACACTGGTCTTAATCAAACTTATAAGATTCTTTGCGTATTCTTTGCTCCCTTTGCATTCTTTGCGAGGAATCCCTAGCGAGAAACCTACCATTTCATTTCCCCGGTGTTTACCTTAGCACCCAGCTGCAAAGCGATTTCGAAGGTGGCGTCAGGGTAACGTTTTTTCATGGCGTCTATCAATGCAGCAGATGTTTTTGCCTTAGACAGCTCTTCCTCATATGCTTTCAGGTATTCCCTGTTGTATTTAACAGATTCGAGGCTGAGCGCAGCGTTATCTTTGAAGTGGGCAGGGATCACTACCGCCGGGTGCAGCGATTCAATCTTGCCTAATGCAGCCAGCCACAATGCACGTTTTTCGTGGGAAGCGTCATCGGCAGTCCACAGATGGAAGCCGGTACCGAATACATTGACACCACCTGCAACTGTTTTGATAGCGGGTATCCACACGAAGGTGCGTTGCGGTGCACCGTCCACGCTGATGATCTCCAGTTTGTTACCTTCCAGTTCAAGGCTGTTGCCTTTCAGCACCTGTGGCAGCACCACGTTCTTTGTACCATTCTCACCCAGTTGCGGCCCCCATACATCCAGCTTCTTCTGGGCGGTAGCTTTGATATGCTCTACCGTCTTTTCAGTAGCGTATACCGTTACACCGGGGAAATAGCTTTTAAATACTTCCAGTCCGAAGTAAAAGTCGGGATCGCCGTAGCTCACGAAGATGGCGGTGAGTTTTTTACCGCTGGCTTTAATCTCGCCGGCTACCTTTTTCGCATCCGGCAGTGTGAACTGCGCATCGATGAGAACAGCGTCCGTTTTACCGCTTACGATCACAGAAGCCACGCCGAAGCTGGTTTCTGCAGCATGATATACTTTCAGTTGCAACGGCGCCATGTCAATGGTTTTGAATGTTTGTGCCTGTGTGTTCATAGTGAATAAGATTGAGATGAAAGGAACGAGTATTGAAAGAAATATTTTGTGTTTCATATGTTATGCTATAAAGTGATGAATGTCTGTAAGATGGGAAGCGATATTGCTGATGATTTCCTCTGCGGATGAATAGCCTTGTTCTATGAGTATTGTTCTGTTACCGGTTTCGAGCAGTAGCGTGGGGTACGACATAGCGTAGCTGGCAGCCCTGGCAAAAGCGGCCTGGGTAGCCGCTTTCATGGCAGGGGAATCGAAATGTTGCCGGAAAGCGTCATTGTCCAGGTTTAGCTGTTGTAATATAGCTTCGTAGGTACTGTAGTGGTTAAGATCTTTGCCATAGTAATAGCGGGCCTTTTGGACAGCAGCCATAAATTCCGGGCTTATACCAGGCCATAAGTGTTGTGCAGTGACGATAGCGCGGGAAGGGATTTCGCTGTTGAGCAGTACATCTTCACGCTGAATAAATTCAAAATAAGCCTCCCCGAATGCAGTACCGGTCATCGCTGCGATCTGCTGATCGTGATTACGGAAGTAAGCGGCCATCTGGAGGCTTTGCATTCTTGCGTTGTGTCCGGCCCACATTCCGCCAGGTATGATCTCAAAGGGAATGTGTTCCCGGAATGTTTCGTATGTATGGATTATATTGGCCGCATTGCCATAACACCAGCCACAGAGCGGGTCCATTATATATACGAGTTTGTATTGCGTGTCTGTATTTGTTTTCATAATACCGTTGATTACGAAAACAAAATTAGAACACCCTGCCCCGGGAAAAGTTGAATTAGTTCAAAAAACGTTATTTAGGTCTGGAGAGCTTTTTCCTGATCTTGCTAAGGAATTCGTGGGAGATGCCGAGATAGGATGCCACCTGTTGTTGTGTGAGCCGTTGCTCCAGTTGTGGATATTTATGTACAAATTCAAGGTAACGCTCGTCAGCGGTTTTGCCGAGGGAAGAGATCATGCGACGTTGTAATGCCACATGTGTTTTCTGGGTCATGATACGGAAGAGCTTTTCCACGACCGGCAACTGTTCATATAATGCCTGTTTGTAGGGTTGTGTGATGAGCAGCACTTCACTGTCTTCGAGGGCTTCAATATTGAGGATGGAGGGCACATTATTCGTAAAGCTGTCAATGTCGGTAATCCACCAGTCTTCTATCGCAAAATATAATATCCGCTCAAAGCCATTCTCATCTGAATAAAAAACTTTCAGGCAGCCTTTATTTACGAAGCCTTCGAACTTGCATACCTGGCCTTCGCGCAGCAGGAGCTGTTTTTTCTTCACCTCCTGCAGGTAAAAGGGAGCAGCAAACTGTTCAAACTCTTCATCAGAGATATTCAGGTGTTTATCAATGTTATGGCGCAGCAGTTCGTACATTTTACAAATATAAGACTAACAGCTGTTAGCGGTGAGGTTTAATGTCGTTGAAAATTTAACAACAGTTAGGGAAGATGAGTTGTTAATCGTTAAAGTTTTTTGAAAAAGAATATATAAATTCATACCGGCACGTCCCTGCCTTTCCTTTGGCAGGATAATTGACTTCTCAGGGATATTAAACAAATACAATTATGAAAAACTTAGTCATTGCTTTTGCACTTATGGTGGCTGCGGCCCCAGCTTTTGCCCAGACAGCCACTCCAGCTCAACAAGCCGCTCCTGCAAAGCAACAGGCGCCGGCTAAAATAGCCAAACAATTGCCTCCTGCCGAACAAAGAGCCGCGCAGTATGCAGATGAACTGAAACAGAAGTTATCACTCACAGACGACCAGTACAAGAAAGTGCTGGCAGTAAATACAGAATGCATCCGTCGCAAAGATGCACTGAAGGCAGGTGGGGACCAGGATAAAGCTAAGTTCAAAGAGATTTCCGAATACCGCAAGCAACAGTTCCAGACCATCCTGACTCCTGATCAGCAGGCTAAACTGAAGGATATGCACGGAGACCATCACGGTAAAAAGAAAGATGGTAAAACAGAACCAGCCGCAGCAGAGCAGAAATAAAGCATACGACATATTGCAGCACACTGCATCAGAAAAGCGAAACAGTCTTGTTTCGCTTTTCTTCTTTTATACGTAGTTTTGAAAACGTATGTCCACCTATAAAACATATATGCCCTGTATGCTGTTGCGCCCGTATGTTGATGCATACTGGACAGTGCGCTCAGGTCTGCTGCCGGGGCCTTCCCAGCGGATACTACCGGATGGTTGCGTGGACATTATCTGTAATCTTGGTAATGATGTATTTACCAGCAGCGGTGATACCCGAATGGCACACGGCATGGTATACCTGGTGGGTACTATGACACATTATGCTGAGTCTTTCCCCGAACCAGAGAGTTATCTTGCAGGCATCCGTTTTAAGCCAGGCGCGTTCCCGCTATTCTTCCGCTTCCCGCTGCATGAAGCAACAGACAACTGTCTTGAGTTTGAACGTTCTTTACTGGAAGCGGTCGGGCTTATACGTGGGCCTGAATTGGCAGAGGTTCTTGACCGTTATCTGCTGAAAAAACTGCAACCTGCTACCGTGCCAATTTTACCGGTGATTGAAGATATAGTCCGGCAACAGGGGAACGTAAAGATTGATAAGCTTGCAACTACGCATTATATCACGCGCCGCCAGCTGGAAAGGTATTTCAAACTGCATACAGGCGTGAGTCCAAAGGAGTTTGCCAACATCGTTCGCTTCTGTGCCGTAATGCCGGATCTGCGGAAACGCGCCGCCCATGAGAGCCTGGCCGATATTGCCTATCAGTTCGGCTATTATGACCATGCCCACCTGGCCAACGAAATCAAGAGATATACGGGTATTGTTCCGTCAGATCTCAGGCGATAGGATCATTTTGTCGCTTTTTTCCAAAACTCCGGCCCCTCTCCCATATTACATTTGCAGCTGTAATATGTTATTATATGAAAAGATGGAAACAAGCATTGCTTATAACTGCCATGTTATGCCTGACAACGGGCGTTATTTACTCTTATCATTCCACTGCACGTAAAAAAGTAAACAAGATGAAACAAAAGGTCAGTATTGTTACGATCGGCGCTAATAATCTCAAGGGGCTGCGTAACTTTTATGCAAACACATTTGGATGGAAGCCGGTAGCGGAAAACAAGGACATTATCTTTTTCAAATGCAATGGCATGCTCTTCGGCATCTTTGGCAGGCATGAGCTGGCGAGGGTGTCGGGGGTTGACAGCACGGGCAGTGGCTTCCGTTCTTTTACGCTGGCGTATCTCACGCAAACACGAGCAGAAGTGGACGAGCTGTTTGCTATGCTGAAAGAAAAAGGTGTGGACATCACGCAGCCTCCTGTACAATGGCCGTTTGGCGCCTACGCCGGGAACTTCAGGGATATTGAAGGGAACGTCTGGGAGATCGGTTATAACCCTTTGATCCCGCTGGATGAAGAAGGGAATGTAATCACCCATGAAAACATTGATCATCTTTAAATGCGGGAGCTAGCTCACCGGAGCTGGCTCTAACCCTTTCAGGTAGTGCTTCAGCTCTTTCAGGTATACGTTGTAGCAGTCTTTCCCGTAGATCTTCCCAAGGTTACGGACCCCGCTGTAACCCGACATGACGAACCAGGCAGCCTGTAACACATTCACTTCTTTCCTGATCTTACCGGAGGTCTTGCCATTCTTCAGGCTCTTTTCTATTGCTTCCTGCCATTTCATAGCCAGGCGGGA
>NZ_DATLKJ010000235.1:0-13146 GCF_035538455.1 Chitinophaga sp.
AAACAACAAATCCGAGATTTTTATGCCTTATTTATTTACGTCTGAATCCGTTTCAGAAGGCCATCCTGATAAAGTTGCTGATCAGATCTCCGATGCATTGATCGATCATTTTCTGGCCTATGACCCAAAGTCTAAAGTAGCATGTGAAACATTGGTGACTACCGGACAGGTTGTATTGGCAGGTGAAGTGAAATCAGAGGCATACCTGGACGTACAGGACATCGCCCGCGAAGTGATCCGTAAGATCGGTTATACCAAGAGTGAATACATGTTTGAAGCTAATTCCTGCGGTATTCTCTCTGCTATCCATGAACAGTCTCCAGATATCAACCAGGGCGTTGACCGTAAGTCTCCTGAAGAGCAGGGCGCCGGCGACCAAGGCATGATGTTCGGTTACGCTTCCCGCGAAACTGAAAACTATATGCCGCTCGCACTGGACCTCGCACACAAGTTGCTGCTGGAACTGGCAGCATTGCGCCGTGAAAACAAGGATATTACTTATCTGCGCCCGGATGCCAAATCACAGGTAACTATCGAATATTCTGATGATAACAAACCGGTAAGGATCGATACGATCGTTATCTCTACCCAGCATGATGATTTTGATGTAGATGAAAAGATGCTGGCTAAGATTAAGGAAGATATGATCAACATCCTGATTCCCCGCGTGAAAGCACAGCTAAAACCTGAATTGCAGAAATTATTTGAAGGTTTCGAAATCAATCACCACATCAACCCAACCGGTAAATTTGTAATCGGTGGCCCTCACGGTGATACCGGCTTAACAGGCCGTAAAATCATCGTAGATACTTACGGTGGTAAAGGTGCGCACGGTGGTGGTGCTTTCTCCGGAAAAGATCCTTCCAAAGTAGACCGCTCTGCTGCTTACGCTACCCGTCACATTGCAAAGAACCTGGTTGCTGCCGGTATTTGCGATGAGGTACTGGTACAGGTTTCCTATGCTATCGGCGTAGCTAAACCTTGTGGTGTATATGTAAACACTTACGGTACATCCAAAGTAAACTTGAACGATGGTGACATCGCAAGAAAGGTAGAAGAGATCTTCGACCTGCGTCCTTACGCTATCGAGCAGCGCCTGAAACTGCGTAACCCAATCTATAGCGACACTGCTGCCTATGGGCACATGGGCCGCGAACCTAAAGTGGTTACCAAAGTATTCAACAAAGGCAAGAAGAACGAAAAATCAGTAGAGGTAGAACTGTTTACATGGGAGAAACTCGACTATGTAGATAAAGTGAAAGCCGCATTCGGCCTGTAATCATCTCTACAGCTAAAATAAAAGAGAACGGGTCCTCCGCTATAAGCGAGGGACCCGTTCTCTTTTATTTTACAGACCTGTCATTTCATATTATTTGTAAGATAATCGTACATCAGCGGATTCACGACGTCAGGTTGCTCATAATGAGGCATATGACCCGCATTGTTGATTTCGTGTGCCAGGAGGGAAGGATACAGCAATCTGTAGCCATCCAGCTTCTCCGGAGGAAAGAAAGGGTCCTGGCGCCCGTACAGCAGCATAATCCTGTTTGGAGGAATGTTCTTCAACAGGTATAGCTGGTTTTTACTAAGCATGTTCATCCAGGTAGAGAGTGTAAGGCGTTTGTAGCCTTTAAAGTTCATGAAATAAGCCAGCCGCTTTGCATAGTCGTTGAACAGCGGCTGGTTGACAAACTCCTTTCGCTGCTTTTCAATAGAGCGCGGATACCAGTAGCCGCTCATCATCAGATCAGAAAGCCCCGGGACATAAAGCAGCTTGTTGGGCTGTAAATCGCCGCTGGCAGCAGGATCCAGCAGCACCACGTGATCTACCTGTTCCGGATGCAGTCCGGCATAATCCATCCCGATGGCCGCGCCCATTGACATAGCGATGATGTCAAATGAGCCGCGGATATGTAACGTGTCCAGCAATGCAGTGAGCTGCCTGCGGTAAAGTGCAAGATCATAGGTAATATCCGGCCGGTCTGAATAACCGCGGCCGTAGAGATCATAGGTCAGAACCCGATATCCTTTTGACAACAGCCAGGAACGGTTGTATTTCCATACTTCCATACCGGTGGAGCCTCCACCGTGTATCAGTACGAGCAACCTGGCTGTGTCAGGTCCGGAAAGGCTGTAATGCACAAGCCCTTCCCGTAATTGTATGAACCTTCCCGGAGCGTGGCTGCGGGCATTATTGTCCAGCGTAGCCGTTTCCTGCGTGTTCCTGTAAAAAAGAAAACAGATTACAAACAACGCAATGAAAACAAGTAATGCCAGTATCCATTTTTTGAGATGCATCATAAGGGCTTAGCGTTTGTATTGCAGCAGCCACTCGTAAATGTTATACCCGTTCTCCCGGTAGGAGGGATTGTAGTATTGTTCCCAGCAGCAATGTTTGTGATCGCCAATGGTAAGCCTGGTAAGGCCGGGTTTATATTTATTGGTGCTGTCTGCATATAATTTACAGTTGCCGAGGAACACAGGTTCATCTGTGCCGCCAAAATACCAGGTATGGATCTTGTTGGCAGCTGTAACACTGAAGCTCTTCAGGTTTTTTTCATCGATAGTAGCGGGCGACATATTCACGGCCGCCGCAATCCTCTTCGCCAGGGTTTTGTCAGTAACCGCCATGGCCACAGACCAGCCGCCGGCGCTGTATCCTGTAATATAGATACGGGTGGTGTCAATAGGGTATCTTTTGATCACATCACTGAGGGCAACATTCAGTTCCTCTGGGCCAAGCGACCAGCTGGTTGCCAGCGGCGCCATCACGATGAACTCATATTTCTTACCATCCACTTTATTGACCGCGTCGATATTTTTCCCTTCATGCATCTGGCGGGCAACACCTTGCCTGAATATTTTTGTAACATCGTTACCGGCAATGCTGCGACCATGCAGGCAGATGAGCAATGGGTATCTTTTCCCGGCGGACATATTTTCCGGCAGGCGCATTAATGCGGGAATATGGTGCCAGGGCGTAATCTGCACCTCTATCTGTTTAAAGGGTTTTAAATCAGCAGTAGGGGATACCGCTGCCTGAAGCAGCAATCCCAGTAACACTATAGTCTTCATTTTTCTTCAATAATTTTTCAGAACATTCACAATGGAAATTACAGGTGTAACAATACTTCTTCCAGTGTAGTACCGATAATCGCTTCCAGTGCTATTTTCGATTGTGCCAGATCGCGTTGCAGTGTAACCTTACGAACCATTTCTCCATTGTAAATTCTGTACGCATTGTTCAATCCTTCTACAGCAACGTCTTTATTACCGGTAGAAAACTGTTGTTCTGTTTGTTTGTAGTGATTATATGCATCTTCAAGCAAAGGCAGTTCCAGCTCATACAGTTGTTTGTTCATCGCATAGTCCTCATAGGCGCGCAGTACGGCAGATTTGATGGTCAGCGATTCGCCCTCCTTCTGAATATCAGCAATCTTTCCATTCGCCCTTGCTATTTTTGTTTCATTAGGAATGCTGATTAAATTTCCGATCGGTACCATGATACCAAAGTTATACCTGGGATATAAGGTATTGTTGTTGGTCCCGTTGCCGCTGCTCCCTTTGATCGTAAATTCGTTGAGGTTGCCCGCAGCTGTGATCATGTTGAGCCAGGCGGCTTTAGCCCTGTTTTCCTCATACTTGGAGATCTGTTTTTTTACATCCTGTATTTTCACTGTAGGATTGTTCATTGCCAGTTCTACCAGGCGCTCTTTCAGTCTCTTCACAGTTGGGGGATCAGCAGGAAGTCGGAGGATGATACTTGTATCTGCTGAATTTACCTGAGCAACAGCACTCATGGAAGCCACTAATAGAAATAATAATAACCCTCTTTTCATGATGTGGGATTTGGAGATGATAATAAATATTTTAATTTCAAAATGACCCCTGTCAGCGCATATATCAGCAGGGCGGATTCTATCAGCCCTGAAGATTCCTGCGCATACTGCGCCACCACCATCGCAAACATGACGCATATGATGGCCAGCGTGTATTGCCGTTCCTGTTCCGTACTACTACGGAAGTAGAGCGATACAGCATATTGCATAAGAATATACAGGTTAACGCACACGATGATAAGTCCTATCCATCCCTGTTCCAGGGCCGTGCGCAGATAGCCGCTGTCAGGGGGGAAGCCCTGCAGCTCACTGCCGGAGCCAGGTTCGCAGCTCAGGAAGCCACCGCCTATCGGGTGACTGAATATATAAGGCTGAATACGGTGACGGTTTACGTCCCGAACATTCATCGAAGCATCGTCGCTACCGGAGAAGGCGGTCCTGATCCTGATAATAGTGGGGTTACTGTGAAATGGTCCCACCATCATTACCATAAACGCTGCCGCAAATATCAGTGTACCGATCACCGTGTTGCGATTACGAAGGTTCACAAACAACATAATCAGCAGGCCAATCGGCACCATCACATAACCGGTACGCGTACCCGAATAACCCAGCGCCATCGCCTGCAATATCATAGATAGTATAAGCAGCGCTTTCTTTTGTATGGAGATCAGCTTCATCGAACTGGTAAGCAAAACCACATTCATAACGATACCACATGCCATCAGCAGCCCGAACACAGCAGGGTCCGACACGAATGAAAAAATGCGGATGCCGGTGAGGATAAGTACCGTTTTGAATTTCTCCGGATACTTGTGAATGAAAGCCTGTTCAAACGGCAACAACCCAAACCACTGCTGGATACAGGCGTAGAGCGCTGCCAACGTGAGCATAACAATCCAGTATTTGAAAAAGAATTTCAGATCATCCATATTACGGATCATCCTCGTGGCCAGGTATATGTAGATCATGTTGCGCACATATACCCTTGCGAAGGTGGTCCAACCATTCCTGTTAGGGATATTGGGGTTCACAAACTGCAAGAGGATAAAAGCGCCATATACGTAAAAGGAGATCACGAGCGGATCGCGGATGAAGTCTACCTTGCCGCCGGGATTATCTTCTCTTTTAATAAGGCTGCCTAATAAGGTTACCATCAAAACAGCGTCTATCACTACGCCTACCGGAATCTCCGTTCCGACAACCCTCTCCAGTAATCTTACTGTAAGTGCTACCGTAAGTGAAATATAATAACCGGTGCGGTAGTTCAGAAAACAGATCGCCGCCATTACCAGACCGACGAAGCCTACCACCAGTAACATGGTGTACTTTACATCGGTGGCGCTCAGCCACGCAATAGCCGGTACCAGCAGACACCAGCAGGCGATGATAAAAAATAAGGTTATATTTTTCTTCGCTAATTCCACGGTTATCGTTTTACAGGAACACTATTTTTACAGCCATCGCAAGAATGGTAAATCCGATGAAGACCATAATCAGCATCTGGTGCAAATGTTGGTCTATAGGCTTTTTCTTTTGTGTCCGCATTTCTGATAGTATGTGTTTAAGCTGCTTTCACAGCGGTTTTTTCTCCGAATTTTCCGGCAAATAAAAATCCAAGTCCCCAGTAGGTACAAGCTCTGTACACAATGATGGAAAGATAGATGGACGCTGGTATGGTGACCAGCAGCAGTACCACACCGTTACTGACACCTGCATACAGCAGGAGTGCGCGCAGCACCGCTGCAATGGTAACATGCAGCAGGTAGATATACAGTGAATAATGCCCGATTACGTTCAGGAACTTCATTTTTCCTGTATGCGCCAGCCATGAGGCCAGCGATATTATAAACAGGCAGCCGTTCAGGGCAATCAGCATGAACAGGTAAAGGTTCATATGTTGATGATGCAGGTAGTACCATTGCAGCACTGCAAATACAGGCAGCATCAGCAGCAGGTTGCGCAGGTCAGACAGCTTCTGCTGTACGTTGTCCCTGAGAAAGAATGCAGCGGTAATATCCCCCACCGCAAAAAATATATAATGCAGGGCAATGTCGTACCAGGCGCTGATATGCTGCACATATGGTGCTATGCCAAGCAACACCATACCTATTACCAGTTGCCAGGCTTTCTTTTCCCGCACCATCAGTGATGCCAACAGGTAAAGGATGGTGACATTAAACAGTGCAAAAAGATACCACAGTTGATCCAGCGTTCTTGGCTGCAGGAATATATTGGCATAATCCTTCACGGTACGCACCGAATTAGTATAGCCCGAAAACACGATCTGCAGCGAGATCTGGAACACGGCCCACAACAGATAGGGATACAGCAACGTATTCACTTTCGAAATGGCAAAGTGTTTTGGCCCTCTCTTCTGTATACTCCTGCTGAAGAAGAAACCTGACAGCAGGAAGAACAGTGGCATACGGAAACTGTACAGCATATCGTTCAGCGATGTTACGCTGGTAGGCAATGCTACGTGGCTTGCCAAGAGTCCATATGCCAGGTGTCTGTACACAACAAGTATTATTGCAATGCCTTTGGCATAGTCCACCCAGGCATAACGTGATTCATTTTTTACGGGTCTGAATCCAAACAAATGGGAAATAAATGGTTGTTCGCTCATTTTCTTTACATCATAGCTCGATAAAATCTTCTTTCACATCATTCAATACAGCTCCGATGAATTTATCGCCCAGCTGCTCCAGGAACTCAGACGATTCTTTATCGATCTGTTTCATCCTGAGATGTGAAGAGAAGATCGCTACCACACCTTCGGCATAAACGGCCAGTTCCTTGCTGTCTGTAAAATCATTCAGAGGCGCACCTTCCATGAGAATGTAATCATAGTGTTGCTTTAGTTCCTGCAGGTAGTTCAACAGGTGATTGGCCGGCAGTATCTCCGACGGGGTATAGTCTCCACCTTTACATCCTATCACTTCAATACCCGGTGTTGCGTATGTGGTAACGATCTCTTTTATTTTTCCAATGTTGAATTCGGAAGGGGGAACAGAGAAGGACTCCAGTGTAGGATTTGCTTCCATCTGTACAGTGAGGTCATTGTTGCAGAAGTTGGTATCAATTACCAGCACCTTTTTGTTGCTCAGGCTTAAGCTGTAAGCTACTGCCTGAAGCAAAGTAGTTTTACCCTGCTGAGGTTCTGTACTGGTGAACAGGAATATTTTCCTGCTGCTGTGCTCCAGTTCGAACCGCAGCTTGCGCAGCAGCTCACGGAAGATATTCTGTCTTTTCAACCACTGTGCTTCACTGGATTTCTTCTGCAGTATTTCCAGGATGCCATGCCTGGTGAGGTTAGCATGATTGATAGTACTGATAAGTTTGAGGTTGGTAGAACGATTGAATACGGACGGAGATTTGATAGAGCTGTCCATGAATTCTGCGAACAGGATACTGATGCAGGAGATCATAAACACTGCGAACCCGGCCATGCCCATGATCATCATGCGCTTGGACTTCTCTGGCGTGAAGGCGGGCTGACCTTTGAGTGTCTGACGGAAATTGTCCAGCGGAACGTTGCGGTTGTCCAGTGCAGAGCTGAGTTTTTCCTTCAGCTTGTTGTATTCGTCCTGCGCGAGTTTTACTTCACTTTCCAGTGTAGTAACGGTAGCTTCTTTGTTGGCATAGGACCCTAATGAAGATCGCAGTCTGGCGATTTTTCCTTCAAGGGTGCTGATATTGAGGCGGGATGCACTGAGCTGTGCTTCGAGTTCGCCTTTACGTTGCTGCAGCTCTTCACGGGAAACCACTTTACCGGTAGGTGAAGACATTTCTACCATGCTGCGTTGCAGCTTGCTGCGCAGCCCTTTGATTTTGTCTGCCAGCTCATTATCATTGGAGCCGGTGCGGGTATATTCGTCATTGAGCTCATTGATCTGTTTTCTCAGCGAAACAATATCACCGTTGGAGGTACCATATACGGGTTTGTTGCTGTTCATTTGGGAGAGCTGATTGTTCACGTTGTCAAGGGAAGCCTGGAATGTGTTGCTGTTGGCCCTTTCGTCGGTCAGTGATCCTTCAAATTGTTTGATGAGATCCATTTCATTGCCGCTGGCAGTTTCTACGTTCAGCACTCCCTGGGATGTTTTGTAGCCCCTAAGAGCTTCCACCTTCTGGTCCAGCTCGGTCTTTTTCTGATTCACGAGTGACTCGAAGGTATTTACATTTTCTCCGGAACGCTCTGAACGGGAGCTGCGATAGAAGCGGATAAACTCGCGGTACAGTGTATTTACTGTAAACGCAGACAGTTCAGGATTTTCGGCGTAACAGTTGATGTTGATATAATCAGTTCTGGTAAGACGGCCAACATTGATCATCTTTCTCAGGGATTCGTAATCATATTTATACAGTTTCATGAACTCAAGCACCTTACGCTCTTCCGGCAGAGAAGAGGAGATTACCTGCAGGGAATCAAGTTTCTGCTTACAGATCCGGAGTATATCTTCCTTTTTTACTTCTGTATATGCAGGCTTCTTCAGTTCTTGTTCCGTCAGCGTTCTGAAGGGTTTGGGATCGGTCAGATCATGAATGAGCAGATCGCACGACAGCAGGCCCATCACCAATGGAGAGTTCACTGTTTCGATCACGTTGTCAAATTTCACATCTGCTTCGAAGAGGTTTACATTTTCATCACGCAGCTTTATCTGTTCGTTTGTTGTGTAGCCCGTGGACATCTGCGCAGTGGATAGATAGAGTTTGGGTTTCCCGATGGTAAAGGCAAATGCAGCCACAACAGCAATGATGGTACTTAAAATGATCCACCATTTCTTTTTTATTAATGCCTTTAGTAAAAATGTGATATCCATAAAATATATTTCCCTTTTTTGCTTGTATTCTTGTATCAGGTGTGGAACATGCATCAATATTGCACTGCCAGATACCTGATGGTAAATGGAATATCAGAGGAGATGGTAAAATTTCAGGAGTCATACCGGATGGTCATGGCCGGTCGGACCTAATTGGCTTGTCGGAGGATAAGGCTAATGGGGAAAGATATCCGGGAGCATAGTTATTCCAGGTATATCCGGTTATGGTGCAAAGGTATGATATATGACCAAAATGTATTTCATTTTTATGCGAATGATAAGATTTAGTTGGTTATCGCTGAAGTTTGGGGGGTAAACAGTTGTAATAAAAAAATATCCGCCATGCATTTATCGCATGGCGGATATTTTTATTGTTATCGTGATGAATATCAACGTTGTTTCATGATCACTTTGCTTTGTGTTTCACCTGTGGCCGCAGTCACTTTCAGGATATACATGCCTGTAGTGCTAATGCTACTTTGGGTATTGATCCTAACAGTGTTCCTGCCTTGCGGTGCATCTCTTCTCACTTCGGTATATACTTTCCTGCCACTCATATCAGTGATTTCAATCAACAGGTTCGTTGTTTTCTGTAGTGTGATATCAACTGCCAGTGCATCTGCAAACGGATTCGGATATGTATTTACCTGCATACTGCTGCCGGTGCTGTTCGCAGATTTATCTGTTGAAACAGCAGACTTGTCAGACAGATTAGTGAGACTGCCGGTAGTCATTACCTTATTGTTATTCAGCGGAGCCACAGAGTTAGCTACGATTTCAATGGCATTGATGTAACCTACCTGTCCGCCCTGAGGAATGCTGAGTATGAACGCAATCTCTCCGTTTGACGCTGGCGTGATATTGTTATAGGTAACCACATTGCTGGTATTGTTCTGTACATACAATGTCTGGCTCACTCCGTTGATGGTATACTTAGTGCTGCCGTTGTCTGGCTGCGGTGCCCACCATTTACTGCTGGAGAAGAATTTGATAGTATATGTCTTGCTTGTTTCCAGTCCTGTGATATGCCCCGTCATAGTTGGCGAACCATTGAAGAAGCCTGGTAGTGATCCGAAATAGAGGTGATCATGCATTACGGCATCCGGGTATACACCGCTGTTATTGCCTGTGGTAGCGCCTTCGCCGTTGGTAGCCCACCAATATTCATCGAAGTTCAGTCCCACACCGGTAATCTGGCCCTGATCATTTTTCAGGTTGGCATTGGTCCTGCCGGTTATGTCGTTCCATGGGGAAGGTGCATCTGTCTGGTGCCTGATACGGAGCAGCAGTCTGTAAGAACCTGTGCTGGCAGGTGTGTTAACGGTCAGGTTGAAGGTTGCAGTATCCTTGTTACCGTGTGTATCTGTCGCGATGATACCAATGTTGTTGTACTGTCCTGCGTTGTTGGTGGCAGGTGCGAGTGCAATATGTATATCGCCCGGATTCTGTACAATGGTAGCGAAGGATGGTAAATTCAGCCCTGTATAAGTGAGTGCGTCGTTATCAGGATCTGTAGCTGAAACCGGTACGTTCAGTGTTGTGCCGGCATCCATTGTCTGATTACTGATGGCAGCAATCACCGGTGGACGGTTTGGCGTAACTGGTCCGCTGCCGCCTGCATTTACTTCGAGGGCATTAAGATAGCCTACCTGTCCGCCTGTTGGGATGCTCAGTGTGAATACAATCTCACCATTGGCATCAGGTGTCACATTTTCAAAGATGGCCCTGTTAGTGGTATTATTCTGAACGTATAATGTCTTGGTTACACCATTGACAGTAAAGGCTGTGCTGCCGTTATCCGGCTGAGGCGCCCACCAGTTGCTGCCTGCATGGAACTTAAGCGTATAAGTCCTGTTGGTTTCAAGTCCGGAGAGGTGACCGTGCATTACTGGTGCGCCATTGAAGAATCCAGGCAATGAACCGAAGTACAGGTATTCTTTCAGTACAACATCCGGATATACGCCGCTGTTGTTACCGGTCTGTGGTCCTTCTACACCTGCAGCCCACCATGACTCTTCAAATCTCAGGCCTACATTGGTCTGTTGTCCGGTGGTATCTTTCAGGTTGTTGGTAACGCTGCCGCCTATATTGTTCCATGGCGCGGGTGCGTCTGTATTGAGCTTGAAGTTAAGCAGCAGGGTATAATTCGGCGACGGATTATCATTTACCGTCAGTGTGAACTGTTTGGTATCGATGCCGCCTTGGTTATCCTGTGCCTGTACTTTAACGATGTAGGTACCGGCATCCTTGTATCCTGCATTCACTGTGAGCAGGCAAGTATCGTTGTTGCTCTGTAATGTTACGAAAGGAGGCAGCTGCAGAGCCGTCCAGGTAAAGGTATTACCTGGGTTCTGGTCTGTAAGGCTCAGTTTTAATACTTTCTGCACGCCTTCATCCGCTGTGCTGTCGGTAACCGGATTGATCACCGGCGGATAGTTATCATTTACTTCAAGGTTGAAGAAGGAGGTGTCTGCACCATTGTTATTGTCTTTCGCGATAACGCCGATACCATTATACGTGCCTTGCTGAGCCACTGTAGGCGCGATGTTCAAGTAAGTGGTTGTACCGTTCTGCTGCAGTGTAACAAATGCCGGGGCATTGTACAGGCTGAGAGTGATCGGATCATTATCCGGATCGGTGGCGTTTACGGGAACATTTACAGTGGTACCGTAGCGGATCGTCCTGCTTGCGATAGAATCTATAACAGGCGGGTTGTTCAGCGATTTGGCATACGTTGCTTTGGTAAAGGTGGAGTAACCTCCATCGCCAACGGCACGTACTTTATAATATGCTACTGTATTTGCAGTGAGTGATGAATCTGACCATGCACCCTGACCGCTGGTGATTGGCGGCAGGCTGGCAATGACGTTGAAGTGAAGACTATCAGCCAGTGAGCGGTGTACTTCGTAGCCGGTCTCATTGGTTGCGTTGTCTGTCCAGGTCAGTTTCACGATCTGTGTGGACACTGCGGTAGTGACCAGGTTAGCAGGCGTCGCCGGCGGCAACGGTTTGGCTGCTGTAGTCGCATTGGCAGTTGACGTGTATGCAGATTCACCATAGGTGCCGATCGCCCTGATCTTATAGTAATAAGTAGTGCTGGCTTGTAATAAGGTATCTGTATAAGTTGCTATGTTCGCTGCCGTGGTAGTTACGACACTATAAGTACCATTGCTGGTAGCACTGCGGTATATTTCGAAGCCTGTTTCGTTGTTACTGTTGTCGGTCCAGTTCAGCTTGATCTTGCTGAAGTTCACGGTGCTGGCGGTCAGTCCGGAAGGAGCTGTCGGCGGGTTGCCTGTTACAGCGTTCGGGTCTACGAATGCATCAGCAGGGATCAGTTGGCGAGAGATGCCTCCGAGTGTATTGGTCCAGTATACCTGCATGGTGGAACCGGCAGTGGTTGTATTCTGGAAATAAGTGATAGTGATCGGATATACGCCTGCATTGGCAAGTACAGTACCGGTTTTAGATTGCGAAGCGTGAACGCCATCATTACTTACTGTGGAAGTAGCTGTGTTGGTGTATGTCTTGTTGAAATACAACTTGCTACCATCGTCAGAAACGGTTTCAAAGGTGTAAGTGCCGGTAGATGGTATCTTAATATAACCTGTCCACATGTATGCATATCCGGTAGCGCCTGCGGGAACCTGTGTAAGATCCGGTACGAAAGCTGTTCCGGTCTGTGCAGGTGTGAGGGTTGTAAAATTGGGTAAGGATGTCCAGGTACCGGTATAATACTTCGCTGTCAGGTTACCTTTCTTCATCTTCACAGTTACCTGGTTGCTTGGCGTTGAGTATTTGCCCGCGACATCTTTGGCTTTTACCGTGAAGTTATACCAGTTACCATCTGTAAGACCGGTAACGTTGAAGGTAGTCACATTACCTGCGGCTACGTAGAATGCGCCATTGGCAAAGATTTCATAGCCAGCCACTGCGGCATCATCTGTAGCGGCAGTCCAGGTCAGTGTAACGGTGTTGTTGGTGACATTAGATGCTACCAGGTTGCCCGGAGGAGTAGGAGCGGAGCTGTCCTGTACGGTAACGGCTTTTACTTCAGCAGAGAGCGGGCCTGCGGCATTATCATTTACCGGGCGCACCCTGTAGAAGTAGGAAGTGTTTGGTATAAGACCATTATCGGTAAAGGTTACAACGTTGGTATTGTTCTTTCCAACAAGGATGTAAGGACCGCCGGCCTGTGTGGCGCGGTAGATCTCAAAATATTTTTCATTAAAGGCCGGAGTTGGATTATCTGTCCAGCTAATAGTAGCCTGTATTTTGGTAGTAGAGGATACAGCGAGGTTGCTGATTGCATCCGGGCCGTTGATACCATTGGTGTTGACAATCCTGAATGTATCAGAATAACCGCTGAAGCAGTTGTTAGTTGCTTTTACGCGTACTATATAGCTACCTGCTGAGGAAGCGGTGAGTGTATTGGTGGTGCTCAGTATTGTGTTGCTGCCTGATTTTACCCATTCATACTT
>NZ_DATLKJ010000236.1:0-21044 GCF_035538455.1 Chitinophaga sp.
CTGCATAGCCTGCGGCAACATTCCCCAACGGCGAAGGTCTTAGTAGCGACTGCTTTCCAACGTCAGCTCCATCACGCGTTCGTGTACTATCTGGGTAAACACATCGGTAGCGGCAGTAAGCGCTAGTGGCGGCATCGCGGCGCGTGCACGTACATCATTGATCTGATCCATTGCCTTCACCGACTGGCCGATCGCGTTCAATGCTTCTGCATACAACAGCTTCGCATCCGCCAGTCTCATCATCGGTACGTTGATCGCTACATCATTACCCAGCTGTTCTGTCTTCGCAGGAATCCATTTGCGGAAAGCGATACCACCGTTCACAAACACTTTATCATAGGTCTGACCATATACCCTGGGGTTGGCCGCGTCATTGAAATAATCATCCTTAAAGAAGACGGTGTTGTATACGCGGTGATCGTATAAGCCATCAGAAGCCTTTTTGCCTTCTTTCAGCATTTCGTCCAGCAGCCTGTTGTTACCGTAGATTTCGCCGTAGCCGCCCAATTCAGATGCCGCAATCCAGTCGCTCAGCTGTGATTTGTAGTAAGCGCCGTTGGATTCGTCCATGGTCTGCTGCAGTTCAAATATGGATTCAGTCGTGTTGGCAGAGGTACCGTTGAACATGTTCAGGTAGTTACCAACAAGGCTGTATTGTTTGGAGTCGATCACCTTCTGCAACCAGCTGGCCGCTTCTGTGAACATCGCCTGCGCATTACCCTTATCTTCTGCAGCACGGTAGATCAACACTTTGCCAAGATAAGCCTGTGCAGCGCCTTTAGTAGCGCGGCCCAGCTCTGTAACGGGCCGGTCGCTGCGCAAAGGCAGGTTCTGTTCTGCCGCCTTCAGGTCTGCGATGATGAAGTCATATACCTCTGCGCGGGAAGCCGGCGCTTTAGGCAGATCAGTTTCACCTTCAGGCACCTTATCGCGGATAATCACCTTCTCGAAATTGGTGAGCAGCTTGAAGTAGTAATAGGCGCGCAGGAAGTGTGCTTCCGCGAGGATTGTGTTTTTGCTGGCATCGTCAATCTGCGTGGATGTCATGGTTGCCACATTCTGTAAGACCTGGTTACTGAAATTGATACCGCGGTAATTATCTCTCCATAACAGATCTATCGCATAGTTACCGGAGTTATAACTGAAGTTGTAGATTTCCATCCACCAGCTGTAATTGTATGCATCACTTCCCGGCTCTACAAAGTCTTCCCGGTAATATTCCCTGCAGGAGCGGGCTTCTATATAACTATCCCAGCTAACAAAACTCTCCACCTGGGAATAGGCAGAGGCAAGCCCTGTGAGCGCTCTGTCGCGGCTGGTCCAGAAGTTATCTGTCGTGAGTTTATCGGGAGATGACTGCTCCAGCAGATCCTTTTTACACCCGGTGGACAGCGCCATCGCGATGCATATGCAGGAAGTATATAGCAAAGATTTTTTCATAACCGTTGATTTAATTGATTAAAATTCCAGCTGCAAGCCACCCATGAAAGTTTTGTTCTGCGGATACATCCAGCGGTCAAGACCATTGTTCAGCACATCTGTACGGCCAATCTCAGGATCAGGACCAGAGTAACGTGTAATAGTAACCAGGTTCTGTGCACTTACGTATAAGCGTAACCGTGATATTTTATACCGTTCCAGCAGGTGAGCAGAGAATGCATAACCCAGCTGCAAGGTCTTCAGACGCAGGTAGCTGCCGCTCTCAAGGAAGCGTGTAGACTCACGGTTGTTATTGTTCGGATCACCGAGAATAGCGCGGGGCACATCTGTATCAGTATGCTGTGGCGTCCATGCATTCAATGTGCTCACGTCGAAGTTACGGCCGGCATCCATACCCTGTAGTTCGTACTTGTTACCGTTATAGAGTTTGTTGCCACCAACGCCCTGCCAGAAGAGCTGGAGATCGAAGCCTTTGTAACCTACGCTCATATTGATACCATATTCCACTTTGGGGAAGGCGCTACCCTGGTAGGTTTTATCAGCATCATCGATCACACCGTCGCCATTGCTGTCTTTGAAGCGCATATCGCCGGCTTTGGCATTGGGTTGCAGTTGCTCGCCTTTGCTGTTTTTATAGTTGGCTGCTTCTGCATCCGACTGGAAAATACCGTCGGCCTCATACAGAAAGAAGGCGCCAATTTCGCGGCCCACCATCGTAGTGTTAGGAACCGGTCCTGTACCATATTTCAGGCCAGTACCATATAATTTCTGGCCATCGTTGGCGAGTGCCAGCACTTCATTTTTCACCTGGCTAACGGTACCGGTTACACTATAGTTCCAGTCGCCTTTCCTGTCAGCCCACGTTGCTTCCAGTTCCCATCCACGGTTCCTGATGCGGCCTACGTTCATTACAGGCGTTCTCAAACCTGCACTGGGAGCCAGTTCTTTACTGATCAGCAGATCGCTGGTAACGTTATTGAAGTAGTTGAATGAACCTGTAAGTTTATTTAATACGCCGAAATCGAAACCGATGTTTTTAGAGATATTGGTCTCCCAGCGGAGATCTTTATTCTTCAGATCCCAGGCTGCGCCACCCTGCCAGGGTGTAGATCCGGAACCCTGTACATAACCGCCGGTCCATCTGTTATAGATGCTGATAAGCGCCTGGTGATCGTAGGGCCCCAGCACCGCTTCATTACCCAGCTGACCATAGCTCGCGCGCAGCTTCAGCATATTGAGCCAGGTGTACTGATGCATGAAGGATTCGCTGTGCAGGTTCCAGCCCACAGATACAGAAGGAAATACACCATAACGGCGGTTCACACCAAACTTGGAAGAACCATCGCGGCGAACAGATAACTGCAACAGGTATTTACCATCATAGGCATAGTTGATACGGCCCAGTGTAGAGAGACGGTTATACTGAGGACGGGAGCCTGTGGCACTGAAAGTACCTCCGGCAGCGCCATCCATCGTACCGAAGGAGGGGTCCAGGAAACCGCCGGGAACAACGGTGGTATTCAGTTGTCCATTTTCTACCGTATACACATTTGTTTTTCCATCCGCAATAGTCACGATGTTGTTGGTAACTGTTTCCTGTGCGGTATAACCAGCCAGCAAGCCCAGGCTGTGCTTACCAAAAACGCGGTCGTAGTACAACAGGTTTTCCATCAGGCGCTCGCGGTAGTTGGAACGTCCGTCTCTCAGTCTGGCGTAAGGCACTACCGGATCATTCGCATTGGCGCGGTAAGGCGGATGGTATTGGTAATCGAAGTAGTTGGAGTTAGCGAGACTCAGGTTGGTCACGAACTTCATTCCTTTAATCAGCTCCAGTGATAACCTTGCGTTACCGCTGAAATATTGAGTTTTATAGTTGTTATTATTGTAGTGATTCACCCCCAGTGCATTCTCATACTTCGGCAGCTGGTTGATCTGCAAAGCATAACCATACTTCTCCTGCTCATCGTATACGGGCAGCAGCGGTGACTGGAAGTAAGCGTCTTTCACGCTGTAGGTAAGGTCTTTGCGCTGCGTTTCTGCATATACCAGGTTGGCTTCAATCGTGAGGCGCCCTTTGCGGTATTCATTACGGGAGCGGATCGATTTCTTTTTGAAATCAGTACCAATGAAAGTACCGGTTTCGTTAGTGATGTTACCACTCAGGCCGTAGTTGAAATATTCGCCGCCGCCGGTGAGGTTGAGGCTATAATTTTGTGCATTCCCCTGCTGATTAATTTCATCCTGCCAGTTGGTGTTAGCGGTAACGCCTTTTGAAAGATAAGCCGGGCGCTTGTTTGCAGGTGTATTGGCATTGGAGTACATCATATCATGCACTTTCAGGTAGCCATCTGCATCAAGCAGGTGCATTTTGCCGGTAGGATTCACTACACTGTAATAGGCATTGAACTCTATTTTGGGCGGACCTTTCTTTCCTTTCTTTGTAGTCACCAGGATTACACCGTTGGCACTCTGCGAACCGTAGATGGAAGCAGCAGCACCGTCTTTTAATACTTCAATGGAAGCAATATCGTTGTTGTTGAGGTAATAGGGATCGCCGGGACTACCGTCGATGATGAAAAGGGGTTGATGTGAGCCGAATGTGCTGATACCGCGCAGTTTAATGTCGGCCATAGCACCCGGAGCACCACCAGTGTTCACAACAGTCAGACCAGCCACTCTTCCCTGTAATGCATTCACCGGGTTATTGCTCGCTACATTGGCAATCTCGCTTCCTTTCACGGAAGTGATGGCGCTGCTCACGGTTCTTTTGCTCTGTGTGCCGTAACCTACTACCACAACCTGATCCAATACTTTGGTGGAAGCATTCAGTACAACAGCCAGTTCAGACTGTCCGTTTACAGGGATCTCCCTGGCTTCGAATCCTATAAAAGATACTTCCAGCACAGCGTCTGCAGACAGATCGCTGAACCGGAAGAAGCCTTTTACATCTGTAAGCATCCCTTTAGGGGAGCCTTTCACCCGTACACTCACACCGGGCAAAGGCTCGCCGGTGGAAGATTTCACGTAGCCCTGTACAGGTTTCTCCTGTACCGGAGCTGCGGTGACCTGGGTGGTTACATTTGCACTAACAGGTACTTTCACAAGGATGATATCTTCTGTCATCCTGAACTGCAATGTAGTTTGGTGGCTGATTTCCTGAAGCAGCCCTTCTACGGTACGCTCTTTTTTGTCGATGGTAACCGGTCTCAGTTTTTCCAGGTCATCGAGATTGTAGGAGAATTTCAGGCGCGTGTTTTTCTCCAGGTATTGCAATACGCTCAGTACCTTTGCCTGCCTGAAACCGACGTCTATCTTGTCTTTCAGGCCTTCAGCCACCTGCATCCAGCTAAGCAAAAGAATAGACAGGAGCATGACACAGCATGCCCTTAACAGGGATGTTCTTTTCATAACGCATTTTGGTTGTGTAGACAGTACCGATGTTGCTATCTGACCAAAGTCCTGGCAGGACGGATCAACAGTACATCTTGTCTGGTCATAGATTCAAGTCCGTTTACAAAGCATACTGCGGCCAGTACTTCGTTGAGCGGCTTGTTGTTAAATACTCCGTTAAAGCGAATAGGTTTATACTTTCCTTGCTGAACCTCTACCCGGATGCCGTACCAGTATTCCAGCTGCTGTGCTATATCAGCCAGGGAAGCGTTACTGAATACAAGCTGACCCTTTCTCCAGGCAGTTTCTTTCTCAATGTTAAAGGTTGATTTTGCAAACGCAGGATGATCTTTATGTGTAGACAGTTTTTCTCCCGGAGTAAGTTCCGTTGTGGCGGAATCCTGTGCTACGCGCACCTTTCCATTTACCAGCATAACGGAAGTAGTTATATCAAAACCGTAGGCGCGTACTTTGAATGCAGTTCCCAACGCCTGTACATCAATATTACCAGTACTAACTATAAAAGGTTTACCATCGGCTTTTGCCACATCAAACAATGCCTCTCCCTTCAGCTGAAGACGACGGTCTTCTTCATTATACGCAACCGGTACAGCCAGCGTACTATGGGCATTCAGTATCACTTCGCTGCCGTCCTGCAGAATAATGCGACGGCGAATGGAATCGCCCGCCGCATATACGGTGTAGCTTTTTTTATTTTCCTGTGGAACAGAATGAGAACGGTTGGTTATCCACCAGGCAGAGAGCAATGCAACAGGTGTGATAACTGCGGCGGCAATACGTAATATCCGTTTCCAGCCGATTTGAGTGGATACAGGTTGGATGTCTTCATCGGCAACAGCGATGGCGGCTTTCAATTTTTCAAACTCCGCGTCTTTTTCTTCCGGCGTAAGCCGCAATCCCAGGCGGAATACCCATTCGCGGGCTTTGGCTGCCTCCTCCTGCTTATGCGGATATCTTTCCAGCCAGCTTTCCCAGAACTGGACGTCAGACTCGTTACTGCGAAGGCAGTAGCGCACGAATGAATCGTTTAAAATAAAATCTTCGGCTTTGTATTGCTGTAAATCCATAATTAATTAAGGCGCCCACTTATTGATTTTAAAATCCATTTGTGGTTCCTTAATGATAAAGAGGACAGCGTGTTGATCTTTTTACCAAAGAAATCAGGAATTTTTTTCAATATCTATCAAAAGCAGCAACAACGCGATAAATGAAGCGTCTGAATATACTTCCCGGATGCGTACCAGGGCATTATGGATGGTGTTGTAGATAGTGCGTGGAGTAGCCGCTGTCTTCGCGGCAATTTCTTCGATGCTTAAATTTTCATAAAAGCGCAGCCGGATAAATTCTTTCTGCCTATGTGTGAGCAGATCCAGCATTTTTCCCAACTGCGCTTTTACCTGGTGGTCAGTTTCCTGGTTAATCAATATTTCCTCGTAGGGGCGCTCTTCCGGCTCAATGAACAGTTCATGTTCCTGCCGGGCCGCATCCCGTGCGTTTTTGCTAAGAATCTTGTACAGCCGTCTCTTGAAGCAGATGAACAGGTATCCTTTAATGTTGTCCGGCATTTCCAGCTGATGACGCTTGCGCCAGATGTCCACAAAAATATCGTTCATGGCTTCTTTCACCATCGCTTTATCCAGCACCACGGAAATCCCGTAATGATAGAAACTGTCATATACATCATGGTATATCTTATACAGTCCCTGTTCATTATTCTGCTGCATTTCATGCCAGAACACGGCATAGTCTTTTTCACAATCCCGGCTATAGCCGGGCTCCGCGGAACTTTTTGCTTTGAGCATTCTCAGAAACGTTGAAGGCTGAACGCCGTTATATCCATACTGGTTGGTTTATGACTGGCTAACTCTGCTACCAACCTGCCTGTAGCGGGACCAAGGCTTAAGCCCATCATGGCATGCCCGCCGGCAAGCAGCAAGTTACTATATTGTTTTGAAAATCCGATAAAAGGTAATCCATCTGGTGTACATGGACGGCAACCATGCCACACATCCTGTTGTGCAGGCATCTTCACCGGAAGATTACCGAAATACTGTTGTACCGATTCCACGATACCCGCTACCCTGTTCATGTTTATGCGGTCGTTAACCGGCGCCACTTCCATCGTACCACCATAACGCAGCTTGTTGCGCATCGGTGTAAGCGCCACTCTTGCTTCACAGAGAATAGCCGGAATATTGAGATTCACCGCAGGTGCATCCAATGTTACTGAATAGCCTTTGCCCGGCATCATTGGAATATTGACACCTGCAAGACGCGCCACGGCCGGGGCCCAGGAGCCGGCGGCCATGATATAAACATCTGCTTTATAATCACTGCCGCTGGTGATCAGTTCTTTCACTTTTCCATTGGCTGTTCTTACATCGATCACTTCCTCCTGCGGAATGAGCTTCACTCCTTTCCGGATCAGATCTGCGATCAGTTGTTGCATCAGTTGATTAGGATATAGATGACCATCACATTTATAATGCACGCCACCCAGCACATTCAGCTCTACGCCAGGTTCCAGCTGTTGCAATGCAGCTTTGTCCAGCACAGTTGCTTCAAGCCCCATGCTTCTTGCTGTTGCTGCAAGATGTGCTTCCTCATCTTCCACCGCCGCAGTCTTATAATACATGATGATGCCTTTCCGTTCCAGGCCAAAATCAAAGCCAGGCTGCTGCCCCAGCTCTTCATACAAAGATCTGCTGAGCAGGTTGATGTCGCGCAGTGGTGCAGCCGCAGCTGCTACGTTTGCAGCAGTAGCGCTCTTAATAAATTTAAGACCCCAGCTCACCAGTTGCTTGTTGAGTGAGGGCTTCACATAAAATGGGCTTTTGCTGCTGAACATCCAGCGTATGCCTTGGGATACAATGCCCGGAGCTGCCAGCGGCACAAAATGGCTGGGCACTATCATACCCAGGTTACCATAGGAGCAGTTATCCTTAAAGTCGCCTTTATCCAGCACCGTTACATCCCAACCTTGCTGATGCAGGTAATAAGCGCTGCAAAGACCGATAATACCACCTCCTGTTATAATTGCTTTCATGCTGTCTTTCTAAAATGATTATATAACCTGGAAGCCGTGTACATATGGGTCATCATCATCCAGGATGATCGTGTTGTACCCTGTTACCATCGCCCAGCCTTCAATTCCCGGTACTATAGCCGGTTTGCCGGCAACGGTGGTTACAGCTTCCACCGTGCCGGTGAATTGTGAACCGATGATGCTTTCGTGTATGAATTTATCCCCTTCCTTCAGTTTTCCTTTCGCGTGCCACTGCGCCATACGGGCGGAAGTTCCTGTGCCACAGGGAGAGCGGTCTATAGCCTTGTCGCCGTAAAACACCGCATTGCGCGCCGTAGCCTCCGGATTGATCGTAGCGCCGGTCCACAGCATATGGCTAAGTCCTTTGATACGCTCATCTTCCGGATGCACGAAAGTATATTTTTCGTTTAATCGCTGACGTAATACCCTGCTCCAGGAGATCAGCTGATCAGCCGTGAAATGTTCGAGGCCGGAGAAATTTTCCTGTGGATCTACAATTGCATAGAAGTTGCCGCCGTAGGCCACATCCACGACTAACGTGCCAAGATCAGGACACTCTACCGGTAACTGTTCAGCTGCCAGGAATGACTTCACATTCGTGAGCTTCACGGATTTCACCTTCTTTCCTTCCTGTACATAGCTCACCAGCACAAGTCCGGCTGGTGTTTCCAGCCGCAGTTTACCGGGCGTTTTAGGCGTAATGAGCCCCTGTTCTATTGCGATAGTCACAGTACCTATCGTACCGTGACCGCACATAGGCAGACAACCGCTTGTTTCAATATATAAGACGCCTATGTCATTGGCGTCATCAACGGGAGGATAGAGAATACTGCCACTCATCATATCATGGCCGCGCGGTTCAAACATCAGCCCTTTCCTGATCCAATCGTATTCCTGCAGAAAGTGCAGGCGCCTTTCCATCATGCTGTTGCCCTTTAACAGCGGGCCGCCGCCTGCAACCAGTCTTACCGGGTTACCGCAGGTATGTGCATCTATACAAAAAAAAGTCTTGGCCGACATAATTTGAATTTATCTAAAACAGAATTTGCTATCAGCTGTTAGCCTTTAGCCATCAGCCTTTGAAGCTGACAGCTAAAAGCTAACGACCAATAGCTAATACCTTATTTCACCGCCTCGCGCGTTATCTCTCCATTAACACGGCGCCAGATACCCAACGGATTGGCATCTTTCAATGCATCCGGAAGTAACTGCTGCGGACAGTCCTGCCAGCACAACGGACGTGCAAAACGTGTGATAGCAGATGCCCCCACAGAAGTGCTACGCAGATCGGTGGTAGCCGGGAATGGTCCGCCATGCTGCATTGCATAACATACTTCCACGCCGGTAGGCACATTATTGAAAATGATTCTGCCGGCCTTCTCTGTGAAGCGATCCAACAGTTCGCTGAAATACCGCAGGTCTTCGTCAGTACCCATTACGGTACCGGTAAGTTGTCCGTGCAACATTTGTACAGCCTGTTGTAATTCTTCTTCATCACTGCATACCACCAGTAGCGATGCGGGCCCAAATACTTCCTGCTGCAGTTCCTGGTTGGTAGTGAAATGCTTTCCGCTTACACGGTACAACGCAGCGCTGCCCTGTGTTTGCTCTACCAGTGAAACGCCGGCAAAAAGTGTCTCCACACCGGTTTTGCGGGCCAGCTGTTCTCTGTTCTCATAGTAATGATAGCAGATGCTCCGGTTGAGCATAGCTGAAGGCGTGGTAGCAGCCAGCTGTTGTTGCAGTGCGGCAGCAAATCTTTCCGTTGCCTCTCCTTCCAATGCCAGCAACAATCCGGGATTGGTGCAAAACTGACCGGTGCCCAGCGTGATGGAAGCAGCATACTGCTGTGCCACCTGTTCCGCCCCCTGTGCGAGTTTGCCGGGTAACAGCAGCACCGGATTGATGCTGCCCATTTCCGCATATACCGGTATCGGTTCCGCTCTCTGCGTAACAGCGTCGAAGATGGACATGCCTGCATTGAATGAGCCGGTAAAACCAATGGCGCGGATACCAGGATGCTTTACCATCTGCTGGCCTATAGTGGAGCCATTGCCAATGATGCTGGCGAATACACCGTCAGGCATACCGCATTGTATAGCAGCTTGCTGAATGGCTTTTGCCACCAGCTCATTAGTACCAAGATGCGACTGATGTGCTTTAATGATGACGGGATTACCTGCAGCCAACGCAGAGGCAGTGTCTCCGCCTGCGGTGGAGAATGCCAGTGGAAAATTGCTCGCAGCAAATACCAATACTGGTCCGAGAGGAATCAGCATTTTCCGTATATCTGCACGCGGCAGTGGCTGTCGGTCAGGAATAGCCGGATCGATGATCGCATCCACCCAGGAGCCTTCACGTAATACAGCAGCAAAGAGTTTCAGCTGCGACACGGTACGCTGCCGCTCTCCGGTGATGCGGGCCAGCGGCAGGCCGGATTCAGCCACTGCTCTTTGCAGCAGTGCATCTCCGGCCTCCATTATCTTTTCTGCGATTGTTTCCAGGAATACAGCCCGGGCTTCGGGTGTAGTGTTGCGATAGGTGCGGAAGGCTGTCGTTGCCTTGTCCACTGCGCGGTTTATTTCATCAGTAGTAGCAACGGTAAATGCTTCCGGCAGCCAGTCATTACTAACGGGATTGTATGCCCGAAGTACTTCCGTTCCGGCAGCTACTTCTTCAAAGCCTATAATATTCTTTCCAGCGATACTCATACAGCAGCGTTTAGATAAGCTGACAGCTCAGGGCGCACGGCCAGTGCGTCAGCAATAATTTTATTCACTCTTGCCAACTCAGCGCCAGTGGGCACTTGTCGTGGTGCACGCACATATTCGCTGCCGATACCGGTAGCTTTGGCGGCCAGCTTAATATACTGAACCAGTTTAGGATGGATGTCCAGTTCGAGCAACGGCATAAACCAACGATAGATAGACACTGCCTCTGCAATGCGACCGGCTTTGGCAAGACGGTAGATAGCCACTGTCTCATACGGGAATGCATCCACGAGGCCGGCTACCCAGCCGTGAGCACCCATCAGCAGGCTTTCCAGCGCCAGGGTGTCTACCCCGCTGAGAATATTGAAGCGATCACCAAAGCGGTTGATCATACGTGTTACATTCGTAATATCCCTGGTGGATTCTTTCACTGCCTGGATATTGGACGCTTCTGCCAGCTGCTCAAACATATCCAGCGTCACTTCTATTTTATAATCTATAGGATTGTTATAGATCATAATAGGGAGCGAAGTATTCTCAGCCACGGCCATGAAATAAGCCACTGTTTCCGCATCATCTGCTTTATAGCGCATGGGCGGCAACAGCATCAGGGCAGATGCGCCACATTTCTCTGCTTCACGCGCGCTCTCAATGGCTGCACGGGTAGTCTGCTCCGCAACATTCATAATTACAGGCACCCTGCCACCTAGGCCGGCTACGCTGTATTTCACAAGTTCATACTTTTCTTCATTCAGCAAGCTACTAGCCTCTCCGAGAGAGCCGCCGAGTATGATACCGTCTACACCTGCATCCAGTGGGGCTTCCAGGTTTTTATCAAACATCCGGTAGTCGATCTTATCATCCGCCGTAAAAGGGGTGAGCAACGCAGGGTACACGCCCTGCCAGGTTAATTGTGCCATGTCCTGTACATTTTAATATTGCAACAAAAATAGACGGGGCGCGGGTTTACGGTGCTACGGGAATTAATCAATTATTTGCAGATTTTAACCCAAAAAACCATCAACACATCTCATCTTCTAAAATATCTGCAAAATTGGTATATTAGTGATTTGAGGTATTTTAGACTGATCATAAACCGCATTAACTTGAAAGCACTAACCACACTTACACTGGCGGGGACCTTATTACACGGGAGCCTGCAGGCGCAGGATTCCGGCGCCATCAAAGCCATCAATGCCGCCAGCTTTGCATCACACATTAAAGTTCTCGCTTCCGACGCATTCGAAGGACGCAAGCCCTTCACCCGCGGGGAAGACAGTTCCATACAGTATATAGCCGCACAATTTAAAAGGCTGGGTTTGAAACCCGGCAATGGCAACAGCTACTTCCAGCAGGTACCCATGGTAGCCATCGGCTCGAAACCCGCCGGTAACCTGGTGATCAAGGGCTCCAAAAGTGAGGTCTCTCTACAGTACCTGGATGATTATGTAGCCGCAACGCGCCGCGTACAGGAGCAGGTGACCGTACCCGCTACGGAGCTGGTGTTTGCCGGCTATGGCATCGTAGCGCCGGAATACGGACGCAACGATTACGCAGGTCTGAATATAAAAGGCAAAACGGTTATTGTGATGATCAATGACCCTGGCTTTACCGACAGCACGCTCTTCAAAGGCCGCACCATGACCTATTATGGCCGCTGGACCTACAAATTT
Organism: Chitinophaga sp.; assembly: GCF_035538455.1. Taxonomy (GTDB): domain Bacteria; phylum Bacteroidota; class Bacteroidia; order Chitinophagales; family Chitinophagaceae; genus Chitinophaga. The sequence continues at coordinate 12,282 of NZ_DATLKJ010000236.1, forward strand.
GAAGAGGCCTCCAGGCAGGGAGCTACCGGTGTACTCATCATCCACGAAACTGCCGCCGCCAGTTACCCCTGGAAGGTGGTACGCAGCGGATGGTCCAATTCCAAACTGCATCTGCAGGCAGCAGATAACAACATGTCACGCACCACTTTTGAAGGCTGGGTTACCAGCGAGGCCGCAAAGAAAATATTTGAGCTGGCAGGCATATCACCCGATATAATGCAACGGGCCAGAGACAAGAACTTCAAGCCGGTAGACCTTCATTTGCAGACATCTATCACCATTAACAATACCATCAAAAAATCTACTTCCCATAATGTGCTGGCGATACTTCCCGGCGCCAAACGCCCGCAGGAATGTGTTGTATATTCAGCTCACTGGGATCATCTTGGTATAGGCGAACCCGTTAAAGGCGATTCTATCTACAATGGTGCGGTTGACAATGCCTCCGGTACCGCCGGGCTACTGGAACTGGCTGCCGCATTTACGAAGCTACCGTCCAGGCCCGCCAGGTCCGTGCTGTTTCTTTCCGTAACCGGCGAAGAACAGGGCTTACTTGGGTCAGAGTATTATGCTGCTCATCCGGTTTTCCCGGCCGAAAAAACAGTGGCAGATATTAACCTCGATGTGATGAATACGTTTGGTAAGACCAAAGATATAACGGTAATAGGCTATGGTCAGTCGGAACTGGACGAATACGCGAAACGCTCGGCGGCCAAACAGGGACGCGTGGTGATCAAAGAACCTAATCCGGAAAATGGCTGGTTCTTCCGCTCAGATCATTTCAATTTTGCCAAGAAAGGCGTACCCAGCTTGTATATATACCCAGGGACAGATGTGCCCGGCCATGAACCGGGATGGGGCAAAGAACAGACATCGGCATATAATCGTTTACGTTACCACTCCCCCTTCGATGAATTTGACGCCAATAGCTGGGTGATGGACGGAATGGTGGAAGATGTAAGACTGCTGTTTGATGTAGGACATACCCTCAGTAATGAAACAACATTCCCAGGATGGAAGAATGGCTCGGAATTTAAAGCATACAGAAAAGTAAAATAAGATGACATTATTCGGATTGTTATTGGTGGGGTTGATCCTTGTTCTTTATTTCATAAACCTGTTCATACGCCGGCGATTGAAAAAAAATGCCGTACCAGATGGCTACGGCCGGATTTTACAGGAACAGGTACAGTACTATCAACAACTGACTACAGCAGACAAAGCGCGTTTTGAAGAAAAGGTGGAGCGCTTCCTGAGAAGAACACACATTGAGGGAGTGGGCACTACAGTAGAGCCGCTGGACAAAGTACTGGTAGCCGCCAGCGCTATTATTCCCATTTTCGGTTTCCGGGACTGGGAATATTTCAATCTTACCAACGTGATCCTCTACCCGGACACCTTCAATGAAAGCTACCAATATGAAGGTAACCGCCGCCACATACTCGGTATGGTGGGCAGCGGCCCATTGAATGGACAGATGATACTCTCACAGTCTGCACTGCGTGAAGGCTTTGCCAACACTGGCGATACGAGCAATACCGCTATTCATGAGTTTGTGCATCTCCTGGATAAATCTGACGGTGTAATTGACGGGCTTCCCACCAAACTATTGGAGCACAGCTACAGCATCCCCTGGATGAAGCTAGTGCATCAGACCATTCATGAAATGCTGGAAGGCCGCACAGATATTAATCCTTACGGAGCTACCAGTGAGGCAGAATTCTTTGCCGTGATCTCAGAATACTTCTTTGAACGCCCGGATCTGTTGGCCGAAAAGCATCCCGAGCTATACGAAATGCTGACCCGCATTTTCCAGCAGGATCCTAATAAAAGGAGTTAGCTGTTAGCCTTTAGCACTAATAGCTAAAGGCTAACAGCCATTCTTCATACTTTCTTCTCAATTACCGTTACAATTTTCACAACCCTTGTGATTCCCCTATTTCTGAATTAAATTGTATATACTAAACTTGAATCTGTCAATAATCAATACCAGAGAGCATTTTAATTAAGAGCACGTTTGTATTTCCTGTCGTTTCGCATCTCTGCGGGTTGACCCGTTTTTCATTTTCTTAACCAAAATATCTACAATGAAAAAGCAAAGTATTTTCACGTTGTTGGCCGCAGGTATTACCTTGTCCGCCTGTAAAAGTAATCTCAAAGAAGATCTTAAACCCATTGATCAGAAAGCATCAGCGGTAACACAGGCGCTGACAGGTACCTACACAGAAACTGTTTTCACCGGGCTGAATTTCTACAACGGCTACGCCAGCAATCAATACACAGATGGCGGCGGCGTTATCTATCTCAACAACACCGTGGCCATCAAAAAAATTTCCCTGAAAGGGAAAGCTGATTCCACTGCCACTTTCAAAGGAGAGCTGCGTATCTATCAGCAAGGCGATGGTTATGATCGCGACGGACAGTTGTTCTTCCTCAAAGACTCTGTAGTAAAAGCGCTTCTCAACAACCAGGTAGCTTTTGATGATGCAGCTAAATCCAAGATTGATGCCTATGCACCTAAAACCGGCTACCTCTATGTAACACCGTTCTTTTACTGGTACCAGTCTATCAAGTCAGTTCCATACACATTTGATCTGAAGGATGTAGCATCCCTGCTCACTGGCAGTGATTCCTGCTGGGTGGGCGTCAGCGCGTGGGGCACTCACCTTGATCAGTCAGACTGGGTTGGAAAGAATGAGCCACGCTCTTTCTCCGCCGACTTCAAGATCACTGCGGATAACAGTGTATCCAATGCCAATCCTACTTACATTCAGGCCGTGCAGTTTGGCCGTATCACAGATGCAGCCGGTAATAACTCCCGTACTATGACCAAGAGCATTACCATACCTTATCGTCTGAAGAATGCCAAAATTGTGGTAGTATCCCAGGCATGGGGCGCAGGTTCTGGTGGCGAAGAGTATACCTACCGTACACACAATGTAAGCTGGGATAATGCACAAATAGGTAGCTTTTCCTCCAAAGTTGCATGTGGGCCTAATACCATGCGCAGCTATGATATATCTACGCAGGCGCGCAACTGGTGCCCGTCAGAAGTGGTTCCTCCGCATAGCATCAGCATCAGCGGTACTATTGACGCCGGTAGTTCTCATACAGTGAAGGTGGATATTGTAAAAGCAAAGGCAGATGCGAATAACAACTTTAAGTTGTCGGTGTATGTAGCCGGGGAAAAATTTTGATAAAACGGCCAGCTCAGGTTAACCTGAGCTGGCCGTTTTATTTGTCTCATATTATTCGCTGCTAAGGAATCCGCTGTCAGCAATCATCCATATATCAGCGGTATTTAATTGATTTCTTTATCAAGAGGTTTAGAAAAGCTCCTGATAATATAGGGGACATAACATTGATTGATTTCCGGGATCTCTTTTATATCCATCTCATTGGAAGTGGTAGAGATGCCTTTGCTATCCTTATTCACCTGCCAGAAATCACCCGACATTTTCACAATCCGCAAGAACACTGTTTCCCCGCTTTTAAGTATTATCTTTCTGTTCCTTCCCCTATTTGCCAGGTTATTTGTCAATTGAGCGACGCTGGCGGGATGAGCTTTGATGTATTGATCTGCTGCCACTTTACCGATACACTCCTTCAGCATGTTAGCATATCCTGCATAAAGATCCGGTACGTAATCCATTTTTCGATAGAAGCCTGAAATAAATGAATTTACATCTTCTTTCGAAAACGAGTTAATGCTCAACGAATCATTGATACCTGCCATTATCAACGGATAACTGGATTTACTCCTGATATCAAATTCAACATAAAAGAACGTGCCCTTCACGATTTTACAATCCGGGGATTGTCCTTTTAATACTGTGTTGATCAATAACATCAACAATACAAGCCATGATTTATTCATCGGATTACTGCGTTTTTCTCTTCTTCCTCTTCTTTTTTTGTTTTTAATACTTTTTTGGGCAAGAAACTGCCATTCCCGAGTTGGTTAACATCTCCCTGATTAGGCTTTTCCGGTGGATACTTCATAATTCCATTATTTCCTCCAGCTCCTTTCGGATGATTAAATCCGAAAGTATGGAATATTTCATGGATTCTATTCATTTTTCCGTCTTGCGACTTATTCATCAAAATTTCGTTGTTGCCGATTGTAATACCACCAACTGTTGTTGTATACGTTTCATCTCCTTTCTCTACCTCTTTTGTTTTAAATCCTGAATAGGTATCTGCACTGCCTTTTGCAAATGAATTCCCTATAGAATTTCCGTCTATTTTATCCGATTCCGCACTTTTCTTGCTGGCTTCAACAGTTCCACCTGACTTAAACTGCAGATCAAATTTAACCGTGTATCCACTATATTCTCCTTCGGATACACTGAGCTTGAGATCATTCAGATATTCATTGTAATTTTTCTGCATGGAGGCTACTTCTTTAGTGGAGTACCCATCCAGTGTTCTTGTTTGGCCTTTTGTAGTGAAATAAGTGCTCTGCTCTGTCTGAACATAGTAAGTCGCCCTGATGGTAATCGTTTTATTGTCTCTGTCAATGATTCTGATACCATCACGTCCGTCAGGGTCAATAACGTTGACCGCATTATTAAATGCATAAACGTATGGAGACATATTCAGATTCTTCTCTGTTAAAGGATCCACAGTCATAAACCTGCCTATCTGCACATCAAACATTCTCGCACCATAATCATACCAATCAAGTCCGCTACCATCGCCAAATTCTTTGCTTTGTAATTCTTTCCCGTTGTACTTCAGACGGTTCTCCGGATAATTTTTACCCAACAATGCATTGGAACTGATTCCTGCCATTGTCACGCCCAGGGGATAGTAATGTGTTTCTTCCACCACGTTACCAGTTGCCTGGGTTACCACTACATCATCAAAGAACACATCCTGTGCAGTTTCATTACTGGTGTATACATACAGGAAGCCGCTTTTCTTAATCGGCATTTTGTCTACTGCGAGTGTCTGCAATTGATCGGCTTCTCCTTTCACCTGTTTTACGCCACTGTTTTCATCTACTAGTTTAAACTGATCGTCGAACAACGCAAAATTAAGATAGGCTTTAGGCTTATCGGATCTGTTCTGGTTAGGATCCTTTTCCTTCAACTTCCGGTAATCATTATTGTAAAAGTTAGTGTTGAATGGTGTTTGAGCGGTAGCAGCAGCAACATTGTGCTCTCCGGCAGTGGCAGCATTTCCACCAAATACCTGCAGCAGATCAGCTACCATATTCTCCGCAGTAGTTTCTGATGGTTTCTTTTCACCAGGACCCTGTGACTTATAGAATGCCTTGGCTCCTATCTGAATAGTATCACCGGCCATCACGCGCAGCACAATAGAAGGACCGATTTTTTTCCCACCATCTTTGGCATTCAGCCTGGCTACCGATTCATTCTTTGAGGTGCTGTTATCAGCAGGATACCCCACCGGCTTGGGTGCGCGGGTTGCGTCTATATTGCTGAACAATGCATTCTCTTTGGCCGCCAGCGGTGCTTCCATGGTCGCTGCGTATACAGAGAGGTCAGAATGCTCGGTAAGCACCAGGCGGACGTTACCCAGGTGGTCCTTCACAAAATAATCGTATACATACTGAGGTGTCTGTCCTGTTTTCAGGAACAATCTTATACGGCCTTCTTCATGCCCCAGGAATTGCAGCGTATCATTCTGGTATACAAAGCCACCTGTATAACTAGTAACCGTAACTTTATTAGGAGTTACCGTCTTATCAGTTACTGTCTTCTGTACTTTAATGCCTGCTGCATCATACAGATAATCAATGATGCCTTTGGCTGAAACAACCTGCTCCGGCAGGTTGAGATGGTTATAGGTAATAGCAGTGATTGATTTGTTAAGATCCTTTTTCAGGTTACCGTTTGGATCGTAATCATAGTCATTGCCTGTTTTGTTGCCGTCCTTGAAATCGCCAAGCTGTAGTGGCAGTTGATTGGCATCTGTTACGGCCAGCAGTTTATTGCTATTATCTTTGTACCGATAGGTCAATTGATCGATCTGATCTTTGGCAGTACCGTTCATTCCCCATTGAAATAAACGCGTGATGTTGCCGTTAGCATCATATGCAAGTTCATCCATCGAAAAGTTAACGTTAGCGTTGGTCCAGGGAGCACCGGCGGAAGCCTGCTGAGAGAAATCCCCTTTGGTAAGACGGTGAGCTTTATCGTAGCTATAACCGTAAGCGCGCGGGGTTTTGTCATTCCAGCCTTTCCAGCGAATACCTGCTGTATTACCGTTGAAGACATTGCTGGTGAAGCCATAGTCGTAGCTCATTTCCTGCCCGAAGTGTGAAACATTATTACCATTGTTCAGATAATCTTTATTAATACTTTTCAACCAACCACGTATGTTGTATTCAAATGATAGTTGTTCAATGGCCGCTCCGCCAGTTTGCAGTCCGAGCGCTTTGGTTCTTACCTGACCTAGCTCATCATAGTCGCTGGTAGCAACCGTTCTTTCGGTGGCGGCGTTATCATTGAGTCTTTTTTTCACGCTTACCAACCTTCCGGCATCATCGTAACCCATCATCGTCAGCACTGCATTCCAGGGCGCTACACCACTGCGTGGATTAGTATGGCGAAGATATGTGCTGAGTACTTTACCATTAAAATCATATAAGGTGGTTAAGGTATCCTTTCCACCTGCTGCATTATCACTGATTATCTGTACCGGCCTGCCTTTATCATTGTAATAAGTAGTGGTGGTCAGCCATTGGTCAGTACCCAGTACCCTTACTTTTGTACCCGTTACCAGGCCGGGTGTCACATTACTGATACTTATCCCTTCTGCATAAGAATTCAAACCAGCCTGCGGACTATTGAATACATTAGATGCTGCTGCATATACACCATCATAATTATACCGGTCATAGAAAGTGTAAGTCAATGGTGTAAGACTCTGCGGCGCTATTCCCGGCAGGGGATTCGACACGGTGATGTTGATACTGCCTCCTGCAAGGGCCGCATCAATATATGCTTCCCTTTCGCCGCCTGTTGCTGTTTCAAATCCGCTCACCAATTCAACACTATTACTGGCGACATACTTCGGACGATCATCTATTGCTGCTACCAGATCTCTGATTCCAGGATACTGGTAAGAAGTACTGCCATCTGTCAGCGCGCTGTTCATGCTGGTTTGCAAGGCATCGCGGGTGGCAGTGGAATTATACAGCGCCGTTTCCACAGGTCTGTTCAACGCATCATAAAAAGTAACCAGCCAGCGGTTGTCGTCTTTTAGATTTCTGTCGCGCACAAATACCAGGCGGTCGCGTACATCATAAACCATTTCTGTAGAATCTGATCCCGGAACTTTCTTCATGATCATACGGTTACGGCCATCATAGCGGTATTGAAAGCACAATTCATCTGTAACGGCAGCCACATTCCAGGAAGTGGTGATCTTCTCTACCGCCAGCGGAGGAATAACAAAACGCAGATTGTTCTGGTCATCATAGATATAGTAGGTACATAGCCAACCCATATGTGCGGTGCCTGGCGTTGCAGCAATCTGGACTTTTTTCAACACGGCATGCCCTTCTTTATCTTTATATTCTACTGCCTGGTTACCGGCTTCATCTACCGTTACATTTTTATACAACTGCCCGGCTCCATAAGTTGCCGATGAAACAACGCTGTTGCCAGACATCGTCCATATCCTTACTGAATCACTTACCGAACTAACCAGGTATTGCAGTTTTACAGGGTGGTTACCTCCCGTTTTGGCCCAGCTGTTACCTGCTGAATAGGTATTCAGCGGCCGATTCAGCGGAGAGGCCTCGTATTCGATCTGGCTGTAAAAAATACTCTCATCCTTTGTACCAGGGTTGATTGCAGCGTCTTCATAGAAAGCCTTCTGCCCATTGAAGGGATCTGTTTTGAATTTCCCATCACTGCTATTACCCGTCTTGGGTGTATAAGGCAGATATTTAAACTGCTCCCTGCCAAATTCATCGAAAGTCACCGGCGTAACAAGATCTTTTCCACCCGCACTAAGCCCTCTTGCCACGGTCTGCAATGGGCGTCCCAGCCCATCAAAATACTGAGTGGTTTGCTTAACATCACGCACATTGGTGGACGCAGTAACCGTCGCAATATCACTGGAGGGCATAGACGGATCCCAGGTACGAATGTAATTGATGGTGGTCCCTGTATAGGCTGCGGGGACAGTTGGACTACCTGCTGCAGGGCGGATACTACCGTTAGGAATGTTCTGGGCAGACAACGCGCCAGCATATACGAAGAAGGCTATTACCGCTATTGCTTTACAAGCACGTTTAAGATTGCTGTTTATATGCCGTCCGACAGGAAAATATCTTGTAGCCGGCATATTATTGGAAAATTGTCTTCCTGGGTAAAATGATTTTTCAAGGTTGATATCTATTCTACTGGTTATCAAACGAAATGCTTTCATAGTACAAGGGTTATGATTTCCCCAGAATGGGAATGTGACTGAAAATACGAATAAAATAGTTATTCAAACTATTGCTGGTTATAGCTACAGAGTGGTAATGGGGAGGAAACGCACAACTGTCTTAACATAGAAAACATCTAAATAAAATATCATTATCAAGCTAACCATTTCAATCTTTATATCCCCCGGTTCAAAGGGTAGGAAATATTTTCGAAATCATTGTTGTCCGGTAAAAAATATACATGTTCTGGTGTAATTCATACCGGTTATGGATTACACCCGTTTTTAAATTATCAGCTATTGTAGGTAGCTCCCCTCTATGGAGAACTGCAAACCGGATTATTTATCCTGCGC
>NZ_DATLKJ010000237.1:0-3975 GCF_035538455.1 Chitinophaga sp.
CTGCCCAATAGCGGAATGCTGCTGTACCCGGGGCATAATCGCCCGGTAAAGGAGCGGGAGAAGGATAGACAATTTGTATTGGGAGGTTCAATACCTCCGGATCAGGAATAGATACATTGATCAACATCCCGCCGCTGGGACGATCATTTAAACCGGGATCCTGTTCCCATGTTTTTACCTGGATCATGACTGTATGTTTTGGGTGAATAACAGTACAAAGATCCTTTAGTACCCAAGGTCAGACAACGTGAAAATAAGGGAGAATATCAGGGTGTTTTCACCCCGGTTACGGGAGGTTATCCATCAACACAATACCGTTCTTCAACGCATAGGTGACATGGCCTACCCGGGTTTTTACATTGAGTTTTTCAAACAGGCTATCCCTGTAACCATCGATGGTCCTTGCGCTCAGGCACATTTTATCTGCAATCTCCTTATAGGTCATCTCCGTGCAGGCCATCTTTAAGAAGATGAGTTCCCGGTCATTCAGCTCCGGCAGCATTTTATTCGGATTGTTGTGACTCCCGCTGATGGAGCTAATGAGTTTCCCTGTGACAATTTCAGCATAGTAGAACGCTTTCTCCGATACCGCCGCCAGGGCACTCCTCAGTTCTGTGGGCTCACAATCTTTCAGAATATACCCTCTTGCCCCGGCCTCGAACATCCTGATCATGGCCGTCTCATTATCATACATGGACAGGGCCAGTACCCCGCACAACAGGATACTTGTCCTGCAACCATAAGCCGGTCTCATAGCCATCCAGCTCCGGCATATTAAATTCCAGCAATACAATATCAGGCAGATGATGGGCATCCAGCTTTTCGATCAGATCTTTTCCATTGTTCACTTCAAAGCAGATCATAATTACCAAAATTTTCGATAGCACGCGCCAATCCATTACGCAACAATACATGGTCATCTGTCAGTACTATCTTCATTTTTGAGTTCATGGGGTTCTAATTGCTTGATTAAGGAGTAAAAACAATACGAATGAGAGTGCCGTTTAATACATTACTTTCCAGCTGAAGTGAGGCACCTATCATGGCGCTTCGCTTCTCCATATTGCGAAGCCCCATTCCCCTCGATTCAGGCAGCGTGGTGATGTCAAATCCCTTCCCGTTATCCGCAATACTTAAGGTACAAAGCGTAGCTGTATAACAAATATCTATATCAATCACACTGGCCGAAGCATGTTTGATCAGGTTATTCAGCACCTCCTGGAATATCCTGAACAATATCAGCTCCCTGCTGACATCCATTCGCCAAACAGTTCCGCTACTATTAAAGTTCACTATATATGCCCCCGTCTTCTTTATTCTGTCAAGCTCCGCTGAGATAGCTGCATATACCCCCCGAGCTGTGATGGTATCCGTATCCATACTCCCGGACAAATCCCGCAGATCCTGGATCACCTTACTGATCAGCTGTTTGGTATCGCCAATCCTTTCCCGTAATGACTCCGGGCAGTTACTCTCCATGATGCCGATGTTCAGTTTTGCAAGACTTAATATCTGACTAATATTATCATGGATTTCTTCAGAAATATGTTTCAGGGTTTGTTCTTTCATCTCGAGCCGGGAGTGCAGGACCTCCTTTTCATAAGCCACATGCAGTTGTTTTTTCTCTTCCCGGTGCATAGCCCTGCGGCGCTGGTAAATCATCCAGAAAGTGACAATAAAACAGGTCATTAACAGGAAGAGCAGAGTCGCAATGACCATACTAAATATAATATCCTTATCCATTGGCAGTAATTTTTGGGTTACGCTCATGCAAAAAACCTGCAGACAATACATACATGATAATATTAAAAACATACTGAATCACCCATAGCTGACTGAGAACGGAATCCGGATGTCGCTTAATATATGGTCATAATGAATAGATCAGCATAGCGCAGAGAGCGTACAATAATAAACCTAAAAGGTACCAGAAAAAAGGCATAGAAGGATTGATCTCCTAGTCATCGGCGGCATATTGATCCAGGATGATCAACAGCATCCATACTGTGTAAATAAAGTTATTCAGGCATACAAGTTCACTGATAAATCTTTCCATCAGGCCATAACCGAGTATCATACAAACATTATACACTAAGGCTAACAAACCTGAAAACACAAAAAACCTCTTACGACTATAAGAAAAAAGTTTATCAACAAACAAGTAATAAAATAACACTACGTCACAGATCGTATACAAATTATAGGATATGTTCACGGCGCTTCCTTTCACAAGGAATGCCCGCAAAAACTGTGGGATAGTAGCTAATGCCACTATCCCTAAAATAATTCTTGAGTCTTTCCAAAACGCCTAAAATACAGAAAACCGGTAAATAGGGGTAATAGAACGCTCTATATTGAAAGGTTGCTTAGACATTCCTGCATATGCATAAAGGGGTTGTAGTGCTCTTTATACAATTTAAGGAAGTTTCTTAGATAAAATTAAATGTCAGCTGCCCATTTACAATGGAGGTGATCATCTTTCCGGGAGGATGTTCCAGCGCCACTGTAGTTCCATCCACCTGTGCCTCGAGGGTGCCATTTTTTGCGACCTCACCATCCTTTGGTATTGTGGTTTTAAGCACCATTACTGTAGGAGCCCCCTCCATAAAGTTCCCCTCATCTTTCAAATGCGCCCCCATCACAATCACTACATGGGTTGCATTCCCTTTCTGCAGGAAATCTATCAGCTCCTTCTTGTCAAATAAATACCCGTTGATCTGATCGGCGTAATAATTCTTACATGCAGGTTCGTTAATTACATTGTTTACGAAAGAATGCGCAAACTGCATTTTACTTGCCATATTCGTTCTTTTGTCCAGCGTAAGTTGAGCTTCTGTAGCATCAATTAGCTTTCCCATGGTGAACGAGCTTAGTTCCTTAGTCATAAAATAAAATTGAAGGTTAGAAAAATGTTGAAATAAAAATAAGGATAAACCATAGACAGGGCGTAGTAGCAAGTGCTGCTGAAAATGACATGGGGAAAACACCTATTACACAAAACCCTTTGCTGAAAAGGGTTTTAACAGATCAGCCCAAAGGTCAGAATCCGTTATTTTCCCGGCTAAAAGGGTGAAAACACGGTAGGAAAAAGAATCATTAAACTTGTTTTTAAGATATAGATTGGAGTAATGAATAGTTGGATGAAGTTCAGTGAATATTGGAGAATAAACAGTACCAACCAGTTTGTATTTTGCAGGCAGTGATTTTTATTTTATATTAATAAAAGGAGCTTAACCCGTTAAGTGATTTTCCAGGTGGGAAAATCACTTAAATGATGTTTGTATTGCTGGCCCAGCTGCTTACCATTTACCTGGTAAAAGTGACCCAGCTGAACAGGGCTGATAGGGTACTTATCTAAGTAATCCTTTTAAAAAAGCCGCGAATTCCGGGGTCATTCGCGTGCCATTTTTTACTATTTCCCAATCTCTTATTATTATCTGACCATCCTCTAAAACCTCCCACCGACGGCGTTTGGCATGTAAAGTGACCTTTGGGCCACGGATGGGAAAATCCTGAATAGCAACTTCTGAGAAGAATCCTTTGGAGTGAACTTTTTTATGCTGATGCTCTACTGGAATGTTATTCTTTTCCTCAAGGTATATATCAATACCTTCTTTGTCCTGACTTGAATCTATTAAGTCAAAATACTCTAATACTCCTGCTGGTAGCAGCATCTCTACAAGTTTGCGAAAGTTCTGATCCACGTGTTGCGTTGGCTAATCCGCTGCAAAACAACTATTTTTTGATCTATCCCCCAACTTTTCGACTTGATCCTCCCTTGATCCCTGAATATTAGCTCACCTGAAACTAAAATAGAAAAGCCTGCTCATTGAGCAGGCTTTTCTATTTTAATCCTCGCGGACCGGACGGGACTCGAACCCGCGACCTCCGCCGTGACAGGGCGGCATTCTAACCAACTGAACTACCGATCCATTCCAGAAATATTTACTTTGAAGTAGCTATCTCTTTGTTTCC
>NZ_DATLKJ010000238.1:0-11157 GCF_035538455.1 Chitinophaga sp.
AGAAACGTGGTACAATAAGGTTCGACGACACTCATCTCTGGGTTATGTGTCACCAGCAGAATTTGAATTTAACAATCAAAACGTATCTTTAAAAAATGTAGCTTAATTGAGTGTCCCGAATTTTAGGCCAAATACATGGACCAAGTGACTGTGGTGTAGTTTCATCCAAGAGCTTTTCATGTAATATGAACATGTACATGGAAAGCCTCCAATATAATTCGTGCCTGAACAGAAAGCTCAGTATTGATACGAATGGCGACATTAAAAATTGCCCCAGTATGACAAAAAAATTCGGTAATATCAGAACCACATTACTTAAAGATGTACTAAACAATCCAACTTTCAGAGATTTATGGCAAATTACTAAAGATATGATTTCAGTTTGCAAAGATTGTGAATTCAGATCTGTTTGCACAGATTGCAGGGCCTACTTGCAAGATCCTGGCAATACATATAGCAAGCCTCTAAAATGCGGCTATGATCCATACCAATGTACATGGGAACCCTGGGCCCAAAACAAAGAGAACAATTATGCAATTAGCTATTATTCCATATAATGTGATTTATGCAAGTATATGCTCTTTACAAAGCAACCAGGCATCAATACATACCCGTATAAGCAGGTCGTTAATAGTCTTTTGAGGCAACTTAATACTAGATAAATAAATTCCGCAAGAGTATATCCTGCAAGTATTGACTGTTATTGTATAAATATATTTCTCCAACTCCCCTCTCCTCCCACAACACAATCAACACATTACACCCTTCCCTACCCACCTCCAAAGCAGAACACACCGCCGTTACAACTCCTGCTTTCAATATTTTTTTTTGTACATACAAATTAAATATCTATTTTAGGAAAAGATTACCACACAGCATCCCTTTACAGAACGAAGTCATTAAGTACTTAACCAAGATCAGAACGTCAGAATAGCCCAATCAGTACCAACAGAAGAATAGTCACCCAATAGTTATTAATAAGAACCTACCAGCCAATCACAGTCTATTCAATCTTCCAAGTAATTTGGAGCGAGATTCAATTAAGAACCTACTACACTAATATCGTGAGCATTAACCAGGGACTTTAACCTTACGCTATTCGTTGTACCTATCATTTATTCTAAATACGGCTTTATTAAGCCGGTGATAGCGTCATGAAATAAAATACTAAAACAGCCCAAAAGCTAAGGATATGCCCTATCCCGTACATCAACATTACACGATCTTAAAGCATTTACTATGGATTTTACTCTGTCTGCTTACCTACATACCTGGTGTTGCGCAATCTAAAAAGGATACTACCACTGTCAAAAATCTAAAGACAGTAGAAATACTAAACAGGAAAAAACTTTTCGAGAAGAAGCCAGACCGGTTAATTTATAATGTTCAGAACAGCATATCTGCACAGACAGATAATCTCTGGGGGCAAATACTGAAATTACCAGGTGTCAGCAGTAATGCCGGCAATGGCCTTAATTACCAGAATCAATCTATCAGGGTGTTAATCAATGATAAGCCGCAAACCTTATCAGGAGAAGATCTGGCTGAATACCTGAAAAGTATCCCCGCAAATAATGTCAGCAAAATTGAACTGATCACCAATCCGCCTTCCAGGTATGATGCGCAGGGCGGTGTCATTATAAATATCGTCACACAGAAGAAAGACAAAGGAATCTACGGTTCCATACAAAGTGTATATGAACAAGGAACAATGTCCCGGTTCAGGAACAGTGCAGACCTCAATATACAGGAATCGAAATTCGGAATAAACATGAGATACAGTTTATCAAACGGTACTTACCTTAGTTACGGTAATGATGAAACGTATTACCAGAAGCCGGGTAATGTTATCTCTGCATGGAAAGGAAATTACGATCAACCCAGGAATAATTCGAGGCACTTTTACCAGGTCATATTCGATTACTACCTGGATAAAAAAAGTACCCTGAGCGCTGAATTCAATGGCTCCAATAACCGGACTACAGGTAACAATGTCAGTAATAACCTGATCAGCCATGGCGACATACTGGACTCAATTGTTAGTTCAACTGCACATTCCCGGATACCCGCTAATAACTATTCCGGCAATATCACCTATAACCTGAAAATAGACAGTACAGGCAAACAGCTGCTTATATACAGCGACTATACCAACTACTATAAAAACTCCGGTCAAACTGTTATCGGGCAGACGTTTGACAAAGCATATAACAAACGATCCCCCGACAATAATTTCGACATCAATACCACACAGAATATCAACCTGTTTAGTATTGCAATAGACTATACCACGCCCGTCTTTGGTAAGTATAAACTCGAAACAGGCGTAAAGTATGCTTTCTCACAGATCAACAATAATCTGAACTATTATACATATACAGCCAATAGTCCAACAACCGATACTACGAAAAGCAACCAGTTCATTTATACCGAGCACAATGCCGCCGCGTATACAAGTATTTCCGGGACCTGGAAAACTACTGACTTCAAAGCTGGGATACGGGTTGAAAATACCAATACCAAAGGAGAATCCGTTACTAACCGGGAAACAAACAAAACGCAGTATCTGAAGATATTTCCGTCCGTTTCACTGGGAACAAAAATCGGCGCCAAACACTATGTTGATTTTTCTTACAACAGGCGTATTTCCAGGCCCGAATATTTCAGGCTGAATCCATTCAGATACTATGGTACTCCGTATCAGATCTTTGTAGGTAATCCATTCCTGAAACCCAGCCTTACCGACAGATGGGCCTTAGGATATACCTATGACGACAACCTTTATGTCACACTATACTATACCCTTATCAACAATTCATTTCAGCAACTCACCTACCAGGACAATGTCACTTCAACGTTAACATATACGCATGTCAACTTTGGTCAGAAGAAGGAGTTCGGGATATACGCCGGATACAGCAAATCTATTGCTGCGTGGGAAGTCAATCTATATTTCCAGCTAACCCGCCAGATTCATCAAACGATGTACCTGGATAAAGTACTGGACAACCGCAACTGGAGATCGACATTCAGCGCCGACAATACATTCAAAATCTCGAAGAAAAAGAATATTGATGTACAACTGAGCACCTGGTACGTATCCGGAAGTGTACAAGGCATCTTTGTAGCCGGAAGTTCATTCGGAACCGACATCTTTCTGCGCAAGCAATTCCCTCCCAGGTGGAATGCCAGTCTCGGTGTAACAGACCTGTTCCTGTCCCAGTCTGCCTGGTATGAGGTTAACTACCAGGGGCAACATCTCAGATCCATCGAATGGGGTGACAGCAGGCAAGTCCGTCTCAGCCTTTCCTACAAATTCGGACGTAAGGGCGCCAACGTAAAAAATGCCGTGAGAAAGAAAAGTAACGAAGCCGAACAACAACGAATATAATCACCTCTTTATAGTACTATGAAACCGCTGAATACTTCCCGCGGTTAACAAGCTTGGAAGTCATTTTATCACCATCTAAATTTTAATCAAATGGGAAAAAAATTCAAGTTTGACGCTGTACAACGCGCAGAAGTTTCAAAAGCCCTCGAAACTTTAAAAAATGATACCCTGTCCGCAATGTCTGCTGAACTCATCAGCGGTGGTTTAAACGTAAACCCTGATTGGATAAAAACCACAGACTGGGTAAAAGGAACTCCTACAACTGATCCGGTGCAGCAGTAAGTTTCCTGTAAAAATTACAATAGCAAGAAGCACGATGCTTCTTGCTATTGCCCGCCAAATGACAACCATTACATGTATAAATAAATATATTATATGGAAACTGGTTTCTCAATAAAGAATATTGCGGTCAAAATTGCCAGCAGATGCAACATCAACTGTTCATACTGCTATATATACAACAGGGGAGATCATAGTTACAAAGATCAACCTAAGTTTATGTCGAAAGAGGTTTACGAAGAGCTGATCAACAAAGTTCAACGCTATTGTTTTGAAAAAGAGATCACCCATTTCAGGGTCTTCCTCTTTGGTGGAGAACCCTTAATTGCCGGCAAAAAATATATCACTGAATTTGTAACTGCCTTCAGGGAAGCACTTGAGCCCGATATTAAACTGTCGTTTGCAATGCAGACCAACGGAACGTTGCTGGATGAAGAATGGATAACCCTGCTCCGCCAACTGAAGGTAGGTTATGGTATCAGCCTGGATGGAGATAAAGAGGTGAATGATGCCAACCGGGTAGACTTCAACAACAAAGGCACCTACGATAAGGTACTGAGTAATGTAACGCTATTGAAGGAACACAAACAACCTGTTGGATTTCTGTCTTTTCTGAATATTAACTACGATCCTATTGCTACCTACGAGCATTTCAAACGGATCGGCGCCTCTACTGTCGACTTTCTCTTTCCGGATGCTAACTTTTACAACCTGCCGCAGGACCTGCATCATACCGAAGATGAATTCGATTGGAATAATACCCCTTATGGCGATTGGTATATCAAACTATTTGACAAATGGTTTCATGATCCCAACCCCAAACCCAGAGTAAGATATTTGAATTATTTGCTGCAAATCATTCTTGGCAATGAGGTAGGATATGACCTCGCAGGTACGCAGCCTACCGAACTCGTTATGATAGAATCCAACGGAGATATTGAAGCGGTGGATGATCTCCGTGTTTGCGGAGATGGCTTTACAAGGTCTAAAATGAATATAAAGTCGCATACGCTGCTGGAGGCAGAAGACCAGAAACTAATAAGGCTTCATAACTCCAGCAAACAAAAACTAGCCCGGCAGTGTATAGCCTGCCCGGCCAGGGAAATATGCGGCGCTAACTATCTGCCCACCAGATATGGCAAGAAAAATGGATTTAACAACCCTTCTGTTTACTGCCCGGATTTGCTGAAGATCATTACGCACGTCAGAGATGCCGTTATCACAGAGCTAAAGGCTGCCGGTAGCCCGCTGGCCAATGAGCTGGAGCCAATGAGCTATGAAGAAGCAAGAGAAATGATAGCACTCAATCTTGCGGAGGAACATGAGATACTGGAGTACGAAGAGGAACTGGAATCATTCAGATAACCCGAAAAAAGCAGGATCATGTTACAGGAAAATGTAAAAATCCATTGTGGTAAAAATATCTCCACCGCCGGAAGAATATGGCTGAGCAACGGCGTGGAGCCAGCCGATGACCAGGTCATAAACGGCGTTCCTTATGAACAGAACTCTTTCTGGCCCCGGACACCCTGGAGGCAGCCGGAGCCAGAAGAACTGAATTTGTTGCTGACTCATCATGAAGAACCGGCCTACAATCAAAATGTAGGCATTGTCAGAATGCCTGATACACTGATTGAGAAAGCTACCACGCTCAACATACAACAACTGCTTAATGAAAAGGAACTCGTCCGGCTCCGCAAAGAACAGCCTGCTGAATATCTGGGTTTCTCCAATCATCTCAAGGAAGTGATAAACAGCTATCTTTTCTCAAAGGAAAAATGGCATCCTATCGGCTGGGTATTTAATGACAGCCCGCAAAGAAGGACACTGACAATAAACTTTAAAACCGGCAAATACCTTGGCTTACATATGGATTCATGGGAAGCTATGAACATCGTGAACCTGGACGAAGCGCCCAACAGGATATGCATCAACTTCGGAAAATCACCCAGGTATTTCCTGTTTGTGAATCTCACCATGAATAAAATATATGAGCTGACGCGTCAGCGTTATTCGGTCAATCCTGATAGTCTTGGACAGGACCTGCTTACCATCAACTTCTTCAAATTGTTTCCTGACTACCCTGTAGTCAGGATAAAAGTAGATCCTTTTGAAGCCTATATAGCTCCTACGGAGAATATCATCCATGACGGGAATACGGAAGATTGCACAACCCTTGATATTCACTATACGGTAAGGGGCTATGTTTCATTAAATACGCCTATATATGAAAATACAGGATATTAAGTCCCCCAGCCTCTTTTTTGTAAATGCTATCGGTGACGCATTTATATCTCTGCCAACCATCCGGTCGTTAAACAAAACCTTTAACGGGAATCTCGCCGTTATTACCAATTCATTCCTCAAACCACTGTTTGAGGAAGAAGGCTTGAAGGAAATACGCACCATCAACTCTGACATAAGATATGATGACCAAAACAGGGCCATGTACCATTTTGACATCCCGGATTTCAAAAGTGTTTTAAACGGAACTGATTTCTTCATCGATATCAACCCGTGGCATGTAGCCGACAACCTGAACGAATTCATCACCCTGATAAAATCAGTCGGAATCAATTCAATCGGATACTTTGATTTCTATGCAGAACACATTTCTCCTGACTACAGAATCAATTCGTTTGATAATGTGTTCAGGATAGCCTGCCATATTAATCAGCAGGAAGCTATAGACCAATATGCCTATCCTCCAAAAGTCAGGAAGAATATTGAAGAATTCACCCGGGGCATCCGGAACTATTTCCCTGAAGATTTCATTCTGCTGGGCCTCCACGATGAAACCAAACCCTATAAAATGTGGCAGGCAGGAAAGTTTGAACTACTCATCAACGAACTGCAAAGCAGGTACTCCAACCTGGGCATACTTATATTAAGCAGATCCACCTCCATTGATATGGAGAATATATACGACGGCGGGCGCGTGCTGTACTTTGAAGATCCGCTCTCCATCCAGGTAATGACGGGATTCGTGAGCGCTATTGATTACTTCATAGGCATAGACTCCATGTTCCTCCACCTGGCCGATATGTATAAAGTCCCCTCCATCGGTCTTTTTGGTCCTACCAATTACCGGGAATGGGGATTCCGTTTTACAGAAGGAAAAGAGATCATCTCTCCCACCGGAAAAATGGAAGACATCCCCCTGGAACTGGTACTGCACGAAATGATACAACTGATTGAAAAAACCAAATAGTATTGATCATGCGAAACGGCCTTCCTTATTTTCCTCAGCATGACGCCAATGATTGCGGACCGGCATGTTTAAAAATGGTCAGCACATTCTATGGCAAGAACTATACGCTAAACGAACTGCGGGAATATTGTTATATCAATGCAGGAGGCGTTAGCTTACTGGGGATAGCTGAAGGCGCTGAAAAAATAGGGTTCCATACCCTGATGCTGAAAACTGACTACGAAAAACTGTTAAAAGATGTTCCGCTGCCCTCTATTCTGCACTGGAACCAGGAACATTTTGTAGTGCTTTATGACCGTACCGTACAGGGCCTGTTCAAAAAAGAAATAAAGTTCAAAATAGCAGATCCTGCCAACAGCCTGGGCATTAACAACATCGATGAAACAACATTCAGAAAAAACTGGATCAGTGATGCGGATGATAAAGGCGTACTGCTGGTACTCTACCCAACAGATAATTTCTATGACGGCAATAACGGCAAAGACAAAGATGCGCAGCGAAACAACATCTACTCAGCATTCTATCCCTTTCTGAAGCCCTACAGAAAACAGTTCTTTTCTCTATTCCTGGGAATGCTGCTGGCCAGTGTCTTCGCGCTGATATTCCCTTTTCTGAATCAGTACCTGCTGGACATCGGCGTTTACATGAAGAACAGGAATATCCTGATCATGCTGCTGCTTGCACAATTGTCCATATTCCTGGGAAGTACCATCATTGATATTACCAGGAACGTGCTTTACCTGCATATCAGCAACCGGATCAGCATCAGGCTGGTATCAGATTACCTGAACCGGTTAATGCGGCTGCCGGTAAGTTTCTTCGAGATCAGGTCAACAGGCGATATTAACCAGCGGATACAGGACCATGATAAAATAGAAACATTCCTGACCAATACCTCCATCAATACAATCTTCTCCATCTTCAACATCATTATGTTCAGTGTGGTGCTCTTCGTCTATAATACCACCATATTCTGTACCTACCTGTTATTAAGTCTCCTGTCCGTAGGCTGGATCATACTGTTCCAGCACAAAAGAAGACGTATCAACTACAAGAAATTCCAGGCGCTTAAAGTCAGCCAGGATAACCTGCTGGAGATAATCGGCGGTATCAAAGAGATCAAGCTGAATAACAGTGAAACTATCCGCAGATGGCGTTGGGAACGCAACCAGATCAAGAAATATAAAATTAACGTAGAGTACCTGACCATTGAACAGTGGCAGAAAACAGGTTTCGATTTCATCAATCAGTTCAAAAACATACTGATCATTTATATCGCCGCCAATCTTGTAATGGCCGATAAGCTGACAGTTGGCGCCATGCTGAGCGTTCTCTACGTAGTAGGACAAATCAACAATCCGCTGCAACAGCTGACGGATTTCTTTAAGCTTTTCCAGGATGCCAGGATCAGCTTCGAAAGAAGAAGCGATATTCTGAATATCCAGGCAGAAGAACAGGAAGAAGCTGAAGAACAAGGCAGCGAAGCAAGCCTGGAATCAGGTGACATACACATCAACAACCTGTATTTTCAATACAGCAGTCCGAAGTCTTCGTATGTACTCAAATCGCTTAACCTCACGATTCCCCGTAACAAGGTAACTGCTATTGTTGGGCCCAGCGGCTGCGGAAAGACCACCCTGCTGAAGCTATTACTGAAGTTCTATACGCCTGTGCAAGGGGAAATAAAAGTGGGAGATGAATACTTATCAAATATCAGTGACCGCCTGTGGAGAAGCAAATGCGGCGCCGTCATGCAGGATGGATATATATTTGGGGATACAATTGCCAGGAACATCGTAACAGACGGCAGCCCTATAAACCGGACCTTGATAAACAGGGCGGTTGAAATTGCCAACATCAAAGATTTCATCAACAGCCAGCCACTCCGGTACACAACCAAGCTGGGCATGAATGGATACGGGCTCAGCGCCGGCCAGAAACAACGGCTGCTGATCGCCAGAGCGGTCTATAAAAATCCCGATTACCTGTTTTTCGACGAAGCAACCAGTGCCCTGGATGCAAAAAACGAACGCACCATCATAGAGAACCTCAACGCGTTCTATAAAGGGAAAACCGTAGTAGTAGTAGCCCATAGGTTAAGCACCGTAAAGAATGCAGATCAGATTATCGTGATGAACAACGGTGAGATTGTAGAGACCGGCACACATATAGAACTGATCAAAAAACAGGCATTCTACTACGACCTCGTAAAAAACCAGCTGGAACTAGGTATGTAATTAACAAACAAATCATATGGTCAGCAATGAAGTGAAATATGAATTAAGAGCTGAAGACTCAGACGAGTTCATGGTTTCGTCTACTTATAACCTGTTATCTAAATGGGGCGCGCTGATATTCCTGGCTGTGCTGACAGCAGTGATTTCACTCTGCTGCTTCATAAGGATACCTGTCACCTATACTTCAAAAATTGACCTGGAATGCAACACCTCCCAACCTGCTCAACAGCATTTGTACAGCAGGATTGCCATACCTGAGAACATCGCCTACAGCGCCAGAACGGATATGCCGGTGAACGTCACATTCACCAGGATCAACGATAAAAGGAAATTCAGGCTGGATGGGAAAGTAGACAGCATCTTTTTCGATAAAGGGCGGCATGCTTACTATTTAAGCATCAGCATACCAGTTGCGCCGAAAGACAGAGACAACGGACTACTGGAAAGCGGCA
Source organism: Chitinophaga sp. (assembly GCF_035538455.1). Lineage (GTDB taxonomy): Bacteria > Bacteroidota > Bacteroidia > Chitinophagales > Chitinophagaceae > Chitinophaga. Next base: position 9,571 of record NZ_DATLKJ010000238.1, read on the forward strand.
TATGCACACAACCCGCACAGGCCGTTTTAGTGATCAGTGAGCGCTCTATTATTTCTTCCATCTTACTGTGATCTTATTGCACTTTTAAACCCCGGAAACCCCGTGGTTTAAAACCCCTGTTTTTAAGGGGTGGATGTTCCCTGGAATACAGCTAACTTCAGACAGATAAACATATTCCATCTTACCCTAAATCCACCAATATGAAAAAGAAAACCATTCATTTAGACAAAAAATTATCTTTGCAAAAGCACGTTGTGTCGGAATTGACTACGCAGGAAAAAGTCCAGCTGAAAGGCGCAGGAGGAGATACTGTCGGCTTTGACCAAACTTGTTTGAGTTACTGCGTTGCAACAAGCCCGGTGTGGGGTGGTGTATGTTGCAATATATTCTGACCCGTCTCTGAATCGTAGAAAGGAAAATCGCCAACCCAGGCATAGCCTTGTTAGATCAGCTCAGATCAGTTATTCTAAAACCACCATTTATGAAAAAGAAAGTTGTTAATCTGCACCAGAAACTAGTGCTCAAAAAAACTAACATTCTTGATTTAACTCCTTCCGCACAGGAAAAACTGCGGGGAGGTGCTACCGGCACGATTTGTCCGGGAGGAACTTTGATGATCACGGACTGCCGTCCAACAAGCCCTTCACCCAGGCAACAATGTTATCTCTGCTAATGCTACGTAATTGTTCTTTTTGGCTGATGTAAACAGCGCGGGCCCTGTTTCGTAAAACAGGCAACCCGCGCTGAAAAAATTACCTTACATAAGGTCCACACCATCCTGTGTTGTTATGGCATACGCAGTCATGGCTTGGTCCGCCAAAATTGTCACAGCCATCTTTACATCTGTGTAAAGAGCATTCACCACCTGGAGATGAATTCTTACCACCTTTGATCTGGGATAATTCTGCTCTTGTCAGCTTCTTCAGCTTGTTCATTTCATTGCTTTTCATAATCGTTGTTTTTTGGAAATAAAAAATTACAGTACGAAGGCATTTCAGGAGTTGGCCTTCCCCATTGCATGGATTCTATATTACAGGTTTACAATAGGCGTATTTATTACTTTATGTTTTGAATACTACGTGGTCAGAGTATTTACAGGTTATTCAATATTGTTTAAGTGGCATCCGGTTTTATGTTAATTTAAATTATGCATTTATTTTAATGCCAGCAAAAAAATAATACAAGCGGTTTCACGCACAAGTGCAGTATGATAGCAGGGCCTATTGAAAACGCTTCATCATAGCGCCTGCACAGACAATAAAATAAAATCGGTTTAAAACAAATGCTGAGCTAAAAGAACTCACATTGCAATACATAAAAGCTCCTGATGAAATATATTTCACCGGGAGCTTTGCTCTTCATTTCCTTCAGTCTGCCTGTCATTATTTTTAGCGTCAAACCGGGCACACTTGCCCTAATGGCATTGTACAGATAGCCATCCAGGATACAGGGCATTCTACACATTTCGTGATAATTCTTGTCCCGGGGCCCGTACACAATTCCATTGTACTGACGCCTCCCTGCACGGCTTCTTTACTTCTTTCATTTAATGCGTAAATGGCTTTCTTACTCAGTAAAAGCTTATGG
>NZ_DATLKJ010000239.1:0-5458 GCF_035538455.1 Chitinophaga sp.
GGAAGATCACCGCTGCATATTGTTGCAATGTGTCTTCATTAAACTTGTCGGCATTTTCCGTGGTGTCTACTGCAAAGCCGTTGGCTTTACCAAGTTCCTGTATGGCTGCAATGCCTGCCGGTATAGAGGCGTGGCGGAAGGCTGCAGTTTTTGAGAATACAAGTACTTTGGGTTGGCCGGGGCGCGTTTTCTTACACGCTGCGGCGACCAGGAGCAGTAACAGTAAAATAAGTTTCGAGGAATGCTTCATAAAGCAAATGGGTCTTTTAATGATCAGGGATGTTTTGTACCGATGGCATACTGAATGCCACCCAGCAGGTGTTTCAGGTAAAGAGGATCGCTGTAGGATTCTTTGGTGTGGCCTAGCTCAGTATAGAATGCGCGGCCTCCTTCGAATTCGTGATACCAGCACATCGGATGGTTATCGCCATTCTTTCCTCCTTCATAACTCTTCTCATCTATTTTAATCAACACGTGTATATCCGGACTGATGTCTTTAAAATTATACCATTCGTCTTTACGCACCCATTCATCGGGAAGTTCTTTGGCAGCCGGATGATTGTGATCTACCACCAGCAGTTTTGCCTGCTGTTGTCTGGGATGGCTGAGAAAGTAAGCACCAGCCAGTTTGTTGTACCAAGGCCAGTCATATTCGGTATCGGTGGCCGCGTGTATGCCCATCCATGCGCCGCCGTTATGGATGTACTGCTGGAAGGCTATCTGTTGTACGCTGTCCAGTACGTCGCCGGTGGTGCAGCTGAAGATTACGGCTGCATATTTCTTCAGGTTCCGGGAAGTAAAAGCAGCGGCATCTTCTGTGGTGTCTACTTCGAAGCCATTGTCTTTACCCAGTTGCATAATGGTTGTTTTGGCTACAGGGATACAATCGTGGCGGAAGCCTGTGGTTTTGGAAAACACGAGTACCCGTTTAGGTTTGTGTTTGTCTTTGTGTAATGCCTGGACAGACAGGACGCCAGCGAACAATAATAATGTAATAAAAGCGGTTAATGTTTTCATCGTGTGTGCGTGGTGGTTATTGTCAGTGTTTCTGGTGAAGCAACAAAGCAGCAAAGGATTTTTAAGTTAGTAAGACTGTTGTTAGTTCACAGATTTATCAGCTTAAAAAAACTTTGCTGCTTTGCGCTTTTGCGAGGAAAAATTATATCTCGCGTATCTTGATACTGCGGTACCATACCTGGTTACCGTGATCCTGCAATGCAATATGTCCTTTGGCATATTTGCCAAATCCTTTCCAGTTCTTGAATTTGCTGTTGGCTACCAGTTCATCCCATTCAGGGCTGCCGATAGTGGTTTCAACAGTTTTTACATTGTTGAGCCAGAAGGTAAGCTGACCGTCTTTCTTACGGATCTTAACGGTGTTCCACTGACCTACTGGTTTTACAGCTTTCTGTGCAGATTTCTTCAGGTCATAGAGATCGCCGGCGTTGTGTTTGTTGATCTTGCCATCAGGATGTTTATCATCATCGAGTACCTGCATTTCAGGGCCGGTGAGATAGGTGGCTTTGAATTCAGGATCTTCGTGAACACCGAAAATGATACCGCTGTTGCCGCCTTCGGAGATCTTCCATTCGAGGGTCAGTTCATAGTTTTCATATTCGTTGTTGGTAACGAGATCACCGCCGGGAGCGCCATTCTTTTTGGCTTCCTGGTCCAGTTCCAGCGCACCGTCGGATACTTTCCAGGCAGTGCTTGCAGAAGACTGGAGATAAGTGTGCCATCCGCTGGTGGTTTTACCATCGAAGAGCAGCTGCCAGCCTTCTTTCTTTTCTTTGGCAGAGAGGCTGTTTGTTTTCTGGGCTTTCACGGCGCTGGCGCCGAGTATGCCTCCCAGGAGGAAGGCGCCCGCAATTATTTTTTTCATGCAGTTTAGTTTAGCTTTCAGTGTTTAGCTTTCAGCCTTCCGTTTCTGGATACTAGAGGCTGAAAGCTAACGGCTATTTACCTATTGATAAGATGTAGCTTGCCATTTCTTTGGCATCCTCTTTAGAGACATTTGGATGCGGGAGCATGGCTACGTCCCCCCAGTTGCCTGCACCACCTTTGATGATTTTGTCGGCCAGCTTGTCCACATTTTCCGGTGTATTGGGATATTTCCCGGAAATATCTTTGAGTGCGGGTCCTATCACTTTCATTTCTTCTTTATGACAGGTTTTGCAATCGCTCTGATCCATGAGGGTTTTACCCTTTGAAGCAGGCTTGTTTGCATCCGGAGACACCATAGAATGATCTTCTGCCGCAGCACTTCCCTGGCCGCTGTTATTAGCCTGTTGTTCAGCCTTTTTATCACCTCCGCCGCAAGCCGCAAAGAATAAAGCGCTTAATACAAACGGTGCCAGATACCTCTTTCTCATAATGTGTGTTGTTTTGTTATTTGATGATTTAAATTTTATTATCAGATACCGAGAATACGTTTGTTGAAAGCATCATCGGTGGCGGCTCCAGCGAAGTCGTCGAATGCTTTCTCTGTTACGCGGATAATATGATCCTTGATAAATGGAGCGCCTTCTCTTGCGCCGTCTTCCGGATGTTTGATGCAGCATTCCCATTCCATAACGGCCCAACCGGCATAATCGTATTGGGTCAGTTTGCTGAATATGGATTTGAAATCCACCTGGCCATCGCCGAGGGAACGGAATCTGCCGGGGCGGTCTATCCACGGCTGGAATCCGCCGTATACGCCGGAGCGGCCGGTAGGATTGAATTCCGCGTCTTTTACGTGGAATGCTTTTATTCTTTCGTGGTAGATATCGATATACTGCAGGTAGTCGAGGCATTGCAGTACGAAGTGGCTGGGGTCGTAGAGCAGGCAGGCGCGCGCATGGTTGCCGGTAGCTTCGAGGAAGCGTTCGTAGCTGGCGCCGTCGTGCAGATCTTCGCCGGGATGTATTTCGTAGCAGACATCTACGCCGTTCTCTTCAAATTCATTGAGGATAGGCAGCCATCTGCGGGCGAGTTCCGCGAAGCCTGCTTCTACTAAGCCGGCGGGGCGCTGTGGCCAGGGATACATTGCAGGCGCCCATAGGAGCGCGCCACTGAACGTAGCGTGTGCATTGAGACCCAGGTTGCGGCTGGCTTTGGCAGCGTATTTCAGCTGATTTACGGCCCACTCTGTACGTGCGTTGATGTTATTATGATATTGCGCTGGTGCGAAGCCGTCAAACATTTCAGTGAATGCAGGGTTTACAGCCACCAGCTGACCTTGCAGATGCGTGCTCAGTTCTGTGATCTCGAGGCCGGCAGCATTGACGATACCTTTTATTTCATCTGCGTATGTTTTGCTTTCGGCGGCTTTCTGCAGATCTATCAGGCGGGTTTCCCAGCTGGGGATCTGTACACCTTTGAATCCGATGGAAGCAGCCCATTCGCAGATGCTTTTCAGGTTGTTAAAAGGAGCTTTCTCTCCCATGAACTGCGCCAGAAATATACCGGGTCCTTTTATTGTTTTCATATAGTCGTGCTTGTTATGAAAGTACTAGATCTCGAAATTGGTCCATTTGGCATCACTCTCTGAAGAGCGCACTACGTTGTCGATGAATGCCATACCGCGCACGCCTTCCGCTGCGCCGGGGAAATCGAGCGACTCCGGAGCGGGCTGTACACCGTCGATTTTGGCAGACAGTGTTTGTGCGAAGTTGCGGTAGAGATTACCGAAGGCTTCCAGGTAACCTTCCGGATGACCACCCGGTGTACGGGTATTGTGCGTCATGTAAGAAGACTGGGAAGCGTAGTTGCCGCCAGCGCGATAGATCTCAGTGGGTTTATCGAGCCATTTTACCAGCAGGGTGTTGGGTTCATGCTGTGCCCATTCGAGGCCGCCTTTTTCACCGTATACACGGATCTTTAAAGCATTTTCTTCACCAGCAGCTACCTGTGATGCCATGAGCACTCCGGCAGCACCGTTGTCGAAACGGAGCAATACGGCGCCATCATCATCGAGGGCGCGGCCTGGTACCATGATATTGAGATCGGCGCATAGTTTTTCAATTTTTGCACCGCTGATATATTCTGCGAGATTAGCGGCGTGGGTACCGATGTCGCCCATGCAGCCGCTTTTGCCTGACTTTTTAGGATCTGTTCTCCAGGCTGCCTGTGCATTGCCTTCGCGCTCACTCAGTTTGCTGAGCCATCCTTGCGGATATTCCACCCATACTTTGCGGATCTTTCCCAGCTCGCCGGCTTTCACCATCTGGCGGGCCTGTTTCACCATAGGATATCCAGTGTAGGTATGTGTGAGGAGCAATGTTAATCCTGTAGCGTCCACTTTGGCCTGTAGTTGTTTGGCCTCATCGAGGGAGAACGTGATGGGTTTTTCTATCACTACGTTGAAGCCCAGATCGAGGGCCATCATAGCAGGTTCGAAGTGAGCGAAGTTAGGTGTTACAATCGTTACGAAATCGAGGCGTTTGTCTGCCGGCATTGCAGCTTCTTTCTGCAGCATAGTTTTGAAATCGGTGTAGGTGCGCTCCGGGTCGAGGAACAACATTTTGCCTGATTCAATTGCCACTTCACTGTTGATGCTGAGGGCGCCGGCCACCAGTTCAATAAGCCCGTCCATGTTGGCTGCGATGCGGTGAATAGCGCCTATGAAAGCATCCTTTCCTCCACCGATCATTCCCATTCTTAACTTACGATCCATTTTTAAAAGGTTTTTAGCTATTTAGGAGTTGGCTTCCAGGTCACTGAAAGCTTTTTATTTTATAATCAATTATTGTCGCGTGCCGCATTGCGGTACAAGATAACAGCAGTAGATAACATTCTGATACCGTCTATAACATTTAATGACCCTGGCGTACTCAGGACCGGTGCCGGTACAAGATCGTGGAATGGAGTCCCCCGCCGGGTTACTGTTCCTGGCTCTTTGTTGAGTGTCATAACGGTATTTAACAGCCAATAAGGCTGGTCATCTGTTGTCATAACGTGGAGTTTATAAGTAAGTAAAGCACTTTAAGGCCAATAAATTTATAAAAAGTATTTACATAATGTTCAAATTTTGGGGAAAATGGATAAATATCAAACAAAATTGCCCGCTGGTTCAAGTATTTTTTCGAATATTTATTCAATTTTATTAAACAGTAGCTGAGATTGTTGAGGAGAGAAGCTTAACCGGTATTTGTCCCGGTTGAACTGGCTTCGGGCAAGTCTGCTTATGCCGGATTGATAGTCTGATAATGATTAAGAAGTGCGCTTTTAACTGGGGGTTGACTGGACGTTGACTGGGGGATGACTGGGGGTTGCCTGGGGGATACCTGTTGTGCGCTTTTAATACCTATGAGAATCGAATGACAACCGAATGAGAAGCTGGAGAATGGAGAAAGCCTGCTGTTAAAATACTTGGCGCTTTTATACAATATCGGTAAATTTAGGTAAGACGTTGTTGTTTAAGCCCTTATCCCATGGCAAAGATAGATTTAGGTGAAGGCATTAAGCCACCATTTAT
>NZ_DATLKJ010000240.1:0-1706 GCF_035538455.1 Chitinophaga sp.
TTGAAACAAAATTAGTTAACTTAAAACAGGTGTTTTATGAGGAAAGGTCATTTAAGTTTTTCTATTTTACTCTGGCTGAACCGAAGCCGCCGCAAAAACAACAAACCCGCCATCTATCTCCGCCTGACTGTAGGCAACAAACGCGCTGAACTATCCACCTATCAGTATGTAAGCCCTGAATCATGGAACGCAGAAGGGCAGTGCGTAAAAGGAAACTCCGAAGAAGTAAAAGCCATCAACCGCCGGTTGATCACCTTGAAATCTGATCTACAGAAACATTACAGCCTATTGGTAACAAGCGGAAAGCTTGTAACAGCGCAGTCATTAAAAAATTCCTTCTTAGGCATTATTGAGCATAAGAGGACGTTATGCGAGGCTATAGACTTCCACAACAGGCGATTTAATGAGAAGGTAAAGGCAAAAACCAAATCAGTCAGGACACACAAACGTTTTGAAATTACCAAAGACAAAGTGGTAGCGTTTCTAAAGTACTACTTCCATGTGTCGGACAAGCCTTTGGATGAAATCAAATTTTCGTTTGCGCCTGATTTTGAGCACTACCTTACGACTGTTGGAGGCATTGGCAGCAATACCGCCATGAAGTATGTAAAGATTTTAAAGCAGATGCTCAAACTGGCAGTAGATCAGGGCTGGATACAAGCTAATCCTTTAAACGGCTTTAAGTGTAGCTATGTAGATCCACAAAGGGAACGGCTTACAATGGATGAAATTATGATGCTCTATAACAAGGAGCTTATCCCACGACTGGCTGAAGTGCGCGATATTTATTTGTTCTGTTGCTTTACCGGTTATGCCTACACGGATGTACTGCACCTTACTCCCGACAACATTATTATGGGTATTGACGGTGAAAAATGGATAGTAAAGGAAAGAGAGAAAACCCAAACGCCAGAACGAGTGCCACTTCTGCCTATTGCACTGGAGATAATAGAACGGTATAAGAATAGCCCGTATTGCCAATTGCATGGCCGCTTATTGCCAGTAAACAGCAATCAGCGATATAATGCCTATCTCAAAGAAATAGCAGGTATATGTGATATTAAGAAGTATTTAACGACCCACACTGCGCGGCATACTTTTGCGACCACTGTAACATTGGAAAACGATGTGCCGATAGAAACAGTGAGCCAATTATTAGGCCATAAGAGCATCCGCACCACACAGATATATGCGAAGATCACCCAACAGAAGGTGAGCAATAATATGCGGCTGCTACGTAAGCGCTTGTTTGGCGAAGGGGGGGCTTTACAGAAGCGGAGTGTTTAACCTGGTATCGCTGCCGCGGGCTTGCGCCTTATGAACAAATGTTTTTGCAACGGTAGATCTCTACCGGGTTTCAGATGAAAAACGTTTGTTCATAAGGCGCTTTTGTTCTTCCCAGAGGTAGGTGTATTTTTCTTTTCACCAGCGGTAAAATTCGTAGTGTTACCGTTTGCTGAAGAAGAAAACTGCTTCCGACGGCTATAGACTTGATATTAATGGCAATGTTGTAATAATCGATTATTATTTCAAAATATAATATATGCCTGTTCTAATATTTGGGGAGTTGGTCCAATTCTTTTCTACTGTTGAATATTTAAATGCCCAGCCTAATTGAACCGTGAATGAGAATTTCTTGGCCAGACTTCTTTGCAGCCCCCAAGAGGGGATGGCAAAAATTACTGGAGACTCATTATAACTGGTAT
>NZ_DATLKJ010000241.1:0-60015 GCF_035538455.1 Chitinophaga sp.
AAGAGATATGTTCGTAACAGGGTACTTTGGCGTTCAGACCGAGCAGATTGTTATCAAGTTTCAGCAGGACAATGAACTAAGACCTAACGGAGTCGTTGACAGCAAAACTTTAAACGCCATAAGGGCCAGAATAAATGGAAATTCATCAAGACAACAATAGGCTCTATCTGTCCGTAGATGCTGCCATCTATACCGAAGCAGTCATTTTTAAATGTCTGTATTGGTATACAAATACATTTGAAGTTGACATCTGCCAGGAGCCTGCGACAAAATTCAATATCACCCTGACACCCAAAGCAGCATCTCCTGAACCAGAGTGGAATACTATCCAGGCAAAGTTAAAACAGGACCTCATCGACTTTAAACTAAGGCAATTAATAAATAACGAAACCCAAAATATCAGGGAACTTATTATTGCAAAGGCATTCGCTTACTATGAGCAGGAAACTGACGCGGAAGATATGAATACAGCTACGTGACTCTGCTATTAATCCGTATGAAATAATGATGAATATCCCTCAGCACACCGGCAGCAAAAACCGAAAGTTTAATGATTATTCATTTTATGAGAAATCATCAAACTATTATTTACTCCCCTTCAAATTTCATCGTCTTCCTATAGACAAAGAAGTCATTGTTAATGAATTTGGAGATTTTCTTATCGTACCTACGGGAACAGTAGCAAGGATTGTTTCCCGGGAAATCCTCACGGACGATCCAGCCGATGTTGAACTGGTAAGGGATCTGATCTCCAACTTCTTTATATCTGAGACGCCAATTCCTTCCTTGCTGGATATTCTCAGCACACGCTATCGTACTAAAAAATCATTCCTCGATCACTTTACTTCACTACATATCTTCGTCATCAGCCTGAGATGCGAACATACCTGTCATTACTGCCAGGTATCCAGGGTTACGTCAGACAAGGGTAAATATGACATGAGCCGGTTTCATATTGATAAAGGTATTGAGATGATGATGAAATCACCCAGCCCTCATATCACTATGGAGTTCCAGGGTGGTGAAGCGTTACTGGCATTTGAGAATATTGTTTATGCTGTTGAGAAAGCTAAAAAAGCTGCCATGCAACAAGGTAAGACTATTACCTTTGTTATCTGCACCAATCTTGCTTTAGTCACGGATGAAATACTGGATTTTTGCCATGAGTATAAGATCCTGATATCAACCTCCATTGATGGTCCTGCATTTATCCACAATAAAAACCGGCATAAGGCCAACGCAAACAGCTATCAGCTTGCAGTTGAAGGTATCACGAACTGTAGGAACAAACTCGGCGCAGAGCATGTATCCGCACTTTTAACTACTTCTGCTATATCACTGGAACACCCAACAGAGATTGTAGATGAATATGTGAAGCTGGGATTTAATAACATCTTCCTGCGGCCAATAAGTCCATATGGATTTGCACTGAAAAGTGAGACTAAGAATAAGTATGAAACCACCAGGTTTGTCGAATTTTATAAAACAGCATTGGACCATATCATTCAGTTAAACCTGGATGGCTATTTCATCAGAGAAGATTATGCTACTATTCTTTTAAAAAAGATGTTGACCCCCTTCCCTGTTGGATATGTGGATCTTCAATCTCCTGCCGGTATGCTCACGAATGTAATTGTATTCAATTATGATGGGGACATTTACGTTTCGGATGAAGCAAGGATGTTAGCAGAAATGGGAGACTTTACATTTAAAGTCGGCACTTTGGGAGAAACCGGCTATCAGGATGTTTTCTATGGAGAGAAAGCATCTGTATTAAGTGAAGCGATGGCGAATGAATCGTTGGCGGGATGTTCAGAGTGCGCCTACCAGGCATATTGCGGAGCCGATCCGGTTTTCAATTACGCCACCCAGGGCGACATATATGGTTACAGGCCATCCAGCTCTTTTTGTCAGAGAAACATGAGCATCATCACACATCTGATCACATTGATGGATAGTAATCCCAGGATAGAAAAAATATTCAGAAGCTGGATAACAGGTAAAAACTGATGATACTAAAAACCAAAGGTGTTCCGGTTGGGATCGAACGCCCCATAGCGGGCAGTATTACCTTCCATAATGGAAGCGCAGGTGACATTCTGATTATGGAGAACGGGAAGCCGTCACAACCTGGTAATTACAAAGCCCTTCTTACCTCTCAGGGACAATTAGAACACCCGAACATTCCGTATGTACATTCGGTACCGGCATTTAATCACCTGTCAGAAGGAGATATTATTATTATCAATAGTGATGGAGTTATTACCACTGCTTACCGCGTGAACTCGCGTCATAATTTTCTCTTATTCACGGAACAGTGCAACAGTAATTGTCTTATGTGTTCCCAACCCCCTAAGATTAAAAATGATATTGAGTATCTGTATGAAGTACATTCACAAACGATTCCACTAATTCCCAAAGATTGTGTCGAATTAGGCATAACCGGAGGAGAGCCTACTCTCATGGGGGATAAATTCTTTAAACTATTAAGCCTGATCCAGGCGGAGCTTCCCAACACGGAAGTGCATTGTCTGACAAATGGGAGGTCATTCAGTAATCCTCATATAGCAACACAACTGGGCAATATGTCATTCTCAAAGCTGATGCTGGGCATCCCTGTTTATGCTGACTATTATGCATTACATGACTATATAGTACAGGCCGATGGAGCTTTCGAACAAACCATACAGGGCTTATATCACCTTGCCAAAAACAGTGTAAGAATTGAACTCAGGATTGTATTACACCAACAAACTATCCCACGGTTGCTTAAGCTCGCTAAATTCATTTACAAGTATCTTCCGTTTGCCGAACATGTTGCTTTTATGGGGTTAGAGCATCAGGGATATACCCCGTATAATATCGAAAAACTCTGGATTGACCCGTTGGATTATCGCCATGAACTGACTGAGGCGATGTCTTATCTTTCAGATTTTGGTATGCATGTATCTCTCTACAATGCGCAGCTATGTGTTACCCCGCAAGAGTTATGGCCGTTCTACAGGAAATCTATTTCTGACTGGAAGAATATTTTCCTTGAAGAATGCAGCAAATGTTCACAACAACATTCCTGCGGCGGCTTCTTTGCATCGAATACCCGGAAGCAGAGCAGAGGTCTGAAAGCATTCTTATAGTCCCTGATAACAGCGGCATCAACCTGATATTTTCTCTGTCATTATTGGCTGATTAAAAGACATTAAGTACATTTATATAATCGGGTATACGATATGCCTGCCCCTGATTCACTATAACCGTCCAGCCTCATTTATCCTGCCTGCATTTAATCATTTATTGAAAACCAACCACACTGCTGTGTAACAGTAGTACTATCTTTGTTATGAAAAACCTACAGATCTTCCTGACGGAAACGTCTATGACCGCCACTTCCGGCGAAAGTCAGCTTACATCAGCAAAGCCACCTGCTTCCATGAAGGTGTATTTCAAAAACCTGAATGCCATACGCTTTATAGCAGCGGTATTGGTAGTGCTTTATCATGCGCATAATTTTGTTGTCAGCAGCGGCGCATCTTCCTGGCCGCTGCTGGGCCATGTGCTCAAAGACGCGGGTAGAATGGGCGTGAACCTCTTCTTTGTGCTGAGCGGTTTTCTCATAAGCTATCTGCTGTTGCGGGAACAGAAAGAAACGGGATACGTCAACCTGAAGTATTTTTATCTCAGGCGGATATTAAGGACATGGCCGTTGTACCTGGCATTCAGTATTACGCTTACCTTGCTGGCTCCTTATGCACTTCAGCTGATCGGGCAGGGACCTGCTGTTACTCCCTCAACCCTGCTTACCAACCTGGTGTTCGTGTTACTCTTTGCCGTGAATATACAGCTGGCCTTTTTTACCTATAACAGCGGCATACCGGAAATTACCTGGTCTGTATGTGTGGAAGAGCAGTTCTATTTAGTGTGGCCGTTGCTTTTATCCTTATTCAGGAAAAGACTGATGCTGCTCTTTGCGCTGATGTTGGGCACTGCGTTGCTTAGTAATATTGTCAATGTGCTGGCGCCTGTATTTTTCAACATCAGCACCAAAGAGATACTGTATATTAACTACCAGTTGCTATTCGATAAGCTGGGGCTCTTTGGCGGCGGGATGCTGGCCGCCTGGCTGCTAAATGGAAGGAGGCTGCACACCCCTTTCTTTACTGCGGTTCTGCGCAAACCGGTACAATGGCTGATGCTTGCATTGATGGTATCGATGGTCTTTTCTGTTATACGCATTCCGGCGTTAAGTAAATACTATTTCGACAACCTTATACAGGCAGGGCTTTTCAGTTATCTGATGTTGATGGCGGTATCCCCCCACAGTATCCTGAAGCTGGAACACCCGCTGCTCAAGGCGCTGGGCAGGATTTCCTATGGTATTTATCTGTTTCACACAGCGGTGTGTAAAGTGGTGCTGATGCTGATGCTGAAGGCTTGCGGCAAAGGCGCACCAGCTATAGTGTATGAGCTGCTGTATCCATTGGCAGCAATCATATGTACCTGCATGCTGGCGTATGTTTCCTATGAATTGTTCGAAAAACATTTCCTGAAGAGAAAGATGAAATACGCCGTAGTTCCTTCGCGGATGTAGCATGCTATGCAGCATTTACGCAGTATAGCCGCAGGAAACAGCATATGACCATAGGTGTTTTAAATTGAAAAAGCTGGCCGGCGATGGCCAGCTTTTTTATGAAAATTAGTCTAAGTTTACATTTTTAGAGAAACTAATACATTTTGTTTTGACATCTAGCGAACCAACATTGGAACCAACAACCGAAAAAGCCAACGACCAAAAGCTGAAGAGGGGCTTACAGAATAGGCATATACAGCTGATTGCGCTCGGCGGAGCTATAGGAACAGGCTTATTCCTGGGCATTGGTCCTGCAGCTGTAGTGGCAGGACCCTCTGTTATACTTGGTTATGCACTGGCCGGGATCATTGCTTTCTTTATCATGCGCCAGCTGGGCGAAATGGTGGTAGAAGAGCCGGTATCCGGCAGTTTCAGCCACTTTGCCTATAAATACTGGGGAACTTTTGCCGGTTTTGCCTCCGGCTGGAACTACTGGGTGCTTTATATCCTGGTAAGCATGTCGGAGCTTACCGCCATTGGTATTTACGTCCATTTCTGGTGGCCGGAGATCCCGTTGTGGGTATCCAGCCTGTTTTTCTTTGTTGCTATCAATGCCCTGAACTTAAGTTCCGTAAAGGTGTACGGTGAAGCTGAGTTCTGGTTTTCCATCATAAAAGTAGTGGCCATTATCGCGATGATCTGTTTTGGGGTGTACCTGTTGATCAGCGGCAGCGGTGGTCCGCAGGCCAGCGTAGCCAATTTATGGAACGACGGCGGATTCTTCCCGAAAGGGCTGCTGCACAAAGATGCGCAGGGCAAATATGAAGGTTTGTTCTCTGCAATTGCGCTTATTATGTTCTCATTCGGCGGACTGGAACTGATCGGTATTACTGCAGCAGAAGCAGATAAGCCGGAGAAAACCATACCCAAGGCAACTAACCAGGTGATCTACCGTATCCTGATCTTCTATGTGGGTGCACTGATCATCTTGTTTTCGCTTTCTCCCTGGAAGAATATTACCACAGACAGCAGCCCGTTTGTGACAGTATTCGAAAGCCTGAAAGGGTTCCAGTTCAGTCTTTTCGGTAAAACCATCTACTTCACCAGCCTGATCGCAAATGTGCTGAACCTGATTGTATTGACGGCTGCAGTTTCCGTATACAACAGTTGCGTATTCAGTAACAGCCGCATGTTATATGGCCTGGCGAAACAAGGCAATGCGCCATCTTTCCTGTCGAAGCTGAATCATAATCATGTGCCGGTGAATGCTATTCTCATATCCGGCTTGTTTGCAGCCATCTGTATTGTCGTTAATAAACTGATGCATGAAAAAGCACTGGAAACGTTGATGTCGCTGGTGGTATCATCATTGATGATCAACTGGCTGATGATTTGTGTGGTGCATCTGAAATTCAGGAAAGAGAAAAAGATAGAGCAGGTTCACACCAAATTCCCTTCTTTCCTCTATCCGTTATCTAACCTCATCTGCCTGGTGTTCTTAGCAGGTATATTGATACTGATGTGGATCACCGGTATGAAACTACCGGTGGCATTGATTCCCGGCTGGATTGTATTTTTATTTGCCTGTTATTTCATTTCAAAGAACAACAGGCAACCTGCTGCATAAGCTCCTGATAACTCATTGTTCACCGGGGACGCTATTGATGCGTTCCCGGTTTTATTTTGCCCATACCCGTCGGCATATTCGCCTACCTTTGATCAACACGTATCCGACCTTCTGACCAATATTACAGACATATCAACCTTTGACAGCAACTGATATCGGCAGAACTTCGCACCGTTCCTTCAGGGATGGGTGAATACAAGAGGAATGCGGCTCCTGGACTGTGATCCTCGTAATTAGTTTGATTTTTCTGATGAACGAAGATTAGATTAGGATTGATAAACACAAAAGACCCGCTAAGCAAATGCGCTTAGCGGGTCTTCGCTTCGATATAAATCAAAACTTAATCTTCGTTCATCAGAAAAATCAAACTAATCACAAGAATCACAGTTCAGACATTCTTCGCTACGATCATCATATGCGGGCTAATGGCCAGCATTTCAGCATGATTCTCCGTAGCCTTCAGGAGATCGAGCATTTGCTGCTTTTTAACCGGATCTGCTTTGCTTTCAAAATATTGGCTATCCAGCCAGATTACCCCTTCCACAGCGAAAGTGTCGATATGATGCAGCCTCGCTTCTGTAATTTCTTCGGCCAGTTGGGAAGGTCGGTGGTAGTAGGCTTCAGGCAATATGCCAGCCCAGTTTTGCGGCGCATTATGCCTGCCGGCAGACAATTCTTCCAGGCACATCTTCAGGAAAGCTGTATCATGAATATGACCATTGATAAGTCCTACCAGTGTAGAGGCGGTATAGTTAATGGCAAACCCCAACAGTATACCTCCTGGTTTCAGTACACGGCGTGCTTCCTGCAATGCTTTGATCCTGTCTTTCCTTTCTTGCAGATGATACAGGGGGCCATGCAAAAGCACTACATCAACGGATGCATCCGGCATGTCCAGGTGGCGGGCTTCTCCGAGGATGGCCTTAAAAGGATACTTCCTTTGTTTAGCCGATCTTTTGTTTGCCTGTTCTATGTGTTTGGGTACGGGATCAAAAAGATACACGTCATGTCCTGCTTTGGCGAGCCATGCGGAATAAACACCGGGACCGCCGCCAATATCTGCAATTACAGCTTTTCCCGCAGGCAGGAACCTGCTTATCAGGTCCTTGTTACGTTCAAACTCCAGTGGTCCCAGCCCTACCTCAAGCCTTATTTCTTCATAAGTGCCGGTATAAAACTGTTCAATGGGCTCACTGACTAATCTAGCGCGCTTCATATCTGTTTATTATACAGCGCAAAAATGTGAATTTTCCCTCAAAAGAGCAAAGGAAAGAGGTCATAGTTTCTTTGCGGGAAACACTATTGTCCGTCATGAAAGATGATACCCAGGCTATGTCTGCTGCCGCTGTGCAAGGGACTTACGCCATGTTTCATGCTTACCCGGTAATAGCCCCTGGATCCTTTTACAGGGCGAAAGTTGGTTGTGAAGATGATCATATCGCCTTTGCCTGGTTTCAGTACATTGGCTTTTGACTGTGCGCGTGGTATCTGTTCGGTGATGACAAATTCACCGCCGGTAAAATCTTCATCCGGCTGATCGAGTATGAATACGATCTGCATCGGGAAATATACTTCTCCGTAAAGGTCCTGGTGCAGCGTATTAAAACCGCCTTCACCGTATTTGAGTATGAGTGCGGTGGGTTTCGTTTGCCCGTGATTATTACACAGCTCTTTCATTTCAGCGTGTGATGCCGGGAAGCGTGTTGCCAGGCCCAGCTCAGTCATCCAGCGGTTGGCTACCGGAACGATGTATGGGTATACGCCTTCACGCAGCTGGGTAATCAGTGGTGGAAGCGGGTAGCTGAAATATTTGTATTCACCTGCACCGAAACGGTAACGCTCCATGTTGATGGTCTTGCGATAGGTATTGTCTGCGTTGTAATCCTCCACGAATGCATCACATTCTTTAGCCGTGAGCATGTTCTTCACTATAACAAATCCATCACGGTGAAGGGTTGTTGTAATTTGCTGCCAGTCTTTTTCTTTCAATCGGTCTGCTATTGGTTTCATGTTGCGCTGTTTATGTTATTGCTTTACTCCTCTCCTTGCGGCTTCCCAGCCAATGATAGCACTCTTTCTCAGAGCCCCCCAGTGATACTGGCCGATGTCGCCGGTAGCTTTGATGACGCGGTGACAGGGAATCAGGAAGGCCACGGGGTTGTGACCTACAGCAGTGCCCACAGCCCTTGATGCGCCGTCGTACCCTGCTTTCTTTGCCAATGTGGAATAAGTGGTAAGTCCGCCAGAAGGTACTGCCAGCAGGGTTTCCCATACCTTGATCTGAAAGTCTGTACCCTTCAGATGTAGTTTGATTTCATCGAGCCGGCTCCAGTCCTGGCTGAACACAAAGAGAGCATTTTGCTGGATCATATCCACAATGCGGTTGTAAGCAGCATTCGGGAAGATAGCTTTTAGCTTTGCAAAGGCAGCATCTTCACCTTCATCCACGAAGGCCATATGACAGATGCCTTTTGGCGTGGAAGCCACTATCAGCTGACCAAACGGGCTGTCGGCGAATGAGTAGTTGATCTTCAGCAATGCCCCGCCGTTCTTGTACTCACCCGGTGTCATACCTTCCACTTTAATGAAGAGATCGTGTAACCTTCCTGTGCCGGAGAGGCCGGTCTCCAGGGCGGTATCAAACAGGGAAGCCCCCGTGTTCTTCAGTATTTCTTTGGCGTGTTCCACGCTCAGGTATTGCAAAAACTGTTTGGGAGTTACGCCTGCCCATTGCTGGAACATCCGCTGAAAATGGAACGGGCTCAGGTGAACATGCTGGGCCACTTCTTCCAGTTTAGGCTGGGATTTAAAGTTGTCTCTAAAAAAGCCTATCGCATCAGCGATTCGTCTGTAGTCAAGTTCCTGTTGCGTTTCCATATCATTTTCATTTTTACAGTACAAAATTACGATGGGCATCATCAGCGGAAAACCCGGTTCTTGCGTTATCTGCAGTTTGTTGCTTCCAGACCTTGTATTTTTCCGGTAAACAGGCCCCGCAAGGGCGATAGCCGGCAACAAGCGCCTCCTGTTCATCTCTGAAAAACATACGATTATCCGGCTTCATCCGCTTACCAGCCTTGCAGGTAAGCAGGCCGTATATCTTTGAGGGCCGGTGACCACCCAAAGTAACACCTCCTGTGCGGATCAGGCTTCGCACCCGCTTACCTCGTTCTTCAGCACTATTACCAAGTTCAGTATGATGATACATATTCGCACTTTTATTACAAAACAACAGTAATGCCGTAAAATGTTCAACCCGTTTTTTGCGGAGGATGACGGTTGACAAGAAAAAAATCGATGGTTGTTACTTTTTTAATAAAATCATTATATATTTATTCAATAGATCGTGTGAGCGAAAAACTGTCTGCTTTTTGAGTTAACGCTATTAAATACAGCCAGATTAAGTATTCCCCAAGATATATCCAATTGATTCTCTAAACCAAATCAAGAAGTCCATGAAAAAAACAACAACCAAAAAGCTGGCTTTAGGCAAAATCAAGATTGCAAGCCTGACACAAGAAAAACAACAAAAACTAAAAGGTGGCGTGGGCTACTCTCAACCTCCCTTAAGCTGCATCCCTTACTCCGAATGGAGAACATGCTGGTGCGCTGAAGCGTAAAATCTTTATCTAATCTAAACCTCGATTCCATGAAAAAAGTAACCGAAAAAAAACTGACGCTAGGCAAAATTAAACTCGCCAGCCTTACATCAGAAAAACAAACTCAACTGAAAGGTGGCGTGGGCTACTCTCAACCTCCTTTAAGCTGTATCCCTTACTCTGAGTGGAGAACATGCTGGTGTGTTTGATCATTCCGACATTGTAAGATAAAATAAATATATACCTGTGAGCTTCCCTGTTTTGCCTGCAATGCAATACGGCTAAGCATCACAGGTATTTTCATTTAAGCCTCCTCCACTTTACACGCTACTTTCCCCATTCTCCTTTATATCCCTCAAAAAATAAAACCTAATAGGAATCATCATTTCCGGTCATTCATCCAGAAATAGGGAAAATTTCTTCAGATATTTTTTGCAACTATGTTGCAAATATGTATCTTTAAAAAAGTTGCAACAGGGGAAAGCCGAAACCCTAGTAACAGTAGGCATCAACAACAAAAATTATTATTCCATGAAAAACAATTCCGAAAGAATCAAGCTTAACCTGGATGATTTACAACTGGAAAGTTTTGTAACCAGCATCGACAGTGAAATGGCCGCACGCCTTTCTGGGGGTGTGGGAAGTCAGGCACACCCTACCCACACACAGCCCACAGATACAGAACATAATCCACCTATTCGGTGCACTACAGTGATCTGCTAGTATACTGATACCAGTTCCGGCAGGATGCAGCGACGTTGAGGGCTGCATCCTGCTTTTTTTAACATGGCAGATAGCTGACGATCCGGCATTTTATCAGCTCGCGCAATTGCAGCAATACCTTCGTCCCTAATGCCTGACGCGCTTCTTCATCAGTAGTTTCCCCCAGTACCTCATCACCTATCTCCTTCATCAGCGTATAGCCGTCGCAGACATGATGTAACCTTTCAACTATCATCTCCGTAAGCCTTCCTATATGCATTTCCCGGATACCACCCGCCTGCGTTTCCAGCAACACAGCGTACATCTCCTTCCCACCGGCATCGTCCCTGGCAGGTTTCAACGGATCAAACACCGTATGTACGAGGCGCATATACTTTGTCACAGTGAAGCAGGAGGCCAGCAACGCCTCATCTGCAAAGGCTGCAAGACCCGCCGCCGCTTTGTCCAGATAACTGTTCATCTTGTAATAGCATAAGCGTCCCTTGTGCTCCTTCCAAATACCGGTTAGTAATTGTTCATAACTAAAAACATGTTTTGCTAATGGTTGGTTGCTGTGATCCAGTTGTCTAATGGCAGCCGCCAGCATCTGTTCAAAACCATCAAGACTCGCCACAGTAACTGGATTCGGTGTGATATCTTCCTCCCGGAGCAATGATAATGTACGTGGATAATATTTTGAAAACACCACCTCTGCAACCTGCGCAACACTGTAGCAACCATCAGGCTTCATAGTGGCAACAGGCAATTGCACAGCCAACACGTGCGGTATGGCTCCGTCTTTCAGCAGGTAAGCAAGCGTATATCCAATACCCGCGAGGCCGGACAATAACCCCATATCTTTAGCACTGGCCGCAATAAAGCTGTTGCTGACACCCGACCGCTTTATAAATGCTATCGCATCGACAATGATCTCCCACGCAGCGTCAATGAGATCATCCCTATGGAAATATGCCTGCGCCTGTAACAGGAATGGGATCATGCCGGTGTAGCCACTGCACAATGTATAATCTTCCCGTTTCGTAGCCATATCCTGCAGACAACGGTCTATGCAGTTCATACACTGCAACAGGTATTGAGGTCCGCCAGTGACCCGGTAGGCAGAAAGCCTTGCAAGTCCAATGCCTGCGGCGCCGTGCGCCCAGGAATTCACCTGCTTCATCTCCGGCCAGAATACCTCCGGGTTCCAGGTGTGTGCGCCGGGAAGGTTATAGCGATGTGTACCCAGGCGCAGATCCAACCAGTTAAGGCTTGTTTCATCGTAGTATTGCATCTCATATTCGAGTGCCGCTTCCGCCAGCTGTATCAAGCCATCATATTGAAAATAGCTACCCACCTGCAACAACGTATAGGCAATACCGGAGGCGCCATGCGAAAAACCTGTCAGGCTATCAAAAGCCAGCTTGTCGTGGTCCCACTTAATGCCCTGAACTGAGATACGGGCATCTGCCAGCAGGATGTTCAACAGGCTATTAACAGCAACCCGCATATCTTCCTCCCGCGTATAATGATAGAGCAGCGTAAGCACCAACAGGTTACCGGAAACGCCGCTCAGTATATCCATCTCAGTGAGGCGTGTGGGCATTTCGTTCACGTGCCGGCGGGCGAGTTGCAATGCATCCGACAACCAGGTGCTGTTTCCTGTAACCTCATACAGTCGGATGCAACAATAAACGATACCGGCCACACCAGTATAAAAACAATAGAACCTGGGGCTTATACAATAGTCCTCCTGCAATACCCTGCGAACCGTTTGCTCAGCCAGTTGCAGATCCTCGTCGCGTTGATCCAGTTCATATAAAGCGAGAAAGAATAAGGCAATGCCACAGCTGCCGTTGAAGATCTCCGGAAACTCCTTTTCCGGAAATTCTCCCGTGGCCCGGTCATGGTGTGGCGTAGTCCAGAAAGGACCATGCTCATCGGTTTTCATGGCAGCAAGCAGGTCTGTCTTTATTTCGTATAGGTGCTGCCGTAATTGTTCCTTTTCTATAATCATAAGAATAAGCGGTGTTGTGAGAAAATATACGCCAGGCAGGCACGGGTGCAATACATGATATAAGCTTCCTCCGGGTTCTCAATGCCCAGGCGGTTGTGGGTCATATGCATCATGCTGGCGATGGCGACTGTCAGCTGTTGAAAAGTAAGTCTGCTGCCGTCATAGGCATCCATTATTTTTTTATTCTCTGAGAGATAGTACTGTAATGACGGTGAAATACTCTCCTCCTCTGCCGAATACCAGAAATCCGCTACCGCTGGCGCCAGCTGCGGCTGCCTGTCGTAGGTAGTTTTGAAAGCACTCAGCCATCTTTCCTTTTCTTCTGCATTCTTCATTCCCGGATAAAATACCTTCAGCCAGTCTTCAACAAAATAATCGCATATCATCAACAGTTCTTCCGGCGGCCTGCCCGTACTCTTTAACAACAACATATGTTGCTGTATAGCCTGTACTTGCATGGAAGCAGGTTTGTTGCGGGTATTGCAGAGCCATTCCATCACCACCTTTGATGATACCACAAAATGCCGTTCTGCCCATTGCAACGTATAGTCATTGCCATATCGTATCACTTCCGGCTCATACGGCATCCGGTATACCGATTCATCCTGAAGCCAGTCGTGACGGCGTTTAGCTGCAGGCGCCGGATGCGCATGAAAAAACCGGGAAGCGCAAGCGTGCAGGTGACGCATCGTATCTTCCGGGCATGTCGTATTCATACGCAGACGCACATGATCACCGCCTTCCGGGTAACGAATAAAAAAGAAAGGCGCCTCGTTATCCAGCAGCATTGCATACTGCTGTACAAAAGGCGCCACGCACTCCGTGATCAGCAGGTTGATGCTGCCTGAATAAAATATATGTGCCGCAGTCCAGGTATAAGTCATATCATCTGTATTTGTACCATTGCAATAGATATTCCTTTACCACATTGCCGGAGCGGGGATCGGGCAATACTTCTTCGAAATAGATATAATCGCCGGCGCGCGTCAGCAGTTTTCTGAATAGTACGATCATCAGTGGCTGATAAAAGAAAATGATCTGTGGCTTGTAGTCATCATCCGTCCCCACTTTGCCGGTGTTTTTAGATCTTTTGCGCAGGAACAGGAATACTTGTTCCGGCAATCCGTTCTCAAGTCGCCAGCTTTGCAGCCGGATGAAATAATCCAACTCCGTTTCATGGACAGCCTGCTGCGGTATGGCAGCTGTTTTCACTTGCCAGGTCTTTCTGCGCAGTACCAGCTGCTGCGCATATGTGATACGCGGCCAGCTGTACATCTCCTTGCCATCAACCGGATGCAGCTGCTCATAGCAGGTATCCACAATCTTCACAAAGGCACTGAGCGAAGGGCGGACATCCGGGTTAAAATGTGCCAGCAAACGGTAAAGGTGCGAGCGATTGAAAAAAGATTCGAGGCTGAGATCATAGGTGTATACCTGTTGTGCGCCATTATATAGTACGAGCGTCCCGGAATCAGGGCTATAGCGCACTTCCAGCATAGTGGCCGGCAATCGCTGTTCTTGTGCATAGATATTGTTGCCACCGGGCATACTGATCTCATGTTGCAACAACGGCGGGTGCATATTGGCATTGAAGCTGGAGGCATCGTTCAGTTCTACCATGACCGCACTGCTGTGCATCCGTGTATTAAAGCTGGCAAAGTGCGCTGCCACTTCCTTACCAAACAGTGAGAGGAACCGGCCATTCACTTTGCCCATGCCCGGCAGCACAGCATTGATTACGGCCTGCTGCATCCCGTCTTCTTCAAACAGTTGTACAAACAGACCCCGTGATTGGGAACAGGTATCCGCAGGTATATCCGGAAAAATCTGCGGGTCAAGATGAATCTCGCAGGAATCCGTATCGAGGACTGATTGCAACCGATGCATGATTTCGTTATGCCAGTCGCCCGTTGCCGCCGTCATGTCTTCCCTGGTTTCCAGTTGCGGCTTTTTAACGTGGTAATAATAGTCTCTGTAAAAATCGAAAATCTTTATACTGGCATCTTCGCCGTACTGTTTCAGGAAGAAGGAACACATGCTATCACGCTCCGGCTTCAGATGGTCCAATGGAGAAAGGCTGTGTAGCAGGGTTTCAGCCGCCTGTGTAACAGGCAGTATCGTCTCTTCCGGTAGCGATTCTGCTTCAGGTGTGTAACAGTCCTCATAAAAAATCTGCCTGCCTGTAAAATGGTGATGGGCGAACTGCATCGTATGCAGCACTTTTGGCGGTTCATTGTTCATTGCTCTTTCTGTTGTTATGGGGAGTCCCGCTCCTTCCTGCAACGAACCGAACACACCGTTCACCAGCTCTGCTGTTACCGTGAGTATTACTGCGCGTTCTGCGGCGGCCGCATTCGTATAGGCGTTCCTGTAGTCATGCAACTGGTAGAAAAGATCTTTTATCCGGATCACCTCTTCAGGCGCCGGATGTATATTTTCCAGGAAGCTCAGTAGCCGGCTACTCCAGTCCTCCTCCATCCCCGATACGCCGATACCCGCCTCCAGAATACCGGTGGCGGCCATTTTCAACAGGTAGTCTTTTATAGCGTCCCTGTCAGCATCTTCAATTGCATCAGATAAGAACGTCACCATTTCCGTCAACGTGATACCATCCTGCTGCTGCATAATCAGCTTATTGAGCGCGGTAGCCGGTAGTTGCTGGAAAGATTCAACATTCATATAATTGATGAAGAAATGAAACTTCCCGGTATCTGCTGTTGCAGTAATATTTTTTGAGATGATCAGATGATTATTGAGCACAGGATGACGGCGGATGATAGCCATAAGATAACCGAAGATGCTGTTGTTCAGTTTGAGACGGCTCACCGGCGTCTGCGTTGCTACATTCTTATCGCCCAATGTCATCAGCCCGGTATAAGTGAAGGTGCTGAAGGGCGATGTCTTGAAACTCATACGCGTCAGGTAGCGTAGGAGGCTGATCTCCATTTTATGATCCTTCTGCTTAAACAGCGATGGGTCTTTTCCCGTAAAGTACGGTAGCTGCTCCAGCAATACAGGACTTGAAAGCAGAATCCCCTTTTGTAACGACTCCATCCCAGCCATATTCTGTAAATCCCTGCGGTGACTGCTCATCAGAGCATCGTAGGCCCGCCTGGTTTCGTGTAGCCATGTGCGTACTGATGTTATCTTTTCGCCGTAGATAGCAAAAGCTTCGCGCAGGCCATCATCAAAAAGAGTCTCCAGCTCCGGAAGATGACCTGCGCCCGGCTCTTTGTTATTGTACACTGCTCTTTTCAACTGTATTAGTTTCTGGCGCAACCGGTCATCTTCCAACCGGCCGGCCAATTCGAAAATCCGGTCACAGAGCCGGTCCCGGAGGCTCTTTACTACGTTTTGTTCTTCCTGATAACGGTGAAAGATCATTTCCGCATCCGCCAGTGTCCAGTGATCCAACAGGCGACTGTCAAGCGCCGCATATCTTACCAGGGAATAAGGAAATACAGTAATACTCATGCATATTGGTTTACAAGGTTATCATTTGCCCAGCTCCAGCTGATTCCTGATCAGATGATAGTAACTGCCGTGCGCGGCGGTAAGCTCCGTATGTGTGCCCGATTCCACGATCTCTCCTTTATGCATCACAATGATCTGATCTGCATGTTTCACTGTGCTCAGCCTGTGTGCCACCACGAGGACGGTTTTATCTTTAAAGAATTTATTCAGGTTATTGACGATGGCCAGCTCATTGTTGGCGTCAAGCGAATTGGTGGCCTCATCCAGGAAGATGTAGGAAGGATTGCGATAGATCAGCCGTGCAATGAGCAAGCGCTGCTTCTGCCCTTCACTAAGACCGTATCCGTCTTTGCCGATGACGGTATTATAACCGAAAGGCATCGACAAAATAAATTCGTGCATATTAGCCATAGTAGCAGATTCATAAAGGCGCGCCTCTTCTTTTTCTGCAATACCTCCATAGATGTTATTGGCAACAGTATCACTGAAGATATAGCCATCCTGCATCACTACTCCGCAGCGGCTACGCCAGTCATCAGCGTGTATACCACCGAGCGGTTGACTGCCAACAGTGATGTGGCCTGCAACAGGTTGATAAAATTTCAGCAACAGTTTGAGCAGCGTGCTCTTGCCGCTGCCGCTCATTCCCACAATAGCTGTGACTTTACCGGCAGGAATAGTGAGGTGCACATTCTTCAGCACCAACGGATTGAATGTGTTACCATAACGAAAATTGATGTTATTCAACCGTATATCGCCTGGTGTCGCCGGTATCTCCTGCCTTGACAATCCAGCATCTTCTTCCGGCTCCAGGTATACCTCTGACATGCGTTGGAGACTGAATCGCGTGTTTTGTGCGGCCCGCACAAAGTCCACCAGCTGGATCACCGGCGTATTCAGCTGGCCGCAGATATAAGTGATTGCCAGCATACCGCCAAGACTGATGTGCTCATTCACTACCAACATGGCCGCAGTGAATGAGATCAGCACATTCTTTATTTCATTGATAAAGGCGCCTACGCCCTGCATAGACTGATCAAGCCGCAGGCTTTCCAGCTTGAGGCCGTAAGCTTGCTCCTGCAGTGATTCCCAGGCTACCTTCTTCTCCTCTCCGCTGCCGGTTAATTTTATCTCCTGCATGGCATAGAATACCTCCAGCATCAGTTGCTGATTAGCTGCCAGTACTTTGAATTTTTTCTGATCCAGTCCCTGTCTTTTTTGCTGAAAGGAAACCGACCATAGAAGACTCAATACCGCACCGGCCAGAAACAGCAGGAAGATTCTCCAGTCGTAATACAGTAACACCACACCAAGTACCAGTAAGGTGAGTATGGAAATAACAAAGCTGATAGCAGAGCCGGTAAGAAAATCTTCCACACGCTGATTATCTGTTACCCGCTGCATGTTATCACCCGCCTGGCGGTTATCGAAAAACGGAAATGGCAGCCGCATGAGCTTTGTCAGGAAAGTACGCAGCAATGAGATACTTGTGCGGGCGCCTATCTTCGATAACCAGCGGGCGCGCAGGAAGTCCATCCATGTTTTGCCGATAAACAGCATCAGTTGTCCGAGGCAGATGAGTAGTAATATGTTTACATTTCTCTCCCGGATACCTTTGTCCGCAATCAGTTGCGTGAGCACCGGAATGAGCAGGGAAAAGGCGCAGGCCATGGTAATGCTGATAAGCAGCGGCCATATCGCTTTGCGGTGTTCACGCACATAGGGTAGCAATGACCAGAGGGAGGCTTTGTTGTCATGTTGGTTTTCTAACTCTTCAAAAACGGGCGTTGTTTCCAGGAACAACGCCCTGCCTGTTTCGCGTGCTTCATTTGTTTGCCATGATTGCATAAAATCCTGTCGCTTTACACGGACGATGCGATCCAGCGACGGATCAGCCACAGCGGCGCTGTTGTGGTCGATGTCTACCAATACTACGTAGTGGTTTTTTTCCCAGTGCAGGATGCAGGGCAGCGGCGCCTTTTCTGTGAGCGTCGACAGCGGCAATTCAGCAGACAATGACCTCATGCCAAGTTGTTCCGCTGCCGCCGCAAGACTTGCCAGTGTAGTCCCTTGCTTACCGATGTGACATATGCGCCTGAAGTAGGCTATGGGAAATGATTTCCCATGATATGCCGACACCATTTTCAGGCACGCGGGGCCGCAGTCCATGGAGTCGGCCTGTTTATAAAACGGGAAACTATCGTGATTAAAAAAACGTGTAGCCATGCGCATTATCCTCTTTTCATCGGGTTACTCGATCATTTTTGCAACATTGTTGCTAATATCAGTATTTATTTGCAACTTCGTTGCATTATAAAGGTATTTTTTTAGCAACAAAATGGGAAAGGTCTATATAACCCTTATCAGTAAAGAGTTACAGGTACTTTACCGCAGCAGGGTATTGATACTGGCGGCTATTATTATATGGACAGCTCTGTTGGCGGCCTGTCTCTTTTCGTGGCTGCAATACCGTCAGGCACAGCACACCCGGGAGCAGGCCAACGTGTTGTTCCAGCGACAATGGGGGCAGCAGGTACGGAATCCGCATGACGCGGCCCACTTCGGCACCTACCTCTTCAAACCACTGGATCTGCCGGCAGCTTTCGATCCGGGGCTGAATGACTATGCCGGTACCACGTTTCGTATAGAAGCGCACATGCAGCATGAAGTAGACTTCAGCCAGGCCCAGGGCAGTGATGCCTCTTCGCGCTTCGGGTTGTTCAGTCCTGCGATGGTTTTGCAACTGATCGTACCGTTGCTTATTATGGCCACAGTGTCTTCATCTGTGACATCGGAGAAAGAAGCAGGTACTTACCGCATGCTGCTGATGCAGGGGCGTTATCCGCCTGCTATATTGTGGAGTAAGGTGATGGCAGGTTATATCGTATTTGCCGGCATCCTGTTGCCTTTCTTTGTGATGATGTTACTATCGGTCATATCTGCGGGTAGTGACTGGTGGCTACGCAGCATACTGATCACGGCGGTGTACCTGTTATATTACTTATTGCTCACCGCTATTGCCACCGGCATCTCTGCCCTGAGCAAAGATTCCCGCGCGGCGATGCTGACTGCACTTATCTTCTGGCTATGTACAACTATCCTCCTACCGAAGATAGCGGCAGCACAGGCAGAGAAAAAATATCCGGTGATGTCCAGGTCCGTATTTGAGGATAAGACGAGACAGGGCTTCCTGAAAGGACTTGACGGCCATGATCCATATTATGAAAGAGCTGATCGTTACCTGAAACAACTACTGCAACAGTACCATACCGACAGTGCCGGTCAGTTACCAGTCAACTCATCCGCATTAATCATGCAGCAGGGAGAAGATTACCAGGAAAAAGTTTTCAATCATTATTATAAAGAAGTCGAAGAGGGGTTTTCACAGCAGCAGTCTTTCCTCGACAAAGCAGGCCTGCTGGATCCCTTCATCAGCCTGAAACGCTTTTCCATGTCGATGGCCGCCACTGATTATTATCATCATAATGAATTCTACCGCCAGGCCAGGACGTACCGGAACAAATTCATCCGCACGCTGAACCTGGAACTGGCCAGGCATCCTGATCACGGCGATGGGGACTACAAGGCTGGTCCTGCTTTCTTCCAGCATATCCCATCATTCCGGTATCATCTACCGGATATACGAACGGTCATCCTGCGGCAATGTACTTCATTGCTTACCCTGGGATGCTGGACATTGCTGGCTTTTGTCGGATTATACTTCATTTCAAAACGATTGCTGATCCTTTAATATGTCTCTGGCCACTACTATATTCAGATTTGAATTCAGACAATTATTACGTCAGCCTTCACAGCTGATTATGCTCGCCTTTTATATCATCATCAGCATATACAGCCTGTATGCCGGGCATGCCGTGATCAGCAGGCAGGCAGCGGGTCTTGATAGTCTGCATAAGAATAAGGCTGCGTTGCAACAGGAGCTGCACAAGCGCTTTCATGAAGACACCAGCACCCGCGCCGGCAAGAATCTGGCGGCCAACGCAGGTGTTCCCCAAGTGGTCGAGTTCCGTAACCCGCCTTATGCCACTCATCCGCCACACAGGCTGTCTATGCTGGCCATAGGACAACGTGACCTCCTGCCCTCTTATGATCTTGTGAGTTCGAAGCACGAGATTGTGACACCTCCCAATGCGGAGTTCATCAATGCAGAGAAACTCGCGGCGGGTAATTTTGATCTGTCGTTCGTTATCATCTATCTGTTCCCTTTGCTGGTGATGGCCTGGAGCCATAATTGTTTATCAAAGGAAATGGAGAGCCGTACAGACAAACTACTGGCCATACAGGGCGCATCTATGCGGAAGATCGTGTATTACAAGCTGTTGTTTCGTTTTATTGTTATTGCGCTCATTATTTTCCTGCTGAGTGTTCCCGGTTTCGTTCTTACCATTCCCTACAGCCGTATGAGCATTACAGATGTATTGCTATGGTTATATCTCGCATTGATATACCTTTTGTTCTGGTTTGCGCTCTGCTGGCTGATTATCGGCTTCCGCCAGTCATCACACTGGAATATATTATGCACATTGGGACTATGGCTGCTTTTTGTAATAGTGATACCAGCAGCTATGAACAGTAGCGCCACGCTGATAGCGCCGCCGCCATTACATTCCGAATTGGCGTCTGCACAGCGTGTATGCAAAGAGGAAACCTGGGAGATGCCTGTACCTGCCCTGATTGACAGCTTCTATCAGCGTCATCCCGAATACCATCATCTGCGGCAAACGGGAGATACTGCGGAATTCGGCAACCGCCGCTTCATAGCCTATACAGATCTGCTGGGCGCACGCCTCAACAGGATTATGCAAGCACATGATAAAAGCATGCAACGCTATAATAAAATACTGCTGCGTGGACTTTACTTCAATCCGGTAACACAACTGCAACACTTATTATACGCCAATGCAGAATCCGGACTGGCTAACTATAACGATTACACTATGCAGGTAAACATCTTCCGGGAAAAGTGGATCCGGTTTATGAACAATTATCTGCTGTTTGACAGAAGATTTAAGGAAGAAGAGCTGGACAGCCTGCCTCGCTTCAGTTTCAGCGGAGACGATGCCAAGACCCGAAAGATACTCATTGGCAGTATATCCGTATGGCTGATGATCATCATCATTATCGCCACAGGCAAATTAACACATCCCGGATACTAATTATCAGACATGAATACATTCATTTACACAGCATTGTTGCTTGGCCTGCCATCTGTGCTGGCAGCCCGGCAAAGTATAGATACCAGCATGAGATACCGGCAGCTGCAAAGGATAGAGGTATTATCGCAGCGTGCGAAACTGTTGAAAAAAGACACTCTCTCCTCCTCTCTCAAAACACAACAGCGGCTGCTGGAAATACCGCAGAATATTATCAGCATTTCTTCCGAGCTGCTGCAGCAACAGGGTGGTCTTCAGCTGAAAGATGCCGCACGCAACGCCAGCGGCGTATACTTTGGTTTCAACAGCTCGCTCTTCGACCATTCCTCCTCTATCATGATGAGAGGCTTCAATGCCACCACCACCATCAATGGTATGCCACGCCGTGGCAACTATGGCGCGCTCCTCGATGATCAGACACTATTTGAAAGCGTGGAGGTTGTGAAAGGCCCTGCGGGTTTTATTAATTCTGTAGGGGAAGCCAGCGGTACGATCAATATCAACACCAAAACGCCAGGTAACCGTATGCTCAATGCAGAGATCTCCGGCGGGAGCTTCGGGCTGGCGCGCATAGCCATAGATGCGGGCACACAGGCAAAGGAGAAAGGATTCTCATTCCGCATCAATGCAGTGTATCAGCATATGGGGTCTTATCTGGATGCCATCAAAGCGGATAAATATGTCATCGCCCCTGTTGTGAAATATAATTTTAGCAAGCGAACTTATATGCTGGGAGAATATGATTTTATAAGAGGGGAAACACGCAATGGCACTGACATTACAAAGATACGCTCCGAAGCGGATGCGATGCACGATCGTTTAGGTTTCAACTTCAGCGCGGGGAAGGGATTACCCGCCGCCTACCACCAAACGCAGGTAGCGCGGCTCCTGTTTAATCATGCTTTCAGCAACAGCTGGCAGGTGACGGTGCAATCGCTGTATAACCGGGCGCCCTACAGCTCCTGGAATATGCTGTCGTCTGAAACGTTCACCGGCGTTACCTTTCAACCCGACGGGAAGACAGACAGACTGGCCATGCATGCCGCCATTGGGGGAAGAACATTTGTGTCGCAGGCTTTCGTGAACGGTAAATTCAATACTGGTATACTACAGCATGCCATCCTTGCTGGCGGCGACTTCACAGCCAGCAGGGATACGTTGGCAAATGAATTCGGGTTATATACCTTCCCTTTCTTCAGTGACAGGATTGACTACACGGTACCAAGGGATTCCGTTGGTATCATCAACCCCGCGCGCACCAGCCGTTTTCGTTACAATACAGATTATGCTGCTGCTTTTGTATATGATAACATTAAATTCAATCCACACTGGATACTGACGCTGGGCTTACGGCATACCTGGTTCAACAGTAAACAAACCGCACGCGCAGTCCCCACCAGGCCAGCCAAAGAAACGAAGATCTCACAAAATGCATTTTCTCCACGCGTTGCGCTGACATGGATTGCGGACAGCTCCATGTCTGCCTACTTTTTGTATGACCAGTCGTTTGTACCGCAAAGCGGATTGAAAGCCAGTCCGGATATTAACCCTGAGACCAGGAAGCCGGAAGGCGTGCCGGTAGATCCACAGCGCAACAATAACCTGGAGGTGGGTATCAAAAAGGAATGGGCTCATGGGCGCCTGCTGACCAGCATTGCCGGCTTTCATACCATCAAGAGAAATGTACTGATAGCTGACCCGCAAAATGCATCCCTGGGTTACAAGCGACAGGTAGGAGAACAGACCAGCGATGGTATTGAAGTGGATGTACTGGGAAATATACTGCCGGTACTGTCGGTATCTGCCAACTATACTTATGTAAATGCACGCATCACCAGGGATACTGCCGGTTCTCCGCTGATAGGCAATAAACTTCCCGGAGCGCCGCAACAAATCATCAATACATGGGTACAATACAGCATACCACTGAAGACCAACAGAAGTCTTGCTTTCAGCCTGGGGCAAACGACGCTGATAAAACGTACCACATACACCGACAAATACCTCCCCGACTATACGAAATTCGACGCCGGTATCTGCTTTACTACACCGAAGTACTATGCAAGGCTGATTGCTGACAATATCACTAACAAACGTTACATCAGTTCCGGCGATATCGGCCGTGATTACCCTCTTCCTGATACAGAAAACTACTTCATCATCGAAGGAGAGCCCGTTAACTTCAGGATTACCGTCGGTATAAAACTTTAAAATATCATCACCATGATAGAAGCTATAGCACTCACTAAAAGATATAACGGGCATACTGCGCTGGATGACCTCCACCTTAGTGTGCCTGCCGGCGAGACATTCTGCTTGCTTGGTCAGAACGGCGCCGGAAAAACCACTACTATCAACCTTTTCCTCGGTTTCCTGAAAGCCACTTCCGGTAAGGCTTTCATCAATGGTAAGGAGGTAAACCCTGATGATGCAGAGACCCGGCAACATATCGCCTATATCCCTGAAGTGGTGATGCTCTATAGTTATCTTACGAGCATAGAAAACCTGGATTTCTTTAGCCGTATTGCAGGATACAAGTATAGCAGGCAACAACTGGAGACCTTCCTGATACGGGCGGGTCTTCAGCCCAACGCCTTTCACAAGCCTGTAGGTAACCACAGTAAAGGGATGCGACAGAAAGTAGGTATTGCCATTGCACTGGCCAAAAATGCCGGCGTCATCTTCATGGATGAACCCACGTCCGGTCTTGATCCCAAGGCCACCAGCGAGTTCAATGAGATCGTACAATCTTTAAGCAGGCAGGGCAAAGCCATCTTCATGGCCACGCACGACATCTTCAATGCTGTGACCATTGCCACCAGGATAGGTATCATGAAACAGGGGAAACTGGTACATATTATCGAAGCACGAAGCATCAATGCAGAAGACCTGCAGAAGCTGTACCTGGAAACGATATGAGGGAATTGAAATTGGGGTTAAACAGCAATCGTAAACTTACAGTCCATTGTAATAGGCTACCAGCTTGATCAGGTCTTCATCATTCTTTACATTCAGCTTGTTGCTGCGGATGTATGCTTCCAGTTCGGAGTTTTTGTCGCCGATAGCCTCCAGCACAGCGCGTTCACTTTTCTTGATATTCACAGGCTGGCCGTCTTTAGCAATGAAGTAATTGATGTTTTCGTCTATTTTGCGCACGGTGGTGGCGGAGCCATAAGGTTTGTCTTCACGCAGCACTTTTACTTTTCTTTTCAGCAGCTGTACTTTACCATCCGCCAGTACTTCATAGTATGATTGTGCCGTAGCGCCTTTCACAGGTTTGTAACCGCTGCGGAACTGCTGTAGATGATTATCTTTAAGATCTGTGATAGTAAACGCCTGGGGAAACTCTGCAAAGTAAATAGATTCACCTTGTTTACCTTTGAACAGCGGAGCATCTTCTACCATGTCATATTTCAGCATCAGATCTGTGAATGTTTTGCCTATTTTCATCTGGATGGAGCCTTTAGCCCATTCATCCTGAAGATAGGGCGTGCCTTGCACATCCACGTATTTGGATTCGCGGATAGGTTTACCATCCACACCATCCATATATATCTGTGCATGAGCACTGGTTCCAGCGAGGCAGCCTGCTATTACCAGGCTCGTAAGAAAACGGAATTTCATAAAATCAGTTTTAATCAGGTTAAAAGCGGAACGCTGCAAACGTATATGGCTGCAGCGTTCCGGTTGTTATCAATTCAATGCCTGGCTGTACTTATTTTGTATAACCGTCGTTTTGAGTCATGTTGGGGTTGGCATCCCTTTCTGTCTGCGGGATAGGCGATACACGGCGATAATCACCGTAGTTAACCGCCGTTCCTCCGCCATTCACGAGGTTACGTTTCAGGCGGTTGAGGTCATGAAAACGGTCTCCTTCAAAAGCAAGTTCCTTGCGTCTTTCAGTGATGATATCATCCAGCAACTGTGTACCTGTGGAAGTATACTTCTGGTTAGGATCACGTTCCGCCATAAGCGTATTCAGGTAGCCCTGTGCTTTGGTATCGTCGCCGGTACGGTTAGCTGCTTCGGCTGCGATGAGCACCATTTCAGACATACGCAACACTTTCTTGTTGTCATAATCTTCAGAAATATGCTGGTATTTGTTTACGATCAGCGCTCTCTGTCCACCTCTTTTACCGTCGATGATCAGGGCTTTTCTTACGTCTGTAGTACTGTACAGGTCATAGAGCGGCGTAGTGCAGAGCAGATCGCCATAGCCAAGCTGATTGTACATATTACCCAGTTCGTCATTACCGTTGTTGTTCACTGCATCAGCACCCACTTCAAAGAGTGTTTCCGGAGTAGTAGCCGATGGAGAAGCTTCCGCCCAGTAGCTCGCAACACGGTCTTTTTTCAACAGCACTACGCCGCTGTTACTGATCACATCTTCCGAGTATGTAAGCGCTTTGGCATAATCTCCCATATATAACGCTACTTTGGCCGCCAGGGCGCGGGATGCATATTTGGACATACGCGTAACCGGGCTGCCCTCCTGTGTAAACAGTGGATATGCAGCATCCAGATCTTTTACGATCTGCTGGTATACTTCCTGTACTTTATTACGGGCAGGTTTGGCATCACGGTCATAGTGCAGTACAATGGGCACGCCATCGGAAGCCGGAGCATCTGTATAAGGTTTACCAAATGTTCTGACAAGGTTAAAATATACCAGTGCACGCACGGTCAGTGCTTCCGCCTTGTACTGTTTCCCCAGGTCATCATTAGCAAACTTTTTGTCTACACCGTCAATAACGTTATTGGCGCGCAGAATAGTTTTATAGGCATCCAGCCAGTTAACGGAGTTCGTTGCATCTGTTACCGTCACAGAATATTTGAACTGAGGAATGTAACGACCTGAGTTCTTCACGGAAACCGTGGTGTTATCTCCCATCAGATCACCGATCACCGGAATGGAGCGGCCATAGAAATCTGTTTCTGTAAGACTGGCATAAACGCCGGTCATCGCGTTTTCCACATCGGAAACGCTTTTGAAGGCTTCATCCGTAGGTACGCTGACATACGGCTTCAGGTCCAGGAAATCTTTGCCGCAGGAGCCCAGTAAACCCATTGCGGTAAAACCGGCGACTGCTGTATATAGTTTGATTTGTCTTTTCATCGTTTAAACGTTTATGTTATAATCCCAGGTTGATACCCACTGTATAGATCTTAGGCATGAACACTTCCAGGTTAGACTGGCTTGCGATGCTTGCTTCAGGATCTGAAGTGATATTCTTGTCTTTCACCCATGTCCAGATGTTTGTACCTCTTACGTACACACGCAGGCTGGAAATTTTGGCGTGATTGAGCCAGGCCTGGGGGAAGGTATAACTCAGCGTAACGTCTCTCAGCCTGATATAATCACCTTTATACAGGAAGCGGCTGGACATTTCATTGGAGTTTTTGTTACCATTGAACACATACTTGGGTACATCGGTTTCATCACCAGGTTTCTGCCACCTGTTCAGCTGGGGAGCCATTTTATTGAATGCACCCGCAAAGCCATCACCCTGCAGGTATCTGGCCCAAAGATCCTGAACGTAGTTACCGAAGTTGTAATACAACAAACCATCGAGGCTGAAGCCTTTAAAGCTGAAGGTAGATCCAAAGCTACCAAAGTATTTCGGAGAAGCAGAACCCAGCGCTACACGCTTAGCCTGTGAATAACTATTCGTAGTCTCTTTATGGGTATCATCTTTATACCAAAGTGCATCTCCGTTTTGCTTATCTACACCAGCCCATTGGCGAACGTAGAAAGTCTGGTAGTCGGAACCCACCTGACGGATAAATTGACCACTGATCTGTGGCAGGCTGCTGGCCAGTGATACCACTTCATTTTTGTTATGCGCAAAAGTGAAGCTCGCATCCCAACGGAAATCACCAGCTATCACCGGTGTACCGGATAACGTGATCTCAATACCTTTGTTGCGGATAGAACCAATGTTAGTCAGATAATCCTGGAAACCGGAAGTTCTTGACAGCGGCTGTTCCATCAGCAGGCTCGATGTTGTTCTGGTATAGTATTCCACAGAAGCATTCAGGCGGCGTTTGAACACGGAGAAGTCCACACCTATGTCAAAAGGTTTGTTCACTTCCCATGTCAGGGCATTATTACCGGCAGAAAGCGGAGCGCTACCCACAGCGCCTTCATAATTGAAGTTGTAAGCGTTATTTTTGGTGTCGGTACCTTTACCATAACCATACAGGGATCTCCATACATAGTCAAACAGGTAAGTACCGAAGTTAGCATTACCGTTCTGACCATAGGAGGCTCTCACCTTCAGCTGATCCAGCCAGCTGATATCTTTCAGAAAATCTTCCTGATCTACGTTCCATGAACCACCCACAGACCAGAAGTTACCGTAGCGGTTGTCGCTACCGAAACGGGAAGATCCGTCCCTTCTGAAACTACCAGACAGTACATACTTGCCTTTGTAGGTAACATCACCGAGGGCGAGTACAGAAGCGAATGAATAGTCAGAACCACCGGCACTGGCTTCAGTAGGCCTGGAACCAGCAGCTCCCAGTTGTACATCCAACCTGGAAGGCAGATTACGGGTTTCTGTAGTGGAGAAAAACAGTTTTGATTTCTGTGCTTCATAACCCGCTTTCACGTTTACTACCCACTGGTTATCTTTTTTAATATCCCAGCGGTAGTTCAGCATATTAGTCCATACCCAGTTGAAGTAACGGGTATAGTTCACAGTGCTGATACCGTGGTCAGCGAAACCATCACCATACAAGGGATTCTGATAACCCAGCTCTTCCAGGTTGTTATAATCCACACCGTATTTGGTGGTGAACTTCAGGTTAGGCAGGATTTCATATTCACCCCATATAGAACCGATCGCTTTCAGTGTGCTGTTCCTGTTGTTATCCATTGCAGCAATAGCTATCGGGTTGAAAGTACCACCAGGGCCAAATTCAGCATTTGGATCACTGGAGAAATTGGGGGTACCATCAGGTTTGTAAGGAGAATAGTGAGGCAACAGGAAATACGCTGCCAGCACAGGGTTGGCGAAGGTGCCTCCGTTGGTAGGTCCTCTCTGACGGGATGAAGAAGCGATCAGGCTTGAACCGAAGGTAATACGATCGTTGAGTTTGTGTTTGATGTTGAAGCTTCCGCTCACCCTGTCGAATGAAGAAGCGATCACCGTACCTTCCTGTTTGAAGTAACCACCGGAAACATGGAACTGTGTTTTGTCATTACCACCGTCTGCAGAGAGATTGTACTGCATTTGCTGACCAGTACGGGTAACAACATCGAGCCAGTTGGTATTAACACCATTGTTGCTACCAAAGCTTTCATCCACATCTTTCAGGGCGCTTGTCATGTCAGCATCGAAGCCGGCATTCACAAAACCTTCTGCGGTGAGGTTGCGCCATTCTGAAGCGTTAAGCGGGCGGTTGGCATCACGCAGGATAGGTTTAGCAAAACCATATTCTGCGTCTGCCCTGATACGGGTTTTACCTGCTTTACCACCTTTAGTGGTAATAAGTATAACGCCGTTGGCTGCACGGGAACCATAGATAGAGGAAGATGCCGCATCTTTCAATACGGAAATACTCTCAATATCATTCGGGTTCAGACCTGCCAGTGAGTTGGCAGTAGTTGTGTTTCTTGACAGATCCCCGGCGTTGATGGGCACACCATCCACTACAAACAGCGGCGCTGCACTGGAGTTGATAGAGCCGATACCGCGGATACGGATCTGCTGAATGGCGCCAGGCTGGCCGGAACCGCCGAGCGACTGCAAACCGGCTATTTTACCCTGCAGGATCTTATCCACAGATGGCAGCGGAATGTTTTCCACCTGCTTACCTGATATCTGCGAAATAGCCCCGGTTTGCGCGAGTTTTGATTGTGTACCATAACCAACCATTACATACTCTGTCAGTCCTTGTGCAGCCTGGCTGAGTGATACGCTGAGGTTGGAAAGACCGCCGATGTTCTTTTCTGTAGTCTCATAACCTAAGAAAGAAAACACGAGGACTTTTGCATTCTCTGGCACATTGATCCGGAAAGTTCCATCAGCAGTGGTAGAGGTTCCGTTGTTAGTTCCTTTGACTTTGATAGACACACCAGGTAAAGGAGATGCGTTGGCATGGTCAGTTACTTTTCCTGTTAGGGTTCTTGTTTGGGCTTTAGCACATACTGTGACAGCAAGCAAGAAAAGCCACAGGAGTAGCTTTCTTTTCATAAGCAATTTAGTTTTTGGGTTGATTGATTGCGTTACAAGCGGATAAATTACGAAAAAAAACTACCGCCTGAAAATTGCAATGATTTTTTCTATGTCATTGCAATGCAGCAGATATTGTTTTTTCTGTGCAAAAGAAGAATCGGATAAGTGTATGAGAAACGACGTTTTCTTTCCTCTTTCTGTTGTGAATCAAATATCTAAGTATATAATCAACAGGCGCGAAAATTGTTCCAACAAATACAAAATCACAATCATTAACAGTGAAATAATGTATCATTCTGACAAATGAAAAATCATCATTTCAAACTTATCAAGAACATCCCTGCAACAAAAAATTGTTTTCATTGAAAGCATAAATGATATTGTATTATGATGAAGATGTGCAAATACCCTCTACCATAAGCTAAAAGACTGCAATATTATTGCATTGTGTACTTTCCCTGATGCCTGAACGAAAATCCCTCCGCCTAAAAAACGGAGGGATTCCCGGGATTTATTTCCTCTTTTTAGTGGAAGATTTCAAGACCGTTCCGGATGTCAGGGTTTCTATGGACTGTGGTTCGTCCATATCGAAGGTGATAATGTTTTTACCGTTGATATTCATCTTCATCAGGTCTATCACCTGAACCTCCCTGTTGCGGTAAGTATGGAAATAGAAACGCTTATTCTGAAGATCACTGGCGCTGGTCCATAGTGTATACTCATGCTGAGTTTCATTGGCATTGCGCACAACGCCTTTGGGAATATCAAATGCATTGAGGATATGAAAAGCCTGGTCTACCGCTTCTTCTGCATTTTCTGCAGGCACACTGCTCTGTGAGTATGCTACTGCACGTACAAACCGGGATGGCGGGGTGAAGTCGCCGGGCAACCCCAGCAGTCCACTGCCCAGTCCTGTCTGTTTAAAAGCAATCCCTTCCAGTGTTGCGGGTGGTACATCCACCGGTGAGAGATTCACATAGTTGCGCAGATTCGTCATGTGCCAGTCGAACGTAGGCGAATTCGTAAGCACTCCTAATGGATTATCATATACATGCAACTCTCCACCTACATATTCGATTACTATAGCGTTACCCTGCGCGTCGTGCACATTATAATGAAGCGGTACGGGAGTAGGGCTGAGTTGTGCTACCACAGCCTTATTCACTTTTATGCTACCGATGCCCTGCTTCACTTCCTCCACATTGGCAAAGTTAGAAAGCAGCCAGCCTACCACGTCCACACTGCTAATGGATTTGGATACCTCTGCTGCCGGGACATCCTGATAACCAGCAAATCCCGCCAGGTAAAAGGCGCCGGCGCCCAATCCCTTTTCATTGACACCATCCATGATAATCTCTTTGCCTGCCGCATTCACACCGGCAAAAGCATACTTCGATTTCCACGCCATGCCGTTCTTGTTGTTATCAGCACCAAAGGCCATGAAAAGATAGCCGCGGGGAACAACAACGGCTGTTGAGGGAAGGGGAATACCAAATTCCAGTGTGCGTGCATATACCACCGCGCCGTTCTTCGCCTTTAAACGGATACCGGTACAGGAGTAAGACCGGGAAAAATTAAGCATGGACAAAAGAACGATGGAACAACAAACGATTAACTTTTTCATATCTGGGTTTTGTTTAAATACAACTCATGGAAAGTTTATTGCTGACAAAAGAAAGGGGATTCAATTTACAAAGCACGGGGCCGAACATCCGGGGGCTGTAACTCACCGGGGATAACACTTGCCAGAACATGACAAATAAGGAATAACAAACGATACACTATAGTCTGGAGCATCCGGCTTAATTGGTTTATCAATCTTTTGTGGCTAATCTGTTGCAAGATAGGTAATAAATAGGTAAAAGCGGTCAGGAGTTAAGTCTTACCGAACCGGTCATCGGTAAAATGCCGTATTTTGCTTCTGTAAACCGGATACACATCTCAGGCAATACGTCAACACCGTGCAGCACTTTCATGGAACTACCCTGTCTTTGCGCACGGTACGGCTTAGATAATCATGCGCTAAACACCACGACGGCAAAGGGGCTCAGTCAGTATAACATCTCTTCAGCATAATTTTCTTCATCATGAGTTTAGAAAAGTACAAGCAGAAAAGATCTTTCAGCAAAACGCCTGAGCCTACAGGCGGCGCCAGCCAGAACCAGGCACTGCACTTTGTAGTGCAACAGCACCATGCCTCTCACCTCCACTACGATTTCAGGCTGGAAATGCGCGGGGTACTGAAAAGCTGGGCCATCCCTAAAGGCCCCTCACTGGACCCGCAGATAAAACGACTGGCCATGATGGTGGAAGACCACCCCTACGACTACAGACAGTTTGAAGGTGTAATCCCGGAAGGTAACTATGGCGCCGGGACTGTAATTGTATGGGACGAAGGCTCCTACACTTCCGATGAAACAACGGCTACGGATAAACGGCAACAGGAAAAAGCATTGTTGCGCAGCTTAAACAGTGGGGTACTTAAATTCACCCTCAATGGCAAAAAACTTAAAGGCAGTTTTGCGTTGGTGAAAACCGCCGGCCGTGGTGAAAATGCCTGGCTACTGATTAAGCACAAAGACAAATACGCCACCACAAAAGATATTACTACGAAGAACAAATCTGTGGTTTCCAACAAAACACTTGACCAGGTGGCTCGCAATCCTCAACAGACCTGGCAAAGCAACCGGGAGGAAAAGATTACCAAAACATCTTCCCGTAAATCATCGACAGAAAAAAAGTCAGCGGCGGAAAAAACATCCACCGGCAAAAACAATATCAGCGCTGAGATCGCAGCTCTTGTAAAAAAAGGGAAGACCGCCCCTATGCCCAGGCGCCTTAAACCCATGCTGGCAACACTTACTGAGCGGCCATTTGATAAAGATGACTGGATATACGAAATAAAATGGGATGGCTACAGGGCTGTAGGTTATCTCAACAATAGGGAAGTGGAATTGCTGTCGCGCAATCAGCTTTCATTCACGGAGAAATTCAGCGTCATCGTAGCAGCGCTGCGGCAATGGAAAGTAAAAGCTGTTATAGATGGGGAGATTATAGCGCTCAATGATAAAGGTAACCCGGATTTTCAGGCGTTGCAGAACTATTTGCAGCTAGGCAAAAGTACCCACCTCGTCTATTATATCTTTGATCTGCCCTGGTATGAAGGGAAGGATCTTACCGGCCTGCCGCTTGCAGAACGCAAGCAGATACTGGCAGCCATCATTCCTGAAGGAAATAAGCTGATTTCTTTCAGCAACCATGTAGAAGGCCAGGGTACTGCTTTCTACAAAGCGGCC
Organism: Chitinophaga sp.; assembly: GCF_035538455.1. Lineage (GTDB taxonomy): Bacteria > Bacteroidota > Bacteroidia > Chitinophagales > Chitinophagaceae > Chitinophaga. The sequence continues at coordinate 32,631 of NZ_DATLKJ010000241.1, forward strand.
ATCGCCAAAGGGCTGGAAGGCATTATGGCCAAAGCCGCCGACAGTAGCTATATCACGGGACGCCGCACCGACAGCTGGCTGAAAATAAAGCACAACAAAAGAACTGAAGCCATTATCTGCGGCTACACGGAAGGCAGAAAAACCCGTAAGCATTTCGGTGCCCTGATACTGGGCAAATACAAAGGAAAACAGCTGCAATACATTGGTCATACCGGCGGTGGCTTCAATGAAAAACTACTACGTGAACTCTTCAGGAAATTCCAGCCACTGATTACCAACAAGCCGCCTTTCAAGGTAACACCCAAAGCCAATATGCCAGCTACCTGGCTGAAGCCGGAGCTCGTATGTGAAGTGAAATTTTCGGAAGTAACCAATGAGGGCATCCTGCGTCAGCCCATATTTCTGGGAATGCGCGAAGACAAGCGCGCCGCCGGTGAAAAAGATGAAAAAGTAGTACCACCGCCTCTCAAAGGAAAGAAAGCAACCGCCCGTACCCAAGCCAATACCGCTGCCGCTGATAAGAAGAAGAAAAATTCCGGCCAACCTCTCCCCTTCCTTCCCGAAGACGAACAGCAGGTAGAAACTAAAATGAACGGACACCTGCTGAAGTTCACAAACCTCAACAAGGTATACTGGCCTGAGGATGGTATTACAAAGCGGGATATGATCAACTACTATGCAGCTGTGTCAGATTATATACTCCCCTATATGAAAGACAGACCGCAATCACTGAACCGCTTCCCTGAAGGCATTCGCGGCTTCAGCTTTTACCAGAAGGATGTTGCCGGCAAGGTAGCCGACTGGATTGAACGATTTCCCTACGTCAGCGAATCCGACGGCGACGCCAAAGAGTTCCTGGTTTGTAAAGACGTGGCGACGCTGCTGTATATGGCCAACCTGGGCTGTATTGAGCTGAACCCCTGGCACAGCCGTGTAAACAAACCAGACAATCCCGACTACTGCCTCATCGATCTGGACCCCGACAACAATCCCTTCAACCAGGTAATAGAAACCGCCCTGGCCGTAAAAGAAGTGCTGGATAGTATTGGGGCCAACTCGTTCGTAAAAACATCCGGCGCTACGGGCATGCATATATTAATTCCACTGGGTGCAAAATATAGCTTTGACCAGTCGCGCATGCTGGCGGAACTAATCGTGGGTGTAGTGAACAAGCACTTGCCAAAAACAACCAGCGTGCAACGTGCGCCGGCCAAACGTAAGGGCAAGATCTACCTCGACTTCCTGCAAAACCGGCAGATCCAGACCATGGCGGTAGCTTATTCGCTCCGGCCCAGGCCGGGCGCCACCGTATCCGCACCGCTACACTGGGAGGAAGTAAAAAAGGGACTGAAGATAAACGACTTCAATATTCATAATATGCTACAACGCCTTGCTTCAGAAGGCGACCTTCTGAAAGGAGTACTGGGTAAGGGCATCAATATGCACCGGGTGCTGGCTAAGCTGAAACCATTATTGTAGCATTTAGCCACCAGCTTTCCGCCGCTGAATGCTAACAGCTACTTTTAATTGCCTGCCACATCTGTTGCACGATATAACCACCCTCCATTTCTGTAAGCTTGGGTGAGCAGACAAAACTGTCATCTTCTGCATCCATCAGTACCAGGTGATCGGGAACCTTGTGTTGAAACAGTTCACCGATATTGTCGTTCAGGATATAGTATACTTTGTGTCCATTGTAATTTTCAGGCTCTACCCGCAGGGCGTACAGTTCGCCATTGATATTCACGTTAATTTGCTGGGACATATGTGGTGTTTTAAGAAAATGGCCACAAGTATCATGCGGGGGTTAGCGGTCTCTGTCAAAAATCCAACGGAAATGTTCAAAAGTACAATCATCGCTTTTGCATAATCTGTAAATTTACAGCGCATATCCAGTGTCAAAGTTTACGAACATGTCGAAAAACACAGCGCCCATATATAGGATCGGTCAGCATTGCAGCGATGAAAAAATTCACCGGTATTTTAAGGTAACGTCCTTTGATGTGGTGTCATGTACACAGGCGGAGTTCAAAGAGCATCACGGCCACGAGTACTATGAGATCATCTGGCTGAAACAGGGCAAAGGCATACACCTGATAGATGGAGTGGCTTATCCTTATGATGGCGCCGTGATATACCTGCTGGCGCCCGGACAGATGCATAAACTCCAACAAGCAGAAAAGACTACCGGTTATATATTGAAATTCCTGCCAGGCATTTTCAGCGACGCCCGCGATTCAGATGAGTACCTGCTGGATAGCTGCCTGTTTGATAACATAGACGCAGCCCCCATGCTGAAGCCAGCACCGGAAGATATATCGCTTTTTGAGAACCTGTTCAGTATGATGCAACTCGAATTACAGCGCGATGGTATGGGACAAGAGAAAATTCTACCCTCTTACCTTAAAATACTGTTTACCCATCTGATGCGACTGAAACCTAACCAGGCATGCATTGAAAATCGCATATTCGGTATAGGCCATGATATGTTTCGCAGGTATAAAGTAGAGATAGAAAAAAACTACCGCACGTTGCATCATGTACAGGATTATGCAGATCTCCTTTCCACGCAGGCGCGGAACCTCAATATTCTGTCGCGCAGGTTTGTAGGCCGTTCCGCCGGAGAACTGATCACAGACCGGATTATGCTCGAAGCCAAACGTTATCTGCATCATCAGTCGCTCAGCATGAAAGAGATTGCCTTCTCACTGGGTTTCGACGATCCCGCCTATTTCAACCGCTTCTTTAAAAAACATACAGGCGTGGCGCCGGGTCAGTATAAGTTACTGGAGGTAAGGGGCTAGGTAAAAATAGACCAGGTTGAAAAGCCTGCGGCACAAAATCCCTCCGGCTTTTTCTATTTGATCCAATAAAGAAATATCTTGTTCAAAAGTACAATGCAAATGCTCCCGCGTCCATTTACCGGAAACGTCCTATGGCAGAACTTTGTATTATAAAAGACAATACAAAATGCCATACGTAAAAATCGAAATCACGCGCGACGGTGTTACAAAAGAACAGAAACGTGCGCTCATCAAAGGCGTTACCCAACTGCTGGTGGACATTCTCCACAAACGTCCCGATCAGACCCATATCGTTATCCAGGAAATTGATACTGATAACTGGGGTTTTGATGGTGAACAAACAACCGAATTAATAAAACAATCCTAAAGTACAAGACGATGAAACAATTATCAGTGATCGTGACCGGTGCTTCCACCGGTCTTGGCAAAGCAATTGCCCGCCTGTTCCTCGATAAGGGACACCGCGTAGTGATCAATTCAGTGAATGAAACCAACCTTCGCCAGGCCGCTACAGAACTGGGACACAGCGAACGGCTGACAGCTATCGCCGGCAACATCGGTGAGAGAGCCGTAGGTCAACAGTTGGTAGAGGCCGCAGTACAACAATATGGCAGACTGGATGTATTGGTGAACAATGCAGGGGTATTCAGTGCAAAACCTTTCCTGGATGTGGAAGAAGAAGACCTGGACCGCTTTCTGGATATTAACCTGAAAGGCACCTTCTTCACCTCACAGGCAGCTATCCGCGCCATGCTCAATAATGGTGGCGGCGCTATTATCAATATCGGCACAGTGCTGGTAGATCATGCTATTGCCGGCTTCCCATCCACTGCACCAATTGCCAGCAAAGGCGCTGTTCATGCCCTCACCCGCCAGCTGGCTGCCGAGTTCGGGAACCGCAATATCCGGGTGAATACCATTGCTCCCGGTATCATACGCAGCCCTTTACAGGAGAAGAACGGAATCACAGATCCTAACAGTCTTGCAGGCCTGCATCTCCTGAATCGTATAGGCGACCCCGTTAATATTGCCGAAACAGCTTACCTCCTCGCGACCAATGACTTCATCAGCGGCACCACCATCAATGTAGACGGTGGACATGTAGCAGGACATACATTAGCGTAGGTTTCTCGCAAAGGTGCAAAGGGAGCAAAGTAGCAAAGGATATTTTTAAGTTTGATAAGACTATTTAGTAGTCCCCAAAATATATTCGGACTATAAAACAGTTCTTTGCTAACTTAAAAATATCCTTTGCTACTTTGCTCCCTTTGCACCTTTGCGAGAAACTACAAGACACTGTCTGTCCAGTTTATGATAGCTTTCTTCTGTGCCGCTGTCAGCCTTGCTTTGGGATGTGCTAACGTATAAGACCATAGCGGCATTTCCCCTTTATCTATCTGTTTCTTTATACTTTTGAGTTTGCTCCGTTGCCGCTTCGTTGAATAGGAAGCATACTCACTGAAGTTTAGTTCTTTTTTCCCATCACGGATATGCATGGCCAGCCACCATCCGAAAGGTTGCACCTGCGCATACCAGGGATAATGCGTGCTATTGCTGTGACAGTCGTAACAGGCATTCTTCAGGATGGTGTGCACACTGTCGGGCATTGTATACATTGTAGTGATATCGCCTCTATCTGCCTGAACGCTGCGGTTTTCAGCAGGTCTTACAAATTGTATCAACACTACTACGGCCAGCAGTATCCATAAAATGATCCGGAACTTCTTCATAAAAAAGTTGTAATCGGTGTTTTATTTGATCTCTTCTTTCACAACACCACAGTCAGGCATTTTGTTACCGAAGTAGGGGTTCTTCACTTCCTTCGTTTCGCTTAACCACAGGGCGCCCTTGTTGTTATCATACATCGGGCAGAAGTCATGATATAGCGGCTGACCGCCACCATAGGCTTTTACCAGTGCATATACGTCTTCGCTCATTTGTGCAAAGTGTTCCCGCTGGTGATCAATGTTGCCTTCATTTTTACCGATATGTTCCGCATGCTCTTTCAGGTCTTCTTCATTTTCGGTGTATACTTTCTGCTGTTCGGGCGTAAGCGCCGATTTATCCAACTGTTGCATTGCTTCGGCCATTGCTTTACCATTGCTGGCAGCTTCTCCTGAGTTGTCTGCCGCCAGCCCGTTTTTGATTTGCAGGTAACGGGCTACTACTGTTTTTAGCGACGCGGCCACTTTCGGATCTATGTTGGAAAATTGCGGCTGCACAGCTGTGGGAGGCGTGTTATCGCCTACGGCTTCTGCTTTGGCAGTCTCTCCGGCAGCAGCGGTGGTACTGTCATGTTCATGCGCTTCATGAGATGTGTTACCACTGTTGCAGGCAGTGAAAGCTATAGCAGCAATGACCATCGTGGTAATAAAGAGTCTTTTCATGTCGGTATTTTTTAATGATAGAAAAATGCTGATGTCTTATTTAATCGTCTCTTTCACTTCCCCACAGGTTTTCATGGACTCTCCGAAGTAAGGGTTCTGTATGGTCTTATCATCGCTGAGCCAGAAAGCGCCTTTATCGTTCATCGCCATCGGGCAGAAGTCGATGTACAAAGCCCCCTGTTCATACCGGATTTTTTAATGAGGGAGATGATTTCATTGCTCAATGCAGCATAGGCTGTGCGTTGCGCTTCTATATCCGCAGTGGCAGTAATTTTTGCGGCAGCGGCGGCAACGGCAGCGGCGCCTGTCATTTCCGCGGCGCCGGCTGCTACTGCATTAGCAGAGAGCCGGGCTGTTTTCACATCGTCATTGATCAACGCACGGGTCAACTCCGCATATTGCATATAAACAGCATTCAGCCTGTCGTCTTTCAATAATATACCTGCTGCCGGTATTACAGTATCTGCCGTCATAACCATTTGCTCCTCTTTCCCCGCAGGTTCCTGTTCTCTGTTGCTTTTACGGTTACTGCACGCTGCCAGGAAAACTGCGGCCAGCATGGATAAGATGGTAATTGTTGAGAATCGTTTCATTCTGTATTTTTTGTCAGGAAGATGATTGATTTAATGATGATGCGCGGTAACCGGGTCCGATCCTTTCTTGAGTATGTATTCCGAATACAGGAGATAAGCGCCTGTCACCACTACTTTATCGCCATCATTCAGTCCGTCGGTGATTTCCACGGCGTCAGCATTCTCCATACCGGTAACGACTACACGCGGTTCAAATTTACCTTTAGCAGTTTCCAGCCATACGTGCGTGCCTTTACCATCCCTGATCACGGCGTCTACCGGAAGACTCAGGGCATCGCCTTTACTTTTTACCGGCAGTAGTATATTGGCTTGCATACCTGGCTGCCAGCGATTGTCGGGGTTAGTAATGGTTCCGCGCAATTGCAGTACCTGGCTGCTTCCCTGCAAGGCAGGGCTGATAAACTGTATGGTCATGCGCTGCGGCTCACTCTCCCAGCCGGCTACAGTCACTTTCACAGACTGGCCGACATGCACCGCTGACGCTTCTGCCGGATATACATCGGCTTCTACCCATAGCTGGTGGTAGCCTTCCACACGCATCACGGCGCCACCTTCTGCTACATACTGGCCTTCTGCTGCACTCAGTTCAGACACCACGCCGCCTACTGTAGCCGTATAGGTTACATAGGGGCTTACTTTCTGCGACTGCACCAGCTGATTGATCTGCGCTTCGCTCTGATCATAAAGCGAGAGCTTCTGCCTTGCGGCCTTTTCTATCTGCCTGAACCGCGCATCGTCAGGAAACTGCTTCACCTGTGCTACGGCCAACAGATACTCCTGTTGCAGGGAAGCCAGCTGCTCAGAGTAGATCTTATATAAGGATTGACCCTTGTTTACTTTCACACCTGTTTCCTTTACGTACAATACTTCAATGCGTCCTGGTACGCGGCTGGAGATAACAGCCGTTTTCTCCGGGTCTGTTGCCAGCCTGCCATTCAGTTGCTTGTAGTCTGACAATGCACCAGCACCTATTGTCACGGTGGTGATATTGGCGAGCGCAATCTGGTTATCACCCAGTGTCAGCGATACCTCTTTATTGTTCTTATCGAATGGTACGAGGTCCATGCCGCAAATGGGACATGTGCCCGGCTTGTCCTGCACGATCTGCGGATGCATCGGGCAGGTATAGGTCTGCTTTACTTCCGCAGCTGCCGTCTTCGTTCCGCTGTTCTTACAAGCTCCCAACAGTATTGCCGGGGCCAGCGAAACAAGCGCTATTGTCTTTATAAAATTCTTTCTTTCCATAATCGCTGTTGCTGCATTTAACTGGTTTTGATAAAGCTCTCACTGTCTACGAGGTAAGATGCATTGGATGCCACTTTCCAACCGCTGATATTCGTTTTCACCTGTATCATCCCTTCTGCCTGCGCACCGGTTTCCACGATAACAGGAACGTATACACGTCCTTCCTGCCGGAACACCACCGCTTTATTACCGGAGCGCCACACAGCCTTTTCCGGCAGCCACCAGCCGCCTGGATATACGACTGGTACACTGGCATTGAGCAGCTCCCCTACTTTCAAACGCGTACCGCCGAGATATACCCTTGTCAGCATAAAGTTGACACCGTTACGAAACACCGGCTCTATCAGCCCTATACGCCCGGATTCCATGGCATCTTCTTTATTCACCGGAAAGAACAACAGCTGCTGCCCGTTTCTGATGTAAGCGGATAACTGTGCCGGGAAGGCAAATTCAGCTACCAGGGCTTTTGCCTGGTAGATAGTGAAGAGTGACTGACCTGCACTTACATACTGACCTTCACGGAGCAACACCGGCGTGGCGACAGGAGCAGCGGGAGCTGGTGTGGCTGCTCCTGCCGATGCGCTTCCGCCTCCCATACTACCCATGCCATCCCCTCCTGATGCAGATGCCGCGGCAGTACTAGCCACCGCTGCGGCAGCGGCTGTCTTCTCCAGGATATAGCCATCACTGTTACTGTATACCGGTACGCGGTAGAGAATGTTGCCCGTTCTCAGCACCTGATCCACCTGGCCCGGCTGCATGCCCAGCAGCAGCAAACGCTGTCTGGCTGAGGGAAGCATATCGGGGCTGGCATGTGCTACGTATAGGAGCTCCCGTTGTGCCGCTGCCAGATCCGGTGAATAGATCTCCATAATCAGCTGACCCTGTTTCACGGGCTGATAGTTATACTTGATCAGCAACCTTTCTATACGGCCACCGATACGGCTGGCAATGCTGGTCTGATTACGGGTGTCATAGGTGATCACGCCGTTGGCGGTAGCGGTAAAGATACGTGTGCCGCTGTCGGCCGTGATGGCTGGAATAGTGGCCACCACACGGGCATTCACAGCCCCTGTCAGTCCGGTAACGGCACTGTCGATGGAAGGCTCCTTAGGCTGATGATGCCCGGCATGCTGCGGCTGCGCTGCTTTATTGCGGCAGGCGGCAACGCCCACGAGCAGCGTGATACCTGCGAATATGCTAACGATATAACTGTTTCTCATAATCCACGATCATTTCATAGAGTTTTAATTTTTCATCCAGCACGTTCGACTGCATCATAGTGAGCGCCTCCCAGGAGTCGATCACATTGGACAGCGCCATTTTATTTTCCTGGTAGTTCAGGAAGTTGGCGTCCAGCGTCTGTCGCAGCGCAGGGATGATCTTTGCTTCCATCGCGTCAATGCGTTGCTGCATAGATTGTATCTCGTAGTGCATACCGTAGAGCATCCCCTGCGTTTCCTGCAACATGGCCGCTCTCTCCTTCTCCATTGCCTGTACATTGTATTGCATAGCTTTGACACCAGATTTATACATCTTCGACGCCCATGGCACAATTGGTATGCTGATCATGCCCATAGCGCTGAAAGCTTTTGGCATCATGTCTCCCAACGGCGACATATGATCAAACCTCACCCTGAAGTCCGGCTTGCGCTCTTTTTTCATACTCTCAATATTCAGCGCCATAGAACGGATGCTTTCATCCATCTTCACTACATCTTTTCTCACAGTGGCCAACGCTACGGTGTCATAAGAAGAAGCAGCATTGAATACGGGCTGGTAGGCAGTATCTATTTCAAACTGCTGGTTACCGGGTGCATTCATCAGGCTGTTGAGCCATGATCTTGCTTTGGCAATCGTACCTTCCTGCATGCGGATCATATTGCGGTTGTCATCGATCTTTGCATTAGCCCTGAATACGCCGCTCAGCTGCGATTGATTATAAGGGTACCTGATCTCTTCAATCTTCTTCATCGTCAGCATGATTTTCTCATTCTCCTTCAGCACATTGATGCGCTGTTTTGCAATAAGCCAGTTGAAGTACAGCCGCTTAGCCTGTGCTTTCAGGTCGTTCAGTGTTATGTCGCGTGTTGCCTTCTCAATATTACCCTGCGAAGCGATGTATTTCCTTTTTGCATTGAGTTTGGCCGGGTTGGGAATATCCTGTTCCAGCTGCAGCATCAGGCTGCCTTTATCGCGTTCATCCATAACGGATTGACCGGGATAAGGCGTCATGAAAGTGCCCACCCCAACCATCGGGGCCATCCAGGCGGTGGCTGCATCTGCAGCGTATTTATAACTTTCTGCTTTCAGTGTGTAAGACTGTAACAATACGTTGTTATGGTCCACACGCAGCAGGATGCTGTCCAGCGGCAGCACAGGCGTTTGAGCCATCAGCCTTGCCGGCGCCCATAACAGCATCCCGCTTATTATATATCTAGTGATGTACTTCATGAATTTCCAGTTTACCGTACCTGCGTAATTCGTATTCTTTCGTCATTAAAAATATCAGTGGCGTTACCAGCAAAATGTGCGTAGATGAAGTCAACACTCCGCCGATCATCGGCAGCACAATGGGCTTCATCACATCTGTACCAACACCGCTTGCCCACAATACCGGCACCAGGCCAAAGAGAGATACACACACTGTCATCAGTTTAGGCCGCAGGCGCTTGGCAGCACCATAGATTACATGTTTACGCAGGTCTTCTTTTGTAATCGTTTCGGAAGAATTACCTTTTTCTTTGACCAGCTGTTGCATGGCATCGTTCAGATAGATAACCATCACGATGCCGGTTTCCACCGCAATACCAAAGAGTGCAATGAAACCCACCGCCACAGCCACCGAAAGGTTCACACCCCAGAAATAGATCATATAGGCGCCGCCGATCAATGCAAACGGCACGGTGATCAGGCTGAGGAATGCTTCACGGATGGAATGGAAAGCGAAATAGAGAGAGAAGAAAATGATTACCAACACCACCGGCGCAATCCACATCAGCGTCTGCTCGCCACGGATCAGGTTTTCATATTGTCCGCTCCATTCCAGGTAGTAGCCTTGCGGCAGTATACCTTTTGCTTTGTTCATCTTGCCGATGGCCTCACTCACCGTACCTCCGAGATCACGGCCACGAACATTGAACAGCACAGCGCCACGCAACATGGCATTTTCAGATGTAATCATCGGAGGGCCATCGACAAACTTCACATCGGCCACAGAGGCCAATGGTACTTCGCCGGAGGCGGCAGACATCAATGGGATGCGTTTGATTTGCGCTACGCTGTTGCGGTAATCCTGTGCCAGCCTCACACTGATAGAAAAGCGCTGACGCCCTTCGATGGTGTTGCCAATAGAAGCGCCGCCCAGCGCAGATTCTACGGTCTGATTCACATCATCTACATTGAGACCATAGCGGGCCAGATCTTCACGGCGCACGTCAATACTGAGGTACTTGCCGCCCGTAACGGGTTCTACGTAGAGATCCGTAACGCCGGGAGTACCTTCCAGTGCCTTCTTCACTCTTTCAGACACCGCTGCAATCGTATCCAGGTTCTGCCCATACACTTTAACACCCACGTCTGTACGGATACCGGTTGCCAGCATGTTGATACGGTTGATGATGGGCTGTGTCCAGCCATTCACCACACCGGGGATCTGGAGCTTGGCATCCAGCTCATTGATGATATCTTTCTTTGTTTTGCCCTCGCGCCATTGGGAATGCGGCTTCAGCATGATGATGGTTTCTATCATACTGATGGGCGAGTTATCTGTAGCGGTAGCCGCGCGTCCTGCCTTTCCAAGTACCTTATCCACTTCAGGAACAGACCTGATGATCTTGTCCTGCACCTGCAGGATGCGCTTGGCTTCTGCGTTGGATACATCCGGTAGGGTAACCGGCATAAATAATATGCTTTGCTCGTCGAGAGGTGGCATAAACTCGCTACCCAGGCTCTTCAGCAGCGGTATCGTAATCACCAGTGCTATCACGTTGATGGCGATCGTAGTTTTGCGCCATTTCAGTACGCCTTTTATAATGGGCTCGTATATACGCTCCAGGAACCTGTTCACCGGGTTGACGTTATCCGGTCTGAATTTCCCTTTCATAAAGAAAGAGATCAGCACGGGCGCCAGGGTGATCACCAGCAGCGCATCGACAATCATAATGAATGTCTTCGTATAGGCCAGCGGGTGAAATAACCTACCTTCCTGCCCCGTCAACATGAACACCGGCAGAAACGAAGTGATGATAATGATAGTTGCAAAAAAGACCCCGCGGGATACCTGTTTGCTGGATTGTTCTATCACTTTCAGCCGCTCTTCTTCTGTAATCCATTGTGGTGATTTCTTAAATATATTTTTCAGCCAGTTCATGATCTTATTATTACGTTATCCTACGTTTTCATTTTTCCGCTGCCAGTCCGCATACCTTTCTGCCAGGTGCTTATAGGCATTTTCACTCATGATGATGCCATTATCCACGATCACGCCGATAGCCAGCGCGATACCAGTAAGCGACATGATATTGGAAGAGATGCCGAATGCATTGAGCAGGATGAAACTTGCTGCCAGTGTAATGGGGATCTGTATGATGATACTGAGTGCGCTGCGCCAGTGGAACAGGAAAATGATCACCACAATCGACACGACAATCATTTCTTCTATCAGCGTATGTTTGATGGAATCAACAGATTCCCTGATCAGCGCTCCCCTGTCGTACACGATGTCGAACTTCACCCCCTGCGGAAATCCTTTCGCCACTTCCTTCATTTTCGCCTTCACTTTGTCTATCACGGCAGCAGCGTTTTCGCCATAGCGCATCACCACAATACCACCTACGCGCTCTCCTTCCCCGTTCTGGTCAAATATCCCCAGCCTGGTTTCACCGGTCATCTGCACGGCTGCCACGTCGGCTACACGAATGGGAATGTTGTTCTGCGTCTTCACGGGAATATTCTCTATCTCGGCCACTGACTTGAGGTATCCGGATGTTTTGATGATATAGCCGATGTCGCTCATTTCAAATTTGCGGCCACCGGATTCGTTGTTATTCGTACGGATGGCGTTGATCACATCTGCTACGGAAAGGCGGTAATACAATAGTTTGTTTGGATCTACCGTGATCTGGTATTGTTTCTGGAAGCCGCCAAAGGAAGCGATCTCACTCACGCCTTCCACGTTCTGCAACGCAAATTTGATGTACCAGTCCTGCAAGGCGCGCTGCTCGCCAAGATCCATACCGGGAGCGTCCAGCGTATACCAGAGGACGTGTCCTACCCCTGTGCCGTCAGGCCCCAGCTGTGGTGCTACGCCGGCAGGCAATGTACGGGCAACAGTGCTGAGCCTTTCCAACACGCGCTCCCTGGCCCAGTATATATCCACATCATCATTGAAGATGACATAGATAAAGCTCATACCAAACATAGAAGAGCCACGCACATACTTGATTTTAGGAAGCCCCTGCAGATTGGTCACCAGCGGGTATGTCACCTGGTCTTCTATCAGTTGCGGGCCACGCCCCATCCATTCAGTGAATACAATCACCTGGTTTTCCGACAGATCGGGGATGGCGTCAATAGGGTTTTTCTTCACTGCAAAGATGCCCCAGGCAAATAACGCCGCCGACAGCACCAGCACAATAAACCGGTTGCGCAATGACCATTCAATAATTCGATGTACCATATCTGTTCTTTTCAGCCCCTCCCCGCCCCGCGTTATGCGGTGGGGAGGGAAATATTGGTTTATGATGCCGTGCTGTTAATGATGCGCGTGTGCGGGAGCCGCAGCAGCGCCGCCTTTGCGGTCGTAGTGACAACAGCCGGGAAGGGTGTTGTAGGTGCTGTCTGCGGCTTTCTCTTTATCTGTATCATGACCGGATGCCGCAATCTTTTTCTGAATAGCATCCGTGGAGGTCTTTGCCGCATCAAAGGTTACAGCCATCGCTTTGGTATCCTTATTCCAGTCTGCTTTGGAAACACCGTCAACAGTCGCTGCTTTCTCAATTCTCTTTTTGCACATGTTGCAGTTACCATATACCTTGAAAGTCCTGGTGTCTGATTGTGCGAATACCTGTACGGCGCCGGCCAGGATAGCGGAAAGGAAGAATATCTTTTTCATCTGAAATTGATTTTAAATATTGTAGCATGCGTCAAGGCGCCGCAATCCGTACGGACTTATGCCGCATGACGCTGGTTGAATAATGTATGAGATGTATATATTGAAGATGATGGCGCAGGAATGCTGTGCAGCATGCGCCGGGGAGGGCGTGTGGAATCAGATACGGAAGGTACAGTTCATAATATGTACAGGCACGTGGCTACTTCGTGGCGGCGCAAGGCCGGTAGGATATTCCACGGCCAGCGGCACGGTGTGCGGCTGTGCAAATTCAATAAATGAAACGGGCGTTGCTATCGCTGCCGCCTGCATCAGCCAGCTGACGTGAGCAGCCGCCTGTTGGTCTTTCTCCAGCTTTACGGTCTTATGTTCATCGCGACAGCATTTCTTGGCGCACATCTTACTATGATAGCTGCTGGCGCCGCATTTCTCGCACTTCTTCACTTTGGCATTCCATACTTCTACTTCCATCAGCTTCCCCATGCAATAGTGCATGTGGATAGTGGCGCCGGTGGAGGTAGCCACATAAAACAAAGCAAGTATGAGTGCGAGTGCCTTTTTCATTTGAATGCAAGATAACGTCAACCCGGAGAATGGTTGTTATATAATTTTGAGGTTGTTTTATATTTTAACAGGCAGGCAAAAAAAAATCCAGGTACGACTACCCGGATTGGTATTCATGAACGGTACGCTCTAATGTACCGTTAGCCAGAAGCTGTTCTATGCCACAGCTGCTTTTATCCAGCCTTGCGTAATATCTTTAATCCTTGTAGGTGCCTACTTCACACATAGCTGCAAACTGTTGTCCGTCGTAAGACGATTTCATATTCAGCTTAAAGTAGCGGAAGTTTTTCACGGCAGACCAGGTAATATTCTGTGGATTGGTGCTGTCCAGTAATACGAAACTACCCAGGGAAGTCCAGCTGGTGCCATTGTTACTGGTCAGGATTTCAATATCCTTCACCCTGCGGCTGCTGCGCTGGGTAAATGTGAATCTGTTTACATCCAGTTTTGCACCCATATCGATGGAGATCCAGTGCGGATACACCGCCGCATTCGACGACCAGCGTGAATGCCAGTAAGTGCTGGCGGAGCCGTCTATAATGTTGGCCGCCGCGCCGGGTTCTGCGGAAGTTTCCTGGGAGCTGTAGCCGGTTACTGTCCAGGATGATTTATCATACACAATCTTATCGCCAAAATCTATCACAGGAACATCATTCACAAATTTATAGTTCGCGGTATACGTAGTGATACTACCATTTTCGTGGCACAACCGCATGGTAAATTCATAACCCATATTGGCTTTGGTTCTGAAATCACTGAGCGGCATTTTAATATAGAAACTGTCGGTACCAATGGGTTTAGACGCGAAGGTGACAGAGTTGTAGCCACCATTGTCGCTGCCATCTGTCTTGCGGTTATAGTAGGCGATATTCTTCACCGCTATGTTAGCAGAAAATTTACCGGTTACAATAATGCTGGCAGATATGCTGTCATATCTCGCAAACACTTTGTTCACCTTACCGCCGGCGTCAGCATACCAGTCTCCGCGCAGGCTGCCGCTGAATACCTGACAGTTGGCCAGTATAGCCGCATCAGCAGGCGACAGATAAGTGGGTGATTTACCATAAGTACCGTTTCCATAACCCATAAGTGTGGTGCCATACAATATGTTTTCAGATTGCGCGCCGCCGTTGTGTGGCAGATTGATGCCATGTCCCAGTTCATGCGCCAGGCCGCCGATCCATTTGGTAGAGAATTTGTCATCAGGCTTGCCCAGGTTGATCGTATCCAGCCCGGTGTAGTCTAAAGCGAAACACCAGCGACCAATACCATAGAATGGGCCACCACTGGGATCTCCGTTGGCGCCGTAGGAATAAGTCGGGATGATCACAATAGTATGTTCGCTGTTTCTTTCCAGCGGATGCGATGCGAAATAGGTATTCACTTCCGTCTGTACAGCTCCTGCTCCACCATCATAGGGATAGCTGGCTTTTCCCAGCTGCCCGCGAATAATGGATATTTTCAGTCTGCCCGCAGAGTCAGCCGGTAATCCAAGCGTAGTATTAGTATATCCCCATCTGGTCATCCATTGGGAAATAAAGTGTTGCGTGTACAGAAATACGCCGTTCAGCCGTTGTTTGAAACCAGGTACGGTATCTAGGTCTGACGGAATAAAATAAACAACGTTCAGGGTGTACTTGCCTCCGGCAATAGCGCCTGCCGCTATAAGTTCTGTTTTGGCGTCAGAGCCTTTTCCAGGTGTAACTTCAGGCGGTCTTTTACAACTTACCGCTGATACAATAACGGCAATAAGAAGTAGGGAAAAAACATAGATTCTGGTCATATCATTCTTTTTGGATAATGAATTACGGTCAGATATCGGTTTTGCTGATGATGATTAAAGCTTCAGATTTGGTTGTTCACTACAGGTCTTTAAAGGATATAACAATACTCCCCTGCTGATATCAGCTATAACAGGTATTGCGTGCATCCGGCGCTATGTCTTTTTTTATATTTTTAGACTAAAGTAAACGGGATTGATAAAGGGCGATTAGTCACTGTTTTCATTGCTCTCTCCAAATATAATGAATAGATAAATATCGAGGTAATACTTTTTTAATCTTTATCTGACTTATATTAACCTAAAAGTTCGTATAACCGGTATAGTTATATTTTCTGCACGCGTTTCTTACAGGCATCCAGTCCTGCCGTCAACAGGGTTCTAATGACAGGATTACTTATCATTGCTTCATTCTTTATTTCAATATAACGGGATATCTTCCCGGTTCCCTGCGGATCAGGGAGTTCGGCGCCTTTGTAGGAGCCCCGTTTCAGTCTGTCACCCAATAACCATTAGCTGTAAATTATTTATTATAGGCAGCTTCCAGTACCTTAATCTCCAGTTTCTTTGATTGTAACACGGCCGTCATCACATTGTTATACTGTTCTTCCGTAGCGCTGTCAAATATTTCTTCCAGGTATACGGGAACAATCTGCCACGACAGCCCGAACTTATCTTTCAGCCAGCCGCACATTTTCGAATGCTCGTCTCCGCCTTCGCCCAATTTGTTCCAATAGTGATCAATTTCTTCCTGGTTATCGCAATAAACAATAAAGGAGATGGCCTCATTGAACTTAAACACCGGTCCGGCATTCAGCGCCACAAAGCCCTGGTTCTCCAGCGCAAAGTCGATGGTCATAACGGTGCCTGCCGACATACCATGAACCTCCTCACCTACGCCGGTATAACGCATTATCTTGCCAACACTGGAATTTTTGAAGATGGAAGTATAGAATTTTACTGCCTCTTCGGCTTCCATTGCAAACCAGAGACAGGAGACTATTTTCTTGGAGATGATTTTAGTAGCCATAACGATTGATTTAATTATTTACTCAAAGATAAACCGGAACGCTAAGGCAAACAGGGTGCAAAGACGACAATATGCGGGGTTATTGCGACTATTAAGCCAGTTACGTATTTATACGGATTTTTAAACCACTTGTTCCATTTCTCCGGCAAAACATTTTTCTTTGCGCTCCAACAAAACGGATACCTGACCATATCATATAACAAGACTTATTACCATGCTTAACAGATCCAAACTGGAGGCCATCTTAGCCGCCAATCCGATGCCAGCTCAGCTTACGGCTGCAGAGCGCAAAAGAGTTTATCGCAGCGCTGCACCTGTCAATTTCCTGCTTACTTCCAAAGAAACCAACAATGCGCTTGCTATCATGGAAGGCACCGCTGTAAGAGGCGCTGAACCACCCCGGCATGTGCATCAGCATGAAGATGAAACCTTCATCATCCTGGAAGGTGAAATGGATTTCTATATCGGCGAGCAGCTGGTAACAGCCATAGCAGGCGATGTTGTATTTCTGCCCAGACAGATACCACATCATTTTGTAGTGAAGAGCGAATACGTAAAGAACCAGATCATTATCTCACCCGGTTCCTTCGATCAGTATTTCTGGTACCTCTCCGCCCCATTTAAAGAGGGAGACAAAACAGGGTCCGTTCCACCAACTCCGGAAGAACTGAAAGCCTGGAAAGAACTGGTAGCGCTGTTTGATGTGACGTTCCTGTAAATCAATCATTATTAGTGCGTGGATGATTAAAAAAGAGCAATGGCATCATCATGGCATGCTTTTGTCAGTTCTTTTTGAATAAAACCTGCGCAATATGAGTACAATAACAGCGAACATAGCCGTTGCCAACATGGCAATCGGTACAGGTGAATTAATGGCTCACTTTAAAAAACCATCATTATGAAATCCATGCTCATCCTTACAGACTTCTCTGAGAATGCTTTCCGTGCGGCTGAGTATGCATGTCAGCTTGCTATTCCGTTACAGATCGGGCACGTGATCCTGTATCATGCTTACCAGCCTTTCATTGTGGCTACCGACCTGCCTGCGAACATTCCGCCCAACGATCAGGAAACCTACGCTGAAAATATGGAAGCACTCGGACTTCAGCACGACAGGCTGCGGTCTGTATTGCCACAACATATAAGCATTGAAATGCAAGCAGAGAACAGTGTGCTGCCGGAACGCATCAACCAGTTATGTAGAGAAAAAACAGTAGAACTGATGGTAATGGGCGCCTCCAGCAAAAGCGGAATGGAAAAGTTCCTGACCGGCAGTACCAGCTCGCTGATGGTAGAAACCAGTGAAGCTCCGCTGCTGATAGTACCTCCTGACGTACCGCTGGGTCATACTCTCAGCGACATCATTTTCACTACTGACCTGGAAGATCCGGCAGCGCTCTCCGTGCATCAGCTCTATAAATTCCTGGACGTTTTACCAGCAAAGCTGCACGTAGTAAATATAGCGCCCCAAACCGGCGAACAGTATTCCCCACAGACACGTGATGCAATTGATGCCATGCACCGGATATTTGAGAAGTATAATGCGGAGTTTCATTATGTAGATAAAGTGGATACCCCTGATACTACAGCAGGTATCCTCGACTTTGCGGCTCAGTATCGCGCATCACTCATCATTGCTGTTCCGAAGAAGCACAGCTTTGTGTATGACTTATTTCATAAAAGCGTTTCCAAAACACTGGCGAAAAAGTCTGATGTTCCATTGCTATACCTGCCTTCCAGGCAGTGATATTGTTGAAATTTCGCCACTGTAGAGGAAGTATTCTCCACACAACGGACCTGGGCGTTCACACCTTCAGGTCCGTTCTCTGTCCTGTTTTCACGGCTTCATAAATAGCAGCAATAATCTTCAGGTCTCTCAGCCCTTCTTCTCCATCCACCGGCACTATTGGCTGTTTGCCATCGAGGATAATGCCTGCCATTTCATCCATTTGCACTGTTTGATGTGTACGGTGAGGAAGATCCAACGGGCCGCTGCTGCTACTACCTTTGATAGGGCCGTAACCAGATGCGGGCATCAGCTCCGCAAACCCTTTGTCGCCGTTGAGAAAGAAGCGGTCGAGGTTATTCATGTTATAGGTAGAGAGGCAGGAAGCTACCGCTCCACCCGGAAATCCCAGTTGGAACTGAATGGTTTCATCTACGCCTTGCTTAAACTTTACCGGATCTGTTTTGATCTCCTGTGCCGATACCCATACAGGTTCTTCGCCAATCATGTACCTCGCAGCGTTGATTGCATAGATACCGATGTCCATGAGCGAGCCGCCGCCAGCCAGTTCTTTGTTTAAACGCCATTGCGTAGGGTCACCGATCTTAAAACCGCTAAGGCCCTGGAAGAAGAGGATTTTGCCCAGTTCTCCCTTCGTTCTTCTGTTGATAATCTCCAGTGTATTGGACTCAAAATGCATCCTGTAGCCCACCAATAATTTTACGTTGGCCTTTTTGCAGGCATCAATCATCTCGCGGCCCTGCTTTGGGTTCAGCGCCATCGGTTTCTCGCAAATCACGTGCTTGCCTGCCGCCGCAGCGCGCAGCACATTGTTGTGGTGCAGCGCATTGGGCGTAGTAACATACACAACGTCTATGTCGGGGTTATTCCTGATGCTATCGAAATTCTCGTAGTTATAGCAGTTCTTATCCGGTATATTAAATCTTTGTTGCCAGTCTTTGATCTTTGCTGGCGTGCCACTCACCACGCCCACAAGCCTGGCCCTGGCAGAAGACTTCATGGCGTCAGCCACACGGTTGGCATAGCCACCCAGCCCCATCAGGGCTACCCTTAGCACAGGCTCTTCTGTGGCCATTATCATATTCTCCCTTTCGTGTGCCCATCCCCGTAATGACAGGAAAGGCAATGCTGCAGCAGAAAAGCTGATTTTTTGTATAAAGTCGCGGCGGGAATTCATAACAGTATATTTTAGGTTGATGATCTGTTACGGATAATTACATAGGACTCCTACGCTACATCATCTGACAAAATTCTTTCCAACAACTTCCCGGAAAGCGGTTCTCAACCGGTCTGCCCATATTTCATATCCCCGTTCTGTGGGATGGACAAAGTCGTACATCAGTGTTTTGCTGAGTGATCCGTCGGGAGCGAGGAAATCATTATCCATGTTGATCAAATGAACGTGCTCCTTCTTTGCGAGGTCTTTCAGTAAAACATTCGTGTCATTTATCAGCTGGCGGGGCGCTTCACCTGCATATTGGCCCCGTGGCAACAACGCCATCAATATAATTTTTACGTGCGGAATTTTAGCGTGTATGCGGCTGATAATGTGTTGAATGCCTTCCACAATTTCAGGCGCTGTGTTGGCACGGGCATTCTTTGTTCCGCTGGTGTTGTTCGTTCCTATTTCAATTACCACTACGCGCGGATGAAGGTGGTCCAGCTCTCCGTGATCAATGCGCCACAATACATTCTGCGTGCGGTCCCAACCAAAACCCAGGTTCAGCACACGCCGCGATCTATACAGGGAATCCCATACACGGCTGCCATTGGCCTTGTGCAATTGACCGGCAGCATCCCTGAATAATGGATAGCCTCCCCAGAAATGCGTAATGGAATTGCCTATCATCACAATTTCCGGATTGATAGAATCCTTGATGCGCAACACTTCTGCATGCCTCGCCCACCAGTCGTAGTTATCGTATTCCAACCTGGATACTGGTACAATGGCCGTATTTACCGATGTGTCAGTAACAGCACAGGCACTTACATCAGTGGTATATAAAAGAAAGAAACAGGAAAACAGCACCGGTATAACACCATGATCGATGATTCGTCTGGACATACATTTATTTTACGTGGAATCCCTCTCTGACACTAGCCAGAGAGCAGTATAATAAATCTAATACTTTAAACCGTAAAATTATAATGTTCTTTTTTTCTAATTTAATTATTAAGCAATTGTTATCATTACTTACGGGATCATACCGATCAAGTAAGAATATCTAATTTCACTTTTTCGAAAACTGCTTCTTTGAAAATTTATGGAAAAAACCGCTTTCTTAGAAAAACTGACGGATAAAATCGCCGGCATTTTATACTTCAGCGAATCAGAGTACCCGCTTACCATTGAGCAATGGGGCATATTACCGGCAGCAACGTTACCTGAAAAAATAGCAACACTGAACGTCGTAGAGCAAAATGTTTTGAGACCCGTAAATGCAGATGATTTTTTTAACGAGATAGAGAGAACCGCCGATCCGAATGACAAACCGATAGTCGAGAACGCACAGAAATTCAAAACGCTTTACCAGTTCCTGAAAGAAAATCTTTCCAACATCCAGGTAACCCGTGTGGAAACAGGCGCCAGTATCCCTGTTTACATCACCGGCTTTCTGCCCGATGGTAGCTGCATCGCGCTGCAAACCACGTCGATAGAATCATAAGCAACCGAAAACCGTTTCCCATAACCCTTAAAAAATGAATCATGAAAAAATTCATCAGGCAGGTGTGTATCATCTGCTTTGCAGGATTGTTGTTTTCATCCTGTAAAAAAGAACTTGACATTACACAACCACCGGTAAATGTTCCCCATCAGGCAAAGACTGAGCTGAGTACGCTCCTTACTGAAAATTTTGAGACTGGGAGTAAAGCATCTTACGCATCGGCTTCTGTAACGCTTTCCAGCGGCTCCTGGACATTTGATGACGCATTGCTTGGCACGTTGTCTACAGATCTCAAGAATGGCACTAAATCAGCACGCATCCGTAACACCGGAAGTCTTACGACCAACTTCAACATCACCGGCGGTACCGGCACTATCACTGTAACAGTGAAACACGGCACCTTCAGCTCAGATGCTGACAGCGACTGGGAACTATGGACTTCATCAGACGGCGGCTCTACCTGGCAGCAACAGGGTAACACCGTGACTACTTCCGGCAGCCTCCAGACCGCTACCTTCAGTTTTGCAGCCACTTCCAGTCTGCGCATCTCTATCCGTAAAGTTTCCGGTGGCAGCAGCCGTATCAACATCGATGATATCAGCATTACTGCTGGTGGCACTGGTGGTGGCGGTGGTGGCACCCCTACCGGCAACGACGACGACAACATGCTATTGGGTAACCCCAGCAGCGCGGTTGCCGATGCTTACTACGAAGAGAACTATCTGATGGTGAAAACCTACTATTCATTATCGTATAGCCGTAGCCGTGCAATCCCCAATTGGGTGAGCTGGCATATACAGAGCACCGACCTGGGGACCGCTTCCCGCTCTAACGATTTCAGAGCCGACGCTACCCTTCCTTCCGGATGGTATCAGGTACAGAACAGTAGCTACTCCGGTTCCGGCTTCGACCGTGGTCACAACTGCCCTTCTGCCGACAGAACCTCTACCACAGACGCTAATTCTGCCACCTTCCTCATGACGAACATGATGCCACAGGCACCCAATAACAACCAGAAAACCTGGGCTAACCTGGAAAACTATACCCGCAGCCTGGTGAATGCCGGCAACGAAGTATACGTGATCTGCGGCTCCTATGGCAAGGGCGGAACCGGCTCACTTGGTGGCGTTACCACTACTCTTGACAACGGTAATATTACTGTTCCTTCCAATATCTGGAAAGTAATCGTTGTAATCCCCAACGGCAACAACGACCTGAACAGGATCTCCGGCAGCACCAGGGTAATTGCTGTAAACACGCCTAACAAAAACGACATCAATACCGACTGGACAACCTACAAAACCACGGTACGCAATATTGAAAGCGCTACTGGTTATAACCTGCTTTCAAGCCTGCGCCCGTCGTTACAGGACTCACTTGAAACTAAGGTCGATAATCAATAGTAATGTTTCACGCAAAGCCGTGTAAGTAGCGCAAAGAAGCAAAGTTTTTTTTAAGTTAAATGAAACTGCTTAATAGTACCCAATAATATCTCGGAATGAAAAACAGTTCTTAGCTAACTTAAAAAAATCCTTTGCTTCTTTGCGCTACTTACACGGCTTCGCGTGAAATTATCCGCTCCTCCAGCAATTGTATCACGGAGGCAATACATGCCACCAGTAGATGAATCCCTGCCATAATATTATCTCCGGCAATCAGGTGGGAGATGATCGTAACTCCCGCCCAGGCATACACGCCGTAAACGGTAATACACCGGTAAGCTGGCACCAGTAGCCCCAATGACATCAGCATTTCAAACCATGCCGCCGGAAATCTCAGCCACAGGGGAAAATCCCACCCATCCATGCTACGGATAATTGCATCACTGCCAAATATGCGGGTAATGAATGCCCCGGTGAAAGCCATTGCCAGCGCTACAGACAACAGGTGATACAAAACAATACCGGCAGTGGTAACAATGGGCGCCCATCTGCCGCGATGAAAAAAATGCCAGGGCGCTGATCTTACTTGAAATCGTCTGATTACAATCATATCCAGATACGGTTAAGCTGTTACGTAGCATCTCTATTGAAGGCAGTAACAAAAATGAAGCATTCTTACATAACAATCGCAATGCACAATTACCTGACTCTTTGTCCTTATTATCCCGCTTAATTTACGCAGGCTGCCGCCACGACAGGGAGAGGGCAACAGTGGTTAACACCGGGTAACAAATACTGGTTCTGAGTTTGATATTATTCAGCCTGGTTGTGCCGGCTATTCATCCTGTTCACGTTAAAGTTGAAACAAATTTATCGGGCAACCTATTTTTTGTGTTATCAATTAGCATAAAATTATTATCATTTTGCAAATTCCAACCGATAGTCCGCCGGTGAGTATCCTGTATAAGACTTGAAAAAGCGAACGAAGTTGGAAGGCGCCGAAAAGTTAAACTGGTAGCTGATTTCGGTAATGGTTTTATTACCCAGCAGCAATTCACTTTTGCAGGCTTTGAGTAGTTCGTTCTTAATGAACTCGCCTGCTTCTTTCCCGAACACTTCCTTGCACAGTTTGTTCAGCCGGTTCCTGTCTACCCCCATCATGGAAGCATATTCATTCACGGTTTGTTTTTCCCGGATATGTGTACCTACCAGGCGCTTGAGCCTGAGTGCCGCTGTATTGGTATACAGATTGGAGGTCAGGTTGTATTGCCCTGCGTATTCCCTGTTCAGCAATATCAGCAGCTGGTAAAGATAAGAACGCAGCAGGTGCTGGCTGTCGTCATGAAAATAATGAATTTCATCCTTAATCTGCTCCACTAATTTTCTGAACAACGTAACCTTTTCCCTGCTGAGGGAAATACTGGGAGGTTTGTCAGCATTACCGAAGTAATGAAGCCGGTACAGAAACAGGTTGTCTTTCATAAAGCTTTCCATGAAGCTGTTCACAAACGAGATGGAAAGTGTGGTCATAGTGACAGGGAACAGCCATTGCCTGGGCTTTGCAGGAGGGAACAGCAGTACTGTTCCGGCCTGAAAGCGTAATCGTTCACCGTCAATAATCACCTCACCTTTACCGGAAAAGAAAAAACTGATCTCATAAAAATCCGGCACTTGTGGTTTGCTGAAATCAACACCATTCTTTATAAGATCTTCAAAACGCACACAGTCTAACAATAGCTCCTTTTTATATTTACTTTTATAATATGTAATTTTCTCGGACATGATTAACAAACCTCTAATCTATGTTACATAAAATAATGAAGGATTCCAAACGTCAACCATCAGGCCGACGCGCTGAAGGTTAATCAGCCTGATATTACCGGTGCGTGCAAACAGGGGATATAGGATGTGCCTGTGAGGGCAGAGGGGGAAGGTTTTCTGATGACGCCCAACGGGCATTCTGCGTGCAACTTACCGGTATTTATCATTTTCGTCTATTTTTGTCAACCAGACACTTTTACTGATATTCAGAATTAAATCAAAGAAAATGAATAAGATCACCTGCCTGACGGCGATCCTGCTATTTGTCATTTCCTCATTTATATCAGCCAGTGCTCAAAGCTGGAATATAAAAGATGGTTATAGTATTCAATTCTCCGGGAAATATGCCTCCGGATCATTTAAAACACTCAAGGGGAAAATAGAATTCAATCCACAGAATCTGTCAGCGGCAAAATTTGATGTAACAATTGACGTATCCTCTATCAATACTGGCATTGGATTAAAAGACAGGCACGCCCGTAGTGAAAAATGGTTTAATGTCGGCAAATACCCGGCGATACATTTTGTGTCTTCTTCTGTAACTAAAACCAGTACAGGTTATGAAGCCAAAGGTGAACTTGACATGCATGGCATCAGAAAACCCATTACCATTCCGTTTACCTTTGCCCACAACGGCAACAATGGCATTTTCAGCGGCGCCTTCAAGGTAAACAGAAGCGATTTCGGACTTAGTACAGCCAAAGGCGATGAATCAGATTTCACTTCGCTGGACATAACCGTTCCCGTGGTATCAAAATAATAACGTGTGACTTGTTTCGTTAATGTCATTCATCAAATCTGGATAATTCGTCATACTCGCAAATTTTAGATTTCTACAATCAGGGTTCAGTGCAAAGTTATCCCGGGGCTGGTTACAGGTTTTATCATTTGGGGTAAATACATTATCATTTTGCAAGCGAACTGAGGATTAACGAGGTAAATAGCCGTTAGGGTTTAGCCATCAGGCGCTGGTACCTGAAAGCTAAACCCTAATGGCTATTGGCTATTTCCAGCCCCACGCTACTACATGCCAAACCGTGCCGCCATCTTCATGCTCATGGATTGTTTCGAAACCCACCCTTGCATGCGCCGCCTGCGACCGCAGATTAGTAGCGGCTATCTCAGTAACAATACAATCATAATCTTTTGAAAACAGCTCCTTGTGGTACTGGTATAGTTTATCAAAGATTCCCTGTCCTCTCCAGCCATCACGTACACAGACCTGTCCCATTAAATAATAACGCTGCTCTCTCAGTGGCTTGCCATTGAAACTGAGCTGCTCATCGCACATCTCCACCAGGGGCTTCATCAATGCTATCTCCATCCCTGCCTCTCTTGATGTAGACAATGCATACCCGGTGATCACGTCGCCGCTTTTAGTGATAGGTTGTGCCATATCTTCCATCATACGCGATAATACCGGCGCGGTATATTGAAAAGTGAGGAACCCCTGCGAGGCCGCAGTGTCTGAAGAGATCTGCGTAACGAGGTTACTGCGTTGTAAAGCTAACAGGTCTTCTATTTCCGAGTGCTGAAGGGTCGTTGTGTTCATGGGTTTCTGAATATTGGGGGGTAAATATAGGGATTTTGAGGGTTGGATGGAGGGAATATTTAATATTTAATTCCTATATGACAGCCATAAAACTCCGTTACGTTTTAGCTCAGACCAGTATTTAAAAATACTTCAATTCCTCCTTGGTACAATTAAAGCCAGGCATAGCGAAAATTTAGGCCGCGCAATCGCTCATATTTCAATTCCTATATGGTACAATTAAACCAGGGCAACAGATCCTCATATCATCCAACAACTCAAATTTCAATTCCTCTATGGTACGATTAAAACTATCAGGCGCGGGATACTGGTTGCCTTGATCAGGACCAATTTCAATTCCTTCATGGTACAATTAAAACGATATAGCGGAAATTTATACCAACCCCAGCATAATCATTTCAATTCCTCTATGGTACAATTAAAACCAAACACTCAATCATGCAAGAAGTAAAACTCACTATATTTCAATTCCTCTATGGTACAATTAAAACTGAGAACCAAATCATTAAGGCCTTAACGCTTAACAAATTTCAATTCCTCTATGGTACAATTAAAACCAATGGCTATTCGATAAGGCTCTATTGGTTTTACCATTTCAATTCCTCTATGGTACAATTAAAACACGATAACGCTTAAAGCGAAGGAGATAATAAAGATAGCATTTCAATTCCTCTATGGTACAATTAAAACAGGAAGAGGCAGCCGCTGCATTGAAAAAGAGGTAATTTCAATTCCTCTATGGTACAATTAAAACATTAATGATAAGGCTTTATGAACAAATACAAATATAATTTCAATTCCTCTATGGTACAATTAAAACCCCTATAATCGCAGGAATACCGACGAATATAAATAATTTCAATTCCTCTATGGTACAATTAAAACTTTTTGGCCGCCTCTAAATTTTGCACAGACGCGTCATATTTCAATTCCTCTATGGTACAATTAAAACAAATACTTACGCACAATAGCAAAAACGATACGAAAAATTTCAATTCCTCTATGGTACAATTAAAACCTGGCAATCCAGCTGCATTTCGATCGGTTAGAGAAATTTCAATTCCTCTATGGTACAATTAAAACTGGGGGTAATTTTATCCTTCCAGTCAGAGTACTTTATTTCAATTCCTCTATGGTACAATTAAAACAACGCATGCCAGGCAACAGTAGCAGCTTCAATTCCATTTCAATTCCTCTATGGTACAATTAAAACGTACAAACGGTATAA
This sequence comes from Chitinophaga sp., assembly GCF_035538455.1. GTDB lineage: Bacteria > Bacteroidota > Bacteroidia > Chitinophagales > Chitinophagaceae > Chitinophaga. The sequence goes on from NZ_DATLKJ010000241.1 coordinate 59,542, forward strand.
CCAATTATTGCAATTACCTATATTTCAATTCCTCTATGGTACAATTAAAACGGAAAACGCTGCTCTTAAAGCATGGCAAAGAAAGGTATTTCAATTCCTCTATGGTACAATTAAAACTATTAGCACATCTGTTGCGGATGAATTATCTGGAATATTTCAATTCCTCTATGGTACAATTAAAACCTTTATAGGCTGTTAACTTGAGTCCTTCAAAACTTTATTTCAATTCCTCTATGGTACAATTAAAACATAACGGTGATGGCTATGCGCTAATTGGATGTTTTAATTTCAATTCCTCTATGGTACAATTAAAACATGCGGCTGGAATAGCGGAGTGAACTAGCCTATTTTGACGGACACTAAGTTAAGTTTGAAAATCTTAATTTAGTACATATGTCACAGAGAAAGACTTACAGCAAAGAATTCAAGGAAGAAGCCATACGTTTGGCAGCGCAATCAGGAGTAACCCAAGTC
>NZ_DATLKJ010000242.1:0-28660 GCF_035538455.1 Chitinophaga sp.
TGCAGTACGATGCTGCCTTTATCGATTATGGCAAGCAGGAGATTTTTGAAAGCGCCGGTCTGCTACGGGAAATTTCGCTGGGATTAAAGCAGGCAGACGATACGCCGTTCAAAACAGCCATACGCTGTTGCGACTATGTATATACGCACTTTGATTATATTAAAGGTGTGACTACCGTTGACAGTACGCTCGATGAAATTCTGGAACTGAAAGCCGGTGTCTGTCAGGATTTTGCACACCTGTTAACGGCCATGTTGCGGATGGTACAGATCCCGGCAAGGTATGTAAGCGGGTACATTTGTCCCAATAAAAATGGAATGCGTGGTGAAGGGGCTACTCATGCCTGGGCAGAGGCGTATATCCCCGAATATGGATGGTTAGGTATTGATCCCACCAATAACTGCATTGCCAATGAGAGTCATGTGAGACTGGCGGTAGGACGTAATTTCAGCGACTGTTCTCCCGTTAAGGGAGTCTATAGCGGGGGAGCAGGGCATACCCTTGAAGTTACCGTATCCGTAGGATATGACGACGACGATCATTTTGAGACAGAGAATATTACGCCTGCATGGAAGGCGCCCGTTCCTGCACCCGCTCCGCATCAACCTGCAAAAAACAGTTACCAGCGTTACGTGGAAGATATGATGCAGCAGCAACAGCAGCAACAGCAATGAATACACGAATTCTCCGGCCTGGCCCCTGTATTATCTGCGGGTGGGTATAATGGCCAAAGGAGAAAACAGCGCTATATCCGCAACCAAAATATAACATAAAATCGCTCAGAAATAAGAATTGTTCTATATATTTGCGGTCGTCGCTCAGCGCTGACGACATTTATTGATTAACCAATAACCCTTGACAAAAGCCTGTAGTCAGGCACCATATCACCAAAACGTAGCGTCGCTTAGCAATGAACCATGCCGCGCTTCTACCAACGGTGGCTATTGCATTGAAACAACCTTATATGCTGCACTTTAGTGATACCATGTCTTATAATAATCTGCATCACCCGATGAGAGATTGCTGTAGACCAGCTAACAGGTTGTCAGAAAAAACATCAGAGCATAACTTTTTAATCGTTATCAAATGAGCTTTTGGGATAAAGTAAAGCTGGACCTGTCGTGGTATAATATCAGGAATGGCGTGCCTACTGTGCCGCGTGGCGGTAAGGGCAAACTGTTAATGCTGACGGTACGCCAGGCGTTGAAGAGTGAAGCCTTTCATGCTGTATTATTATTCCGGTTGTGCAGTTACTTTCATAGCAAACGCATCAAGATACTCACGTTCTACTATTCCAATCGTCTTCGTCGCCGCTACGGCTCCACTATTGCACACACGGCGGATATTGCAGGCGGACTGCGGCTGCCGCACCCTTACGGACTGGTCATCGGCGGTAAAATAAAGATCGGTACGATGACCACTATTGGTCAGCATGTTACGTTGGGCGGCAATTTCGGAAAGATGAAAGACAACAGGAGCGTGCCTGTTATCGGCGACTGGTGCTTTATCTGCGCTGGCGCAGTGGTGGCGGGGCCTATTACAGTAGGTAACGATGTAATCATCGGCGCCAATTCAACGGTCAGCAAAGATATTCCTGATCACGCCATTGCAGGCGGAAATCCCTGTGCAGTGAGCAAGATCAAGGAAATTACTTTAGAGGATCAACGTAATAAAATATTACACGCAAGATATTTTGGATACCCGGAAGAATTTGTGAACAGCTTTATTAGATAACTCCCGGACTGTAACTTTTCTATTTATGAAGATGAGCGAAGATATATTGCGGATATTGTCCGAACTGTGATTTTTGTGATTGATTTGATTCTTCTGATAAGCGAAGATAAAATCGAAAGGCCCATTTAGCATTAATACTAAATGGGCCTTTCGATTTTATAATTTACTACCTTCTCAGTAATCTTCGCTTATCAGAAGAATCAAATCAATCACAAAAATCACAGTCACAGTTTCTTATTCATATCCTTCATTGGTGAGTATATCGCCTGCAGCTGATCATGTACCTGTTTGGTCTCCAGCATTTCATCGCGGACAGGCGTCGCACCTTGCCCTTCATTGATCTCCTGCTGCCGTAGCTGTACAAGATTGTTGATGTGCTCATCAAGACTGACGAATGCATTCACCGGCGCTTCCGGATTGGCCTGCGGACGGGTAGTGGGATCTAACATGAGTGTGAGCTGATCCAGGTAATGAAGAAGGTATTTAGTGATGTCGTGGTATTCCGGCCTCGGGAACTGCACGCCGTGATGCATGCTGTAGGCCGCCAGGGCGGCAATGTGCGAGGTGAGGGTATGGTTCAGTACCACAAAGTGATAGATCTGTGAGGCATTGGTCTGTTTGCTTTTGGGCTCAGACAACATACGCTGGAATGCCGCCATCATATTGGCAGTAGCAACGTAGGTGTCTTTGCGGGCCAGCTTGAAATCCATGACAGTCACGGATTCGCCGGCGTATATTTTCATCACCTGTTCAAAATACTTCCTGTTGGCATCCATCATTTTCTTCATGTAGTCGGGCATGAAATTGCGCTCCCAGGTGGGCCACAGCAGCATGTTGGCGAAGAAGGCAAGTCCGCCGCCGATGAAAGTGTCCAGCACGCGTTGCGTAACATTGGACAGGTCAGTAGGATGCAGGAAATGCAGGAGGAAGATGATAAAAGGTGTGACAAAGAATACGCTCAGCGTATACTGGAAGGTCATGAAGCTATAGGACCCCAGGATACACAACAGCATCGTGATGAATATCACGGTGTCGTTGTGGGTAAGATACAGCAGTCCCGCTGCGAAGAGTGCGCCGGTAACAGTGCCGATCACGCGCTGAATACTGCGCGAACGGGTGAGACCGAAGCCTGGCTTCAGGATCACAATGATTGTAAGCAATATCCAGTATACACGGTCCAGGTGCAGCGCCAGTCCCAGCACATAGCCGGTAACGGTAGCCAGGCTCACGCGGATGGCGTGGCGGAAGATGTGTGATCTGAAGGTGAGGTTGTCGCGGAAGGTTTCAAAATCATATTTCTGCCGCGTCGTGAATTTAGACAGCTCCAGTTTGGGATCTATGGATTCGTCTTTCAGTCTTTCCAGTCTGGTCAGGCGGTGCAGGTTGTAGATGCGCTGCGCCATGTCCTGTAGATTCTGCAGAATATTGGTGAGCGGCATGGTACGTGTGCGTTCACGAAGCGTAGGATATTGCATGGCAATATCCGTGATGGCCAGCTTCACTTTCTCCATACCGTACTTCAGGTTGGATTTGGGCAGGGAGCGCTGGCCCGCTGCTACGGCGAGCCCTATCGTCGTTAGTTCCTCTGTGAATTCCTGTATGAGGGTATGGAATTTTTCCAGTATGTCGCTGTTGCTGAAGTCGCGTTGAAGGGCGTTGTAGTCAGTTTGCGAGGCCATGATCTGCTCCTGGAGGTCTACCATGTCCAGGAAGATGAGTACCATGCTTTTGTTGATGCTGGTGGTACCCTGTTGGGCGGAGCGTCTTTTCAGCAGCAGTTCCCGCACGTTCTCCTGTTTTTCGTTTACGATCACCTGCTGTGCCAGTACCGCCTTATAGTTTTCATTGACGTCCACACGGCGGGTATAGAAATTGGATCTCAGCTCCAGGTAGCGGGCGGTTTGAATGATACAGTCGCCCAGCGCCTGCTGTACATTGAGATAGGGGCGTATCTGCCAGAGAATGAGTGCCAGCAATGCGTACCAGATACTGCCCAGCAGTACCATGGAAGAGTGCAGCAGCGTGAGCTTCGGTGTGAGCTGTGGTTCGCCGAGGATGGATACCAGTATCAGCAGGCAGCCAGTACCGATGTTGCCGCCGCGGTTGCCGTACACCAGCATCATGGCAAATACAAAGCAGCAGCCAAGTATCCAGAAAGTCATCAGCTCCGGATAGGGCATGAGCATGCCTGTGCCGAGGGCTGTCAGGAAGATGAGGATGGTGCTGATGATAAGCCCGTTCCTTTTGTGGACAATGGTGCCGGGTACATCACTGAGGGCAGTGCACAGGGCGCCCATGGATACAGCTATCCCCAGCCCCAGCTGGCCCATCCAGGCAAATATCAGGGAGGGTACCACCACGCTGATGGTTGTACGTAAACCGTTGCTGAAATGATAACTGTAAAGAAAACTCTTAATATCGTTTATTCGCTGTTCTATACGCAAACGTCAATAGTGTTTTAAATCGAATCGCAAAAATAAGTATTCGCTTCATAAGGATGCTATAACCTTCCTCTGTTAAGCCATTTTTTTCACAGCCAATTTAATTATAATTATCCTTTTCACTATATTTATAATCAGTGGATTAGAAATTTCATGCAGAGCCGGTTGTCCGTAATTGCGTGAGTAGGTGTGTATAAATAGTTAATGCAGATTATGGGTTCTCACTTAAATTACCTTTTCATTCAGGTAAAATTATATCTTTGACGCCTTAAAAAACTCGGAGTAAAGTCGTGCGCTTAAAAACACTGGAAATTAAAGGCTTTAAAAGTTTTGCCGATAAAACCGTTCTGAATTTCGACGAAGGGATCACTGGTGTGATTGGGCCTAACGGTTGCGGCAAAAGTAATATTATCGACTCCATACGCTGGGTAATCGGGGAGCATAAGATCAGTAACCTGCGTTCTGAAAACCAGTCTGGGCTGGTTTTCAACGGTTCCAAAACCCGTTCCGCCAGCGGTATGGCCGAAGTAAGCCTCACTTTCGAAAATACCCGTAACGTACTGCCTACAGAATTTACTACGGTGACGATTACCCGTAAGTTTTATAAGAACGGCGATAGTGAATACAGGCTGAACGACGTGGTATGCCGACTGAAGGACATCCATAACCTGTTTATGGATACCGGTGTCAGCACCGACTCCTACGCCATCATCGAGCTGGGGATGGTGGATGATATCATCAAAGATAAAGAGAACAGCCGCCGCCGCATGCTGGAACAAGCTGCCGGCATCTCCATATACAAAACCCGTAAAAAGGAAGCCAAATCCAAGCTGGACGCAACTGAGAGTGATCTGAACCGTATCGAAGACCTGCTGTTCGAGATCAACAACAACCTTAAAACGCTCGAAAGCCAGGCCCGCAAAGCAGAACGCTACTACGAGGTGAAGAAGGAATACCGCGAGCTCAGCATAGAACTGGCCAAAGCAGCCCTCGAAGGATTCAACGTCACCTTCAAGGAACTGTCTGACAAACAGCAGGAAGAAAGCGACCGCAAACTACAGCTCGAAACAGAGATACTCACTGCTGAAGCTGCCGTGGAAGAAGATAAACTCCACTTCGTTGCCAAAGAAAGAGAGCTGCAGGCGCTGCAGAAATCATTCAACGAACTGGTAGCGACCATCCGTACCAAAGAGAACGACAAGAACCTCGCTACCCAGCAGCTTACTTATCTGCGGGAGCGGGAAAAGAATATCACCGACTTTCTGAATAGTGCAGAAGGACAGCTGCAAGGACTCTCCACCTCCATTGAGTTTACTGAAAAACAAGTGGTGGAAGAAGCAGAGATCTTCGAAACAATGGAAGACGAACTGGAAACCCTGCGCGAAATGGTGGAAGAAAAGAAAGAACGCTTCCATCAACGTAAGCAGGCACTCGAAACCCTGCGCAACGACCAGCAACGCTGGCAGCGCCAGCAGTTCGAGGCGGAAAAGAAAGTAGCCGTTGCCGATACTTCTGTGCAGAACCTGCAACGTAGCATCGTTCAGTTGCAGGAAGAAAGAGCCGGCCGTGTGCAGCAGATCGCTCAGCTGGAAGGTGAGAAGGAAACACTGCAACACACCCTGGAAAACAGCAAGACCGAGCTGGAAGAAATGGTTCGTTTCCAGGAAGAAACAAAAAGCAAAATACTCGCTACTCAGTCAGATATTGAAGGATTGCGTGATCAGCTCGTGGATGAAAACCGGAAACTGGACTCTAAGAAAAATGAGTTCGACCTGCTGAAATCGCTTGTAGATAGCCTTGAGGGCTATCCGGAAAGTATCAAGTTCCTCAAGAAAAATCCTGACTGGAATAACAATGCGCCCATCCTCAGCGATATTTTTTTCTGTAAGGAGGAATACCGTACCTGTATCGAAAACCTGCTGGAGCCTTATCTGAACTACTATGTAGTGAACAATGTGGCTGAAGCCATAGAGGCCATCCAGCTCCTGGATAATAACAAGAAAGGCAAGGCCAATTTCTTCATCCTGGATCAGTTCCGTCAGGAACCTAACGGCGTACTTGCGCCGGCTGGCAGCATTCCTGCGCTGGAAGTGGTAGAGATCGAAGAAAAATACAGGGGTCTGGGTTATCATCTCCTCGGAAAAGTATTTGTAGCAGAAGATATTACCCGCCTGGAATTCAGCCAGGTAGCCGATGAGGATATTTTCCTCGTGGAGAAATCCGGTCGTATGTTCCGTGGGAAATACAATATTACCGGTGGTTCGGTAGGATTGTTCGAAGGAAAGAAGCTGGGCCGCGCCAAGAACCTGGAGAAGCTGGAGGTAGAAATAAAGGATCTCGAAGCTGTTGTGAGTGACCTCCGTGTACGTATCCAGGAAAAACACAATGAAGTACTGGGCTACAACAGCCAGCTCAATGAAAATACACTGAATGCCGCCCGTGAAAAGATCAACCAGCTGAATAACCAGTTGTTTGGTCTGCAAAACAGGATCGAGAACTTCCATCATCTCATCGAAACCGGCGATAAACGCCTGGAGGAAATGCAGCAATCGCTTGCCTCCAACCAGGAAAGCATCTCGGGTGTAAGGGAGGAGCTGGACAGCCTGAACGACAGGGTAGGGGAACTACAGGACAGCATTACGGAGGCCGACAGAACAGCACAGGAAGCTGAGCAACAGTTCAACATGGCCAATGTGCAGTTCAACAACCAGAACCTGCAACATACCCGTCAGCACAGTAAGGTGCAGGCTTTGAAGCAGGAACTGGAATTTAAACGCAAACAACTCGCAGATCTGCATGTACAGATCACCAGTAATAAAACACAGCTGGAAGACGCTGTAGCGAATATAGCTGCAGCAGTTGATAAGCTGAGTCTGGCAGAAGATGGCCTGGTAGAGCTTTTCCGTAAGCGTGAAGAAGAGGAAAAAGCGCTCAACGAAAAAGACCAGGAATACTACAACTTCCGCAATCACCTGCAGGAGCTGGAAACAGCGCTCAGAACCAAACAGCGCGCCAGGGAACAGCTCGAGCAACAACTCAACGTTGTAAAAGACAAAGTGAACGAGCTGAAGCTGCAGCTGGCTTCTATGAAAGAACGCCTCAGTGTGGAGTTCAAAGTGAACCTGGACGAAATCATCGATGAACAGCGCAGCTCAGAATTACCTGTGGATGAATTACAGGCGGGTGCTGAAAGACTGAAGAAGCGCCTGGAGAATATGGGGGAGATCAACCCCACTGCCATTGAGGCTTACCAGGAAATGAAAAAGAGATATGAATTTATCCTGGAACAAAAAACAGACCTGGTATCTGCGAAAGACTCACTGCTGGCTACTATCCAGGAAGTGGAAACAACCGCCAACCAGAAGTTCCTCGAAACTTTCAATACCGTAAAAGAGAATTTCATCCGCGTATTCAAGGCTTTATTTACCGAAGAGGATCAGTGTGATATGATTCTCAGCGACCCTGAAAACCTTGCCGATACCGGTATTGAGATTATTGCAAAGCCAAAGGGCAAACGCCCCGCCGCTATCACGCAGCTGTCCGGTGGTGAAAAAACACTGACCGCCACGGCACTACTCTTTGCCATTTACCTGATCAAACCTGCTCCCTTCTGTATCCTCGATGAGGTAGACGCGCCACTCGACGATGCGAACGTGGGCAAGTTCACTAACATGATCAGGAAGTTTTCCGATAATTCACAATTTATTATTGTAACCCACAATAAGCAGACAATGGCTGCTGTAGACGTTATTTACGGAGTTACAATGCAGGAACCGGGCGTAAGCAAACTGGTTCCGGTGGATTTCAGAAGCCTGAACTGATAACAGGTATTTGTTGTTGTAAAGAGAGTCGCTTATTTTTATTCTTAAATTCTGAAAATAAAAAACTAATAACACTATGGGCGCATGGGGCACCAGGAACTTTGAAAACGAAGGATCACAGGACTGGATATTTGATCTGATTGACAACAGAGATGGTGGTATGGTCACAGATACACTGGCTCGTATCATTCATAACACCGAAGCACTGGAAGTCGAAGATTGCCAAGAAGGACTGGCTGCAGCTGAGGTCGTAGCTGCACTGATAGGTCGTGCCAGCGAGGATTTTCCTGAAGATCCGCTCGACAGGCTGGATATACTGAACCTCATCGGCACAAAAGCGCTGAGAACTCAGGCTGGTGCTGCTGTAAGTAAGATCCTGGCCGATTCGAAAATGAAAGAATACTGGATTGCTGAAGGGCAGATTGATGCCTGGGTAGGCATTCAGAACGGCTTACTGAAAAGATTGGACGTTTAGGTAAGATAGCTTTCAGGTTTTAGCGCTTGGTTTCTGTTGTCAGAAGCGGGAAGGCTAAAACCTGAAAGCTAAACCTTTTTATAATAATATCCCTGCAATAGTGGCAGATAAGTAAGACGCCAGTGTACCGCATAACAGGGCTTTCAGTCCCAGTTTGGCAAGGTCTGTTCTCCTGTCTGGCGCAAGTTCTCCTATTCCCCCGATCTGCATACCCACACTGCTGAAATTAGCGAAACCGCAGATGGCGATTGTTACGATGGTGATACCTTTGGGTGAAATCACCGGTACGCTGTGGCTGGTCAGGCTTTTGAATGCCACAAACTCATTGATGGTAAGTTTCTGACCCAATAATGTTGCCACATTGCCTATATCTCCTTCGGGTACTCCCATCGCCCATGCCATCGGATAGAATATTCTACCAAAGATATAGTCGAGGCTGAGATCAAATTTGGGATTGAAGAGATGACCAATGTGGATCAGTACCCAGTCCAGCAGGGTGATTACAGCGATGAAACCGATCAGCATGGCAATAACGTTCATGGCTATCTTGAAGCCGTCGCCAGCCCCGTGGGAGATGGCGTCGATCACATTGGTGTAGTTGCTTTTCACTTCCAGCTTCACGCGGCCCATGGTCTGGCTTTCCACAGTTTCCGGGAATACGATCTTAGAAATTACCAGTGCACCGGGAGCGGCCATCAGGCTGGCGGTGATCAGTTGCGGCGCAATGTCCATACCTGCCTGGAATCCCATGTTGGCATATACCACCAGGATACCGCCGGCGATACAGGCAAGGCTTCCGCTCATGGAGGCCAACAGTTCGCTCTGCGTCATGGTGGAGAGGTAGGGACGGATCATTACCTGTGCTTCCACCTGGCCCACAAATGCGCTTGCCACGTTGCTCAGCGCCTCGGCGCCGCTTACACGCATAACGAAGTTCATAGCCCTGGCTATCACTGCCACCACGCGCTGCATGATGCCATAATGATAAAGAATAGCCACCAGCACACACACGAGGATGATGGTAGCGGTTACGTTGAAGGCAAATACGAAGCCGCCACCAGCATAGTCGGCTATTGTGCCGTTCTGCTGGGATACGCCGATCCCTCCGTATACAAAGGCTGCACCCTTGCGCGCAAACTCTTCTATCTTACCCATGCCATGACCTACCTGCTGGAAGAACCATGTAATAGGTGATACCTTGAATACCAGGATGGCGATAAACACCTGTAGCGCGATACCGCTCAACACAAGTCGGTAGTTGATCCTGCTTCTGTTATTGGAAAATAAAAAGGCTATGCCAAGTATAAGGAGAATGCCAATGATGCCCTGAAAGCGTTCCATAAATGCAAATAAATCGTAAAATGTATGCAATAAAGCGACGAAGATAAGGTTTTTTGCGCTTCATGACTGATCACCCATTTGTATAATTTTTAAGGAAAATAATTTCCGGAAATGTATTTTTAGTGTTTGCAATCGAATTAAATAATGGTCCGTTTACAGCACTTTCTCTTTTCCGCATTATCGATGGCGTTATTCGCCTGTGGTTCTCATCCGTCGCATGATCAGCAGCAACACCGCCAGCAGGATTCAACGGCTATTCGTAAAAAGTATGCGGAGTCGCCCGTACTGGATGCCCGCGCGGCTATCAGCAGCATGCAGGTAGAGAAAGGGCTGAAAGTGCAGTTGGTAGCGGCTGAGCCGATGGTAGTGGCGCCGGTGGCCATGACCTTTGACGAAAAGGGAAGGATGTGGGTAGTAGAGATGACCGGTTTTATGCCCGATACCAGTGGTACGGGAGAGGATAAACCAGACGGTAAGATCGTGATCCTGGAAGACACTACCGGCGACGGTGTGGCTGATACCAGGAAGGTGTTCCTCGATTCCCTGGTGTTGCCAAGGGCAATATGCCTGGTTGAAAATGGAGTGCTGGTGGCCACTCCGCCACAGTTGTGGTTCGTTGAGAACAACCACGACAAACCCGGCCGTAAAGTGCTGGTCGATGATCAGTATGCTGCAGGTGGTAACGTAGAGCACCAACCCAATGGCCTGCTCCGGGCTATGGACAACTGGATATATAATGCAAAATCGGATAGGCGTTACCGTAAGTCGGGTAACCGCTGGCTGAAAGAGCCTACGCATTTCCGCGGGCAATGGGGCATTACACAGGATGATCAGGGCAGATTATATTATAACAATAATTCGGAAAACCTGTTGGGGGATTATTTCCCTCCTGGCTTCGGCGGGCAGAACCCCGATCAGCAGAACGCTGCCGGCTACGATGAAAAAATTGTAAGTGACAACCGTGTATATCCCGCGAGACCCAACACTGGTGTAAACAGGGGGTATGTAAAAGGTGTGCTGGACGACAGTCTCCGGCTCGTATCTTTCACAGCAGCCTGCGGCCCGTTGGTATACCGCGGCGGTCTGTTGCCCCGTGAATTTACCGGGAATGCTTTTGTAGCAGAACCTTCAGCCAACCTGATAAAACGGAATATATTAAAAGACAGCAGCTACGCAGTAAAAGGAGAACAGGCTTACAGCGGCAAAGAGTTCCTGGCCAGTACAGACGAGCGTTTCAGGCCCGTAAACCTTTTTACAGGACCTGATGGCGCTATCTATATCATTGATATGTATCGCGGTATTCTTCAGCATAAAACTTATCTCACCACTTACCTCAAAAATGAAATTAAAACAAGGCAGTTGACGCAACCGCTCAACTGTGGCCGCATCTACCGTATTGTGCCGACCGGAAGCAAAGTGTCCAAAACAATATTGCCGGAAGATCCGGAACAATTAGCCGGTATATTACGCAATGCCAACGGCCAGCTGCGTGATAAAGCGCAGCAGCTTATCATCGACAAGCATCTTACGGGCCTTGCGCCTGCGCTGCGTCAGCTGCTGGGAACTGCTGATCAGCCATACACCGCGATACATGCCCTCTGGACACTGGAAGGATTGCAGCAACTGACCTGGAACGATATTGTTAGGCTATTGCATCAAAATCAACTTCCTTTAAAACGGCAGGCGCTTGCAGCGTTGCCTTCCATCCTGAATGCAGTAAATATCAAATCAGCAGCCCCACTGCTGGACAGCCTTTCCGCAGATCCGGAGCTGGCTCCCTGGGTCGCCTGGCTGCTTCCCGTTCTGTCAAAATGCAGTAAGCCGGTAGCCGTTAACATGGAAGCAAAGCTCATGAAAACGTATGCCCGTAACCGTTATATAGCGGCGGCGCTGGTAAACAATGCGGCCAACAGGGAAGCGGTTCTCCTGAAACAGGTAGGGACCTGGAATCCTGATACCACGTTGGTTTTGCGTAAGCAGCTACTCGCCGTGCTGAAGGACAAAGACAACAAAGCCGACGTTAAGAAAATGGACGCCCTGAAGAAAACATATCCCCGTGGCTACAAGATATTCAATACTGTCTGTCAGACCTGTCATGGCAAAAACGGTAACGGTATTGCTTCCATGGCGCCGCCACTCAATGAAAGCAACTGGGTAAACGGCAACAAACAGGCGTTAGCAGCGATTGTGCTGTATGGTCTTACCGGCCCTGTGGAGGTGCACGGAAAAGTGTACAAAGCGCCTGAGATCAATGGCGATATGCCTGGTATTGGTGTGAGTGATGAATTCAATGATGCAGACATTGCCCAATTGCTGTCTTTCCTGCGGAGCGCATGGAACAATAAAGCAGGAAAAGTAACAGAAGCTGATATACAACATGTGCGCAAACAATATAACGGCAGGCAGAAACCCTTTGCAGCAGCGGAATTGATGAAATGATGGGCGGTTTCAGGAAAACCACCTATCTTTGCCCTGTTATATTAAGTCAAGTGAATAAGGCAGCAAATATCATAATCATCTACCGCAGTTATCCGTGTACAGCTAAGCGTACACCGGGGTTCCTGCTGCCTTTCTTATCCTGTCCAAAAGACTTCAACAATTAAACCCGGACAACTTTTAATGCCAGCACAGTTGTACCGGGTGGATGCTTACATGTGCATGTAATTTAATCCAGGCAAAATTTCCAAAACAATCTTATAAAAAACAGTTTTATGAATCATCGGATAGCACGATGGGCGGTTTACTTTTTATGCCTGTTACTGGATGTTAGTGTGGCCTTAGGCCTTTATCGGGGGTATTTATCAGGTTGGTTCCTGTTGCCGGTAGCGGCAGGATTAACGATCCTTACTGCATACGACCGTTTACAACGGAAGCATGCATTATTGCGCAACTACCCGTTGCTTGGGCGTTTGCGTTATCTCCTGGAGCAGATAAGGCCGGAGATGCGGCAGTATTTTTTTGAATCAGATACAGACGGGAGGCCTTTCAATCGCCGTCAACGTGCCGTGGTGTATCAGCGTGCGAAAGATGTGAAGCAGACAGTTGCCTTCGGCGCATTGGAGAACATGTATGAACCAGGCTATGAATGGGCCTCTCATACTGCGTTCCCTACAAAAGTAAAACCGGAAGCACTGCGTGTGACCATCGGTAATGAGCAGTGTGAGAAACCTTACGATGCCAGCCTGCTCAATGTGAGTGCTATGAGTTACGGCGCTTTGAGTAAAACAGCAGTGCTTTCACTCAATGGGGGCGCACAGCTGGGCAACTTTGCACATAATACAGGCGAAGGTGGCGTAAGTCCATATCACCTGCAGCATGGCGGTCACCTCATCTGGCAGATCGGAACGGGTTACTTTGGCTGCCGGGATGAACGGGGTGATTTCTCTCCTGAAATATTCGCGGCGTCAGCAGCAGCACCTTCCGTGAAAATGATTGAGCTGAAACTGAGCCAGGGCGCCAAACCCGGTAAGGGGGGCGTGCTGCCCGCGGCCAAGAACACACCGGAAATTGCCGCGATACGTAAAGTGAAGCCTGGCACCAGCGTATTGTCTCCTGCTGCACATACCGCTTTTAGCAATGAATATGAAATGCTGGCCTTCCTGCAGCAACTGCGTAAGCTCTCTGGCGGCAAGCCCGTTGGCTTTAAGTTGTGCGTGGGTCGTAAAGATGAATTTGAACGTATTTGTATCGCTATGACCAATACCGGTATTTACCCCGACTTCATTACCGTGGATGGTGCGGAAGGTGGTACCGGCGCGGCTCCGCTGGAGTTCACTGACTCTATCGGTATGCCGCTCTATGACGGGCTGGCCTTGGTATCCAATACACTGAAGCAGTATAAACTGAAACAGCATGTGAAGATATTGGCCAGTGGGAAGATTATTACCGGCTTTGATATGATGAAGGTGCTGGCATTGGGTGCTGATGCCTGCTACAGCGCGAGAGGCATGATGCTGGCGCTGGGATGCATACAGGCATTGCAATGCGACAGTGGCAGTTGCCCTGTGGGCGTGGCTACGCAGGATCCCAATCTGTACCAGGGGGTGAATGTGGAAGATAAACGTGTACGCGTGGCCAACTTCCATCGCAATACTGTTTCTGCACTGGCTGAACTGATGGGCGCCTGCGGCTTCACATCTGCGGATAAGATCAATCCCAATGCCGTCTTCAGAAGGGTAACGAGAACGGAAATGCGGTCGTTTGAAGAAATATATGCGCCGGACAACAACCGGTCTTCAGGGACCGTCCTGTATCCGGGGCAGACCATCAATAACTGATCATTAAAAATAAAAGCGGGTGAATTCACCCGCTTTTATTTTTAATGATCAGTGTGTATGTGTGAAATGTATTAAATCTATAGAACACATAAACAGGTTGCCGGATTGCAGTGCCTGCCCTGGAGACCACATATGGCCCGGCAAGCTATCATACTGCATAGAAAACGTTGTATTCCTCCACTAACAGTTTTCAGTTCATTCCTGGTCAGTTGTTTGCCAGGGAAATTATTTCTTTCCATAACTCGTTTTTTGGGATGAAAAAATGGAATTACAGATTGAAATTAAGTTTTAACGCTGCAGTCTATTGTTTGTAGGCAATCTTGTCACCATAACCGATATGGTATTTGTCACAGAAACCGCCATTCACTTCCAGTACATACTGCGCTTTCTTAAAGGATGGTAATCCTTGTTCAGAAAGGGGAGTGGCGTATTTCTGGATGGATACGATCTCCTGTTTATCATCAATATAAATAATATCGAGAGAGATATAGGTGTTTTTCATCCAGAAAGATCGTTGTTCGAAATCAGGGAAGATGAACAACATTCCCTGATCATCTGACATCGATTTACGGTACATCAACCCATCCTCACGCTGTTGCTCTGTTTGCGCCAGCTGCACATCTATCCGGCGGGTGGTGTCAGCGCCACTTTTGGAGATGAAAGCGAGTGTAGCTTCCTTTTTGAATTCAATACCATTGGAAGTGGCAGTAGTCTGCACATTCTCCACAGTGCCACCGCTGGTACTGGTATCAGTGACACTGGTCTTGCTGGTATTGTTCTCATGGCACCCAGCGATATACAGGCTGGTAAAGAGAAGACATTTCAGATGCAGTTGCATAATTTGACAGTGGCTTATTTGGTAAGTAGCTCCTCATCAGAGAATACCACTTCTGAATAATCTTTTATTTCGTTGTATACCGTATCCCGTTCTACCGGTTTTCTGCCTGCCTGCCTGATCAGCATGGCCAGTTGCGCAGTGCTCATGGAAGGTTTCTGCTCTTCAGAGCCGGCCATAGAGTATATCTTGGTGGTATCATCGATGGTACCGTCCAGGTCATTGACACCGAATGACAGCGTGAGCTGTGCGGTATTTCTTCCCAGCATCGGCCAGTAGGCTTTCAGATGCGGGAAGTTGTCCATGTAAAGGCGTGCTACGGAGTATAGTTTCAGGTCTTCCACGATGGAGCTTTCCGGAATGTCAGACATATCATTGCCTTTGTTGCGGAACTTCAGTGGGATGAAGGTATTGAAACCATGTGTCTCGTCCTGCAGTTGACGAAGGCGTTCCATATGATCAATGCGGTGCGCATATGTTTCGATGTGACCATACAACATGGTAGCGTTGCTGTGCATACCGCGCAGGTGCGCTGCCTTATGTATAGCCAGCCATCCGTCTGCATCCACTTTATCGTGGCATATTTTTGCTCTCACATCGGGATGGAAGATCTCTGCGCCCCCGCCAGGCATGGATTGCAGGCCAGCCTCATTCAGAATACGCATCCCTTCCTCAACGGTTACTTTCGCTTTGCGGAACATGTAGTCCAGTTCCACAGCGGTAAAGCCTTTGATATGAAGATCAGGACGATGTGCACGTATCTGCTTTATCAGCTCTACAAAGAAATCGAGCTGCATCTTCGGGTGCACGCCACCTACAATATGTACCTCGGTAACGGGTTGATTATCGTAGCCCTTTACGATGTCCATCATCTGATCAATGCTCAGTTCCCAGCCATCTTCCCTGTTTTTGTACAAACGGGAATAAGAGCAGAAGTGACATGTGAATACACAGACGTTCGTAGGCTCAATATGAAAGTTGCGGTTGAAGTAAGTCTTATCGCCATGCATACGCTCCCGTACATGGTTGGCTAAAGTGCCGAGAAAGCCGGCATCGCCTTTCTCAAATAAAGTGAGCCCTTCTTCCGGAGTGATTCGTTCCTGCTGAAGGATCTTTTCTGCAATGTTCTTCAAAGAAGTGTCCAGTGCCGGTTGCTGGAGGAGCGTCTGAATAGCCGGGAAATCTTGTCTCATCATCATCTTACTTTCATTAATTTAATGGTGTTGGCCCTGTTCCTGTAAATTAATTTCACAAAATAAACACCATTTGGCTCATTTACCAAATTAAAGGTCATGCGGTTATTGCTGCTGATGGAGCCGGCCGGCTGCGAGGCGATCAGTTGCCCGGCCGTATTGTAAACAGACACCTGTTCCAGATCGGCAGGTATTTCGTAGAAGGTGACCCATACAATGCCTGAGGAAGGATTCGGATAGACCAGTACACCTGCTTTCCGCAGTTCAGGATTGATATCTTTGGTAACGATCTTTATGTTATCGATGTAGATGTTATTTTCTGAGTTTGAAATATTCCTGAAAGCTACCTGGAACTTTCCTTTCCGTATGGCAGCGGTCAGATCCACAGAGTCGCGGCGCCACTCACTGGCAGTGGGTACGAACTCGGTAGTAACAGGTCCCTGGTGAGTAACGAGTTGTTGTCCCCACTTACTATATAATTCCTGCCCGGTTTGCAGGCAGTCGGTGCTTACCAGCACTTTCAGGGTATCCCAGGCATTACCTGGCGTACCCGGATCTGAATAGACCGCTGCGGCCACATCAAAGAAAAGGAATACAGAGTCATGCCCCTGCGGGTCTATTACGGGTGTAATCAGGTCGTCTGCCTGGTTGTTGACGTTGTAGCCCAGGTTCCGCATCAGGGCAGATGCCTGGCTGTTCCGCCCTACATCTCTGGCGCGTTCCCAGGTGAAGCTGCGGTCAGGGTTATACAGCACCCATCCCGGCGGCGGGAAGCTGTCATTTTCAAATCCTTCTTCAAATGGCACGGTGGCTACTGCATCATAGTGGAACTGAGAGGTCACTGTGTCATTGGTAAGATTACCGTCGGTATGTCCGTTGGGTAACTGCGTGTATGCTTTGAAGTTATACAGACCTATATTGATGTTGGAAGGGGGAAGTGCTACGGTGGTCTCCTGCAGGCTGGACAGGTTACCCTGCCAGGAATAGGTGGTCACGGAACCGTTGTTCAATCTGTACAGGATATTTACGTTGGTCAGCAGGTTGGCGCCCTTGTTACGTAAGGTGACCACTGGCTGGATGCGGCCGTCACACAATTTGCTGCTTACACCGGAAACGTTGGTGAGTGCAGCATCATCAGCTGGCAGTATCACTGGCGTGCAGCCATTGGAGGTAAGCAGGGAGGATGTGGTGTTCTCCAGTACATAACGCATCCGGTTGATCTGGCCGCTTGTAAAGAGGTGCATACAGGCATCGTCGCTGTAGTCCATGTAGTTCATGAACATAATGCCGGCGCCCGGAGCGGGGGTACATTGATCGTATTTAGGGAACGAAGGGCAACCGCTGGTGTAATCGCCCTGCAGTGGGGTATCGTCGATGCCATCATCCAGTGTGCATCCACCATGATCATCTGCCCATATATGGCGCAGGCCAAAGTAATGGCCTATCTCATGTGTGGTGGTACGTCCCAGGTCATAGATCCGGCCTACGCTGCCGGTGGTACCAAAGGCGGAATATAGTATTACTACGCCTTCCTGTTCGGCAGGATAGCCAGTACCCGGAGGAGCAGCTACCCCCAGAAAACCACCCGAAAGGCGGGTAACCCAGATATTCAGGTATTTACGGGTATCCCAGGCGTCATCGCCGCCGGTAGCGGCATATTTTACATCCGGTGCGCCATTGCTGATAGAATAGCTTTGTCCCGGCGCATTCTTAACACGAATAATGCCGTTTGTAGGCTCGTCTTTCGGCGTTCTCTGGGCCAGGCAGTAGCTTACATGCATGTTGCCGATCAGGGGCTGCCATACGGCCGGAACCTGCGAAAGATCGGCATTCACTGCTGCATAGTCCTGGTTCAATACTGCCAGCTGTGACATGACCTGTGCATCCGTTACAAGAGAGGGGTCGTCCAGCACTATATGCACCACAACAGGAATGGTTACGGTCTGCGGTGTGGCTTCAGGCCTTGCCCGGCGCTGGCCCTGCAGCATCCTGACTTCGTTGTTACTGACAAGTGTTTTTAACCGGGGATTTTCAGTGATACGTTGTTGTAACGCTTCTGCCGTACCGCATTTACGCTGGCACAGGGCAGGGATACCGTATAGGAAGGTTAGCAGGATAATAATTGTTTGGCGCAAGGGTGTAGAATTATAGATTGAGCATATATTTTTCCGGTGATATATAATATAACGTAAGATACGGTGCAGATGTGATATTCTGAACACAAAAAAGCCCTTCCGGATCATCCGGAAGGGCTTTATCATCACTCTTTTTATATGATTACAGGTTGGCCTGTATTTTTTTCTCCAGAACGGATTTAGGTACTGCGCCTACCTGTTTGTCTACAACCTGGCCGTCCTTTACAAAGAGGATAGCAGGGATGCTGGTGATACCATAGTTGATGGATAACTGTGGGTTCAGATCCACATTTACCTTACCGATATTTACTTTACCCTCGTAATCTTTAGACAGCTCTTCGATAACGGGACCGATTGCGCGACAAGGACCACACCACTCTGCCCAGAAATCGATCACGGTTAATTTATCAGAGTTGAGAACTTCAGTCTCGAAGTTGGAATCAGTGAATTCTAATGCCATATAGTACTTTATTTAATTGTTATATTAATGATTGTTTTTGATTTTCGATCTTTGATCTGAGCATCAAACCCAACCGGGATATCAATGATCAAATCGCGAACCGGATGCAAATTACTGCATTTTTGACATCCTACTTATTGATTGTCTCTATGTAGACATCAATATCCGGTTGTTTATACAGAAAGCCCGCCAACTCGTCATTCATTTCAACCTTCTTATTGAAGGTATGGAGTTTTACCAGCAGATTATCGTCTCTGTCTGCGAGCTGAACATGCAGGTTACTGTTACCTGGGAAGCGGTTTATATTTTCCACGAGGAAGTCCACTGTTTCACGGGTCAGCTGTTTGGGTGTAGTTGCGAGGAACACCTGTTTGGTATGTGTTTTCTTCACTTCCTGCAACAGTTGCATGCTGGTCACCTTAAATTCGTATTCATTATCGTTAAAGCGCTTGGATTTGAATCCGCCGTTGATAAACAGGCACAACCCTGGTTTCAGATATGGGGCAAATCTCACGAAATCCTCACTCCACAAGGCGAATTCAAATTTGCCGGTATAATCTTCAATGGTCATAATACCAAACTGCCTGTTATTGCGTGAGATCCTTTCCTGGGCGCCGGTAATATATACGGCCAGGCGGAAGTTGCGTTCGCGGGAGCGTCCACCTTCGCTGCCCGGCGTAGTGATTTCGGATTGGTATTCCACCAGTTCCTGTACGGAGTTCATGCCGTAATACTTCAGCTCAAAGCGGTAATCATCCAGCGGATGGCCGGAAATGTAGATACCGGTAACCTCCCTTTCGTTGTTGAGCTTCATGATTAATGGCCATGGGTCGCAGGCTGGAATCTTGGGTGGTTCAATGGCAGGCATATCCTCGTCGCCGAACAGGCTGCCGATATTGGAAGAGCCGGCACTGACCTGCTGACCGAATTTCACGATCTTATCCAGGCCAGTCAGGTTGTCACCCTCCGGTTTATGGAAATATTGTGCACGATGCAGTGCGGGGAAGCAATCGAAGGCGCCGGACATTACCAGGGCTTCGAGTGATTTCTTGTTCACGGCACGTTGATTCACACGTTTGATGAAGTCGAAGATAGTATCGTAGTTACCGCTTTTCTTTCTTTCTTCCAGCAGATTCTCCACAGCAGCTTCACCCACACCTTTGAGACCGCCAAGGCCGAAGCGAACCTGGCCTTGTTTGTTTACAGCAAAACCCTTGAGGGATTCGTTCACATCAGGCGGCAATACGTCGATGCCCATGCGCTTGGATTCCTCCATGAAGAAAGTGATCTTTTCAATGTTGCTGGCGCAGTTGAGCACCGCCGCCATGAACTCAGCGGGGTAGTGGGCCTTGAGGTAGGCCGTCTGGTAAGCCACAAAGGCGTAACAGGTGGCATGTGATTTATTGAACGCATAGGAGGCGAATGCTTCCCAGTCGGTCCATACTTTCTCGCATATCTTGGCGTCGTGGCCGTTGGCGGCACAACCTTCCATAAATTGCGATTTCATTTTATTCAATACGGCGATCTGTTTTTTACCCATCGCCTTACGGAGAATATCGGCGTCACCGCGGGAGAAGTTAGCCAGCTTCTGGCTCAGCAACATCACCTGCTCCTGGTATACGGTGATACCATAAGTATCTTTCAGGTATTCCTCCATTTCCGGTATATCGTATGTAACCGGTTCCAGGCCATGTTTACGGCGGATGAAGGAGGGAATGTACTCCAGCGGGCCCGGACGGTACAAGGCGTTCATGGCGATCAGATCGTCGAAACGGTCGGGCTTCAGTTCACGAAGGTATTTCTGCATACCGGCAGACTCGAACTGGAAGGTGGCGTTGGTTTCGCCTTTCTGATAAAGTTCATACGTCTTGACATCGTCCAGCGGGATATCATCGATTTCGATCTCCACGCCGTGGTTCATGCGGATCAGTTCCAGTGCGCCTTTGATGATGGTGAGGGTCTTCAGACCCAGGAAGTCCATCTTGATTACCCCGGCTGATTCGATGATGCTGCCCTCAAACTGTGTTACGAGGAGGTCAGAGTCTTTGGCGGTGGAAACGGGAATAAGATCATAGAGATCCTGCGGTGCAATGATGATACCGGCTGCGTGGATACCGGTGTTACGCACGGAACCTTCAAGTACGCAAGCTTCGCGGAGTACTTCTCCGGCGAGGTCTTCACCTTTGATAAGCTCACGCAGTTTCTTGACGTTTTCAATATCTTCGCCGGCCAGGCCTTCCTTGTCGGCCAGGCTTTTCTCTCCATCCAGTGGTGCGTTGAAGATGCGGTCCAGCTGGATGCCGGGCTTATCGGGCACCAGTTTGGCGAGACCGTTAGAGTCCTGCAGCGGCAGGTCCATCACACGGGCAACGTCTTTTATGCTCATTTTGGCTGCCATGGTACCGTAGGTAATAATCTGCGCTACCTGGTTGCGGCCGTATTTCTGTACTACATAGTCAATTACTTTCTGGCGGCCCTCATCATCGAAGTCCGTATCAATATCGGGCATGCTCTTACGATCCGGGTTAAGGAAACGCTCAAACAGCAGATTGTATTTGATAGGGTCAATGTTGGTGATACCGATACAGTACGCCACTGCAGAACCTGCTGCAGATCCGCGGCCCGGGCCGATGAATACACCCAGTTCCCTGCCAGCCTTGATGAAGTCGGATACGATGAGGAAGTATCCGGCAAATCCCATGTTCTCAATCACCTGCAATTCGAAGTTGATACGTTCTTCCACTTCTGCGGTCATTTCGGTATAACGGGTACGTGCGCCTTCAAATGTAAGGTGGCGGAGGTATTGGTCCTGTGTGAAGAATTCTTTCGGGATCGGGAAGTTAGGCAGAAGGATGTCCCGCTTCAGATCCAGCAGCTGCACTTTGTCTACAATCTCGTTGGTATTGTCTATGGCCTGTGGCAGGTCATGGAACAGGGAAGTCATTTCTTCCGTGGTCTTGAAATAGAACTGATCGTTGTAGAATGCGAAGCGTGTATTCTTTGAAAAGCTTTCGTCGTCAGAGAACTCCTTATTGGTAGGCGTGCTTTTCTTCTCGCCGGTGTTGATACAGAGCAGGATATCGTGTGCATTGGCATCAGCCTGATCAACATAGTGAGAGTCGTTGGATGCGATGATCTTAACATTGTACTTCTGTGCGAAGCGCAACAGTACAGCGTTTACCTGGTCCTGCTCGGGAATACCGTGGCGTTGCATTTCAACATAAAAATCATTGCCAAAAATATCAAGCCACCATTTGAATTCCTTTTCCCCTTCTTCTTCCCCTTTGCGGAGGATTGTTTTCGGAACAGAGGCGCCCAGGCAGCAGGTAGTGGCAATCAGTCCTTTATGATACTGAAGGATCAGTTCTTTATCGATACGCGGATATTTACCATAGAGGCCTTCCATGTATCCAAGTGAGCAGAGTTTAATCAGGTTGCGGTAACCTTCATCATCCTTCGCCAGCAGTACCTGGTGATAACGTATATCCTTTTCTTCGCGTGTGAAAGCCCGTTTGTGGCGATTTTCCACGAGATAGAATTCACAACCTACGATAGGTTTTACTTTCAGTCTTTTATCTTTCGGATCAGCAGGGTTCACCCTGTTGTTATATGCTTCCGCCACAAACTGGAATGCGCCAAACATATTACCGTGGTCAGTGATGGCGAGTGCCGGCTGATTGGAAGCCATCGCCTTCTTATACAGTGATTTTATATCAGCTGCGCCATCCAGTAGTGAGAATTGCGTATGTACGTGTAAGTGAGAGAAGATCATCTGCTAAGCTGTTTCGTCAAACAGCAAAAGTACTGTGATTTTTTATGATTTCTGTGATTGCCCTGACGATTGTGCGGATTATGTGGATAGATTGTGTAGATTGATTTTGACGTATTTAATTGGATAATTATATGAATTGCAATCATCTCAGTTATAATATTTTGTATTATTGCGGAAATTTTTAACCAGACTTATGATCAGAAAGAAAGGACATCTTTGGGTGCAGTTATCGATTTGTGCTTTGGCACTCACATCATGTTCTACTCTGAAAAAAAGTAATACGGTAAAACGTACAACGCCCGCTCCCGTGGAGAAGCGCCATGTTACCTTCATCGACGGTATCAGCACTCCTTCCAGTCATCACCGTAATTCGACCGACTACAACAACAGGAATGTAAGCATCAGCAGGAATATTTCTTCTGCCAGCGCTAATCTTGAAAATGCACAGAGCTGGCAGTTTAAATACGCCCAGCTGCTGGATGTGCCGGTAGAAGAAGTGCTGAATCAGCGTTTATATGGCTTTATTGAGGAGTGGTGGGGAACACCCTACCGTCTGGGTGGTAAAACACACGATGGTATTGATTGTTCAGGGTTTGTGAATACATTGATGAACACCGTATTTCAGTTCAGTCTTTCCGGTAACTCCGTACAGCTTTTCAACCAGGTTCGGCGCCTGAGTCACCGTGAACTGCAGGAAGGGGATCTCGTATTTTTCAAAATACGCCACCGGCAGGTGTCTCATGTGGGTATCTACCTGGAGAATGATAAGTTCGTGCATGCCTCCACCAGTGCAGGTGTGATTATCAGCGACCTGAATGAGCCCTATTGGAAAAAGTATTTCGTGGGAGGTGGCAGATTATAAATTATCTGTTTACTTTGCGGCGTATTATAAAAATTGATTATGGCAACACTGGCACCGATAGTACTCATTGCTTACAAGCGCCCCGACCTTACGGAGAAGGCGCTGGAAAGCCTTGCCGCCAACCCGGAAGCGGCGGAGAGCGAACTGTACGTGTTCGCCGATGGCCCCAAAGCCGGCAGCACTGAGGCTGATCAGCAGCATATCGATGCCACACGCCGCGTGATCCGCAGCCGTAACTGGTGCGGTAAAGTACACATCACGGAGCGCGTACAGAACTACGGTCTTGCCAAATCCGTCATCACTGCGGTTGCTGAGGTAGTAGCCAAACATGGCCGTGTGATTGTGGTGGAAGATGATCTTGTGTTGTCGCCCTTTTTTCTGCAATACATGAACAAAGCGCTGGATATGTATGAAGACGAGCCGCAGGTGGCTTGTATACATGGTTATGTATATCCCATACAGGAAAAATTGCCGCCCACTTTCTTCATCCGCGGAGCGGACTGCTGGGGATGGGCCACCTGGGAACGCGCCTGGAAACAGTTTGAGCCCGACGGGCAAAAACTCTATGATGCCATCCGCCTGAAAGGCGAGGCGCGCACCTTTAACTTTGATAACACCTACGACTATATGAAAATGCTGCGTAAGCAGATCAGCGGCCAGAACGATTCCTGGGCTATCCGCTGGCATGCTTCCGCCTTCCTGAAGAACATGGTGACCCTCTATCCCGGAAGGTCGCTCGTGCAGAATATCGGAACAGACAGCTCCGGCACCCACATGGACGCCTCGGATGCTCAACATTTTGATGTATTATTGTCTGACAAAATGATAGCGCTGAAGAAGCTGCCGCCAACACCAGATGAGGCAGCTACTAACGCCTTCATCGAATATTTCCGGTCCATTAAGCCCGGGTTTTTCAAGAAAGTGATAAATATGGTAAAAAGAAAATAGTTCCGTTAACCATATTTATTTTTAGAAAGAGGATTTTAAAATGGGATTTTTCCAGCAGTTACTATTAAAAGAGACATTCAACCCAGGTCCGTTAGGCCTGGTGATCAACCCTTTCTACATCGCCCGCCGCGGACTGTACAAAGAGATGGCGAGGCTGGCCCCGCAACTCTCCGGACGCCTGCTGGATGTGGGTTGTGGCACCAAGCCCTACAAACACCTGTTTTCCGGCACCGATACCTACATCGGCCTGGAGATAGATACGACGCTGAACCGCGAGAAGAAAGATGTGGATGTTTTCTACGATGGCAAACGCTTCCCCTTTGATAATCACTCCTTCGATGCCATCCTTTGCAACCAGGTACTGGAGCATGTATTCAATCCCGACGAGTTCCTGCAACAAATAAACAGGGTGCTGAAACCCGGCGGCAAGGCCATTATCACTGTTCCTTTCGCCTGGGATGAACATGAGCAGCCCTATGATTATGCGCGCTATTCCTCTTTCGGGCTCAAAAGCCTCCTGGAGAAAATGGGCTTTGAAATGATAGAGCAACGCAAGTCGGTAGCAGATCTGCGCGTACTCACCGTATTGTTCAACGGCTATCTGTACAAGAAGACTGTGAAGTACCGTTTCCTGCGTATCTTCACCACCATCTGCATTATGTTCCCTAACAATGTGATCGGCTCCCTGATCGGAATGATTACGCCTTCCAATGAAGACCTGTACCTCGATAATATTGTACTGATCCGTAAGGTGAAGGATTTATAGCAAATTGTTTTGAAGATTATGAAGGAAATAGATACCACCTTATATTACTGCACTTTGTTCGACAGCAATTATCTGTCGCGCGGGTTGGCCATGTACCGTTCACTGGCAGCTGTGTGCAGCTCCTTCCACCTGTACGTGTTCGCCTTTGATGATAAGTGTCTGCAGGTGCTTAGAAAAATGCAGCTGCCAAACCTGACCGTGATCTCGCTGGAAGAGTTTGAAGATCCGGAGTTGCTAAAGGTGAAGCCTACACGAAACCGTGCAGAATATTGCTGGACCTGTTCTTCCTCTACCATTCTGTATTGCATACAAAAATTCAACCTGGGTCATTGCACTTATATAGATGCCGACCTTTATTTTTATACAGACCCGACCGTGCTGATGGATGAAATGGGCAACCATGCTGTGATGATAACCGAACACCGCTACACGCCTATGTATGATAAAAGTAAGCTGAGCGGCAAATACTGTGTACAATACATTACCTTCCGTAACAACCGTTGGGGCATGGAAGCGTTGCAGTGGTGGCGAAATGCCTGCCTGGACTGGTGCTACGACCGCCATGAAGACGGTAAATTCGGCGATCAGAAGTATCTGGACGACTGGACCACCCGCTTCACCAATGTGTGGGTATTGCAAAACCTGGGTGGTGGATTGGCCCTGTGGAATATACAACAGTACGACGTGTTTGAGGTGAACGGAAAACTGAAATGCCGTGAAATAGCCACCGGCAAAGAATTTGATCCGGTATTCTACCATTTCCATTATCTGAAATATTTTACAGACAATACTATAGAATTGGGCAGGCGCATTATTACGCCGGCCGTAAAAGAATTATTCTACAAGCCTTATATCAAAGCGCTGGATGAAAGCAAAAAAGAGATACAGGCTTTTGATAATTCTTTTGACCCGCACGGCTCCAGACCCAGACCAACCGGGCTGAAAGTATCGCTGGTAACGGCATGGAGAAAGCTGAGGAACGTTTATCATATTTATTCATTGTCCGAACTGTGATTTAGTTGATTATTTTGATTGTTCTGATGTGCGAAGATTATGTGTTGATGATCATTACAATCATAATGAAGGTTATACGAATCAGATAGATTAAAAGAAATTCATCTTAATAGAATCAACAGAATATAATCTTCGCACATCAGAACAATCAAAATAATCAACTAAATCATAGTTCAGACGGTATCGAAAGTATAATGGCGCATATTATTGACTTAACAACGCATAGCGATAAGAGAGGAAACCTCACGGTAATAGAGAAGCAGATACCCTTTGAATTAAAGAGGATATTTTACATTTATGGAGTGGATGACTCTGTCCGTGGCGGTCACCGTCACCGTACCACTGTACAGGCAGCTATATGCGTGCATGGCAGTTGCATTGTGTCCAACGACAACGGGAAAGAAAAGACCGATTATGTTATGGATCATCCCAACAAATGTCTGATCCTGGAGCCGGAAGACTGGCATACCATGCATCATTTTACACCGGATGCGGTACTGTTGGTAATGGCCTCTACATCATTCGACCCGGCGGATTATATTTTTGAACCTTACCCAGAGAAGTAACAGCGCTATGATAGAATACGAAAACCTTGGCCTGCTGAACAAGCCCTTTTTTGAAGAGTTTAAAAGCACATTTGCTGCAACACTTGAAGGTGGCTGGTATATACTTGGCAATAAAGTAAAAGAGTTTGAAACTGCCTACGCAGCATATCATGGCAGCAAACATTGCATAGGCCTTGCCAACGGCCTCGATGCGCTCACGCTCAGCCTGCGTGCATTCGACTTTGCACCTGGCGATGAAGTGATCGTTCCATCCAACACCTATATCGCCACTATCCTCTCTATTGCTCAGTGTGGGCTGAAACCCGTACTGGTGGAGCCGGATATACACACGTACAATATCGACGCGGATAAAATAGAAGAAGCTATTACGCCCCGCACCAAAGCTATCATGGTTGTACACCTTTATGGCAAAAGCTGTGAGATGGACAAGATCATGGCCATCAAGCAGAAACATGGACTGGTGCTGATCGAAGACTGTGCGCAATCCCACGCCGCTGCCTTCAAAGGCCAGCTGACCGGTACCTTTGGAGAATATGGCGCATTCAGCTTTTATCCTACCAAAAACCTTGGTGCACTGGGAGATGCCGGTGCTGTTATCTGTAATGACGACAACCTCAACACGGCGATGCGCCGCCTCCGTAACTATGGATCCGATGTAAAATATTATAACGAAGTGGTGGGCGTCAACTCACGTCTCGATGAGGTGCAGGCGGCATTCTTGCTGGTAAAATTCAAATACCTGGAGCAGATCACCGAACATAAACGTAAGCTGGCCGCGATATATCATGAAGGACTGAAAAGCGATTTCATTAAGCCGGTAGTGCATGAAGATTACTTCGACGTATATCATATCTACAACATCCGCCACGAACGCCGCGATGAGCTGAAGAAATTCCTGCTCGACAATGGCGTGAAGACGGATATACATTATCCGCTGCCACCGCACCAGCAGAAGGCTATGCAAGGCATCATTGATCAGCGGCCTTATCCTATTTCCGAAGAAATACACCGCACCACACTGAGCCTGCCGTGTTCTTATTGTCATACTACAGACGATGTTGCGCGTGTAGTGGAAATCATTAATAAATTCTAAAGCACTAACAGTGACGGGTATACGTTCTTTGCCGGTTGTCAGTATTATAACAGTCTGTTATAATGCCGAAAAATATATAGCACATACTATTGAGAGTGTGCTGTCGCAGACGTATCCGAACATTGAATACATTATTGTGGACGGCGCCTCTAAGGACAAGACCCTGGAAGTGGTAGCACCGTACCGCAACCGTATCGCCAAATTGGTGTCTGAGAAGGACAAAGGGCTGTACGATGCCATGAACAAAGGCATACAGCTGGCCACGGGTGAGTATCTGCTGTTCCTGAATGCAGATGATACGCTGGCAGACAACGATGTGCTTACCAGGATGCTGGCTACCTGCGCAGATGCAGACGTTTATTACGGAGAAGCAATGTTTGTAGATGAAGCTGGTCATGACCTTGGGCTGCGCTCCGAACAAACGCCGCACAAGGTGCCGGAGCAGCTGAACTGGAAAAGCCTGCAACAGGGAATGGTGGTGTCTCATCAGGCATTTATAGTGCGCCGTAGCATCAGCCCGTTGTACGATCTGCGCTACAAAGTAGCGGCAGACATCGACTGGATGATAAGCGCATTGAAGGCATCGCAACGTATCTGCAATACACACCTGGTAGTAGCAAAATTCAGGACAGGCGGTACCTCCAAACAGCGGCAGCGCCTTGCCTGGAAAGAACGTTACAATATACTGGGACGTCATTACGGTCATGTATCCAATTTTTGTAGCCACCTGTATATCGCAGTGCGGTATATTTTTTCTAAGAAGTATTAACGTTATAGTATAAAATAAAAGAGGCTGTATCATAAATAAATGATGCAGCCTCTTTTAATATTACTACCTGGCGGGCATTTATCCACGTTTCTGGTGGAGAAAAATTTTGATTTCCTGCATTTGCTCCCAGAATGATTTCCTATTTTTAATTTATGGCA
>NZ_DATLKJ010000243.1:0-4373 GCF_035538455.1 Chitinophaga sp.
ATACGCTACAAACAAAAGGCTTTAGGCTGTCATTAGTGTGTCATTTCTCCTACTGGTAACCAGCACACCAAAAAAATGATTTTTGTCAGGTTTTGCCAGCGTCTTCTGTAAGCCGGAAGAATAACACGAATATATGAAATCCCACCGCTGAATCATTACAAACACATGACATTAGCCACAGCAGCAAGGGATTACGGGCATTGGTAAAAAGTACTTTGTTTTGATTAGTTAATTATTTTTGCAACGACTTAATTAAAGTATAGCATACTTTTAAGTAACAGGAAACTTTTTAACGCATGAAAGTTTACATACGCATGCGGCAACTTACTATAGCACATGGTCTCTAAATCTGACGTAGGAATAATATTGATGAACCTGGGTTCGCCGGATACCACTTCGGTTCCTGATGTGAAGCGTTACCTGAATGAATTTCTGATGGATAAGCGTGTGATTGATTATCCGTGGCTATTTCGTAAAATACTGATAGAAGGGATCATTGTGCCCAAAAGGGCAGAGAAATCAGCGGAGGCTTATGCATCCATCTGGTGGGATGAAGGATCTCCACTAATAGCCATCACCAGGCAGTTGCAGCGGGCCATTCAGCACGACATGGAGATGCCTGTTGAAATAGCGATGCGTTACGGCAACCCGCATCCGGAAGTTGCCTTCAATAATCTACTCAAACAAAATCCGAAGCTGAAGGAGGTCATTTTGCTGCCGCTGTATCCGCATTATGCAATGTCGTCTTACGAAACCGCTGCGGAATATGCGAAGGAGATCTATAAAAAGAAGAAGTACTCTTTCAAACTATCTGTTATTCCGCCGTTTTATGATGAGCCGGATTATATCCAGGCACTGGCTGAAAGCATACGTCCTTATCTGCAACAAGACTTCGATTATTTCCTGTTCAGCTACCATGGCCTGCCTGAGCGACACATCCGTAAAGGAGATGTTACCGGTAGTCATTGTATGAAAGTGAATGACTGTTGTCATGTGAAGTCAAAAACGCATGATTTCTGTTACAGACACCAGGTTACCATTACTTCGGAACTGGTGGCCGCGGCGCTGGGACTGCCGAAAGATAAGTGGGGTATCAGTTTTCAGTCGAGGCTCGGCAGGGAGGAATGGATGAAGCCTTATACGGCCAACACACTGGAAAGTCTGCCCAAAGAGGGGAAGAAAAAATTACTGATCGCCTGTCCGGCATTTGTTTCTGATTGCCTGGAAACGCTGGAGGAGATTGCTGTTGAAGGTAAACATACCTTCCTCAATAGTGGCGGCGATAGCTATACGATGATACCATGTCTTAATGTACACCCGCTGTGGGTAAAGGCGGTAGTGAAGTATTGCATGCAGGTGATGCAACAATAATCTTACAAATCTATTCTTATGTCCCAACAACCCGTAGTGATCATCGGAGCCGGAATAACCGGCCTCAGTACAGCCTATGCATTACAACAACAACAGATCCCTTATGTGCTCCTGGAGTCTGCAACTCATAGTGGTGGCGCACTTGCGTCGATGCATATCAATGGTTTTGAGTTGGATGCCGGCGCCAACACCATTGCGGCTTCCCCGGAAACGCAGGCCTATCTGAGTTCACTGGGACTTGATAATGAAATTCTACACGCTGCGGCAGCCAGCAAAAAGCGTTTCCTGGTAAGGAACAACCAGCTGCATGCGGTATCTCCCAATCCGGTAAAGATACTCGGTTCTGCCTATCTGAGTGGCGGCAGCAAATGGAAACTCTTCACGGAGCGTTTCCGTAAATCTGTGCCTGTAAAGGAAGAAGAGACCGTGACGGATTTTGTAACAAGAAGATTTAATAAAGAGATTGCAGAATATGTGTTTGACCCGGTGCTGTCTGGTATTTATGCCGGTAACCCCGATCTGATGAGCATTGCAGAGGTAATGCCCGCATTGCCGCGCTGGGAAAAGGAATTCGGCAGCGTCACCAAGGGGCTGATGAAAGATCGTACAGCCATGGCCGGTAGAAAGATCATTAGTCTGAAGGGCGGTACGCAGCAGCTGACAAACAGGCTGGAATCTTTACTGGAAAGCAAGGTGCACTATGGTTGTGTGGTGAAGAATATTACATCTGCTTCCGGCGGCTACCAGGTGGAGTACATGGAAAATGGTGTTTCTGCTGTATTACAGGCTGATCGTGTGGTGATTACCACACCTGCCTATCAGACAGCACAGATGATAAATCTATTGGACGGCAATATCGCAGGCTTACTGCAACGCATCACCTATCCCAGGATGGGTGTGCTTCACCTGGGCTTTGATGCAGGCGCATTGCAGCAGCCACTGGAAGGATTTGGCTTCCTGGTGCCCAATGCAGAACGGATGCATTTCCTGGGCGCCATTTGCAACTCTGCCATCTTCCGGGGGAAAGCTCCTGAAGGAAAGATGTTGCTTACTGTTTTTGTGGGCGGTGCAAGGCAGGAACATTATTTTGATGAGATGGGACAGGAAGCGTTACAACAGCAGGTGATCAGGGAAATACAGTCCCTGTTACAGTTGTCTGCGGCTCCGGTGATGCAGCACTTCAGCTATGTTGAGAAAGCTATACCACAACTCAATATTGGGCATGCGGCCCTGAGAAGATCGGTTGCGGCATTCAATGAAAAATATCCCGGCCTGCATATTCATGGTAACTATCTGCTGGGAGTGGCCATACCTGCCATTATCAAGCATGCGGGGGAATTTGCAGCTTCCCTGAAGAAAAATTAATAAGGGAAATGTACTTATTGTTGCCGTTTTTTCTTTAAATTCCGATATAAATTTCCACCAGATGATTGCAGGAATTCTGAAAGAAAGAAACGGCGAAACCAGGGTATCCCTGGTGCCAGAAACAGTAAAGCAACTGCAGCAGATGTCGGTAACCGTGTGGGTGGAGCAGGGGGCCGGCGCCGACGCTTTTTATAACGATGACGCCTATATGCAGGCAGGCGCATTGATCAAAACCTCTTCTGAGATTCTTTCTCAGGCAGACATTATCTTCACCATGCATCCGCCATCCCGCGCGGAGGTAGACCAGATACCTGCCGGCAAAATCTTTATCGGTATATTACAGCCGCTCTACCGCCCGGAAGAGGTATCTTATTGGGCTTCCAGAAATATTACCACTTTCAGCCTCGACAGCATTCCGCGTACCACACGTGCGCAGGTAATGGACGTGCTTAGCTCCCAGGCCAATATAGCCGGGTATAAAGCGGTGCTGCTGGCTGCGTATACTTATTCCCGTTATTTTCCTATGTTCATGACCGCCGCGGGCAGTATTGCCCCTGCAAAGGTCCTGATACTCGGAGCCGGTGTAGCAGGCCTGCAGGCCATTGCCACCGCCCGCAGGCTCGGCGCTGTTGTAGAAGTGTTTGACACCAGACAGGCTGTAAAAGAGGAAGTCATGAGCCTTGGCGCCAGATTCGTGGAAGTAGAAGGTGCTGCCGATGCTTCCGCTGCCGGAGGATATGCTGTTGAGCAAAGTGAAGATTATAAAGCCAAACAACAGCAACGTATATCCGAAAGCATTGCCAAAGCGGATATCGTGATCACCACCGCGCAGATTCCCGGAAAGCCGGCACCTGTGCTGGTAACACAACCTATGCTGGATCAGATGCGCGACGGATCTGTAATTGTTGACCTAGCCGCTTCCACCGGAGGTAATACCGCCGCTACGAAGAACAATGAAACGGTGCGTTACCGCGGCGTTACCATCATCGGCAATTCTAATCTCCCCGCCACCATGCCGGGAGACGCCAGTAAGCTTTATGCGAAGAACGTTTTTAACTTTCTTAAACTTATATTGACAAAAGAAGGGAGCCTGCACCTCGATTTTGCAGATGATATTGTAAGCGGCGCCTGTATCACCCATAACGGAGAGATAGTGAACAAGCGGATCGGAGCCGGTATCAGGGAGCTGGCCAAAAGCTGAGCTACCGCAGCATTACCAGATTTTTACGACGATTAATATATCTACCGACATGGAACAAATTCAATCTTTTTTGCTGCAACATATAGAGCTGATCTACATCGTGATCCTCTCCATATTCCTCGGCGTCGAAGTGATCTCCCGTGTTCCTTCCGTACTGCATACACCGCTCATGAGCGGTGCCAATGCCATACACGGCGTGGTGATCATAGGAGCTATCATTGTGATGGGAAAAGCTGAGCAGGACAACTACACTGCCCTTATCCTGGGGTTTCTGGCTGTAACCCTCGGAACGCTCAACGTGGTAGGCGGTTTCGTGGTAACAGACCGTATGCTGGAGATGTTTAAAGGGAAGAAAAAATAAAATTTTGGGATTTTGGGATTTTGAGATTGGGGAATTTATAAATGCAGCGAAGATTAAGTTTTGTTTAAACAGCGT
>NZ_DATLKJ010000244.1:0-36015 GCF_035538455.1 Chitinophaga sp.
TATTCTCCGCTGCCTCGAAGAACTGCACCTGAAAGTGATTGAGTTGCCCTGCAACTCCGAAACCGGCATCGATATACAACAGTTGGAGCATATCGCCAAAACGTTTAACGTAGCCGCCTGTGTCTTTACCTCCAACTTCAACAACCCCAACGGCGTCTTGCTGCCCGACAACAAAAAGAAACTCATTGCCGCCTTCGCACGCAAACACCGCATCCCGGTAATTGAAGATGATGTATACGGCGATCTCTACTTCGGCGCACACCGGCCCACCACCATCAAAACTTATGACCGCGACGGCTGGGTGATGCTCTGCGCTTCTTTCTCCAAAACAATTGCACCTGGCTACCGCATCGGCTGGTGCGCACCGGGCAGGTTCCTCGAAAAGGTAACCATGCTGAAAGCGACTACTAACATCGCCTCCGCCAGTATCCTGCAACTATCTGTTGCAGAACTGTTGTCTACCGGCGCTTACAACCGCCACCTGCGACGATTACGGCCCATCCTGCAGAAACAGGTCTTGTTGTCTTCACAGACCATTACAAAACATTTCCCGGCAGGCACGAGGCTCAGTCAGCCCGAAGGCGGTATGGTATTATGGATTGAGCTGCCGGAACATATCAGCGCCATACAGCTGCAGAAGGCTGCACTCCAACATCATATCAACATTGCACCAGGACCGTTATTCTCCGGCAACGGATCATTCAAAAACTATATCCGCATCAGCTGTCATCATCCGTGGGATAAAAAAGTAGAAAAAGCGATTGCCACACTCGGCAACATCACATGCAGGATGTCATCCTGATCAATGCGTCAATACCGGCAGTACTACGCCGGAGCTGTTGGTATCATCATGATATACATTGATTGTGGCTGGCCTGAAATCCGACTCATCGGCTTCATAGATATTCACGAACTGCTGAGGATTACGGTCTGCCAGCGGGAACCAGCTACTCTGCACCTGCACCATAATGCGGTGCCCCCTTGCAAAGGTATGCGCGGCATCAGGCAGCCTGAAATGCACTTTCTCAATTTTTCCCGGCGTGAATGCCTGCGGTGAAGAAAAGCTGTTACGATAACGGCCGCGGAAAATATCACCCCTCACCAGCATCTGGTAACCACCCATCGGGTAAGGTCCCCCCGCATCGCGGGTTCTGTTGGGTGGCGGCGCGCCGGGATAACTGAAATCATCCGGGAACACATCAATGATCTTCACAACAAAATCTGCATCAGTACCGGTAATACTCACCTCCAGATCTGCTTCCACAGTGCCTCCTATCGTCACAGGCGCGTCCAGCACCTCCGTCTGAAATGTAAGCACATCCGCCCTGCGCGCAGCAAAACGCTGATCATCCGTCATATAATCACGGGTACGGATATAATGTACGTCACCAGTATAGGGTACCGGATGGGCGGGATCGCTCACATAAGCGGTGAATGCCGGTTTGCCCGCATCCGGTTTGTCCCAGGAAAGTTTTCCGTTCGTATGAAAGTACAGCTCTTTGGACTGCACTTCGGCCGCCGGCCATTGCCGGAATTGCCGCCATTCATTCTCCCCGGTGAAGAACACCGTAGCCTCCGGGATGCTGTCGATGCTACCTTTGTCTTTGAGATAGTAATTGAAGAAGGGCACCTCAATATGTTGCTGATACCATGCAGCAGTATTACCGCCAAACTGTACTTTCCCCAGATGCGTACCGTCAGTAGATGCCCACTGTCCGTGATACCAGGGCCCCATCACAAGCTTATTGAAATGTGTAGCAGGATTCTTTTTCTCAATAGCCTGGTACAGCTGCCATGCTCCGTAACAATCTTCTGCATCAAACAGTCCGCCTACCACCAGTACAGCAGGTTGCAGGCCGCTCACATATTGTCGCGGATCACGTGCCTTCCACCAGTCATCATAATCAGGATGCCTGATGATCTCCTGCCAGAAGGCCAGGCTATCGCCGGCAAGCTGGGTAAAATTCTTTACGGTGCCTATCTGCAGAAAAGTAGTATAATTATCTGCGCACGGCAGCCTTAAGGCCTGCACAGGCGCGGAAGACACAGGATGCCGGTGTGGGTACCCAAACCCTTTTGTATAAAAACCAAAACAGTCCATCAGGAAGAAGGCCCCGTTATGATGGAAATCATCGCCGTGAAACCAGTCCGTCACCGGCGCTTGCGGGCTCACCGCCTTCAGGGCAGGATGCCCGCACAATGCGCCCATCGTAGTGTAAAATCCGGGATAGGATATACCGAAGATACCCACACGGCCATTGTTGTGCGGCAGGTTCTTCACCAGCCAGTCAATGGTATCATAGGTATCACTTGCTTCATCTACCTCCTTTCCGTCCTTCGCAGGATTGTACGGGCGTATATCCACAAATTTTCCTTCGCTCATCCACCGGCCTCTCACATCCTGCACCACGATGATATAATGCTCACGTGCATACCGGTTCCAGTAAAGGTTCCAGAGGTTGGGTGTAAACTCGTCATGTCCATAAGGCGCGCTGGAATAAGGCGTGCGTGTGATCAGCACAGGATGTTGTTCCGTGGTGTCTTTTGGCCGGTAGATGGTGGTGAACAATCTGACGCCATCACGCATACGGATATACTGTTGCTGCTTGTAGTAATGGGCCTTTACCCAATTAGAGTCCGCTACATCCCCCGCGTACGCTGTTGAAAACAGCAGCACGCAGAGCATGCAGAAAAATAAATACTTCATGGTTCCTCCTTTATGTTCCGGTTAGTATCCGTCGTTCTGCGGGAAATTCACCGGATCGTTGTGAATATTGATTTCGCTCTGTGGTATGGGAAACAGGAGTCTGTAAGCAGTCAGTTTGGGTGAAGTGAGATTGTATTCTTTCAGCAGATGGTCCTGCATGATGTCGATACCTTTAGGATAACGGGCAAGATCAAACCAGCGGTCGTTCTCGAAAGCCAGCTCCACTCTTCTTTCGCGGAAGATAGCGTCCCGGAAGCGCTGTTGATCCGGCAGGTCTGCAACGGTTTTCGGCGTTAGGCCCGCACGCTGGCGCACCTGATTGAGGCTGCCGAAAGCGGTACCCGGGCCATCAGCACCGTTGTATCCCTGCTCATTCAATGCTTCTGCATAAAGCAGCAGTATGTCGGCATAACGCAGTACCGGAAAGCTGCTGCCGCCGTCGTTGGTGGCGCCCGGCGGATCCAGGTATTTCTTTACATAATTACCTTTCTGCAACCCCGTAGAGTTGGTATAATACACGGTATCCAACGATATGCCGAGGCGCTTGTCGCCTTTTTCATAAGTTGCCACCAGGTCCTTGGTAGGCCGGTTATTATTAGAGCCGCCATACTGTATGCCGTTATAAAAAAATGATACCGGTACCATATCTGCGAAGAAATTATTACCCTCAGAAGGTGTCAGCCCTTTTTTGAAACGAACAGTGAACAGCACTTCCGGGTTCACCGCATTAGCTGGCTTGTACAGATCTGCATAGTCCGGCAACAACGTATAAGCATTAAGGACAGGCTTCAGCACAGCCGTAGCGGCGGCCCATTTCTTTTCCGTAATCAGCACCTTCCCCAGCAGCCCCGCAGCACTCCCTCCGGTAGCACGGCCAACGTCATTGGGATTAGTATAAGATGCCGGCAGCAGTGACGCAGCGTTACCCAGATCCGCCTCTATCTGTGCATATATATCGGTAACGGCTGTACGCTTATGGCCCTGCGCCTGGGTAGTAGTTTCCAGTTTCGTTACGAGCGGCACCTTTCCGTACAACCGTACCAGGTTGAAGTATGATAATGCTCTCAGGAAAAGCGCCTCACCCTTGAACTGCTTCTTTGCATCATCCGGAATGGCGGCGGCATCTACCTGATCCAGTACCGCATTGGCCCTGGCAATGATAACATAGGCGCCGGCATAACCATCACTGATAAAATTATTGGTGGTAACCTCTGTAAACAGATCAAGCTGCGAAGCCAGCCCCGCCAGCGCGCCCCGGTCCCAGATGTCGGTGTTATCACTACGCACTTCCATCAGGTAATAGTAGGTCTTGCCGTACGTCTGTGTACTCTGTAACCCGTCGTATATAGCATTAACACCCTGCTGAAAATCCGTTACCGTCTTAAAGAAGGTAGTCGTGGTCTGGTTGGAGGGTGGAGTAAGATTGATGAAATCCTTGCCGCAGGATGTAATCAGCATTGCGATGAAAGCCGCTACTGTATATCTCTTCATATGATCCTGTTTTTAGAATGTGACATTTAAGCCTGCAATAAATGTTTTTGACAACGGATAGGTACCGTAGTCCTCTCCTTGTGATAAAGGACTGTCAGGCCTTGCGTTAACCTCCGGATTATAGCCGGTGTATTTTGTCCAGGTATGGATGTTCTGCCCGGAAACATAAATGCGCAACGCGTTGATCTTGTTATGCAACAGGCGCTGACTGAAAGTATAGCCGATCGTGATATTACGCAGGCGTACAAAGGAACCGTCTTCCACATGGAAAGAACTGATCTGCGCACTGTTGGCATTCGTAACACGGTTGGCGCGCATCACGTTGCCATCGCCCGGGTCATCCGGCGATTTCCAGTACGACAACGATTCGCTCATCTGGTTTGCATTCCCTTCCATATTGAAGAGGAAACGGCGCTGTAAATTCAGGATCTTGTTACCATGCACCCCCTGCAGGGCAAATGATAAGTCAAAGCCTTTGTAGCGGAATTCATTTGTCATGCCCCAGATAAACTTCGGGAAATAACTGCCGATAATGGTCCTGTCGTTCGCATCTATCTTGCCATCATTATTCACATCCACAAAACGACGGTCCCCCGGTTTCGCGGTAGCATAATGCGGATAAGCATTGATCTCATCCTTGTTACGGAATACGCCGCCATTCACATAACCGTAGTAGCTGCCGATTGGCTCTCCTACTTTGGTGATAAACAGCTGCGATATAGTGCCGTTACCACCGTCAGAGAGTATAGGTGCATTACCCGGTCCCAGCTGCAATACTTTATTACGGTTGGAGGAGAAGTTGATATTCGTGTTCCAGACAAACGGACCAGTAAAGTTGCGGGTAGTCAGTCCTACCTCCACGCCCCTGTTCTCCACCTTGCCCACATTCTTTAATGCGGTGGGAAAGCCA
Organism: Chitinophaga sp.; assembly: GCF_035538455.1. Lineage (GTDB taxonomy): Bacteria > Bacteroidota > Bacteroidia > Chitinophagales > Chitinophagaceae > Chitinophaga. The sequence continues at coordinate 5,109 of NZ_DATLKJ010000244.1, forward strand.
GAACTGAAAGGCACCGGCACATTGAGCAACAAGTCAGAGGTAGTGGTTTTATAGTAATCAACATTCAGGTAGATCCTGTTGGAGAAAAAACCGAGGTCAATGCCCGCATTAAACTGCGCTGTCTTTTCCCAGGTGAGATCAGGATTGGCAGGTTGAGCAAGGCCCGCGCCGTTGGTAACATTGCCTGCACCGGTACCCAGAATATAATTGTTGGATGCCAGCAGATCATAGGAAGCATAGTTGGCGATCTGAAAATTACCCGACGTACCATAACTGGCCCTGGCCTTGAGTTCTGAGATAGCCGGCACTTTAAAGAACGGTTCATTGCTCACCAGCCAGCCGCCCGATACAGAAGGGAAGTATCCCCATTTGTTGTTGGCCCCGAATCGGGAAGAGCCATCCGCACGAATGCTGGCACTCACAAAATATTTATCTGCATAGTTGTAGTTCAGTCTGCCCAGGTAAGAAACCAGCGACCATTGCGAAATATTAGAGGTGCCGCTGGTAATGGTAGCAGCGTTGATGGTATGCACCGCATCATTCGGAAAGCCCGTGCCGGTTGTCTCATTGGCTTTGGTAGTATTCTTCTGCGAAGTATATCCTGCCAGCAGATCAAACTGATGCTTCTCTTTTATGGCGAGATGGTAGTTGAGCGTATTTTCCCACAGCCAGTTCGTAGACCATGCCGTTTGCGAAGAACCTTTCGGAATCGTAGGAGCCGCCTGCTGTATGGGCTTGTAGCTACCCAGTGTAGAAGGACGGAAATAATTTCTTGCGAAATAATTAATGTCCGTACCAAAGAATGTTTTGAAGGTAAGCCCCTTGATAATCTGGTACTCTGCATATACATTTCCCAGGTTACGTACATGATCCAGCTTGTCATCTATCTGCGTGGCTAGTGCAACAGGGTTCTCACCACCAGAATAACCATAAGCCCAGGTGTTCTGCCTGTTGGTGGCCAGCGAACCGTCTGCATTGTACACCGGGAACACAGGCGACGCCTTCAGCGCATTGCTGAGGATACCGTCAAAGGTCCAGGGGCCTTCACTGTTGATGAGTTTATATTGATCGAAAGAGGGATTGAAATGGACGCCGATCTTCAACTTATCAGTAAGTTGCGCGGTAAGATTGGCGCGCAGCCCATAGCGCTTGTATCCTGAACCAACCACGATGCCTGTCTGGTCAAGGTAATTGCCGGATACATAGTACTGAAACTTTTCACTGCCCCCGGAAGCAGACAATGTATGGTTCTGTACAGCAGCCGTTCTGAAAACAGCATCCTGCCAGTTGGTATTCGTGAGGTTCTTGTCTCCGGCCAGGTACGGCAGGATGTCTGGCGGGATCTGGTAGTTGGAGTTGCCGCGGGTAGCATTATCATCGGTGATTTTTCCGGTGGGCACCGCATCCAGATAAGCGTTATTCTTCGCATCGTAGCTGAGTTTTGCCCACTGGTAAGCATCCAGCATACCGATCTTCTTGCTGACCTGCTGAAAGCCCCCATAGGCATTATAGCTAATGGAAGGCGGGCCGGTCCTCTTACCTCTTTTGGTTGTGATCAGCACCACACCGTTGGATGCACGTGATCCATATATGGACGCAGAGGAAGCGTCTTTCAGTATTTCAATAGACTCAATATCATCGCTGTTAAGCGTGCTTAGCGGATCAGGCGATTTCTGGAAAGAAGCCTGCCCGGTGATGCCTACCACATCGGTGCTGCCCTGCAGGTTTTTCAGATCGTTGGATAACGGAAACCCGTCTATCACATATAACGGATCTGTGCCGGCCGAAATAGAATTGAGACCGCGTATACGCACGCTGATACTCCCACCGGGCGCGCCGGTATTCTGCAATACCTGTACGCCGGCCACCTTACCGGCAATAGCCTGTTCAAAGCTCGATACCGGCTGATCCTTCAGCTCGGCAGACCTTAAGGAGGATACCGCGCCGGTGATCTCCTTGCGCCGTTGCACCCCATAGCCTACCACCACTACCTGGTTGAGCGCAGAAGTAGATTCTTTGAGCGTGGCGCTAAGCTGTAGTGTTGTCTGTTGCGGTACTGTATATCCCGTCAGCTCCTGCGGCTCATAGCCAACAGAAGTAAAACGGAAGATGTATGGACCGCCTGCCGGCAGATCAGCAAAACGGAAAGCACCGGCAGCATTGGATTGTGTGGAGACAATGGCGCCTGTGCGCTGGTTCCTGGCGGTGACAGATATACCAGGCAATGCTTCATTACGCTCATTCCGTACGGTACCGGCAACGGCTACACGCTGTTGTTGTGCCGGCAGCAGTAACGGGGAAAACAGGAGCATGAGCAGTGTTACCTGAAAGTTGAAAATCTTCATAGGAGATTTTGGTTTGATAAAATAAATCAACACCACAGCCCTTACTGCAGTGAATCCCGTTAGAGAATCTGGTTGACAAGCTGTTTTCTGAAACAGTGAGTGTGCCAGGACAAAATTAGTCACTGGAATTTAGTCTACCAAATTTATAGACTATTAATTATCCATTCTCACGTGCATGCGTGTACGAAACCGGACACAGGGCGTTTCAAAACCGGGTATCTTATTAAAAGATACTGTGATTTAAACAATTTTTGTGATTATTGTGATAAGTGAAGATTTGTGGGGATGAGTAGCCAGATCAATAATGTTGATAATCGAATACTTATAGCTGCAGGTTTTAGAGAAAAAGACTTGCGGGTAAAGAGTAAGGGTGTAAGAAATCTTTATGTAGATAAGTAGGATAATATTTCCTTTATTTTCTCCCGGTAAATAAACACGATCATGAAAAAGCTCATTCTTTTACTGGCGATAGTCAGCACAGGAGTATGGTGCCGTGCGCAGGAACACCCTGCTGCTAAAACTCCTTATCATCTTCCGCAGGTAGAGGGCTGGGGAACAGAACAATTTCCCATTCCCATCGATTTTGCACCGTCACTTGCGTACAAGGGCGTAGAAGATATACGTTTCAGTCCGGGCTGGGGCAATAGCAAAAGTGAAGAGTACTGGAGCTATTCTTTCCTGTGGTACCTTGATGGCAAACAAACTTTCACTGCCGCCATCGTCACACGCAACCTGGAAGCGTACTACACCGGCCTGGTAGGCCGTAATATTTCCAAGAGAAACATCCCAGCAGAGAAAGTAGTGGCCGTGAAAGCCGGCATCCGCAAAGCCGCTACAGAAAAAGGCGATGAGCAGACCTTCACCGGCACCGTCAGCATGCTGGATTATATGACACAGCAGCCCATCCTGCAATACTGCAAAGTACACGTAAAAAGCTGTGATGACAACACCGCAGTATTTCATGAAATATCGCCCAAACCGTATTCACACAGCATCTGGACACAAATGAACAATATCTGGTCCGGCTTTCGGTGCAAGTAAACAGGCGTCGGATAGCAGGTTTTAGCCAGTGAACCCTGAATGCTAAAAACTAACAGCTATTTTGCCTATATTTGGTTGATTTTAGTGTTAACTTAATGCATACGATTTACTTGTATGATCTTTAAACCGTGCCGGTTACAGGCGCGGTTTTTTTATTGTCTCTCCGGCTTCCACCCCATTATGCCTGGATCAAGTCCACGTATACTCCCAGTCAACCCCGGATCAAGTCCACGTATACTCCGCATTTCCTTCGATATTACTATACTATACATTCGATATTCCTGTAATAATGAAGTCCATCGGACGGCAATCCGCCATGGGAAAGGCGCCTCTTTACTACAGTTCTATGGAGAAAGAGCTGTTCTTAACCTCCCCTTTGAATGCTCCACCAGGCCCGTTATTTTCCGAAAATCATAAAATACTTTATTTATATTTGTTCAAATATTAATACAATGACAACCATCAGCCATGAAAACCTGATAGCATCCGGGTTTTCATATGTGGATTTCAATCAATCGTACAAGATCAGGATCGGCCAGCAATCATACGGCGTAGTACAAAATGCAGACAAATGGTTGTTCTCTCCCCTGCCTATGCAGCATGCCTCCCTGATCAGTATAGCTTCCATGGAAGAAATCTCCGCACTGCTTTATCCTGTTTCATCATAATGTTACAATACGTCTCCTTCTTCCTATGTGTTGTAAAGAATGTAAGTTTTTTACGACAGCACACAGGAAGCGGCGGCGTATCTTTGCAGCATGAAGACGATCATTACACTTACAGGAAGGAATAACGTTACGCTGAAGGCTATTGAGCAACGCGATCTTGAAGACATGGCTATACTGGCCAACGACCCGGCTATTGCGGCCAATCTCCGCGACAGCTTCCCCTCTCCTTATTCGCTGAAAGATGCTGAAGACTTCCTTGCCCTTATCCAGCAGGGCAAAGTAAATCATGCATGGGGCATTTATGTAAATGATAAAATTGCCGGCGTCATCACACTCACTCCCCAGGACGACATCTACCGTCATTCCACCGAAATCGGCTATTGGCTGGGCGCCCCCTATTATGGCAAAGGCATTATGACAGAAGCCGTATCACTGCTCACTGAATATGCCTTCAGAGAAATGAACGTTCACCGTATCTATGCCGGTGTGTTTGCTTACAATGAGGCATCGAAAAAGGTACTGCTAAAAAACGGATATCATCTGGAAGCTGTTAAAATCAAAGCCATTATTAAAAACGGGATCCTGCATGATGAACATCTCATGGTAAAAATGTTATGATTTTGATTCTGGAACTTATAAAAGCATCGGAGATTATACTATAAAGTAACAATCGTAACTCTTCGATGCATTTAAAAATTCCAGAATCAAATAATTCAAAATCAATTGAGGGGTAGTATTTTATAAATGCTCTTATCGCCCTGCAGGATTTCCTTCGCAAGGTCTTCAAACTCTTTATTGTGGGAAGGATCGCCGCCCCAGGCTTTGCGGCCTTCAACGAAGTCAGTGAAATAAGCGTCCCAGTTATTGAATGCTTTGCGCGCAAGCGGTAATACGGCTGCAATCTGCTGATTAGTTTCTTCCTGCGTAAGGTAACCTGCCGCATAGCCCATGCACGCATTCTGTACCATGCGGGCATAGTCCCAGGCCTTGTGCGGATTCTCGGGGCTACCTGTCTTCAGCTGTTCCTGCGCTTTCTGCAGATCCTCCTTATTGTTTACACTCCACCATTCTTTCAGCAAGTTTTTGGCATCCGGGCCTCCGTCGCTGGGTTTATAGGGAAATTCCATCAGTTCCTTGTATTTGCTTATAATCGCCGCTTTATCTGTGCGCTGGATCATACCATTCAGTGCCTGCTGGCCGCCATACCCTTTTATAAAATAGATGCCGCCGAGCATGAACCCACTGAGCCGGTCGTCTTTCACCGTCGCTGCTGAAGCAACAGGTGCTTTATTTTCTACGGCAGGGCTGTCGGCGCCTGATTTGGCTGCACCGCCGCCGCAGGAAATAATCACAACAGAAGAGGCTATAGCTACAGTAAATAAGATTGTTTTGTTCATTTCTTCTTTTTTTGAAATTTAAGATTGAAATTTGACCTTTGGAACCAACAGATGGTTATCGTATTTTTTGTATGATTTTTGGGTTATTGGCATATGGTCAAAGGACGAAAGTATAAAAATATCGAAGTAAAGTCTGTATCTTTTTTTATAAGGAACTTCCTAACTGCATAACGATGAGTGAAACCATTTCCCATAAACAGCAGGTGTTAAAGCAGCTTCAGACGATCCCGGGTATCGGGGAAGCCAGTGCAACGGATCTGTGGAATATCGGAATCAGGAGAGTATGTGACCTCAGAGGTCAGAATCCCTGTACATTGTATAACCGTCTTAATACTGTTACGGGTGTTACCCATGATATATGTATGCTCTACACTTTCCGGTGTGCGGTATATTATGCTACAGAGAAACATCATGATGATCAGAAACTCAACTGGTGGTACTGGAAAGATAAGGTCTATAATGAAGGCTGATTTCTTTGAAGATAAAAAGGGAAAGCCCTGTTACAGATAACTCCGTAACAGGGCTTTCCCTTTTTTATCTTCTATGCAGGTACAATTAGTCCTGCTTGTCGTGTCCACGTCCGTGGCCTCTGCCGTTCCCGCGATTACCGGAGTTGCCCTGTTGATCTTCGAAGGCTTTACGTTGATTGCCTACCCCATTCATCGGATGACCTTTTACCTTAAAGTATTTTTCATTGCGGCTGTCGCGGATCATCACCTGTTTTCCATACCATCCTCTGTACTTACCGTACTCATTACGATATACGTCGGGATGCATCCAGGGTTTAGGTTGATTAATCACTACTTTATAGCCGCGGTACAAATCATAATTAAATCTTGGCGGCAATGACGGAGCAAATATCCACCTGCTTCCATCCAGGTAAATAAACTGCCTGCGAGGAATATCATAATAAGCATCAATATCCGGCATATAGTAATACTGTGCGTAATCATACCCTTCCGGTCCCCACAGTGGCTGGTTGCCAATATTGATGTTCACATTCACACGGGCCTGGGCTTTTACAGCAGGCGAATAAATCATGCTCATTGCAAACAGCCCGGCGATAAAGATTACTGTTTTCATAACAATGCTTTTTAATTAGAGGTCAAATATGGTACCAGACGTGCTAAATCTGCTCCACAGCGGCTTTTGCCGTTCTTTAACCACCAATTAACAATCAATATCAATAAAAGTTGCATTATGGCACTATCCTTGTCCTTTCTACCATCAGAGGAGACTTTAAAACCTACAATTGTCATGAAAAACCAAGTCATTGCTGCGTTTGCAGCGTTAGCAACAATCGCCGCCATCTTCACAGCATGTAGTAAAGACGAGAATTCTTCTTCTGCGAGCGCGCGATTCAGCGTTTACCTTACCGATGCACCAGCCGCTTATGATGCGGTATGGGTGGATATCCAGGATGTACAGGTTAACACTTCTGCTGACGCCTCCACCACTACAGGCTGGCAATCCATTCACCTGCTGAGACCCGGTGTTTATAATCTGCTGAAATTTAGAAATGGTATGGATACCGTTATCGCATCACAGGAAATCGCGGCGGGTACGATCAAACAAATTCGTTTGGTATTGGGTAACAACAACAGCGTTGTGATAGGCGGCATTTCTTATCCGCTGGAAACTCCTTCTGCACAGCAATCCGGACTTAAGCTCAATGTGAACGCACAACTAACCGCCGGCGTGGAATATAAATTATGGCTTGATTTTGATGCTAATCGCTCTATCGTTACAACTGGTAGCGGCAAGTATATCCTGAAGCCGGTAATCCGTTCCTATACACAGGCTATAGGTGGTTCACTTCAAGGTATCGTGCTACCTCCATTGTCATCCAAAGGGGTATTTGTTATTCAGAATACAGATACTGTTGCCGCTGCTATTCCTGATCCGGTAACCGGTGCGTTCCTGGTGGCAGGACTTAACGCAGGCGCTTATAATGTAGCGATCGCGGGCAATGGCATATTGAAAGACACGACCCTGCTTGGCGTAAATGTCACCGTAGGGCAGGTTTCCAACATTGGAAGCATAACCCTTCATTAATTGCCACACAGTCACAATCAGATAGTTATCTCAGACATGCAGAAGGTTGGTATCGCAAATACCAACCTTCTTTTTTCCGGTTTACTTATTTCTCCTTCATCGATTTTTCATCTTTCCCAATGCAGCTGATACGATGGCAACTACAATAAACATCATCACTGCATTCACACCTGCCGCTATTCTAAAACCGTGCAAAAAGGCGCCACGCGCGGTTTCCAGCAATGACGGATAATATTGCCATTGCATTGTTACAGCCACCGCCCCGCCAAATGTATTGCGTGCAGCAAGGGAGGCTTCTTTCGGCAGACCATTAAATATCACGTGCGCCATATACCCACGATACACAATTGTACCAATGCAACCCAATACAGTAATCTCCAGCGCTGCTCCCAGATTGGTGCAGGTTTCTGAGATACCGGCGACAGCGCCCGCACGTGCCGGTGGTGCACTCGTCACCACAATATCAGGACCTAGTGTTACCGTCAGGCCACACCCCGCTGATAACAACACGGTAGCCGTAATCACGGCTCCCTGTCCATATATGCCTGTCACCAATGCCAGCATAATCAATCCTCCCATCATACTGACCATTCCAATCGGTGTCAGGTAACAACGCGACAGAAAACGTAACAAGAAAGGTGCAATAATACAGGTAACAATGCTACTCAATGCCGTCGGAATCGTCCATAATCCGGCTACAAACGGATCCATTCCTAATGCCAGCGCAGGTATTGCCCGATGAAAAAAAAAGCCCGCCCAGCTGAACAAACTGTCATATCCATTGCCACCATCAATGTCGGCAACGCCAGCACAGCAAGGCCGGTCCACTCCCGCTTCCCGGCCTTGTGTACTTCTAAAACCTGTGCAGTGGTTTCCATATAGTCAGTTTATATTTTCCGTTACAAACAACACGCAAGCCTGCATGGATCCATATAGATCATTTCCCAGGAGTGTCCGTCGAGGTCCTGGAATCCGCTGACATACATCCACTCATGATCCTGCGGCTCATAGGAGCTGGTGCCGCCGGCCAGCACAGCACGATGCACCATGTCGTCGATCATGGCAGGACTCTCAGCAGACAGGGATACCAGTACTTCAGCGTGACGTCTGGCATCACACACTGCCTTCTGCGTAAATCTTTCAAAGACATCAGCAGTAATCAGCATAACGAAAATGTCGTTGCCCACTATCATACAGGCACCATGATCATTTGCGAACTGTGTATTGAACTGGAAGTTCAGTTTGGTGAAAAATTCCACAGACCTGGTCAGATCACGTACCGGCAGGTTCACAAAAATTTTGGTTGCCATGTGTAAGCGGGTTTAATATTGTCGCCACAAACATAGCCTCATTGACCAACATGAAGGCTGTGTTGCAGCGACAATATCAGGGGGTAATTACGACAGGGGAAATTATAAGAGATGGCGGCGCGCCCATTGCGCGATTTGTGCATATCCTTCTTCATCGTTCACAACGGTATAGATATGCATATGCATGAGTGTATAATGTATGCGATAACATTGCAGGCGCTCTCCGAGATAAGGCAACTCCCGTTGTAGCGTATCCATATATTTTTTCCAGATGGGATAGAATTGTACTTCCTCATCTCTCCATGGTTCATTCATATGTACAAGATCGTACACTTCGTCTCCAAGCATCATCTCTGCCCAGTCTAGCACCGCTGTGGCTTTAGGGTCTTTGTTCATCAGCAGATTATCGAAGCCATAGTCGCCATGCAGCAATTGTTTGGTGGCTGGCAGGCAGGGATAGAATGATTCCATCCGTCGATGCAGATTTGCAAATAGTTCACCATCCAGGAAAGAGGTACGTGCAAACTCCTGCCAGGTAGTTTCGTTTTTGTTGTTGTAAACAGACGATAAAAAGGCAGGCCAGCTGCTGCCGACACCTACACCGTTTTCATTGACATAGCCCCAGCCCTTCATGTTGCTGACATCCACGCGATGAATGTGATACAACGGCTCCAGTATCGCTGAGGCAGCGGCATTGCGGGTTTCACCGTTCAGCGATTCAATCAGCGCGTCGGCAGGTGTTCCTTCAATAAGCGCTGTCACGCAATAAAAAAACTCATCATTAAAGCGGCCTGTTTCCAGTACTTCCGGAATCACAATAGCAGGACTGTTAAAATGAAAGTATGCGTATACATCCTTCTGAAAGTCCCTGATTTTCCGGCTGATGCGTACCACCAATTTTCTGTCGGCAGCTATGAAAGAAAAAGCCTGTGACCACCAGCCATCGGCCAGGGGCCACAGTTCATGTACTTCATCGAAACGTTCAATTAAAAAAGGGAGTAACTCATGTTGTGTTATATGCATGTTCCGTTGCTAAGTTTATATTATTCAGTTTATGGTATCCTTTCTTCTGCTCTTCCGGTATGCTCCCGGCGTCATGCCTTTGTATTTTTTGAAGATGCGGGACAAGTAGCTTTCATCATTGAAGGACAGCTCCATCGCAATTTCTTTCAACCGCATGTTACTATGTGCCAGCCGGGTTTCCACGAGCTTCAGTCGGTATTCCAACAGATAGTCCTGTATGCTGGCGCCGGTGTGCTTCTTGAAATACTCTCCCAGATAACTGGGCGAAATATTAAACTTCGCTGCTATCGTGTCGATCCGTGTCAGCGCAGGTTCACTGATATGCTGCTGCAAATAACTGATGATCTTCATGATGAGAAAGCGGTTGCTGTTTTTCATAACAGTTTCCTGTTCGCTGCGGATCAGGTTGCGGGTAATGAGGTTGATGAGAATGGAAAGGGATTGCCGTACAATCAGCAGATAACCCTGGTCGCGGGCGGTATCTTCTCTCAGGATACTGTCCAGCAGTGTAAAGGCAAACTGTTCATCTGCCTTGTCGCGGAATATGCATCCGGCTTTGGCGTGATAGTTATGGAAGATATAATCCATCTTGCTGAGGTTATCGCATGTTTCAATGCGCTCAGCTTCGAATATAAGCTGCTCTGTAAAGGCGGGACTGAAACGCAGCACTGCAATACGTCCCGCTGTTTTCACATCAAATTTCAGTCGCCCGCCATGCCGCAGCAGGAACAGTTTCCGGCGGGAGTACTGGTAGCAGTTCTCTTCTGCCTGAAAAGTTCCGGCGCCGTCAATCACATAGATCAGCCTGAAGTCGTTGTCTGCACGGATGATCCGTGTTCCTTCCTCCAATTCCTTCACGGTAATATCTACCTGCTCTGCCATATTCATTATACGAAAGTACAGGGAATACCTTTTAAAGTGCAATTTTCTTTGTACCGGATAATTTTGCTTTGCATCCTGATCAATATAAGCAGAGATGATAACGGAAACGATTACAATACCGGACCGGCGCCGGTGGTTGGCATTGGTGGTGCTATCCATGGGCGCCTTCCTTTCCCCCTTGGATTATTTCATTGTGAACATCGCATTACAGGCCATCAAAGACACCCTACATGTCAATGAGAGTGCCCTACAGCTGGTAGTAGCAGCCTATGGGCTGGCCTATGCGGCGCTGGTGGTAACCGGCGGTCGGCTGGGCGATATCTTCGGCAGGAAACGTGTATACATGACCGGTATGTTGGCATTTACCGCAGCATCCGCAGGCTGTGCGATGGCGCCTGATATCAGGTTTCTGATTGCCGTGCGGGCGGTACAGGGAGCTGCGGCAGCCATGTTAGCGCCGCAGGTGCTGGCCACCATCCGCGTTATCTTCCCGTCAGCGGAGCAGCCGCGGGCGATGGGTATCTTCGGCGCTGTGTTTGGCGTAGCCGCCATTGCCGGGCAGCTGCTCGGCGGCCTTCTGATCAATGCACATATTTTCGGATGGACCTGGGAAAGTATATTCATGATTAATATACCTGTAGGCATCCTCACCATCCTGGGTGCTGCCTTCATACTTGAGGAGAACAAACCCGCCAAAAGGCCACAGCTGGACATCGCAGGCATGTTACTGGTAACACTTACACTGGCCCTTTTCATTTTCCCACTGATCAAGGGCCGTGAGGCAGGCTGGCCGCTGTGGACCTTCGGCTGTATGGCACTAGCCGTCATAACAGGCATACTATTTTTATATACAGAGCAACGCGTGCTGCACGCAGGCAAAGATCCGCTCATTCATATTCCACTATTGAAAGGCAGGCATTTTCGTACTGGCCTTGGCGTTATCTTCCTGTACAATCACACGTCGGCCTTCTTTGTCGTCTTCCCTTACTACCTGCAACATGCCCTGCATTGGGATGCATTGTCTGCCGGGCTGGCTGTGCTACCATACGCTACAGGCTTCTTCGCCGGACCATTGCTCAGTGCCAGGATAAACGGCCATGAAGGCGTTAAAACGGTGAAAGCAGGCATGTTACTGCTCAGCACCGGTTTCCTGCTAAGCAGTTGTATCATCTATCTAACGGCGGCGCCTATACTCTTTAAATGCTGCCTGCTGATGGCCGGGCTCGGACATGGCATCGTCATGCCTTCAATGCTGCGACTGGTGATGGGCAGCGCACCATTAACATTTGCAGGACAGGCTTCCGGCATCGTCAGCACAGCAGTGCAGACAGGCGGTGTACTGGGCGGGGCTGTGCTAGGCACCTTGTTCTTTACGCTTTCAGGCTTCTTCAGCTATCAGCTATCGCTGGTAATTACCTTTGCAGCACTGGCGGCAGTACAAGCCTCAGGGTTTCTGCTGGCCATCATATTTGGTAAACAACAAACACACTAAATGATACAATAATGGAAAATGCAATACAAGCAAAACAGGAGGTGATCCGCTTTGTAGAAGAAATTGAAAAATGGTTCAATGGCGCCAACACCAGTGTAGAGATCCTGATGCAAAATTTCAGCACTAGCTTCCGGATGACATCCCCGGACGGAAAGAAGATAAATTACGAAGACCTGCTACATTGGCTGCCTTCCGTGAAAGCAACCAAGCCGGGAGTCCGCATTACCCTGACCGCATTGGAGGGATATGCCACAGCAGAACATGCGTTAGTATCCTACATAGAAACCCAGGAAAGCCCCACTGGCAAAACTATCCGGGAGTCAAGCGCCGTATTTGTCAGAGAGGAAGGCCGTTTTGTCTGGTATCTGCTGGAAGAAGAATGGAAAGAGAGTATTTAGCTTTTAGCAGCTAAATCCTGATCACTTTCACTTCTTCTTTCTTCAGAAATCTCAATTCCAGCGGATCACCATTGGTGATGATCGTATTGATAATATTAAATCCCGCAAAACGCAGGTAAGACGTTTTCCCTATCTTGCTGGCGTCACATAACAGGTAAGTGTGCAAGCTCTGTGCAGCGATGGCTTTTGTAATGACCGCTTCCTTTTCACTGTTGGCGAAAAGCCCCTTTGCACTGAGACCATCCGCACCGACAAACGCTTTCGTGGCATGATACCGCGCAATATGCTCCGCCGCTATATCTCCGTGCATAGCCTGTCTTTCCCCATCAAACTCACCACCAATGATATTGAGCGACACTTGGCTGTTCTGCAGCTCATAGATCACGGGGATAGAGTTGGTGATCACTTTGATTTTCTTGTTGCGGATAAACTGACACAGGCGAAAAACAGTGCTGCCGCAATCCATGAAGATAATATCGCCATCACGTATTTCAGTGGCTGCGCGGCGGCAGATGCTGTCTTTCACCGCAGGGTTCACGGCAGCCTTGTTCACGAAGTTATGCGGCATCTCCAGTTGATTAATCTTCATGGCACCGCCATGCGTGCGGTATAGTTGTCCGTCGTTTGACAACCGGGTAAGATCCCTGCGTACAGTGATCTCTGATATATGCAGCATTTCTGCCAATTCCCGGATGGTTACCTCTTCCGTCTTTCCCAGCCGCTCCAGTATTTTTTGTTTTCTTATTTGATAATTCATGTCAAAATATCTATCTTAATCAAAGATAATCAAATTTGATCACAAATGATCATTACAATATGAAGAAAGTAAACATACTGAGAACGGACATTTTATCGGACAACTGGTATATACTGAAGAAGGTAACCTATGAGATCACACTGGCGGATGGAACGGTAACACAACAACAACGCGAGGCCTATGACCGTGGTAACGGCGCCGCCATTCTGCTATACAACAAGGAACAGCAAACGGTTATCCTCACCAGGCAATTCCGGATGCCCACCTACATCAATGGCAATGAAACCGGTATGCTGATAGAATGCTGCGCAGGGCTGTTGGACAAAGATGATCCGGAGGCCTGCATCAAACGGGAAACAGAAGAAGAAACCGGTTACCAGATAACCGATGTACAGAAAGTATTTGAAGCGTATATGTCGCCAGGCTCTGTTACAGAGATTTTGCACTTCTTCGTAGCCGCCTATACCCGCGACATGAAGATCCATGATGGTGGTGGACTGGAAGAAGAACAAGAAAACATCGAAGTGCTTGAACTGCCATTCAGAAAAGCGCTTGACATGATAAGGACCGGCGGGATAAGGGATGGCAAAACGATCATGCTGCTGCAATACGCGGTGATCAACGGATTGATCTAATTACAGCTCCATGCGCTTCAGCTCCTTTACCGCGTGATCCGCAGCCCTGGCAGTAAGAGCCATATATGTGAGTGATGGATTTTGACAGGCGGAAGAAGTCATGCAGGCACCGTCTGTTACAAAAACATTCTTTACGGAATGCACCTGGTTCCATTCATTGAGAATGGAAGTGCCCGGATCTTTACCCATACGCGCCGTACCCATTTCATGAATGGCAGAACCGGGATAATATTTGCGGTCGAATGGCATAATATTTTTGAACCCTGCGGCTTCCAGCATTGCTACAGCATCTGCGGTCATATCTTTGCGCATCTTCATCTCATTATCTTTGAACTCGCAGTTGAATTGCAGCACAGGCTGTCCCCAGGCATCTTTTGTGCTATGATCCAGCGTTACGGTATTATCTTCATATGGGAGGCATTCACCGAAGCCCATCAGACCCATTTGCCAGGGGCCTGGTTCACAGAGATAATCCTTAAACGCCTGCCCTATTCCCAGCTCGGCAATGCCGCGGGCCCAATCAGACCGGCTGCTGTAGCCGGTATAACCAAAGCCGCGCAGGTAGTCGCGCTTATCTTGGTCTACATTCCTGAAACGTGGTATATAAAAGCCAGCAGGCCGTTGTCCGTAATAATATTTATCCGGGAAATCATCTATCGTGCCCATAGCGCCGGCATGAAAATGATGATCCATGAGGTAGCGCCCCAGCACGCCGCTGTCGTTTCCTAATCCGTCAGGAAACCTGCCGGAAGTGGAATTGAGCAATACAAATGTACTGCCCAATGCGGATGCATTGAGGAAGATGATACGAGCATAATACTCGGTTATCTCTTTGGTATGCTTATCTATTACTCTTACACCGGTTGCTTTTCCTTTTGCTTCGTCATAGATGATGGAGTTGACGATAGAATCCGGGCGCAGGGTCAGGTTGCCGGTAGCGACAGCAGCCGGCAGTGTCGAAGACTGTGTGCTGAAATATGCCCCAAACGGACATCCGCGGCTGCAGCGGTTGCGATACTGGCATTTATTTCTGCTGCCAATCGGCTCTGTGAGATTAGCTGTACGGAAGATCGTCATTTTCCTTCCGGGGAAAGTGCTTTCGATGCGACCTTTTGTTTGCTTCTCGATGCAGTTCATTTCCATGGGTGGCTGAAACATGCCATCAGGGAGGTGCGCCAGGCCTTCTGCCTGTCCGCTGATACCTGCAAATTTCTCCACATGATCATACCAGGGCGAGAGGTCTTTATAACGTATAGGCCAGTCGATGCCAATACCCTCTTTCGCGTTGGCTTCAAAATCCAGATCGCTGAGCCGTAGTGAACCCCGGCCCCACATGATGGATCTTCCACCCACTATGTCGCTGCGCAGCCAGTCGAACCGCTTCTTCTCGGTATACGGACTGTCGGTATCTTTCACCCAGTAGTCTTTATTGAATTCACCGGCTACGCGGTCGCGTACCAGGTAGGGATGGTCTTTCCCGAATTCTTCCACTACGCGGCCACGGTGAGGCAGTTCCCAGGGTGCGCTCATGGCGGACGCATAGTCTTTGACGTGTTCCAGTTGTTTTCCCCTCTCCAGCATCAATACCTTCAGACCTTTCTCACACAATTCCTTGGCGGCCCATCCCCCGCTGATCCCGGAACCGATCACAATGGCATCATAGGTATTGGCAGATTTGGCATTGAGATTTAAATTGATCATAACCATGGATATTTTAAGGCTTCTGCTGAAAAATAAATAATAAATCTATAAAAGAAACAACTTTTGGAAGGGCGGCAAACAGGGAAAGGATGTTATCTTTATAGACAACTACTCATCATCAAACAAGTTACTATGTCCAGTAAAGCCAATACTACCGGGCCTGCCGACGTAGATAAATACATCGCAGGATGTCTGCCTGACAACAGACCACACCTCGAAAACATGCGGAGCATTATACGGGAAACAGCGCCCACTGCGGAGGAGGTGATCAGCTACCAGATACCGACCTTTAAATATCATGGTGGATTGGTAGCCTATGCTGCAGCAAAAGACCACCTGGGGTTTTATGTGATGAGCACTACCCTCCTCGATTCATTCCAGGAAGAGCTGAAGCCATACAAGACCGCCGCTTCTACCGTACGCTTTCCTTACAGTAAGCCGCTGCCTACAGCACTGATCAAAAAAATAGTGAAAGCCAGGATGAAATACAATGAGGAGAAAGCGAGGAAGAAGGCCAAAGGCTAACGTGTGGTGCTATTCCATCTTCAGGCTGCGGACAGGACCCTGTAGACTGGCTTTAATGCTTTGTATCATAACTGTAAGCATCGCGATCCCAACGGCGAGGACGCCAGCCAGCGCAAATATACACCAGCCGAGGCTTGCACGGTAAGCAAAACTGTGCAGCCACACCAAACAATCCCAGACAGGACATGAAGATAGCCAGGAAAGCAAAATATCCGGAGAGTTTACCAATGATCTGTTCATTCCGGTAGAGCCTTGCGTATGCCTCATCTGCAACGGGCACGGGTACACTGAGCTATATCTTTCCGTAAAAAAGAAGATATTTGCACGTTCTCATCCGGGTGCATATGCATATATCCTTTATTTCAGCCAGTATTTTTCTTCTGGTGCTCATTGCAGTGCTGGTAGCCTGTGTAAAGACGGGCAAACTCACTTTCAGTGCTTCCCTGGCAGCTGGTGTAACAGGCAGCTGTGTATTTGCCGGCGCCGGATATACGGGTATTGCATTGCTGGGCGCCTTCTTTGTGCTAGGCGTTCTCTCTACCTCCCACGGGAAAGAGCGGAAAGCAAGCATCAGCGCGGAAGAGCATCATGAACAACAGCGGAAGCCAGGGCAGGTATTTGCCAATGGCGGTGTTGCGGCGATCATGGCATTGCTGGCGCTTATTTTCCCGGTCTATGCAGACACATTTATCCTGATGCTAGCCGCGAGCCTGGCGTCAGCGGCAGCAGACACCATGTCGTCTGAACTGGGTACTATCTATGGCCGTAATTTTTACAATGTGCTGTCCTTTAAAAAAGATACCCGCGGACTGGATGGTGTTGTGAGCCTGGAAGGTACGCTGATAGGTGCCGGGGGCGCACTGATCATTGCCATCGTTTTTGCATTGGGCCAGGGCTTCGATCTCCGCATCCTCACTATTGTGATCGCCGGCGTGTTGGGTAATCTTATGGATTCCTTACTGGGCGCATCGCTGGAGCGCAAGCATTACATCAGCAATGATCTCGTGAATTTCCTCAATACATTATTTGCCGCATTCATAGCGTGGATATGCAGATGATCTGCTTTCTTTTCCCCTCCCTGCTAATCTATACACGTTTTTCAACATATTATAAATATTACTCACAATATGTTGATAATCTTATTTTTAGATAACTTTGCACGCAAATAGGACCAGATATGAAAAGAATGTTTTTGCCTTTACGGTACTGGCTATACGCCATTACAGCCATATTCTTTATTACTTCCTGCGCGTCTTCCAAGAAGAGTGCCAGTCCGCATGTATACATGCAGAAACAGTACAAGGAACTTAAGGACGTGTTGAATGGAGCAGAAGTAAGTATCATCCAGGACAGCGTGAAGGTAATATTCCCCAACAATGTATTGTTTGCTACTTCTTCAGATCAGCTGAGCGACGCTATCAAACCCACATTCGGACATTTTGCAGACATCCTGAATAAATATGGCAAGACCAAGATCCTGATCACCGGCCATACAGACAATACCGGGAACACGGACTACAACCGCGATCTGTCAGAAAAGCGTGCAAATGCAGCCAGAAGTCTATTACAGGAATTCAAAGTGAGCAGCGACCGTATGTTCACCTGGGGACTTGCTGATCGTGATCCTATTGCGAGCAATAGCACTGATGCCGGCAGGGCAAAGAACAGGCGCGTGGAATTTGTGATCCTGTATGATGTAAAGAATAACTAAGCGAAGTACACCGCATAAAAAGAAAGAGCAAAGAACGATGTGTTCTTTGCTCTTTCTTTTTATGTAGCAATTATTTCTTCTCCAGTACATTCAGGCGTTTCTCCTGCTCTTCCAGCCGCTGCTGCTGACGCGAGATCAATTGCTGCTGGGCATCCATCTTTTTGTTCTGTTCTATCAGGTATAATGTCAGTTCCTCTATCTTTTGAAGTAACTGCGCCTGGCTACGACCAAGGTCAAGTCCTTCTGCTGCCGTAGCTTGTGCGGAAGGTATTTCAGGGAGATGTTTATGTTCCTTTATAAAGCGTTCCACCTGCTGCAATGACAACAACCGGTAAGCCGGATCAAATACAAAGTCTGGCCAGTCGGCCGGCGACTGGGTGACCTTTACTTTGGTTGCATATATGTCACCTTTCACGGAGAGCCTGGCCACCGGGTTGGGTGTACCTATTCCTACATTACCGGCGGGCGTAATGCGTATGCGTTCTGCACCCGCTGTGCCCATCACAATATTCTGGTTCATATCTCCCTTCTGAGAGTATCCCACGAGATCAATGAATGACTTTGTGCTGATGTTGGTGCCGCCACCTGCGCTGAGCCGCAGGAAGCCATCATCAGCCAGATAGTTGGCGCCGCTATATCCCCTGATTTCCCCGGGTATCCCGTTATTGATAACCGGGCGGTCATCTGTATTGTTAAGGCCGCCATTGAGAGAAACGCCGCCACCACTCACAGTCAGCCTGGTGAACGGATATGGTGTTCCCAGCCCTGTATTACCGTATGGATTGATGCGCAGACGCTCTGCTCCCATTGTACCAAAGACAATGTTCATGTTCATGTCATCCCTGGAGGAATAACCGCTGAGATCAATGTAAGATTTGGTATTAGCGTTGGTGCCACCTCCTGCACTTAGTCTTAGTAAACCATCATCGAAGGCATATCCAGCCAGGCTGCTGGCACGGATCTCCGCGCCGGTGCCGTTGGTGACCGGCGGACGGTCATTTACGTTATTAGTACTACCGGTAAGCGTAATGCCTCCTCCTGAAACCTGTAGCTTGCTGACACCGTCATCAACGGTACCCAGTACAATACGGTTCTGTGTGGTATTCCCCTTGGTAGTCACATCATTCAATGTCTGCGCATGTGCTTGTATAATGCATAAACACACGGCTGCGGTAAACAAACATTTCCTCATAGGTATAAGATTTCTGTTTCTAAAAAATATATACAAAATATGAAAGCTTAATATGTCGCACATGCCCCGTATAATAGTCGTCTTTACACAGCTTCATCCTGTCATGATCCCACTAACTTTATATTGTTATCATCGTTTATTCACCTGATTAAATCTATTGGATATGAAACAGGTCATCAATCAACAACTAAGCAAACAGTTCACTGCGAAGCTGCTTAAAAGTGAAAACAAAGGCGGCTGGACTTACGTGATCTGGCCGGAATCTGTTGCCTTCTTTGGTACCAGGGGACTTGTAAAAGTGCGTGGCACCGTAGATGGACATCCGTTCCGCAGCTCTTTCATGGCGTTGGGCAATGGCACGCATAAACTGCCCATCAAGGCGGAACTGCGCAGCCTTATCCAAAAAGAGGAAGGCGACACCGTCCGCATCGAGCTGGAAGAACGCCTCTTCAAATAGCGCTGTTTATTTCTGCGCTACAATAATGAAACGATCCTTTCGTATATCCAGGTAACCATGCGTAGCGAAGTAATCGTTCAGGAGCGCTGAGATGCGCGGGAAGTCAAATTGGTCATAGTCTTCGAATACATATGGCATAGACTTGATATAAAATAATAATGCCTGTGTGTCATAAAACCTGGTGAAGCCATTATCCTCCTGCTGCATACGGATATGGAATGCGGTGTCTGCAAACTCCCGCAGGGCATAGGAAAGATCCCAGTGCAGGTACTCTTTGTTGCCTTTGGCCAGAATCACATCGGCGATGTTGAGGTCGCTGCGGCCGTCCACCTGCTGTGTAATGAAGAAGCCTCCCGGCTTTAGTACGCGATATATTTCGGTAAGGTTATAGCTTTCATGGCGGTCGATGATCACATCGAAATAATTATCTTCAAAAGGCAGCTCATCATCACTATAATCAGCAACCAGCGTGGCGCCAAAGGTACGCAACCGCGCTTCAGCAACAGGAACATTGGGTTCATAACCTTCTGTGGCGTAGATATGTAATTGATCTTTGTCCGGCAGCAGGCTGAGCAACTCACCGCCGCCGGTGCCTAAATCCAGTATTGTGTTCCCCGGACTCAGATGCCGGCACACTGTTACAAAATAATTCCAGGGGAGCGGGCTTTCTGCCATCCTGCCGGTATTGGTAAGATAACTGAAATCCCATCCGGTTGCTTTTTCCTGTTCTATATAATTCATGAATGCTGATCTATGATGATATCGTATCTATCCAAAAGCCCCGGCAGTCCGGATAAGGAGAACTTCGCCTTCCTGATACGGTTGGTTTCGGGGTGAATGGAATAGTTATAGGAGGTTTGGAAGTCAGCCTTTTCGAGCAAGGCGTTATTGAATACAGCACCGGCAAAGTCACAGTTATCCAGTACGCTACTGCTGAGGTCACATTCCGTGAAATCGCATTCATGCAGTTGGAGGTTGCTGAACCTGGTTTTGGAGAGCTTCACCTTATAGAAAGATGAGTTGTTCAGGTTACAGTTCTCTGCACTGAAAGCGAATCCGAAGGTATTGCAAACGTCGAAACGCAGTCCCAGCATTTTACAGTTCCTGAATTTCACATCGCGGAAAGCGGTTCCGGTAACGTTTGCCAGGCTGAGGTTACAGCCGTTAAACTCACAATCCAAAAACTTTGTATCGGTTAAGTTGGTGGAAGAGAAATCGCAATTGATGAAAACGCAGTTATCGTATTCATCCTTTCGAAGATCTTTTTCTCTAAAGTCAACCTGATCATATGTTTCGTCTGTAAATACTTCTTCCATACAGTAAATGGTATTTTAACGGGCCACCTGTGCCGCCTGTAACTGAGACATAATGATGGCGGCCATTCTCGGCGCATGCTGATGTATAAAAAAGTGTCCACCTTCCAGCAGTTCTTTCCGGAAGCGGGATGTGGTGTATTGCTGCCAGGTATCGATTTTATCCACACATTCTTCTGCTGTACCCATTACGGCGTACAAAGGGATACTTACCGGGCTGAATGCATGTTTCCCTGCTTTCTCCACGATTTCGAAATCGGCTCTCAGGACTGGTTCAAAGAAAGAAAACAGGTCTTCGTTATCCAATACTTCATCGGGTATACCTCCCAGGTCTTTCAATACCTTTTTGAACTCGGGTGTTGGTTGCAGGTAGGTGTTGTCATATTTCTTAACACCTGGGCCAGCATTACCGCTGAGAATAAGGGCGGCTGGCTTTCTGCCACTTTGCTCCAGCAAATGCGCCACTTTGATACCTAGTACTGCGCCCATGCTGTGACCATATATCAGGAAAGGTTCCCCATTGAGGCGGGCTGTGATCTTCTTAAAAAGATCATCAGCAGCCTGCTCAAATCCATGGATCAGGTCTTCCATCATACGGTTGCCTCTTCCGGGCAGTTCCAGGGAGATCACCTCCAATGCTGGCAATTTAGACGTAAGGAACTGGAATGAATAACAATTTCCTCCGGCAAAGTGTAGGGTAAATAACTGCGGTTTCTTCATAAATTTATTCTGTAATTATAAGGCCATCAATAGGGTTGTGGGAAAACAACTCCCTTCAAAGTTACAGAATCAGTTTTTATAATTGTTCATATAAAAATGTGTATCTCTACACAGATATAGGTGGCTTTCGCGAAAATATAGCTGACAAGCTGAATACCGGTCATCTTATTTCTTATTGCCAACAATTGCTTTTGCAGTAACTTCATTACGCCGGCCGGCACTTCACCCTCAGCCCCTGGTATTTCGGCCTGTATCTGTATGCTCATCCATATAACCACCAACAACATGAAAAGAATATACACGTTCCCTATTGTATGCCTGACGGCAGCGCTGTTGATCTGTAGCTGTAATGCAGCCCGCTCCGGCAGCCAGGAAAGCACGGTTGCCGCCAGCAAAGCCGATACCGCCAAAGACATCGCCATTGGCGACTACTGCGATGGATGTGATGCCATGTATGAAGGCATGCCCGCAAACGACAGCATCCGCACCGTTGTTACGATAGCAGACACCCATGAGCCGGGAGAACGCCTGACTGTAACAGGTAAGGTTTACCAACCTGACGGGAAAACACCTGCTCCTCATATCACCCTGTACATCTGGCATACAAATGCCCAGGGCTATTATGAACCGTCACCAGGGCAGATCAATGGCAAGCTCCACGGACATCTGCGCAACTGGGCACAGACGGATAATGACGGTAATTTCACGATCAACAGTATAAGACCTGCACCTTACCCGGACAGGGATGTACCGGCGCATATTCATATCCTTGTGAAGGAGCCACATAAAACGCTGTACTATATCGATGAAGTGTGGTTTGACGATGATCCGCTGGTAACACCATCATTACGTGCCCAGGCTGAAAAACGGGGTGGCGATCTTATCATACATCTTTCGAAAGGTGAAGCGGGCAGCTGGAATGGTCGTGTGAATATTATCCTTGGCAGGAACATCCCCAATTATAAATGACTCAGGGTGACCAACTGGCAAAGTACACTTTTAACAGGCCTTTGCCCCCTGGTTAACCCTTAGTACATATTTACATCAATGCAGTTTCTTTTCGTAGAGATTATTTAATGAATGGGGCATTGCCTTCTCTCCCACTTTTTTGAATCCCAGGTTTTCGTAGTAGTTGCAAAGCCAGTTGTTGGATGCGTTGCAATCGAGCCGCAGTAAATCATATCCGTCGATAACCAGGAGGTTTTCTACATAGCGAAGGATTTTAGCGCCCATATTTTGTCCGGAAAACCCCTTTCTTACCACGAGAGAATGCACGTAACCTGATTTATCTGTCTGTTCGCCCCAATAGCGTATATCAGTATACGAAAGGCGGAACATCCCTATGTGTTCATTTTCTTCGTTATTCACTATAAAAAACTCCGTTTGCTTTAACCCTTCGTCAATCCAGCTGATATGTCCGGGCTGGGGGTTGAGCCACATATGCCACTGGTCGAGCCCTTTGTTTTTAATAGCCTCTGCCGCTTCTTTCAGCATTGATAAAATCAATGACAGCTCTTGTTCTTCTGCTTTTCTGATATGGAGTGTTGTGTTCATAGTATCAAATTAGAAGTGGCAAAATTATCCATTTCATTCATCATACTTAAAAAAACGATAAAGGGCGTCCCGGATAAGAGACGCCCAGTACATCACCCATGTCTTTTTAAACTCAGTACCGGAAAGATTCCCAGCCCGATATAGTGGTTCTGTTGCAGGTCATTGGTTGTGTGCCGTTTTCGCTGGAGATATAGCGGCCATTGTTGCCTCGCAGTGAGAAGGAACCGTCTGCATTGGAGATCCAGTCGAATTTTTCCCAGTCGCCCGCACTGGTACGGTTACACGTAATTGCTTGTACACCGTTTTCGGAGGATACATATTTGCCCATACTCTTCAGCGCTACTTTTCCGCCGCCGGCGTCTTCCACGGTGAACTGTTCCCATGCCTGTGCAGTGGCCCGGTTGCAGTTCATTGGCTGTGTGCCGTTTTCGCTGCTGACGAAGGCGTTGTTAACGCCTTTGATGGAAATCGTGGAGCCGATGGGTGCTGAGCCGCCGCCATTGGTCATGGAGAATACCCTTACATAATCCACGTACATGCTGGCGGGCAGTTTGCTTTCATCCACGGTCTGACCGGGGAAATTGCCGCCTACAGCGAGGTTGAGGATAATGAAGAAGGGCTTGTGGAATTCTTCTGTACTGTTGATATTATTGAGGATATTGGCCTCATGGTATTGGTTGCCGTCCACGAACCAGCGGATGGAGCTGGCATCCCACTCTACTGCATACACGTGGTAATCGGTGAAGCTGGTAGTGGTGGTACCGCCGTAGTGGGCGTACCCATTGGCATCCCAATGTATGGTGCCGTAGATGGTATTACTGGTGTTCACCTGCTCCATAATGTAGATCTCACCGCATTTTGGCCAGCCTATTGAGCCGATGTTGTTGCCCAGCATCCAGAATGCGGGCCATAGTCCCTGTCCGGACGCCAGTTTAATTCTGGCTTCAATGCGGCCGTATGTGGTGGTAAAGCGGCCAGCGGTGTTTAGCCGGGCTGAGGTGTAAGGCCAGCCGTTCACACTTTCCTTACGGGCGGTGATCACGAGATTTCCGTTGCTGACGGAGGCATTGGCAGCCTGGTAATATTGTCTCTCGTTATTACTGGTGTTAGGACCTGTTTCAAACTGCCACTTATTACCGTCTACGCCGCTGCCGTTAAACTCATCGGACCAGATCAGCTGGTATGAGGCAGCAGCCTGCGGTTGTGCCACAGCGGTGGCTTTGTTGTCGATGGATTGTAATGTGTGTGTATCCTGGAGGTCCTTTTTACAGGATGAGATGGCGACTAACAGGAACGCGCCTACGTGGAATGTTAACAATTTTGTTTTCATGGAATTTTGCAATTATTATGAACAATGAGGGGTGATGCGGGAACAGAATACCCCCTCAATATCCGTAATTATTACTGTAATTCCTCCTCACCGGCGGCCACGCCCGGGGATATGAACGCTGCCGCTGTGTGGCTATTGCCATACAGCGGCAGCGTATACCATCACGAATACACCTTCAGGATCTTCCCGTTCACGGCGCCTGCCACACTCAGGATGTACGCATTCACCAGTTTATTCATTGGTACCAGGTTATATCCGGGGAAAAATGCGCCGTACCGTTCATTGCTGTCTTCCACCAATCCGGGGCTTACTGCATTAATGCGCCTTTCCTGCTTCATCTCCTGTGCAGCGCCTAATACAAAACTGTTCACTGCACCGTTGATCATGGCCACACAGGTGCCGTTGCGTGCCGGGTGCTGAGCGGCAATACCAGAAGTCAGCGTGAATGACCCACCTGAATTGAGATAGTTCTTTCCCATCAATACAAGATTCACCTGTCCCAGCAGTTTGCCTTCTATTCCCGGCATCATCAGCTGTGTGGTCATCTCTTCAAAGGGGCCATAGTAACCTGTTCCTGCGGTGCAGATGCATGCGTCTATATTGCCTGTCTGCCTGTACATGTTCTCAATAGAATCCGGCGATGTAATATCTACCTGTACAATGCCACTATTCCTGCCTGCGGTGATCACTTCGTGACCGCGTGCAGTGAAGGCTGCAGCCACTTTTCTTCCGATGGTACCCTGACCACCGACCAGTAAAATTTTCATGGATGTGATTTTTATGCAAAGATCACTACCGGGGGAGGTTGGAAGTTAATCCATATAGCTCATTTAATAGTAATTCCGGCTCTTAATGCGGCGGGGGGATGGCCGTATTCATTTCTGAACAACCGTATAAAATAGGAAGTGTTCTCAAATCCGCATTCCAACGCTATTTCAGTCACCTGCTTACTGGTATTCAGCAACAGCATATGTGCATGTGCCAACCGCCTGGTATTGATCCAGACGCGGGGGGAGCTTCGATAACGCTGACGGAAATCGCGCTTAAACTTAGCAAGGCTGCAATTGCACAGTCCTGCCAGTTCTTCGATAGTAACCGGTTGCAGCAGGTAGTTGTTCACGATAAAATCAATATCCGCGGGTTCTGCGCTGATAGCGGATTTAATAAACGATTGTACTTTACCGCTCCCACTTCCGGAGAGCAACAGCAATAATATTTCCTGTTGTTTCAGTGGCAGCAGCCACTCGAAGTTGGATGGCAGGCTGTCAAAATATTTCCGGAAGCTCTCTTTGAATCCGTTTACCACTGATGTTGCCGGAAAGACGAGGTAATGGTCCTGCTGATGAGCGCTGCCTTCATGACAGTGTTTTGCCATGGCCTGCAGCAGCTTACCCGGCAGGAAGAGCATCATGGCTTCAAAGTCAAGGCCATCCCCGATGTACTCTGCCATTACGTATATTCCTTTACGTAACAGGATCACTTCTCCGGGTGATACCTTCACTGTTTCACCTGGGAAGTGCAATAGCTTTACGCCTTTCGTTACGAAGATCAGGGTATGCGCTGTCATCAGCACCGTGCGCTTGCCGGGCAGTGATTCAATTTTGAGTTTGGCAAATACTTCTGTCTTTCCAGTGAGGAAAGATGCGTCAGTGGACCCGGGGGCAGGTGGAAAACGGTGCAGCATGCGTGCAAGATAATACTTCGAAGAAGGTGAAGCGCCATTCTTCATAACCGGCCATTACCGCACTGTCGCTACGTATGCTGGATCCCGGTTACAATCCCGAGCCGGCAGTGTTACTCCTTCTCCTCCCTATTTACTCCAACTGATCATTTCAACAGCTCATCCAGTTTTTCCAGTGCTTCTCCTCTCAGGTTGTGCGCAATGATTTTCCCTTCCGAGTTGATGAGAAAATTTTGCGGGATAAACCTTACGGCATACAAGTTCGCGGCGGACGCATGCTGCGGGTCCTTGTCGGAGATCTGTTTCCAGGGCAGCTGCCCCTGTTCTATGGCCTTGATCCAGGCGGGCTTTGACTTATCCAACGAAACGCCCAGCACGGTAAAGTTCCGGTCTTTATATTTATTGTAGGCTTTCAGCAAACCAGGCATTTCCTCTAAGCAGGGAAAGCACCAACTGGCCCAGAAATTCACCAACACATATTTGCCACGGAAATCTTTTAATGAAACATCGATACCGGCGGTGTCTTTCTCCGTAAAATCAGGTGCTACCGCACCGATCTGCACCCGTTTGAGGTTTTCCAGCATAGCCGCAAATGCTTTTCCCATATAGCTGTTCTTCAATGCAGGCATAAAGCCTGCGAAGGTAGCCTCCTGTTGTTCCAGGGTATAGGCGCTATAGTCACTTAATCTTTCCAGCAATTCAAGGCTGATAAAGGATGCAGGATGTCTGGAAACAAAATCCTTTTCCACATGATCACACAATGCTCTGAACGAGTCAATTTCCTCAATTTCGGTTGGCTTACCTATCTTTGCCAGCTCCTGTTGCAGCTGTACATTCTCGTCGTTGAGCAAAGAACCCTGAACGGTGAGTTTTCCTTCTTCACTAATGGTGATGGCGTGGTTACCGGGCTCCAGGTAAAACTCGCCCCTAAAGAGCTTTCGCACGGAGGGAGGATAGTGGCAGTTGAGATAGGCCCTCACCGGTTCATCCAGCTCACCGGCGAATGTAAATTTACCATCGGTGATGTGGACAGAGTCATGTACAAGTTGATCACCGGATGTATAGTAATAGAGATGCGCAGATACAGGGTGATCGGCCAGGTGCAGGGTTCCGGTAATCCGGAAAGGTTTGGCAGCATAGGCTGCAATCGGCAACAGCAAATAACAACGGTTTCGTATCATGATTTTTGATTTAATAATCATCTTTCTCTACAGGCAAGGCTCACTACTTTCCCTGTACCGGGATAAGAGCGGTACAACTGTAGCAGTATGTTGACAGGCGAGATAACGTCTTGCGGATTTAGTGTCTTTTAGTGCTGTGCAACAGGATCCTGAACCGCTATACCAAACAGGCTGTGCGACTACATTACATCGTACAAATACAGGTAGAAACGGCCATGATCGCACGGCCCCACGTATGTTAGATCCCGGCCCCAATCCCGAGCCGGTGGTGTTACTCCTTTTCCTCCCTATTTTCTCTAACTGATCATTTCAACAGCTCATCCAGTTTTTCCAGCCCTTTTCCTATCAGGTTGTGTGCAATAATTTTCCCTTCCGGGCTGATGAGAAAATTTTCCGGGATAAACCTTACGGCATACAGCTTCGAGGCGGACACACGCTGCGGGTCCTGGTGAGAGATATGTTTCCAGGGCAGCTGACCCCGTTGTATACCCATGATCCAGTCAGACTTCGACTCGTCCAGCGAAACGCCCAGCACGGTGAAGTTCCGGTCTTTATATTTATTATAGGCTTTCAGCAAATTAGGATTTTCCATTGAGCAGGGAAGGCACCAACTGGCCCAGAAATCCACCAGCACATATTTGCCACGGAAATCTTTTAATGAAACATCGATACCAGCGGTGTCTTTCTCCGTAAAATCAGGTGCTACTTCACCGATCTGCACCCGTTTGAGGGTTTCCAACATAGCCACAAACGCTTTGCCCGCATGGCTGTTCTTCAATGCAGGCGTAAAACCAGCGAAGGTAGCGTTCTGTTGTTCCAGGGTATAACCGCTAAATCCTTCCAGCAATTCAAGGCTGAGAAAAGAGGCAGGATGTCTGGAAACAAAATCCTTTTCCACCGGATCGCGCAATGCACAGAACGAGTCAATTTCCTCAATTTTAGTTGGCTTACCTATCTTTGCCAGCTCCTGTTGCAACTGTACGTACTCATCGTTGAGCAAAGAACCCTGAACGGTGAGTTTTCCTTCTTCACTAATGGTGATGGCGTGGTTACCCGGCTCCAGGTAAAACTCGCCCCTAAAGAGCTTTCGCACGGAGGGGGGATAGTGGCAGTTGAGATAGGCCTTCACCGGTTCATCCAGCTCACCGGCGAATGTAAATTTACCATCGGTGATGCGGACAGAGTCATGCACAAGTTGATCACCGGATAGATAGTAATAAAGATGCGCCCATACCGGGTGTTCAGCCAGGTGCAGGGTTCCGGTAACCCGGAAAGGTCTGGCAGCATAGGCTGCAACCGGCAGCAGCAGTACCATCAGCAGATAACAACGGTTTCGTATCATGGTTTTTGATTTAATCATCATCATCTTTCTCTGCAGGCAAGGCTTACTGCTTTCCCTGTACCGGGATAAAAGCGGTACAACTGTAGCTGTACGTTGACAGGCGAGGTAAGGTTTTGCGGATTTACTGGCTTTCAGCTGTACAACAGGATACTGAACCGCTATACCAAACAGGCCGTGCGATGGCGTTACATCATACAAACACAGGTAGAAACGGTCATCATCGTACGGCCCCACACATGCAGGATCCCGGTTCCAATCCTGAGCCGGTGGTATTACTCCTTCTCCTCCTTATTTTCTGTAACTGGTCATTTCAACAGCTCATCCAGTTTTTCCAGCCCTTCTCCTCTCAGGTTGTGCGCAATGATCTTCCCTTCCGGGTTGATGAGAAAATTTTGCGGGATAGACTCCACGGCATACAAGTATGCGGCGGATGCATGCTGCGGACCCTGGTGGAAGATCTGTTTCCAGGGCAGTTGATCCTGTTCTATGGCCTTGATCCAGGCGGTCTTCGATTCGTCCAGCGAAACGCCCAGCACGGTGAAGTTCCGGTCTTTGTATTTATTGTAGGCCCTCAGCACATTAGGATTTTCCTGTCTACAGGGACCACACCAGCTGGCCCAGAAATCCACCAGCACATATTTGCCACGGAAATCTTTTAATGAAACAGCAATACCGGCGGTGTCTTTCTCCGTAAAATCCGGTGCTACTGTACCGATCTTCACCCGCTTAAAGTTTTCCAGTTTGGTCGCAAACACTTTGCCCGCCTGACTGTTCTTCAATGCAGACGTAAAGCCGGCGAAGATGGCCTCCCGTTGTTCCGTGGTATAGCGTCTAAAGTCATCTAGCAATTCAAGGCTGATAAAGGATGCAGGATGCCTGGAAATAAAATCCTTTTTCACCGGATCGTGCAATACACGGAACGAGTCAATTTCCTCAATTTTAGTTGGCTTACCTATCTTTGCCAGCTCCTGTTGCAACTGTACGTACTCATCGTTGAGCAAAGAACCCTGAACAGTCAGTTTTCTATCTTCACTAATGGTGATGGCGTGGTTACCCGGCTCCAGGTAGAACTCGCCAGTAAAGTAGTTCTTCTGGGCGGGAGGATTGTAGCCGCGGAGATAAGCGTGCGCCGGTTCATCCAGCTTCCCGGCGAATGTAAATTTACCATTGATAATGCGGGTAGAGTCATGCACCCGTTGACCATCAGCCAGATAATAAAAGAGATGCATCCATACCGGCTGATCGGCCAGGTGCAGTGTTCCGGTAACCCGGAAAGGTTTGGCAGCATAGGCTGCAATCGGCAGCAACAGTACCATCAGCAAATAGCAACGGTTTCTTATCATGGTTTTTGATTTAATAATGTCATCTTTCTCAGCAGGCAAGGCTCACTACTTTCCCTGTAGCTGCCATTGACAGGCGAGATAACGTTTTGCGGATTTATTGTTTTTTTGGTGCTGCGTAACAGGATATTAACCGATCATTTCAACAGCTCATCCAATTTCCCCAGCGCTTCACCTTCCAGGTTGTGCGCAATGATTTTCCCTTCCGGGTTGATGAGAAAATTTTGCGGGATAAACCTTACGGCATACAGCTTCGAGGCAGACACACGCCGCGGGTCCTGGTGGGAGACCTGTTTCCAGGGCATCCGACCCCGTTGTATTTCCTTGGTCCAGGCGGTCTTTGACTTGTCCAGCGAAACGCCCAGCACGGTGAAGTTCCGGTCTTTGTATTTATTGTAGGCTTTCAGCACATCAGGCATTTCCTCTAAGCAGGGAATGCACCAGCTGGCCCAGAAATCTACCAACACATATTTGCCACGGAAATCTTTTAATGAAACAGCAATACCGGCGGTGTCTTTCTCCGTAAAATCCGGTGCTACCGCGCCGATCTGCACCCGTTTGAGGGTTTCCAGCATAGCCGAAAACGCTTTGCCCCCATGGCTGTTCCTCAATGCAGGTGTAAGGCTGGCGAAGGCTGCTTCCAGTTGTTCCAGGCTATAGTCGTCAAATCCCCTCAGCAACTCAAGGCTGATAAAGGATGCAGGATGCCTGGAAACAAAATTCTTCTCCACCACATCGCGCAATGCACCCAACGAGTCCAGTTTCTTTTTCTCCAGTGTGGTTGGCTTACCTATCTTTGCCAACTCCTGTTGCAACTGTACATACTCATCGTTGAGCAAAGAGCCCTGAACAGTCAT
>NZ_DATLKJ010000245.1:0-21080 GCF_035538455.1 Chitinophaga sp.
TAACCGTTGTAACTTTCATCTGCAAAATAATAATCATCTTTAATTTTAACTGGTGTAACCTCGTTCCCTCTTGCATTAAGATTATTTTTTACTTCCGTACTTTTTTTGATTACTCTTTCGTTGTCTTTAATTACAATGATCGGCCGGTCAGGCTTTACCTTATAATCTAATTTAATCTCATTCCCATCAGCGTCATAGGCTAATAAAGGCTTTCCATTTTTCCTATCTTCAGTATTACGAACAGCAACTATAGGTATCTGGCCATCAATATTCCATTTTTTTGCATCAAAGTTGTCTAAAACAGGGACATATATTGTTAATAACGGTAATTGATTAACTATTGAATTAAACTGTGAAGGATTGTTCGAAAATTTTACAATTTGCTCATTCAATGTCTTACCTGTCACATCTGGAAGATCTTTGGCAAGTCCGTATAATACATCATAATCTTTATCAAACATTTTTTCTGCTTCTTGCTTGATCAGACTGCGGACATTTATATCTGTCAGAGATTTTGCGAGGACCTTCGCAAAGTCCGTCATTTCCCTATCATGATCCAAGGATTTCATACTAATATTAGTTTCTGCTTTTTCGCTGACATTTTTTCTGCATGAAACAAAAATAAACAAGCTAACTAAAGTCAGTAGATTTAGAATTTTCATAAAGAAGGTTTGAAGGGTTAAAGGGTTAAAGGGTTAAAAATTGGTACTTAAAGCTAGGCTATACGGTTAACAAATCTAAGCTCTTATTCTTTCCAAAGGTAAGGCATCTTCTTCTACCTTCTTCATTCATTTATTTCTTGACAACTTGATTCAGAGGGGGTAATTTAAAAACGGAGCCTGTACATTGTAAGGTAACCTGCCCGAAGGTTCCCTCCAATAACAGCACTCCGTTAGTATATCAAAGGCTACAGTTATAAACGGTATTGCACGCCCGCAGACACACCTACATACCAGCCCTCAAATTTGTTGTTATTTCTGGTACGGGAGAACATATACTGGCTGTGAATATCTTCTCCTACTCCATCTCTCATCTGTACATAGTTTACGGTAGGTCCGCCATATACTTCCAGTTTACGGCCAAAGCGGTAGGCCGGATAAACCGCAAATGTCTGTTTACTGTAGATACCTTTTTTGAAGTCAGTGAGCACAAGGTTGGTGGTTTCCATGTTCAGCCTGAAGTGCGACAACAAGGGGAAATGCACGCCAATGCCGGCAAGCATTGCGTACAACGTATTCTTACCTTTGGCATTGACACCAACACCCAGAATACCATAAGTTACCTTTCCGCCTGATTTGAATGATGCAATAGTGGTGGCCGTTTCATCAATACTGATGCTCACCTGTTTCTCTCCGCCCTTCACAATATTCACTGCGCCAATAGGACAATCACTGCTATCCGAAATATTGAGGAATCCTACCTGTACGCCCTTAACCTTTCGGGCAACATTCATAAAGCCGCCTATCTGTACTCTTACATCCTTTGATCGGTTCATAAATCCTGCAATCTGCACATCGCTGTTATTGCTCGTATTCATGAAGCCGGCCGCCTGTATCACTGAGCTGTCCGCCGTATTGATGAAACCTGCTACCTGCGCACCATCTGTTACATTGCCTTTGGTAAAGTTGCCGAAGCCTGCAACCTGTACACCTTTCATCATTCCTGCATAGTTCATGAAACCTGCTACCATCGAGCCTTCTGCACGCTGTTTCACCTGGTTCATAAAACCGGCGACAGTAGCACTGCGATACGTAGCGCCAATATGATTGGAGAAACCTGCTACCTGCGCTCCGGTTGCTTTCATCTTTATGATATTGGAAATGCCTGCGATAGCGGCGCTTGTTTCAGCGCGGGAAAGCCCCATCAACACATGCAGAGAGAAATGATTTGTATACTGCGCTGCATTTTTTCCATTGGAACTTATCGGATATATCAACCCGATATGTGCGGGACTGGATAATTGCGTTTGTGCAAAAGTCTTTACAGTAGAGCAACACAGGGCGATCAGAAATAAAATATGTAGCCTGATTGTTTTCATGTCGGTATAATTATTTTCGTACAGTATACCGACACCTCAATAATTACTTACCCCTATTTGCAAAAAATAAAATCAGAAAATACTAATGCCTGCCTGCCAGCCAAGCCAGCCAGTGGCCTCTTTGCCGATATTAAATGAAGGATAATTACTTCCGGGAGGATTCACATGATAGCCTTCTTTAGGCTTCAGCATATCATGTACTTGTACCACAAAAGAAGGGCCCGCAAAAATAGAAATTTTTCTTCCCAGCCTGTAATGCAGCAGGGGATGTACTCTCAGAACGGTTGAGGAGCCGTCCCACGCACGCTGATATAATGACTCGCTGGTGAATTCCGCAGCAATGAACAGCCGTTTCCTGATAGGTATCTCTGTACCTATACCATAGCCTATTGAATAAGAAGTATTCAGTGAAGAAGGATCGTATCCTACCAGGAGGATGCTGTAAAGCCTCTCCCTACCTGTCTTCCAGGCGATATTAACCGGCTGCAGATCATTGCTGTAAACAGACACTCGCTTGAATCCTCTCCTGACAATATTTATCAATCCTACACTATACCCTTCCGATGTATCAGCAATATTCACGATACCAATCTGTACACCCTTCAGGTGATGCGCATAGTTGAACAAGCCCCCCAGCTGAAAGCCGCTTACTTTGCGTTTTACGATGTTACCACCAAGGGTAACCTGCCCTCCGTCCAGATCTCCGGCTGTATAATTGAATATACCTGAGCCCTGAAAACCATCCGTATGTTTCTTGTTGACATTGAGGCCTGCAGCAATCTGTACGCCATCAAGGGATTTTCTCGCAACGTTGAGCACACCAGCTCCCTGGAATCCTTCCACTTCACCACCGAAATTTCCAACAGCTGTAAGCTGAGCACCATGTGCGGAGTCTTTCGCTTCATTGAAGATGCCCGCGACCTGCAAGCCCCTCATATTCTTTTCTGCGATAGAGCCTATACCTGAAACCTGCCAGCCATCCATATCTCCGCTTACAAGACCTGCCACGCCCTGCGCCTGAAGTCCTTCTGCATTTCCGTGTATATGGTTCCATACACCGGCCATCTGCACACCTAGCTGGCTGCCTTCCACATTGTTGCTCACACCCGCGATCTGCACACCTTTCAGGGAATCAAGCACATTGTTATGCACACCCGCCACCTGCACACCCTTTGTTTTTCCACCCACTACATTGAGCACGCCGGCTAGCTGCACATGTTGCATATCGTGCTTCACGATATTGAATGCAGAACCTATTTCCACACCGTCCACACCAGCTGTATAGCCGCCAAGGAGATTGAAAGACAGCTTATTGACCACCTGCGCCCCCATACGCCCATGCGTACCCAGACCAGGAGTCAGCGACATCTGGTAAGGCTTGTCAGCAAAAAAGGAAGCGAGGTTAAGACTCTGCATTTTCTGACGGGACGATAACAACGCGCGTCCGAACCAGGTTTTCTCTACCTGGTGACGGCTCGTTATCTCCACAGTCTTCAACTGGTAAGATACGGGTGTGATGCTCAGCACCACCTCCTGGTCCTGCACAGGATTCAATACCAGCGAGGTATCGAGATACAGGTCCTTACTAACGCTGATGGCTGCGGTAGGGTATTTGTCCCTTAACCGCAGCCTGAAGTATCCATCGTTATTCGTAAGTGTGGAGATGAGTTGCTGTCGTTCATATACGCTGGCATTCGCGACTCGCATACCGGTCTTCCTGTCCGAGACCGTTCCGCTGATCAGATAGTAGGTCTGCCCCGACGACTTTTTTAACAGGATGATATAATTACCGGATTCCTTATACATATAATCCCCGGCGAATAGAAGGTCCAGTACCTGCCGCACTGTTTTCTTCCGTACCGATATACTTACGATGCTGTCCTGCGGAAGAATATTACTGATATAAGAAAAATAAAAGTTCCCTTGCTTGCTGATGATATTCAGCACCTCTGAAAGAGGCCGCTGCTTTGCATCCAGCGTTACAGTCCTGTTCAACAGGCTTTGTGCCGCAACGTTCAGTGAAAAAATACCTGAGATAAAAACAGTAAACAATATTCTGAGCAACGACATAACAATTAGGCAGGTATTATTTCAATGTGATTTGTGATCCGTTTTTTTCTATGCTGATATCGAAAGTCAGTCCGATGATCTTAAGTGTACTGTCCAGCGAGCTGTTAGCGAAGGTAACGCTGATAGGCATATCGCGCTTACTGTTATTAGCAATGACAATATCCACGCCGTAGGCTTCGTTGAGTATATCCACCAGTTTCCAGAGTGGTGTGTTGTTACATACAAAGGTTTGGGTGCGATAGTAGTTGTACAGTTCATCTGTGTTGCGCTGCTTCACAGGCGCATCCTCATTCTCGGTCACTACAGCCTTCTCATACTGTTGTAGTTTTACGCTGTTGCTCTTCTTGGTCACTTCAACAGCTCCCGACTCCACAATCACCTCAGTGGACCCATTGACGCTTTTGATGTTGAAAGAGGTACCAAGCACCTTTACCGTTACATCGTTTACCCTGATAACAAAGGGTTTACCCGGGTCCTGTGCAATGTTAAAGAAGGCTTCTCCTTTCAGTTGCACACGGCGTTCCCTTTCGAAACTAACCGGATAGGTAATGGAAGATTGCTTGTTGAGTGTAACGAAAGAGCCATCAGGTAAGGTGTCCAGCTTTACTTCCGCCTGCGAATAGATGGTATGTTTGGCAGTCTGGCCCAATTGGGATATGTACCAGAAGCAACCCGCACCAAACAGGACAATCAACGTGGCCGCTATGCGAAGATCGCGGCGCCAGGTGGAAATACCGGGTTTGATAATGCGTGCGCCGGATGTTTGTACATCAGCGCCAACACGCTGCTGGAATCGTTTCCAGGCATCATCTTCATTCACGGTAGTCACTGCAGCCAGCTTCCGGCTTTCCTCCCATATAAGTCTGAAATGGTCTAAGTAGCGCTGATGTTCCTTGTTTTCAGCCAGCCACTCCTCTACGCCTGCCTTCTCACTTTCGTCTGTGATTCCCAGCAGATATTTTACCAGGAGGTCATCATTTATATGATCAATACGCTTTTTCACTTGTACAGGTTTAAGGATGTAGCAATTAATACAATAATCAGAGGTAAGAAGTCAACCAGTTGTTGACGGAGCAGGCGCAATGCTTTACCCATTTGGTTTTCTACTGTTTTGATGGAAATGTCAAGGCGGTCAGCTATTTCCTGGTATTTCAGTTCTTCAAAGCGGCTCAGCTGAAAAACGGTCCTGCATTTCTCTGGCAGCTCCTGCAAAGCCTTGTCCAGCTTTTCCTGCAGGTCTTTCAGCATTACTTTACCGGAAGTATTTCCCATGTTGCGGTCATTGTTCATCTGGTATTGTGAGTGCGCCTGGTGGGCTGCTTTCACCTTCTGGTGCCGCAGGTAGTTGATGCTCTCATGATATACTGCCCTGTACAGGTAGCCCGAAACAGATTGCTTGATACGGATATCGCCCGACTTCTCCCACAACTTGCAGAACACATTCTGCACCATCTCCTCTGCCATTACCTCATCTTTCAGAATAGTATGTGCGTATGCATGTAAGCCTTTAAAATGAGTTTTAAAAGCCTGTTCAAATGTTAGTGTGTGTTCCTTTTCCAGTAATGAGGTATCACCTGGATGATTAAACTCCATGCTGAGGTTTTGATAACTGAAATCAAATATAATTGCTTCTGCCAATTGAACATTTTATAAAACGACACCTGTAGGAGTATTTACCCCTATCCGGGCAGCTATTTTTTCTAGTTACAGGTACGGCAGGTTTCCCATACGAAGTTATCATTTTAACACTATATTATATAAGTATTAAAAAATATTTCACATTTAAACGCCTATCATTGTCAGGAATTAACACTGATACACACATGCACCATTTGTCCGGCAGCACATCCGATAAATGTACTCACCGATATACAGAATAAAGAAATCTGAAAGCGTCACTAACAGAAAGGGTTATACGCTTGTGATTGGTAACTCCAGAAATGCGTGGGAGTGAAAGAGTAGGGATCAGCTTACAGGAGTTAGCTTTTAATACTTACCTGGAAAGATGTTTTATTATTTCACGCTCCGCCATTCTAGTCCTGATGTGGTAAACATCTGCCTTGTAGATCATTAAAAGCTAACCCCTTAAGTTGTTGGTTATATATGCAGACCATGCGCCAGCAGTGTTTTCCACTTCGGGTTACTGCGCACAAAATCTGCTACTTTTCTGCTGGATGGTACCATCCGGATATTCTGTGAAGCAATTTCTTCCATCACCTTACCCAGCAATACCGGCGTAACACCCTGCTTTTCCAGTGTGGGAGGCACTTCCGCTCCAGTCAGGAATATACGGCTGCCGTTCCGCTCATAAATAACCTTTGCCAGCTGTCCCGCAATATGCGCCTCGAACTGCCTGGCTTCCTTGTTGTCAATAATTTTGAAGTCCTTCATGTCATCATTCAGTTTATACACATTATTTCTTCGTAGTAGAGTACTAAAGGGAAAGTATCTTATGCAAAAGGGAAGTTGTTATAAGATAGCGCCACTGGTATGAAAATACCTTGTCAAGCCTGTTTCATACCACGAAGATACGAATAATCAGGGAGAAAACCGTGAAACAATCATATATGAAATAAAACAATACCTAAAACGTTGTACAGATAAATATCAGAAAGAAATATTTTCGTGAAACATAATACTACCAATAAAAGACAGCGGGCTGTACTTTAAAATCCGTAATATGTAAGCAACACATACTTTTACTTAAATTGCTCCCTTTAACCTTGATATGGATACACAATTGTTTGAAAAATTACACCGCGAAGGACTCATCAACAGCGATTCCCTTACTAAAATCAGCCATGCCGGAACCACCCGGCTCTTTTCGCTGCACTGGGAGATTAAAACCCTGCTATACCTCGGTGTATTACTGCTGAGCGGCGGCCTTGGCATACTGGTATACGAAAACATCGATACAATAGGGCATCAGGCCATACTGGCATTCCTGGCGCTTATCTGCGCCGGCTCCTTCTGGTATTGCATAAAGCAACATGCTCCTTTTTCCCGGAATAAGGTAACACAGCCTAACACCTTTTTCGATTATATCCTATTGTTGGGTTGTCTCACCTTCGTTACTTTCATCGGCTACCTGCAATACCAATACAGCGCATTCGGCACTGCTTATGGACTTGCAGTCTTCGTTCCGCTGGTAGTACTGTTTTTCAGTGCCTACTACTTCGATCATATCGGCGTCCTGTCTATGGCTATTACCAATCTTGCCGCCTGGCTGGGTGTTACCATCACACCCTTTCAACTACTCAACAGCGGTAATTTCAGCAGCAACCAACTTATCTATACCGGTATGCTCCTGGGTCTGGCCCTGCTGGCCGCCGGCCTGCTCTCCGTCAAACAGCATTTCAAAACACACTTCGCCTTCACATATGAAAATTTTGGCGCACACCTCTTTTTTGTGGCCTGCATTGCTGCCATGTGTTCCAACGGAGAAGCTTCCGTACTATGGTTTCTGCTGATGCTTGGTATTGGTTATCTTATCTATAAAAAAGCCATCGGGGAACAATCCTTCTACTTCTTGCTTATCACGGTACTTTATCTCTACGTGGGTTTCACCATCTTCCTGTTCAGACTGATATCCAACACAGACTGGGTCGTTTCTTTCTTCCTGTATCTCGTAGTATCAGCCCCGGTTGTAGCAGTATTACTCGTTAACCTTAATAAAAAAATCAAACATGATCGCTTACAATAAACAGACGCTGGATAACCTTGCTGTTAAAGAACAGACAGCAGCTGCATTACGCAGACAACTTATAACCACAGAAGAAGCCACCGCTGTTGGACAAGCCTATCCTGTTAACTTTTATACCCCTAATCCGGTGATCAGAATAGGATTGTTTATACTCACCGTCATCATCCTGCTGGCTGCGCTTGGGCTTTTCCTGCTAATGGGCGCTAGCAGTTCGGAAAGTGCTATCAGAGGCATGCTCCTCGCCGTAGGTATATGTTCCTATATCGCACTGGAAGTACTGGTGAGAAGCAACCATTACTATCATGCCGGCATAGATGATGCGCTGCTGTGGGTAGCCCTCCTGCTGATTGGCATTACCATTGGCTTCGAATCCCATATGTCGCCAGCCGCACTTTATCTCATCGCGGCGGTACTAACGGGTATGGCTACACTCCGTTTTGCGGATATGATCTTAGCAGGCATATCGTATCTCTCCTTGGTCATGCTGATGGTATATACCATCATTCAAACGGGGCTGGGATCCAGTACCGTTGTGCCTTTTGCCGTTATGCTGTTTTCAGCTGGCGTATACTTCGTTGCAAAGCGCCTTACATCACTGCATATATGCAGGCATTATAAAAACTGTCTGATCGTAGTGGAAGTGTTATCACTTGTAACCCTATATATGTCCGGTAACTACTTCGTAGTAAGAGAAGGCGGCCAGGCGCTCCTGGGGACAGAGCTGCAACCTGGACAGGACATCCCTGCCGGATGGTTCTTCTGGATCTTTTCAGGCGGTATTCCGCTGGCATATATATGGGCTGGTATCAGGCGGAAAGACGTAGTATTACTGCGTACAGGCCTGCTGTTAATTGCGGCCATTGTGTTTACGATCCGCTATTATCATCATATACTGCCATTGGAAGATGTAATGGTGCTGGGCGGTATCCTGCTTACCGGCGGAGCATGGCTGCTGATCCGTTACCTGCGTACACCCAGACAGGGCTTTACTTATGAAGAAACTGATGAAGCTTTACTGGCAGATAAATTAAATGTGGAATCGCTGGTGATTGCTCAAACTTATACTCCTGTAACACCAACACCTCCTGACGTAACCTTTGGTGGTGGCACCGGTGGCGGAGGCGGCGCCAGTGGCAACTACTAGCCGGGAGCACCGGTTACAAATAAAAAAGCCTGACTGAATCTATCAGTCAGGCTTTGGAGCGGAAGACCGGGCTCGAACCGGCCACCCCGACCTTGGCAAGGTCGTGCTCTACCAAATGAGCTACTTCCGCAGAGGTAATAAGAACTTTGTATTGGAGATCATCACTGATCGTCCGGACTGGAGCGGAAGACCGGGCTCGAACCGGCCACCCCGACCTTGGCAAGGTCGTGCTCTACCAAATGAGCTACTTCCGCGGGTATTAAGAACTTTGTCTTTAAGATCTTTCCAACAAAATAAGCAATTTTTTGTTTGCTTTGCCGTGTGGCGTTTTTCGTTGGGATTGCAAAGATAGTAAACGGACTGAAAACACAAAATTTTTTTTCAACCTTTTGCAAAACTTTTCTTTTTCTTCTTTCCCCACCATATGTAGAAACCCGTCACAGGTAAGGATGCGCAGATAATACTTACAATGAAAGCAATTATTTTTCCAGGTAGTCCACCAATAGCCCCAACATGTATATCATAGTTCATTTCAATCAGCTTTTCGCCGCGGTTCTTATGGCTGTCGTTCCGCCTCCCCAGTAGCTTTCCGGTATATTGATCAAACTGCAGCTCATCAGCTCCATAGTAAGTTTCCTTACCCTTCAGTCCACCGATTACATGTACGCCTTCAGGAAACGTTGCCGGATATACGAAAATCCGCTTCGCATCTTTCAGTACCGGCAAAGCCGCCCGGAACGCAACATCCAACGGATCGGCACTCACCGGTGCAGTTGTTTTCACAGATACCGGCCTTTTAACATCAGGAGGCGTTGTGCTTCCTGAAGCAACCACATATACAGTTGATTCAAACCATTTGAAGGCCCAAACCATCCCTGTAAGCGCAATCACCAGTGCTATCAGCAAGCTATAGAAGCCCAGCACGTTATGCATATCATAGTTCACCCGTTTGATACTTGCCTTCCACTTGATCTTGAATGACTGTTCCCTGGCCGCTTTGGTCCAGCGTTTCGGCCACCACATCACCAACCCCGTAATAAGCAGGATCACAAAAATGAAAGTACCCCACCCTATAACCGGTTGTCCGTAAGGCGTATTCAGCAAGAGACTCCAGTGAATGGATTTTACGATAGAAAAGAAATTGTGCTTATAATCCAGCACACCCGTCACCTCCCCGGTATAAGGATTGATCATCACAGACTCGTAGTATTCCACAGCCCCGAAATAGGTAAGAGCAGTATCATTACCTTTATAGGTCATAAATTCCCAGGCACGGTCAGGCTGTTTCCAGGTGGTGATATTGAGCAGCGGCTTATTGGGGCCCAGCACCTGTTCGGCACGTTTCTTCAGCACGCTTATCGGCAGCGGTGCCTGCTGAGCCGGTGGCGTCACAAACAGCTGCCGGTGATAATACATCTCATTGATCTCTTTCTGGAACACAAACAGGCATCCGGTTATGCTGACG
Organism: Chitinophaga sp.; assembly: GCF_035538455.1. Classification (GTDB taxonomy): domain Bacteria; phylum Bacteroidota; class Bacteroidia; order Chitinophagales; family Chitinophagaceae; genus Chitinophaga. The sequence goes on from NZ_DATLKJ010000245.1 coordinate 10,421, forward strand.
ATCAGCACAATGATCCCGGAAGCAAGGCCCAGCCATAGGTGCAGCCAGTCGATTACTCTGCGGAGCATGGATTTTCCTTTCTTCTTTACCGGCCTGTTCTTCTGTATAGTCGTTGCTGTAGTTATCATATCTGCAATACAAAAATCACTGCAAATGCATTGATAAGCTAATCGTATCCGGAATTTAATTTACGCAATGCGGAATGGAAGAGTGGTACAGGCAGGGCAAAAACAAAAAACCTCCCCCGTAACCGGGAGAGGTTGGATAATTATGTAAAGGCAAAAAGCCGGATTATTTATACTTGGGACTATACAGCGTATTCTCAGGAACTACCACATCAGGTTTACCAGCGTATTTGTGTTTGTAGAGGTTGTAGCAACCGCCTAAAACGAACACCAGCAGGCAAAACAGTCCCAGGTAAAATGTAAAGCGTGAGCGGGATACCTTGTCAAGGGTAATGTCATTCTTATTTTCTACTGTATTATTTTCCATATTCAGATTATTTCCGGTGCAAACCTAATAAATATTTTGGATTAATTGATTCAGTGATTTTTGATTTTTTGATTAAATCAGCATAATTCTAAATCAGATCAGAGAATTTCTTCCGCCGGAGGAAATAATAACGCCAGATCATAATCCCGTGAAAAACGCCGCTCATCTTCAGCAGCTTCTTTTCCGGAAGGTTATCCTTCCGTACATAATTGCGGCGCCAGCGGTAATAGTCTTTATAAGCACGGTAGATAGCCGCCATATCTTTGGGCTTGCGCGCTACCAGGCTCTTGACACCGGCAAGTATATCCAGGAAGAAGCGCTGCGAGAGCACAATCCAGCGGTCTTCGCTATGCAGGTTCTTCCAGAGCATCATGAGGTTGTTGCGGAAATTGAGGTACAATTTCCGGGGGTTTCCCTGCGGCAGGCTTCCACCTCCCACGTGAAATACCCTGGAGTCCGGGCAGTAGCAGATCCTGTAGCCTGCGCGTTTCAATCGCCAGCAAAGGTCCACTTCCTCCATATGTGCAAAGAAATCGCGGTCAAAGCCACCCACTTCATGAAAACAGGCCGAACGTATAAAGAGCGCAGCGCCTGTGGCCCAAAAGATGTCCTGCGGATCATCGTACTGGCCATTGTCCTTTTCCGTGGTATAAAGTATGCGCCCACGGCAGAAAGTATATCCCAGGTAATCCATCCAACCGCCAGCTGCCCCTGCATATTCAAACTCGTCCTGCTGGTAGTAAGCCCGCATCTTAGGCTGACAGGCAGCGATATTGGGATCTTCCTGCATCATATTGATCACCGGCTCTATCCATCCTGCCTCCACTTCCACATCCTGATTCAGCAGTACATAAATATCCGCCTGTACATGTTGCAGGGCGTCATTATACCCGCCGGCAAAGCCATCATTCTGCGGGTTCCTGATAATCCTGATCTGTGGATAGTGTTGCTGCACAAAGGCCACACTGTCGTCTGTAGACGCGTTGTCTGCCAGTACCAGCTGCAGGTTACCGTATGTAGATTGACACACCGAAGGCAGGAATTTCTCAAGAAAAGCCTTTCCGTTCCAATTTAAAATAACAACTGCTACTGATGGCAATACGGGCAACTGATATTACGTTTATGCGTGAATAATAATTTAAAGTGATGCAAATATGCAACAAAGGAAATTAATATTTGCTAATCAAATTTCAGGAACGGGGAAGCCGAATATGGCTTAAATTAGAAGTATGTTTAAACAGTTTATTGGATGGAAGTTTGTTCTGGCCGCCATAGCAGTACTCATCATCGTGACTACTATATGGTTTGTCAGTAACCTGTCGAGAAAAATTCAGGAAGAAGAGCGGAAAAAAGTAGCCACATGGGTAGAAGCCAACCGCGAACTGTTGCGCACCGGCTCCGACGCTAACCTGAATCTGGCTATACAGATCATCACCACTAACACCACCATCCCGCTCATCCTCACAGATGAAGAGGGGCACATCCGCGACAGCCGCAACCTTGATTCCATGCGGGTTGCACAAAATCCTGCCTACCTGCAGGAATCACTGGCCCGGTTTAAAAAACAACATCCGCCTCTTATTATGGAAGTGGATGCAAAGCAAAAACTTCATAACTATATCTATTACGGCGACTCGCTGATTCTCCGCCAGATACGCTACTACCCTTACATACAGCTGATAGTAGTAGCGCTTTTCATCGGCATTGTACTCTTTGCACTATCCAGTACCAACAGGGCCACACAGAACCAGGTATGGGTTGGCCTTGCCAAAGAAACCGCCCACCAGCTAGGTACACCGCTATCCTCGATGGAAGCATGGCTGGAACTGCTGAAAGAAAATGAGGCCAACACCACCATCGTGAATGAACTCGGCAAAGATGTAGACCGCCTGAAACTCATCACAGACCGCTTTTCCAAGATCGGAAGCGTACCGCAATTAGAAGAAAAAGATATTATCCAACAAGTGGAAAGCATGGTTACATACATCCGCAAACGGGCGCCCCAACGCGTACGTTTCAACATGCACACAAAAGAAACAGAACTGCCTGCAATGATCTCTCCACCGCTCTTCGACTGGGTTGTGGAAAACTTGTTAAAAAACGCACTGGACGCGATGGAAGGCACCGGACAAATAGATATCAACATAGAAAATCATCCCACTTTTATTACGATCGATGTATCCGATACTGGCAAAGGTATCTCCAAAATTAACTTCGATAAAGTCTTCAAACCCGGATTCAGCACGAAAAAGCGCGGATGGGGACTTGGACTGTCTCTCTCACGGCGCATCATAGAAGAGTACCACAAAGGCCGCCTCTATATCAAATCATCAGAGGTAAATAAAGGCACCACCTTCCGCATTCTTTTGCGTAAATAATGCAGTAAAAAAGAAATACAGATAAATAAATTTGCTTTTTTTAAAAAAGCCATTATTTTTGCACCCCGATCTACCCAATGCGAAGGTGGCGAAATTGGTAGACGCGCTACTTTGAGGTGGTAGTGCCTGAAAGGGCTTGAGAGTTCGAATCTCTTCCTTCGCACACAAATGGGAAAGTTGTAAGACACAACTTTCCCGTTTTTTTTTGTGCATAGCCTACCATCAGCGAACCCTAAAATATCGTTATTGCTGTTTGGCGCGATGCATCTCCCCCCACCCCGCTACCCATCAAAACCGGGTCATCTCCGCATCAAGTCCACGTATCCTCCTGTGTTCCAGCACTGATCGGTGTTACAGCGTGGTAGTTTTTCATAGGGAACACCCGTTTCTTATCTTGCCTCCAGCCCAAATAGCTGATAATCAATATCAATTTTATGCCTTAAAAACACCGTCCCGCCTTGCATAATACACGCAGAGCGGGACGTCTTCTTTACTTTATCACAAAGCTTATTTCCTTGTTCCAAATAACTGGGTCCAGGTATTCTGGTCCTTGGTGCGTGCCACCCCCATTTCTTTGAAGCCCGCCTCCATTAAGTTGGTACAGTGGCCAGGGCTTTTCAGCCATGCATTCACAACCTCTGCTTCTGTTCTCTGGCCTCTGGCAATATTTTCACCAACAGCCCGCCATGCATAGCCCGCCTGCGTAGCCCGTTGCCCAGGATCATTACCGGTTTTATCGATGTGATCAAAATAGTTATCTCTGTCCATATCCACAGAATGGGCCAGGGCTACGGCCGCGAGGCTGTCGCTCCATCTCAGCGGCGGCACCGGCGGCATTTTTGCGGCACCGCAATCACAACCTTTCGTTCTTACATCGTTTACAAGCTGTAGTATCAGGCTTTCATTAAGATTGGTGGCTACAGTACCGCCCACCTTTGTTACAGGTTCCGGCGCAGGCTGAGGGGAGGCGCCTTTATCTGATTTTTTACATGCTGTAGTTGCAAGGACGCAACAAATGACGGCCCGTGCAAGCCAGGTTACTTTTTTAGTGCTCATGACATCTTTTTTTTGAAACAAACATACTGCTTTTGTTTAATCGGGGAAATAGGCACATGCATCGCCGCAAGTTATCAGGTCATAATTATTTTCCCCCATACGTTTGGTTATCATCCCGATATTCAGGAAATTTAGAATCGTAGAAAATCCTGTGTCACACGATGCTTGCCCGAATCTGTACCCTCTTCATTTGTTAATCAAAATCCACAATTCATGAAAAAGAAAACCGTTAATCTGGACAGGAAGCTTGTCCTGCAGAAGGCTATTATTGCCGAATTAAATGCCGAACAGCAAAACAGCGTATTAGGTGGTATCACAGCCCGGATCTGCCCAACGCAGATCACCGTGTGCATTGAAACAAGCCCGGCGCCCAATAAACCCTGCGTCGCCTGCCCCTGATCCATCTTTCAGCCCGGACAACTGCTGTCAGTTGTCCGGTTACAGGCTTAACAATTTTGTAACGGAGGCTTAACACAGGGCTAATACCTCTTTCTCAATTTTGTAGTGTTACCCCCAATAGCTTATCCGCTATCCTATCGCTTAGCATTATCTAACTATTGTTTGTGCCACGTCAGATAGGAAGGAGCAACATCCTTCCTTTTTTATTCTGCTGCCATCATCCCGGTAAATCCTATCTTTACTTAATTTTTTACAGATACTATGGGAACATCAATCACCTGTCCGAGTTGCAGGCATCAGTTCGTGATGGAAGATGCTTTTGCGGCAGACATAGAAAAAGAAATGAGGGGGAAGATGGAGTCGGAATGGCGCAGGCGCCTTGATGCTTTACAGGCTGAAAAAAACTCCCTGATCTCAGAAAAAAATAAAATGGCGCAGGAGCGTCAGCAGATTGAAACCCTCCGCCAGCAACAGGAAGTAGAGATTCTCCAACGAGTGCAGGAAGAAAAAAAGATCATGCAGGAAAGCCTGACGGAAGAGCTACGCAAAAGCATCCTGGCAGATTATGATAACCAACTCGCTCTTTTACGGGAAGCCAATGAGGAAAAAGAAAGCAAGCTGAAAGAAGCCCGCCAGCAGGAACTGGAATTTCTCCGCAAAGAACAGGAGCTGAAAAACCGTGAGCAGGAGCTGGAAATAGATCTGCAAAAGAAGCTACTCATCGCCAGAAGCGAACTGGCAGAGCAGATCCGCAAGGAAGAAACCGACCGCAACATCCTTAAAGATACGGAGCATCAGCTGCGCATGCGTGAGCTGGAAAAACAACTCGAAGATCAGCGCAAGTTGGCCGAAGAGATGAAACGTCGTGCAGAACAGGGTTCTACCCAGTTGCAGGGTGAAGTGCAGGAGCTGGTGCTCGAAGAAATGCTACGCATAACCTTTCCATTCGATGAGGTTACGCCCGTGGGCAAAGGCATACGTGGCGCAGACTGCATCCAACTGGTGCGTAACCAGTTTGGCCAGGAATGCGGCCGCATCATTTATGAGAGCAAGCGCACTAAAGAATTCGTTAAAGACTGGGTGGAAAAACTCAAGGCCGATATGCGCAGCCAGGGCGTAGATGTAGCCATTCTCGTTACGCAGACGATGCCGAGAGATATGGACCGCTTCGGCGAAAAAGAGGGCATATGGATATGCACCTTCGCCGAAGTGAAGTCACTCGCCTACGTGCTGCGGGACGGCATCATCAGGATAGCCGGCAGTCTGCGCTCTCAGGAGAACAAAGGCGATAAGATGCAGATGCTCTACTCCTACCTCACCAGCGGCGAATTTGCAGAGCAATGGAAAGCCATCCGTGAAGGCTTCCAGGCCATGAGAATCTCTATTCAACGCGAACGGGAGGCTATGGAGAAACTATGGAAGGCCCGTGAAAAACAACTGGAGAAAGTGCTGCTCAATGCCGCCCATATCAAAGGCTCTATCGAAGGCATCGCCGGCAGCGACTCCGTTGACCTTAAGCTGCTCGAAGATGCAGCAGATGAATTGACTGATTAAGTCATATTAAATTTATTAAAATATCAATAGGTTTCTTATTTTCGATCTATGAAAAACCAGCAAAGCAAGGAATATAACGCGATTATTTTTGACCTGGGGTCAGTATTGATAGATTGGAATCCAAGATACCTGTACCGCAAAATATTCTCCACAGAAGAGGAGTCAGAACACTTTCTCCAGCATATCTGTACGTCTGACTGGAATGAAGAACAGGATGCAGGCAGAAGCCTGCAAGATGGTACAGAACTGCTGATTGCGCGGCATCCACAGCATGAAGCCCAGATCCGCGCTTACTACGGCCGTTGGAAAGAAATGCTGAGAGGACAGATAGATGAATCCGTACAAATCCTGCAACAGCTGAAAGAAAGTCGTCGCTATAAACTCTACGCCCTCACGAACTGGTCTAATGAAACATTTCCGTTGGCACTCGTTGAATTCCCTTTTCTCCAATGGTTTGACGGTATCGTGGTATCAGGCAGAGAGAAACTGCGCAAGCCTTTTCATTCGTTCTACCAGCTGCTCCTCGATCGTTATCAGATAGCTGCTGAAGACGCACTTTTCATTGACGATAATCTCCGTAACGTAACCGCCGCTGAAGAATACGGTATTGACAGTATTCTCTTCAACCATCCTGATCAACTGAAAAGTGAGCTGATAGATAAACAGGTCCTGGTCTGATTACTAACAGTAAGGACTACACGAACGCTCAAGACTTCCTGAATAATACTTTAATTAAATTCTTTTTACATCATCGGCTTCCGGAAATGACAGATCCGGAAGCCGATGATGTGAATTCTCATTTCGTATTTATCTCCTATATATTCTATCCCCATAGCCAGTCTCATGCGCTATTTTTTGTTTTATATTAATGAAATACGCCCATTCATTTTAGGATTACCTTAACACTTGAAGAGTAAACGAATTGTAACATCTGGGCATCTAATGCGTTGAACGTTAAAGGAAACGGAAATCTTTCAGCACGTGTCAGCCGGCCTTCGTTAACAACGACACGGAATATGCTGTTAACCTGCAACGGGGAACCATTTTTTAAAATTAATACGCAAGGATATGAAAAGAACAATGTTATTATTGGGTACTATCGCTGCGGTCATTGCAGCCATGTCATTCAGCGGCTGCCGCAAGGATCCGTTGAAGGATATGACCGATGAAGAGTCCCGGATCTATATCACCAACCACGACAATAACGCCAATTTCAATTCTTATAACACTTTCAGCATTGTTGACTCAGTTGTAGTATTAAGCAACAGGAACGATGCTGCCAAGAAAGCGCTTACAGACTATGACAAACAGCTGATTGCCTCTGTGAAAGCTGCCATGCAACAGCGCGGCTACACGCTCGTGGATAAATCCGCCAAACCTGATTTGGGTATAAATCTCACCCGCATCGACAACTCGTTTACCAACGTATCCTGGAATCCGGGATGGTGGAGCGGTCCTGGCTACTGGGATCCTGGTTACTGGGGATACCCAGGCGGCGGCTGGTGGTGGCCTGACTATTATGTAGTATACCAAGTGAATGAAAAGCAGACAGCCATCGATTTGTTTGATCTGAAGAATCCGAAAAACGACAAGTTCGTTGCCGTATGGAACTCTCTCTGGCGCGGCACTGGCGTATGGAACATCAACAATGTGGATACCATGGTACAGGCTTCTTTTGCACAGTCTCCATACCTGACCAGGAACAAGTAATGTTGATTTTCGAAAATTTTAAATTGATAGGAAGATGAAAAAGATAAAAAACTGGATATTGATTTTGGCAGGATGTGTGGCTGCACAGGCTGTATCTGCACAAAGTCGTCCGCCGCTTTCATTTGAACTGAATTATTCCATTGCACAGCCATTGGGCTCACTGAAAGATTACAGTGATAAAACCAGTTTCCGTGGCTGGAATGCAGGGCTCCAATACATGTTGAACGACCGCCTCTCTGTTGGCCTTCGTACAGGTTTTCAGGATTATTATGAAAGATTGCCCCGTGCCGTGTATCCTGACAAGCAAGGAGACGTATCTGCTGTACAGTCACGCACACTTCAGGTCATTCCCATTCAGGCCACAGTAGGCTATGCATTCACCAAGGCCGGTTCAGCTGTCATTCCTTACGGTAACCTGGGCATTGGTGCAGCTAACATGAACTACGAAAAATACTGGGGAGAATTTGTAGAGAAGAATAACAGCTGGCAGTTTATGGTAAGCCCGGAAATAGGCATCAACGTGCCTTTCGGAAAATATTCTCCGGTAATGCTGAATGCGAGCGTACGTTACAACTATGCTCCCTACAAATACCAGGAAATCACCAGTTACAATTCCATTCAGGGAAATATCGGGATTAAGTTCCACCTGAATTAATGATACCGTTCCATATTCTATGAACGATAAAGAGTGAAGGATATCCCGTTCTGTGTTTACAGAACGGGATTTTTATTGTTCCATATATTTTTTGAATCCTTTGCTGAAAGCCTCTTTTATGGTGCCATCAGCTGCCTTGTAGATGTAAACCGCTTCCAGCCCGTATTCCGGATGCTGTGCAATAAAAGCCAGCCCCTTTTCCACCCCCATCAGGATGAGCGGGTTATCAAAAGCATCTGCTGTAAAGCAGTCTGCTGCAATTACCGTAACACTGATAATATTGTTGTGCAGGGCTTCTCCTGTAAGCGGATGTATGGTATGTGCAAAACGTGTTTTACCCTGATCAAAAAAGCGGCGGTAATTTCCACTGGTAGCAATACCTTTATCAGGTAACCTTACTAGTCCCTGTACGGGTTCGTATGTGGTATCTCCGGGTGAAGGTCTTTCAATGCCGATGCTCCACACCTGCCCACGTGCGTTATGTCCTTTGGCGCACAGCTCTCCGCCCACGTCCACCAGGTAATTTGTGATCCCCTGCCGCTCCAGGAATTTCCCCAATACGTCCACCGTATAACCTTGTGCAATACCGTTACAATCTATCTCTACGCCTTTCTTTGCAGCAGTAAGCTCCGTTCCTTTTATGCGGAGATAACGGTAACCAGTATACGCTAATGCTTTCCGGATACTATCAGCCGGTGGAATCCCCTTGTAGGAAGGTTTGGTAACACCAAAGCCCCACAGGTATACCAACGGCTTTACTGTAATATCGAAAAGCCCGCTGGTAGCTTTACTGGTAAATAGTGCCTTTCTTACCACGGCCTGCATATGTTCATCCATGCGCACTTTACCGGTGGTGTTGAACGTGTTGATAAGAGATCCTGGCTTATACAGCGACAATGACTGGTCAATAACGCGGAATACAGAATCAATGCGGCCCTGAAGAGACGTGGTATCTTCAGACAAATACTTAACGATATAGTAGGTACCCTGCGCTTTACCTTCACAGGCTACCAGCTTCAGTTTCTCAGGTTGCTGCGCAGCAATGGTCATGGTGATAAACAGTGCCGGCAGCAGGAAAATAGATTTCATTAATCAGCATACTTTTCAAAAAGTGCATTTATTTAAATGCGTCGAGTCCGGTGACATCCATGCCGGTGATGAGCAGATGAATTTCATGGGTGCCTTCATAGGTCAGCACGCTTTCCAGGTTCATCATATGCCGCATCACGGGGAACTCTCCGGTAATGCCCATTCCACCGAGAATAGAGCGCGCATCGCGGGCTATTTTGGTGGCTATTTCGCAGGAATTCCTTTTAGCCATAGAGATCTGTGCCGGCGTTGCTTTTCCTTCATTTTTCAATACCCCCAGCCGCCAGTTCATCAGCTGCGCTTTGGTGATCTCTGTGATCATTTCGGCCAGCTTCTTCTGTGTGAGCTGGAAACCTGCAATAGGACGGCCAAATTGTATCCTCTCTTTTGCATATCGTAAGGCTGTATCATAGCAATCCATCGCTGCGCCGATTACACCCCAGGCAATGCCATAACGTGCAGAGGAAAGGCAGGAAAGCGGTCCTTTCAGCCCTTTTACTCCGGGCAGGATATTTTCTTTAGGCACTTTCACATTATCGAAAACCAGCTCACCGGTAGCGCTGGCCCTGAGGCTCCACTTTCCTTTTGTTTCCGGAGTAGAAAAGCCTTCCATTCCGCGTTCTACAATCACGCCGCGAATATCTCCTGACGGGTCTTTGGCCCATACTACCGCAATATCCGCAAAGGGCGCATTGGATATCCACATTTTTGCACCGTTGAGAATAACATGATCTCCGTCTTCACGGTAATTGGTAATCATGTCGGCCGGGTTGGAACCATGATCGGGTTCCGTTAACCCGAAACATCCCATCCATTCTCCTGTGGCCAGTTTTGGCAGGTACTTTTTCTTCTGTGCTTCACTGCCGAAAGTGAAAATAGGAAACATCACCAGCGAGCCTTGTACAGACGCCGTGGAACGGATGCCACTATCGCCGCGCTCCAGCTCTTGCATCATGAGGCCGTAAGCAATATAATCCAGCCCGCCGCCGCCGTATTCTACGGGAACGGTAGGACCAAAACATCCAAGTTCTCCAAGGCTGTCAATAATGTGTGAGGGAAAGGTTGCCCGTTGGCAGCAGTCTTCAATAATCGGTGAAATTTCTTTTTTTACCCACTGTCTTACAGTATCGCGGATTAACAGGTGTTCTTCCGTTAACAAACCATCTACATTAAAATAATCAGGGGACTGAAACAGATCTTTTAACATGTTGACCACATTTTTTTTAGAAACCCAATATAAGCATTTAAAGGTTTAGTTATTGAGGTTCCATTCTATATCTTCCTTTTAAGATCTGTAAATAATTAATTACGCGGGATATACCGAATT
>NZ_DATLKJ010000246.1:0-57159 GCF_035538455.1 Chitinophaga sp.
TGCTCAAACTTAGGCACATTCTCAAAGAGAGACCTTACACCAGACGGACTAAAGAACACGATCATATCGTAGTGTGTAGCACCCAGGATTTCCTTTACATCGTTGGAAACTGTTTTGTAAAGGGTAGCGGTGGCGTACTCACATTTGTTTGTCTTCAGCCATTCCTCAATGTCTTTCTTCTGACTGTCTGAGCTGGGGAACAGGAATTTTTCATTTTCCTTGTGCTTGTTCATAACCTCAAGCACCCCTTTCGTTGACCCATCAGCACCATAAAACACTTTCCGCTTGCGGTAAAGGATAAATTTCTGAAGATAGAGTGCAACAGCCTCAGTAATACAAAAGTACTTGCAATCCTGCGACACTTTAATCTTCATTTCCTCACAAATCCGGAAGAAGTGGTCTACTGCATTACGGCTGGTAAAAATTACTGCCGTATAGTTCAGAATGTCAATTTTCTGCTTCCGGAACTCCTTAGCGGGTAAGCCTTCCACTCTGATAAATGGATAAAAGTCCAATTTTATATTGAACTTTTTCGCCAGATCAAAATAAGGAGACTTTTCTGTTTCAGGCTTAGGTTGAGAAATTAGGATTGACTGAATTTGTTTACCTTGCAAATCTTTTTTTGGCCCGCCTTTTATCATACTTTTTTTGCTCTTGTGTTAACAATAGGCGATAATCAAGGATTACCAGTTAACCAGATATTCAATAGCACCTTTGTCAATATTAAAACTGGCGCTACTTCGAATGCGCAAAGGTAAAGAAAAAAATGCAATTTACTGAAAGATAGGTACTGCCTAACCAAAGAATAAGATCTAATATACCTGTAGACAATTAATAATACTATAAAAAAGATCGAAATATAAAGGAATGTCTGGGCAATTTGAGGCTCACAGAAGGCTATTACCACCAGAAATGGCACCAGTAATACTCCTAACACTTTATTGATCAGGTATAAAATAAAAATATAAGCATCAGCCAACTCAGCGTTTCCAAATAGCCAGCCACAAAACCGCAGCATTACATACTTAATGCCATATACCAGCGTCACTAACACTACCAGCCCAGGGATAAGCAACCACGGTTCTGCCTGTGGGAAAACCTGCTGCCTGTACAATACCAGGTACAGGTAAACACCCAATGAAAGAGCGAAAAACACATTGAACAGGAAGTTCGGGAAAGGGGATTGCGAAAGCTGATCCTTTAACTGCCGCTGGCTCAAAGTTGGGTTGAAGAAGGCACGAAAGAGATCGGTGAAATATTTCAGGTACAGCAACCGGATGATACTCACAATCAGCAGGATACCCGCGACCATATACACCAGCCAGTCCATATCTGCAAACGGCCGCATGATGTTGGTATCATAATACGAAGGCCTGCCCGGCTTCAGGAACATATTTTCCTGTGCCAGTTTTTTCATATACAAATCAAAAGCAGAAGGAGGCAGTACTTTAGGAGCTGCGGCTACTGTGCTATCCTTTTTATTTAGCGTAGAATCTGCCGTTGCGGGAGGCGCTATTACAGCAGCGGTATCCTTCTTTATGCGCGGCGCGGCAATTCGGTGGGTAGTATCTTTTTTAATTTTAACTGGCCTGGGTTTAGGGCGGGACGTATCTGCAGCTGTGTTTACAACCGTTGTTTTTTTCTTTACTGCCGGCGGCTTATGTGCAGCCGTATCCGTTGTTTGCGCCATTACCGGCAAATAACTGAGAATGAATAGCAACAATGACCAGATTCGCACCAGAAGATATTTTTGCAATGACTTTATAATTTGGTTTTTCAAACATTCACTTGTCTGCCACTCACGCTAAACGAAAGGCAATTAACGCAGTCCTGTTCACAAAACAAAACTGAAACGTAATTTTGCTGTTTGCAAAGATATTAAAATAGTCCATAGTTGACCGGTAACAGGCAACCATGGATCACTCAAAAACGCTCATGGCCGGAATTTATTTACATATTCCCTTCTGCAAACAAGCATGTTATTATTGCAACTTTCACTTCTCCACCTCACTGGCGAAGAAAAATGCAATGACAGCGGCGATTCTAAAGGAGGTAGATTTACAGAAAGACTATCTCTCCGGTGAAACCGTGCAAACCATTTATTTTGGCGGCGGTACCCCCAGCCTGCTGGATGCCGGCGAGCTGCAAAGCCTGCTGGCAAAGCTACGCGAAACGTTCATCATAGATGAACAGGCAGAAATTACGCTGGAAGCCAATCCTGACGATCTGGACACAGACAAGCTGCTGGCCTTGCGTGATGCAGGAGTTAACCGACTGAGCATAGGTGTCCAATCATTCCACGAAGCAGACCTGAAATGGATGAACAGGGCCCACAACAGCCACCAGGCACTGGACTGCATCCAGTCTGCACAACAGCTTGGCTTCAGGAACATTACCATTGACCTCATCTATGGTGGGCCAACACTCACCGATGCAGGGTGGGAGGAAAATGTAAAAAAGGCCATATCACTCGGCATTCCTCATCTGTCGTGCTATGCACTTACGGTGGAGCCGGGCACGGCTCTCGACCAGTTCATCAAAAAGAAAAAGATGGACCCTACTGATCCTGAAAAAGCCGCCCGACACTTTGAAATGCTGATGCAGTGGCTGGAAGAGGCGGGATATGAACATTATGAAATATCCAATTTCGCTTTACCAGGCTGGCATTCCAGACACAACAGCAGTTACTGGCAGGGTAGGCCATACCTGGGGCTTGGCCCCTCTGCCCATTCTTTCAACGGGCATTCGCGGCAGTGGAACATTGCCAACAACACGATCTATTTACAGCGCATCACACAAAGCGAAGTGCCCTTTGAAATAGAGCACCTCACACCAGCCATGATGTTCAATGAATACATTATGACTTCTCTCCGCACCTCCGCCGGATGCAATCTGGAATGGATCAATACCAGATTTGGTGCTGAGCTGGGCCGCGACCTGCTGAAAAACAGCCATGAATTTATTCTCAAAGGGTGGATGGTACAGCGGGGAGAAACACTGGTGCTCACTAAGGCCGGGAGACTCTTTGCCGATGGAATAGCGGGAGATCTGTTCATCTGAAAAAAAATCCGGGTATGCTGATCAACAGCATACCCGGATCTCATCAAATCAAAAATATATTACCAGCCCAGTATATACGCAAAGATCAGCGGGGCCACGATAGTAGCATCTGATTCAACAATAAACTTAGGCGTATGGATATCCAGTTTGCCCCAGGTAATCTTTTCGTTAGGAACAGCACCAGAATAAGAACCGTATGAAGTAGTAGAGTCAGAGATCTGGCAGAAGTAGCTCCAGAAAGGAACATCTGTCCATTCCAGATCCTGGTACATCATAGGTACCACGCAGATCGGGAAGTCACCGGCAATACCGCCGCCAATCTGGAAGAAGCCCACTCCTTTACCTGAAGAATTTTTACGATACCAGTCAGACAGGAATACCATGTATTCGATACCAGATTTCATGGTAGAAGTCTTCAGTTCGCCTTTGATGCAGTAAGAAGCGAAGATGTTACCCATGGTACTATCTTCCCAACCCGGAACGATGATAGGAATATTTTTCTCTGCAGCAGCCAGCATCCAGCTATTTTTGGGATCGATCTCGTAATGTTCTTTCATTACGCCGCTGAGCAGCAGTTTATACATGAATTCATGCGGGAAATAGCGCTCACCACTTTCTTCCGCATCTTTCCAGATTTTATGGATGTGTTTCTGGATACGACGGAAAGCCTCTTCCTCAGGAATACAGGTATCAGTAACGCGGTTGAACCCTTGTTCCAGCAGGTCCCATTCTTCCTGCGGACTGAGGTCGCGGTAATTAGGCACTCGTTTGTAGTGCGTATGGGCTACCAGGTTCATGATATCTTCCTCCAGGTTAGCGCCTGTACAGGAAATAATATCCACTTTACCCTGACGGATCATTTCAGCGAAAGAAATACCCAGCTCGGCGGTACTCATTGCACCAGCCAGTGTCACCATCATTTTACCACCTTCCAGTAAATGTGTTTCATATCCTTTGGCAGCATCCACCAATGCTGCAGCATTAAAGTGGCGGTAATGGTGCTGGATAAATTGAGAAACGGGTCCCTTGTTCATGTCATTTAATCATTTATACATTAAGAGCTTGGCTTATAAAGCCTTAACAGGGGGCAAAGTTAAGATAATTTTCCATGGGCCGCAGTGGCAGCAGTGAATAAAACAAAGAGGCTGTCTCAAAAGTAATTTTTACCCAATTTTATCCGGGTACCTGGTGGAGAGAGTTTTCGTTTACGATATTCTCAGTGCCTTCAGATTACTTTTGAGACAGCCTCTTCAGCTAATCAGTAAAAAACACAACTTAAACTAAACTTTTTTCAGGCGGCTATGGATCTTCAGTATAGCGCTGGCATCTGTTTTCACTACTGTCCAGGTGTCTTTGCTTTCCAACGTAATGAAGTAAACGGTGTTTTCTCCGGAAGAATATTCCACTACACAAAATACGCTGGTATCAGGAAACCTTTTGTTAAGCTTGCTGGTTACATTCAGCGGCAGCTGTTCTGGATCGAGATAGCGTGAAGTGGCCAGCAGTGTACCATCTTCATTGAAGAAAGCAGTCACTTTTGCGTGACTCATTTCAAACTTGGCGGTAAATGTTCTGTTGTCGTCTGTATACCATTTTACATCCTGCGCACCTGTGAATGCTTCATTGAGAGCATTGCGGAGCTTTGGGGTAGCGGCAACTTCATACTCTTTTGCAGATAATACTGATGCACTTAACAACAGCACTGCGCTCATTAAAAGGATAATTTTTTTCATGGCGGAAAAAATTTATAAGGTTTGTGATTGATTCAATTTCGATTTGTTGACACAAAGCTACGCAGTATGATGGCAGGCGGTCAAGGCATACTTTACTGGTGGGATCACATGATAAGATTAGCTATCCATTAACGGACGTCCGGCTGACCGGTAGCGGACATCCGGGGATCTGCACCAGCCATAGCTTCATTGTTGGTGCCAGTTTGCCAATGTTGCATGGGGCAACGTTAAGTTTGTGTTAAAGTGGATGAGAAAATTTTTATAACTTCAAGAATATATCGACCGCAACAACTTCTTTTCCCTGTGAGAACTTTATTCTGCATCCTCCTGTATGTTCTATGCTCCTTTTGTGTAAAGGGGCAACTGCTATCGGGCGATTGGGAAGGGATGATGGGACCTGTACACCTCAATCTCTATCTAAGTTGGCAATCGGACGATAAGTCCTATGTGGTACGAATGGAAAGCCCCGATCAATATGAACTGGCTATTCCCGTAGACAGCCTCGTAACTACGCCGGACAGTATCATCTGCATAGCCAGGAAAGCTCATTCTGTACTGAGAGGCAGGATAGATTACAATGGAAAGATCAGTGGTATTGTATTACAGAGCGGTCATACTTATCCTTTTTTCCTTTACCGGCAGGGAAGCCCTGCGTATGCGATATACAGACCACAACACCCACTTCCCCCTTATCCCTACCGGGAGGAGAATATCCTGTTCACGAATACTGACACTTCCATTACCTATAGCGGTACGCTTACCCTTCCTGAGAAGGGGGACACCTTTCCGGCCGTGTTGCTGATCTCCGGATCGGGACCGCAGGACAGGAATGAGCTGATTGCCGGCCACAAAATCTTTCTTGTGCTGGCTGATTACCTTACCAGGCAGGGAATTGCCGTATTGCGCGTAGATGACAGAGGCACCGCAGGTACTACCGGAGAATATGTGATGTCTTCTATCAGCAACTTTGCGGATGACGCAGCGGCAGCAGTCCGGTATCTGAAAACAAGGAAGGAAATCAACCCGGCGCAGATAGGATTAATAGGCCATAGTGAGGGTGCCATGGTAGCGCCACTGGTAATAATCCGCACTAACAGCATTGCTTTCCTGGTAATGCTGGCCGGACCGGGTGTGGACGGAGAAGATCTTGCCGTACAACAACTAAAAATGCAACTCCGGTCTATCGGAGTAAGCAATAACAACATATCTGCCTATGTTCCGCTTTTCAGGACCATGTTGAGAACAGCCATGCACAATGATTCTACGGGGTTGTATCAGCTGCAGGCACGTACTTTTTCTGAATGGAGAAAACAGCAATTACCGTCAGCGCTCACTGCACTACGGCTGGATGCCCCTTCACAACAGGCGCTGTTGCTCAAATCCATGAGCAGAGGCTTATTCATCAATCCCAAACGCTCTTTGGTACAATCCGATAACCCCACCGCATTGATGCAGGTAAAATGTCCGGTACTGGCCCTCAACGGCAGCAAAGACCTGCAAGTGTCTTCCAAGGAGAACCTCGCAGGCATACAGGCAGCATTGGAAAGAGGCGGCAATAAGGCAGTAACTACCTGTGAGCTGCCGGACCTGAATCATCTTTTTCAGCACGCACAAACAGGCGCTTTCAGCGAATATGCCAATATCTCCGAAACATTCTCCCCTGAAACGCTGAAGATCATCAGCGACTGGATACTTCAGCAAACCGTGCAGCGATTTACCACTGCCGCGCAATGACAAACGATCCTTACATTTGCTGAAAGAGGGGCGTTACATGAATTATCTGGCACATGCTTATTTATCATTTCGCAATCCATTGCTGATCACCGGCAACCTGATTGCTGATTTTGTGAAGGGGAAGAAACAACTGGCACAATATGATCCCGGTATACAGCGGGGTATCCGCTTACACCGGGCAATAGATGTTTTTACAGATGAGCATCCGGTAACGGCTAAGGCTAAACTTTTTTTCCGTGCCTCCAGCGGACTATACAGCGGCGTGTTTATGGACCTTGTGTACGATCATTTTCTGGCCACAGACAGCAACCGCTTTACGGAGGGCTCTCTCTATACCTTCTCCCATGAAATATATCAGGAAATCGCCAACCGGGCACCCGAACTGCCGCCGGCCTTCCTGGAGATGTTCCAATATATGAGGCAGTACAACTGGCTATATAATTACCGGACTTTGGAGGGCATGGAACGCGCATTCAGGGGGATCACCGGCAGGGCCAGATACTTACAAACCCCTGCTGCCGTTATCTTTGCAGCATTTACAGAGCATTATAATGCCTTCCGGGAACATTACCAGGCATTTTTCCCGCAGCTGCAGGCACATGTGGAAAATTTGTTACAAATGGAAAACCGCTAAGAGCATGTTAAAGCGTAGTTCCACTCTTTTCAGGTTCCGTAAAAATGGGTAGGTTTGAGCCCTCAAACCGTTTTTAAGAAAAAAAGTACCACCGTAAGATGAAAAAAGCACTGTTATTGGCCTTCATATCAGGCATCTTCACTATAACTGCGGGAGCACAGGATAAGAAACTTCCACCGCTGGATGCGAGCCCGATGGATATGGCCTATTATCCTCCCATGTACCCGTATGTAGTTAAAATCAAAGGCGAGCCAGGCAATCTGGTTGCCAGAGTTATCTACAGCCGCCCGCAAACAAAGGGCAGGGAAATTTTTGGCAACCTGGAAGAATATGGCAAGATCTGGAGACTCGGCGCCAACGAAGCGACCGAAATAGAATTCTTCAAACCCGTGATCATTGCAGGGAAAAATATTCCTA
Organism: Chitinophaga sp.; assembly: GCF_035538455.1. Classification (GTDB taxonomy): domain Bacteria; phylum Bacteroidota; class Bacteroidia; order Chitinophagales; family Chitinophagaceae; genus Chitinophaga. The sequence continues at coordinate 7,579 of NZ_DATLKJ010000246.1, forward strand.
AAGGCCGTTATACAATGTATGCGATCCCTACGGAAAAAGCATGGACGATCATCCTTAACAGGGAAACAGACATCTGGGGTGCATTCAAATATGACCAGGCGAAAGACGTGGTGAGAGTCACACTGCCTGTTACCGGTCTGGATACCGCGGTAGAAGCATTTACCATGGTGTTTGAGAAAGGGGATCCCGGCGCCAATCTTATCATCGCCTGGGATAAGGTAAGTGTAAGCCTCCCTATTAAATGGGCGGACGCTACGGCGAAGAAAAGTAAATAGTACACTTTATATCAGTATTATAAAAGGGAATGGTCGCGGAAAACCGCGACCATTCCCTTTTATAATACGTTTGTAATTAATCAATGAAAAAGGCGGTAAGAATACCGCCTTAAAAATTTTAACCATATCCTATGAAAAACCTGATACAAATCTAGGCGGAATAAATGGCGTCTCCCTCTACGATTTGGTGAACGATATAAAAATGTTCGTAACCGTCTTAAATAATCGGTTTAATCGCAAAAAAAGTCCCCCGCATAATCAAAAATTGTTCTGCGTGCCATAAAACCCTGTTATATCAATCCAGGCTTCTCCCAATCACAAAAACTAAAGTATCTTTGGAAGCCACCAAAGCAATTATTCACTAAAAAATATTCAAGACATGAAGCTTGGTACGAAACTCATACACGCTGGCGTTGCTCCTGACCCCTCCACAGGAGCTATTATGACTCCTATTTTTCAAACATCCACCTACGTACAGGAAGCCCCCGGCGTACACAAAGGATACGAATATGCCCGTACCCAGAACCCGACCAGGGATGCATTGCAGAATGCCCTGGCCGCTATTGAAAACGGTACGCACGGTATCTCCTTCGGCAGTGGTCTTGCTGCTACAGACGCCGTAATGAAACTACTACAGCCTGGTGATGAAGTAATTGCCACCAATGACCTTTACGGAGGCACCTACCGCATCTTTACCAAGATCTTTGAGAAGTACGGTATCAAATTTTCGTTTATCGGTATGCGTGAAGCCAAGAATATCGAAGCACACATTACCCCGAAAACAAAGTTGATCTGGCTGGAAACACCTACTAATCCACTCCTCAACATCATCGATATAGCTGCCTGCGCACAGGTAGCAAGAAAAAACGAAGTACTGCTCTGTGTAGACAACACATTCGCATCACCTTATCTGCAAAATCCGCTGGATCTCGGAGCAGACATTGTATTACACTCTGCTACCAAATATCTTGGTGGTCACAGTGATGTGGTGCATGGCGCCGTTATCGTTAAAAGTGAACAACTCGCGCAGCAACTGTACTTTATACAAAACAGCTGTGGTGCAGTACCCGGCCCGCAGGACTGTTTTCTCGTACTGCGAGGTATCAAAACCCTCCATGTACGTATGCAGCGCCATTGTGAAAATGGTGAGGTAGTTGCCAACTTCCTGCGCAATCATCCGAAGGTGGATAAAGTATACTGGCCAGGCTTCACAGACCATCTTAACCACGATATCGCCAAACAACAGATGCGTGGCTTCGGCGGCATGATGTCGTTCACGCTTAAAGACGATAACATAGAAGCAGCTAACCGTATTCTGAGCGGTACACATCTGTTCTCCCTCGCCGAATCACTGGGTGGTGTTGAGTCTCTCATCGGACATCCGGCCAGCATGACACATGCTTCCATTCCCCGTGAAGAGCGCATAAAGAACGGACTCGTTGATTCACTCATCCGCCTGAGCGTTGGAATTGAAGATGCAGACGACCTCGTTGCGGACCTGAACAAAGCCATTGGATAAAATGCTAAAAGAGATTATAATTCTTTCATCCTAAAAATTATCTTTACTGGAGGTACCTATAATAAATAAACTGTTTACACCGCCTTGTTCTATAGAATAAAGGTTCATGTGATTCACCAATATGAAGATCCAACAACTGAAGGATTTTTTGGATGCAAAAGCTGCGTACTATAATCATCCTGACTTTATAGCAAATGATCCTATTTGTATACCACATCGTTTCAGTGGGTTACAGGACATCGAAATAGCCGGGTTCTTTGCAGCCGTACTCGCCTGGGGCAACCGCACCAGCATTATTAAAAAATGTACGGAGTTGTTGCAGCTGATGGACAATGCTCCCTATGACTACATCTGTCATCATCAGCCAAGGGAACGAATGAAGCTGATGAAGTTTTGCCATCGCACTTTCAATGGATTGGATCTTTTGTATTTCGTGGAATTCCTACAGCACTATTATTCCAATGTAACATCGCTGGAATTTGCATTCAGCGGACATATCACAGCCAAAGACGACAATGTGGAAAAAGCCCTTATAGGCTTTCACAAAGTCTTCTTTGGCCTGGAACACCCGGAGAGAACCCGTAAACATATTTCTACTCCCGCCAAGAACTCCGCCTGCAAGCGCCTGAACATGTACCTTCGCTGGATGGTGAGGAACGATAAAAATGGCGTGGATTTTGGGCTCTGGCAACACATATCACCCTCACAACTGGTTTGCCCGATGGACGTCCACGTAAGCAGGGTAGCCGCCAGACTGGGATTGATACCGGAAGCCAAAGCCAATTGGAAAACAGCCGTAGCGCTTACCCATGAACTGAAAAAACTGGACCCGGAAGATCCGGCCAAATACGACTTCGCACTGTTTGGCCTCGGCGTGATCGAAAAATATGTCTGATCAAAACAAAAAATAGTAATGAAAAGATTTTTGGCAGCAGTATGGATACTCACGTTGGCAGTAGCAGCCAATGCACAGGAATACATGTCTATCAACTACACCTTCAACAAAGGAGAGCAGTTTGAACTGGAGCAGAAAAGCCGCAGCGAAACCTACATGACCGTAAATGATATACAGCAACGTACTACCCGAGATTACAACAACATCATCAGCATAGACGTAACTGCAGTAGAACCCGGTAAGACCACACTCACCTTCCGTTACAAGGAACTGAAGTTTAACTTCAACGCCAAAAATCAAAACATCTTTGTAGATGCTAAAGTGCCCAAACAGGAAGAACCCTTCCAGGCTGGCCTTCAGAAGATGTTGAACCAACCCTTCACCGTTGAGATAACCTCAACTGGTATCATCAATAAAGTAGATGGGCTGGACAACGTTCTGGAGAATGCCACCGGGGCCTTCAGCTCTCTGAAGAAAGATGAACAGGATGCATACAAAAAACTGATGAAAGACCAGTTTGGTACGGAAGCATTCCGCAGCTGGCTGGAGCAGCTGCTGATCATGTATCCTGCACATGGTATCAAAACAGGTACCCAATGGGAAGAAAACGTGCCCTTACGTGGTGGCCTCGTAGGCCGTATTGACCTCTACTGGAACCTTCAGACCTGGGACTCACAAACAGCCAAGATAGGAGGTACTTCCAAGATACAGACCGATAAAATACAGCTGCTCACACTGGAGGATGATATCAAGGCCACGGCTGAGATCAGCGGCACTACCAATTCCAATTACCTGGTAAGCCGCAGCAGCGGACTTCCCAGCATCTGCGTGCAGACAACTGAAATGAACGGTAATTACACCTATAAAGCCGACAGAGCGAAAAGAATTAAGAAAGACCTGAAAGTGCCGGTGAAAGTGGTAACAAACGCTTCTTACAAAATCAAACAAATGAAATAATGACACTTCCGGTTCAATATCTTCAGGAAACAACTGAATGGGCAAAAGAGACTTTTGAATTGCGTATGCCTGTGAGCGTTAGTTATGAAGAGCTGGAAGAAGAACTGGCGAAAAAACTCGCAATACTGATCAGCGAGGATTTTCGCCAGTTCGTTTTTATACTGTACCGGATAGATATTCCGGAGAAAAAAGTAAAACAGATTCTGCATGAATCAGCCGCTTCTGGCGCTGACCCCTATAAACCCATTGCAGCGCTCATCATTAACAGACAACTGGAAAAAATAAAGCTGCGGGCAGCCTTTAAAAGAGATAACCTGCCGGATGATGAAGAACGGTGGTAACCCAGCCTATTTAAACATCAGCTCCTTTGCCTTCTCTTTGTCTTCCTTCTCGCTGAGATCAAAGAAGGTTCCGAACACACGGTCCCACAGGGAAGAACTAACGCCAAAGCCCTTGTCTTCACTCTTGTAGTGGTGCAGGTGATGATTACGCCATACCGGTTTCATGAATTTGAACGGAGGGTTCCAGGCGTGAATAGCATAGTGCATACTGCCATAAATGAGATAACCCAGCAGAAATCCGGGGAAGAACATGAAAGTGTACTGCCGCAGGAAAATATACTGTGAACCGAAGATAGCTGATGCAAGGATCAGACTGGGTACCGGCGGCATAAACAAACGCTGCTTATCACGCGGGTATTCATGATGGTTGCCATGCATTACATAGATAAACCGCTGTACTTTCGGATTGTTGCTTACAAAATGAAACATAAAGCGATGCATAATATACTCAAAGAACGACCAGAAAAACATCGCCCCAAAAAATATCAACGCTACGGTTCCGATTGTAAAACCCAGTGTATCGTGGCTGTAATACAGCATATAGCCAATAATGGGCAAATACATACCCCAGATCACCAGGGGATGCGTTTTGGTCAGCATCTCCAGGTACTGGCTTTCAAATAACCTTGCCTGTCCTTTGTTCTTAATCTTTTCAAACTTCATGACTCCCCTGGTTTTTAACTAATTAACGGGAAATGAGTAAATCCTTTCTAAAGTGGATGTTAAAAGCATGGACCGATACATCAAAAATTATACTCATTTATCAATTCTGCCCATATGGCAGCAAAAGTACGATGTTCGTTTTGATTGCGGTATTTAAGTATTTGATTTCTTTTATAGATAAAATTTATTACCGATCACTACGGCTTGTGGTATTCCAGCCTGAATTCACTGAGATCAGGAACATGCCGCCGTTTCCTTTTCAGCTCATAGTTATAGATGATCCTGCCGATATCCCTGAAAAACGGGTATCCATCGTCCTCATAGTCATATTTGTTATCATTCAGAATACCATCTCTGTTCACATAAATCGTTCCGGTCAGCATAAACTCAACATTATGTTCAAAGTCCACGATATAGGCGGCATCTGTCAGAAACCCATAAGACCAGCCTGTTTTGTTGAAAACCCTGATGTTACCAGGGATATTGTGGCCAGCACCCTTAAAGAGGAAAAACTTCGTGTAGCTGTCGAAATATTCAGCGGTATCGTACCTGGGATATATTGATTCAGACGGATACTCTGACATATACTGATACAAAAACCTGTAATCCTCCTTTGCCATATCGAACTTCCGGGAAGCAGGAACAGTGGCAGGGAACATCACAGACTGCAGCATCTGCTGCAGATCCTGCAGGGGAAAGCTATTGTGTCGTGTAAAATCCATAGGCGTCATTAACAGCCTGTCGTTCTTATCGAGATGCCCTTTCCCCATAAAAATCTGCCTGCTGAAGTTGAACTGCTGTGTATTGTAAGCTGGTGGTTGCGCATAGATGACCTTACCTTTGTCTTCAAAACGGATCGCATTGGTATGCCTGTTCTCCTCTTCAGAGAGCGGCATAAAACGCCGCACAATTCTCACATCCTTATAACCTTTTCCCCGGAGCTTCTCATGGATGGCGCGCTGGCCCACAAATTCGTATAGCCGGTTATAGGCGTCATTATCACTGATGAGGAAGATTCTTTTAATGTAATGATAGATAGATGGCAAGTTATTTTCAGCAGTACTATCTGTATATACTTTCACCTGTCCGCTCCAGCTGCTGTCAGTAAGCATAGGCGTATTACCTGTAAGTCCCTGTGCCGACAAGGTATGCAGCTTTTCCAGGGCCAGCAGCGCTATCGGCAGCTTCACTGTACTGGCGGGATTAAAGTACATGTTTGCATCGACGTGCAGGTAATAGTTTTTAAAGTGTGGAACATTGTGCGCGTCCCGGTCAATCTGTGTGTAAATCAGCTGATAACGGAAAGAGTCTGGATATTGCAGGATATGTTTCAGCGCCGGTGCAGCTCCGCTGTTGATCAGGTTGCGCAGCATGGCATCCGTACGGGACTGCGCCTGCGACAACAGTACATGACAGCAAAGAGCAAACAACAGTATAGATTTTCGCATAGTAACCTATTCAACTACCTAATGTACGGCAAAGGGCGCTATCTTGCAATGACAAAAATCAACAGCACTATATTTTATCCGATGGCGCATCCTTATATTTGATCATTCATACACCCTAACAACAATCAGAAAAACATGAAACTCGTAAGTTACCTGAGAGAAGAGACCGACCAACTGGCTATACTGGTAGACGGGCTGCTTTACAATACGCAGGACCTTCATCCCGATCTGCCCAATAATATGGGTATGTTCCTGATGGCCTGGGAAGAAGTTATCGATATCGCCAAACATGCAGATGCGCAGCTGAAAGCGGGTTCCCATCCCGGATCAGCTAAAGGTATCCCGGTTGAAAGTGTACAACTGCTTTCCCCCGTGCCCTTCCCGACATCCTGCCGCGATGGTTATGCATTCAGACAACACGTAGCAGCAGCCAGGCGTAACCGCAAGGTAGAGATGATCCCGGAGTTTGATCAATATCCTATCTTCTATTTCACCAATCACAATGCGATCCAGGGTCCCGGCGATATACACTGCATGCCCGATCATTTCGACAAACTGGATTTTGAGCTGGAAGCTGCTATTGTTATCTGCAAAGCCGGCCGCAACATCACAGCCGCCGAAGCAGATGAATACATCGGCGGTTATATGATCATGAACGACATGAGCGCACGCACCCTGCAGATGGAAGAAATGAAACTCAATCTCGGCCCCGCCAAAGGAAAAGACTTTAGCACCGTGGTTGGCCCTATGCTGGTAACCCCTGATGAGCTGGAGTCCTTCAGTATACCTGCAAAACCCGGTCATACCGGCAACAACTATAGCCTGAAAATGACCTGTAAGGTAAATGGCATCCAGGTGAGTGAAGGTAATATCGGAGATATGGACTGGACTTTTGCCGAAATCGTGGAACGTTGCGCATACGGCGCCAATATCCTTCCCGGCGATATTATAGGCAGCGGCACCGTAGGCACAGGTTGTTTCCTGGAACTTAACGGCACCGGCAAACTCAATGATCCCAGCTACCAGGAACAGTGGCTACAACCCGGTGATATAGTGGAAATGGAGATAGAAGGACTCGGAACCCTCACCAACACTATTATGAAAGAGGATACTGATTTCTCAATACTGAAGCTAAAGAAAAATGTATAGTCATGCAGGTGATTCCTTCTGAAGTAAAAACCGGTGAGCTGCATGCACTGTTGCTGGGCGCTATTGCCCCACGCCCTATCTGCTTTGCCAGTACAGTGGATAAAGACGGCAGGCCTAATCTATCGCCCTTCAGCTTCTTCAATGTATTCGGCTCCAAGCCACCCACCATCATATTTTCACCAGCCCGCAGGGTCCGTGATAATACGATCAAGCATACACTGGAAAACATCTATGCTACAAAGGAAGTGGTGATCAACGTTGTTACCTACAACATTGTCCAGCAAACATCCCTTGCCAGCTGCGAATATCCCGTTGGTGTAAATGAATTTGAAAAGGCCGGCTTCACGGCATTACCATCAGAAAAGATAAAACCTTTCAGGGTAAAGGAAAGTCCGGTACAGATGGAGTGCGTGGTGAGAGAAGTGATTGAAACCGGCCAGGAAGGCGGTGCCGGAAACCTCGTGATATGCGAACCGGTACTGATTCATGTTGATGATAGCATACTGAATGCATCTGGTAAAATTGACCCTCATAAAATAGATCTTGTTGCCCGAATGGGTGGTGACTATTACTGCAGAGCCTCCGGCAGCGCAGTATTTGAAGTACCCAAGCCCAATACCCAACTGGGAATAGGTGTTGATGCATTACCGCAGTCTGTGCGCCTGAGTCATATCCTTTCCGGTAATGACCTGGGCAAGCTGGCCAATGTACACGAGTTGCCACATATAGATGCCACCTTCCAGGATGATCATCTGAAAAACATTGTTCAATACTACAGCGTTACGCCTGACGAAATGGAGAAAGAGCTGCACCGGTATGCCAAGCAACTGCTTGAGCAGGATAAAGTGGATGCAGCCTGGCAGGTATTGCTGTATTAAATTAAAGAGCTGATAGCTAATAGCTATCAGCTCTTTAATCATTAGTTATCCTTACGATAAATTATTTTACCCCAAACACTTTCTTCAACAGATCAGTCGTTCTTGCAGCAGGGTTAGCCCTGATGGCTGCTTCTTCCTTACCTATCTGGTCAAACAGTGCATTAACAGCCATTGTAGTTACGTAATCCTGCAAATCAGGGTTTACTTTATTGAAAGTAGTAGGCAGCTTGTTGTAGGTGTTTACAATGTCACCATAAAAGCGTGTAGCGCTGGTACTGTCAAGCGATTTCTTCACCACTGGCGAAAATGCAGACTTCAGCTGATCGGTAGTTTTGCTTTTAAAAAATTCGGTAGCTGAATTGTTCCCGCCTCTTACCAGATTCAACGCATCAGTAAGCGTCATTTGTTTGATGGCATTTACAAAGATAGGCGCAGCATATCCTACTGCTTTCTCTGCGGAACGGTTAATTTGCAGAATAGCTTTATCCACTTCGCTGCCAAGACCAATACTGCGCAGCGTATTACCAATTTTCACAGCATCCGGAGGCAACAGTAACTTATAAAGTTCATTGCCAAAGAAACCATCTGTTTTATTCAGCTTCATAATGCCCGCGGTAACGCCTTTGGAAAGCGCTTCCTTGATAGCAGAACCGGCTTCTGATTCAGTTATATTAGCGCCAGTGGAGCCTGCTGTATTGCCGGGTGTTGCAGTTGTAGAAGTACTTCCGGCAGCTTTGTTCAGTTTTTTGCTCAGTTTGTCCAGGAGCTGTGCCTGGGTTGCCTGCAGGCAGCATACGCCCAGCAGTACCAACAGTGTTTTTTTCAGCATAGTTGTTCTATAAATTGATTGTATAAATATTACGCTATTCATGTATTGTAAGTAATGGAATCTGTGTCTTAAAGGCCAGTTTGGAAGTATTACTTCGTTTGAAGATGCTTTCAAACAGGCCATGTTTCTTGGGAATAGTAATGATCAGATCTGCATGTATATTTTCTGCAAATTCTACTATCCCCTGTACAATGTTCGGATTATCAATAAAGTGATATTCAGGTTGATAATCTTCCAGCAAGGTATCCAGCATCAATGTCTCAAAAGGAGTATCTGTGGTAAAGTTCCTGCTTTCATGGTCTATATTGATGACATGCAGTTCCCCATTAAAAGCTCCCAGGAATTTCTTGAGCGGCTCTATAGGTGTGGTATCTGCCACTTTACGAAGATCGCAGGCAAATACAATTTTTCGTATCGGTGCAAATGTGGTATTACCGTGCGTAATCAGTACCGGGCAGGTGGTATGCTTTACCACATCAATTGTATTGGAACCAACAAAGATTTCCTCCATCTTACTTCCGCCTGTAATCCCCATCACTATAAGATCCACTTCCTCTTGCCTGCACACACTATCGATGGTGGCCGCCAGCAGGGTATTGTCGGCACGTGTAACAACAGTGGCTCCTGCAGGAAGCAGGGGAGCGAGTTCCTTTTTCATTTTCTCTAACCCTTCCATACTCGATTCCCTCAGGTCTTCCGGGTTTACCATTGGCACTGCAGTAGGCACATCCGGGATGGGTACAATCAGCTCATATGCATGATAAAGTATAATACGGGAGGTTCCCAGCTGGGAAGCCAGCGCCAGCGCGTAACTAGCAGCATTATAAGCAGTATCAGAAAAATCTGTAGGGATTAAGATCGTTTTCATATGGCTAATTTTAATATACAGTAAAAGGCACTACTTAAAGTTAACAATGAGAAACCGTAAATGTGCGCTTCTCTGCTGCATAAAGAAAATTTAATGCCACTTTCCGGCAAGGCTGATAAATAAAAGCGCCGGAGATATAATACTCCGACGCTTTGCACTTTTTTATGTTTTAATTAACTGTTTTTATTTCTCCGGCTTCATCTGCGGGAAGAACAACACATCCTGGATAGAGGGCTGGTTGGTCATTAACATGGTAAGACGGTCAATACCGATACCGATACCGGAAGTTGGCGGCATACCATACTCCAGAGCACGGAGGAAGTCGTAGTCGATATACATGGCTTCGTCATCGCCGCGTTCCATAAGCTGTACCTGCTCTTCGAAGCGCTCGCGCTGATCGATTGGGTCATTCAGCTCACTATATGCGTTGGCAATTTCCTTACCGTTCACCATCAGCTCAAAACGCTCTACCAGTCCAGGTTTGCTACGGTGTTTTTTGGTCAGCGGGCTCATTTCTACCGGGTAATCGGTGATAAAGGTAGGCTGTATGTAATGGCCTTCGCATTTCTCGCCGAAGATCTCATCGATCAGTTTTCCTTTACCCATTTTGGCATCCACATGGATATTCAGCTGTTTGCATACATCGCGCAGCTGAGCTTCGTCCATACCGGCAATATCAAAACCGGTATGCTCCTTAATAGCTTCATACATGGTGACACGACGGAAAGGCGCTTTGAAGCTGATCACTTTGTCGCCCACCTGCACGTCGGTGCTGTTGTGGAGAGCCAATGCGATCTTTTCCAGCAGTGTTTCTGTAGTGCGCATCATCCACTCATAATCCTTATACGCCACGTACATTTCCATTACGGTGAATTCAGGATTATGGGTACGGTCCATACCTTCATTACGGAAGTCTTTTGCGAACTCGTACACACCTTCGAAACCACCTACGATCAGGCGTTTCAGGTATAACTCATTGGCAATGCGGAGATATAACGGTATATCCAGCGCATTGTGGTGAGTAGTGAAGGGGCGGGCAGTAGCGCCGCCAGGAATAGGCTGGAGGATGGGAGTTTCCACTTCCAGGTAACCCAGGTGGTTATAGAAATCACGGATGGTTTGCAGAATCTTTGTACGTTTCACAAAAACATCCCTTACTTCCGGATTTACTACCAGGTCAACATAACGCTGACGGTATTTAAATTCAGGAGCAGTCACTTCGTCAAACACCTGTCCGTCTGCAGCCTTCACCACAGGTAGCGGGCGCAACGCTTTGGCCAGTATGCTGATTTCCCTGGCGTGTACGGATGTTTCTCCTGTTTTGGTGATAAAGGCATAACCTTTAACCCCAATAATATCACCGATGTCTAACAGTTTCTTGAACACAGTATCATAGCCGGTCTTGTCTTCTCCCGGGCAAATATCGTCACGGCGAACATAAAGCTGAATACGGCCCACCTTATCCTGTATCACTACAAAAGCAGCCTTACCCATATCGCGCACACTCATGATGCGTCCCGCCAGGCAAACATCCTGGAACTGTTCTTTGGTTTCTTCCGAATAGTTTGTTTTTATATTAACGGAAGTATCATTAACCGGGTACTCGGCTGCAGGGTAGGGGTCTATGCCCAGGTTATGCAACTCCTGTAATTTTTCCCGGCGTATAATCTCTTGCTCAGATAATTGTGTCATGTAATTATTTGTAAGTGCCAAATTTGGAGTGCAAAAATAACTGATTATGAGGAGAACTTTATAATAAAGGGCTGTAAGACTACAGCCCTCCCTATTTTTTGACCATATCCTATGAAAACCGCGTTAAAGATAATCTGCCCCGCTGCTATATACAGCCGGGTTAACACCAGGGAAGGATTTATTTTGCGCTGCTGCATCAGGCAGGCAGTTCCACTTATGGAAATTGTTATGGCTATTATCATGTAATGCTTATTTTCACGCGCCAACATCAAATCACCTGACAGATTTTAATTTTATGAGAAGCTTACATTGGTTAAGACCAACCAGTATAACCAGCGCAGCCTTGTTGCTGACAGGTATGCTGCAACTTCATGCACAGGAAAAACAGGATATCACCTTTGAGCAAGCTTTTAGAGGGAAAGCCACCGACATTACCAAACCTTTACCCGTTATCAAAGGATGGGCTGATGCCACCCATTACCTGGAAATGCGCCCTGATGCTGGATCTGGCCGCATGCAGGCATGGACCGTTGACGCAGCAACCGGTAAATCCGAAATATATACGGCACCTGTAGATGGTCCCAGCGTAGAAGTTCGTGAAAAGGATATATTCTATAAATCCGCCGACGGAAATACAGCCCGTCTTACCAATGATCCACAGGAAGAAAAAAACCCTACCTTATCCCCTGACGGAAAATATGTAGCCTTTACCCGTAATAATGACCTTTATAGTGTGGAGGTAGCCACCAGGAAGGAAATCCGCTACACCAATGATGGTTCCGATGTTATCTATAACGGATGGGCATCCTGGGTATATTATGAAGAGATATTGGGTCGCCCTTCCCGCTACCGTGCATTCTGGTGGAGTCCTGACAGTCGCCACATTGCCTACATGCATTTCAATGACAGCAAGGTGCCTGTATTCCCTATCTATAGCGAAAAAGGCCAGCATGGTTATTCAGAAAACACCCGTTATCCAAAAGCCGGAGATCCTAACCCGGCCGTGAAACTGGGCATCGTACCAACAACAGGCGGCCCCACCGTATGGGCCGACTTCAACGAAAATGATGACCAGTACTTCGGCACCCCCTTCTGGAATAAAGACGACGGCCAACTCTGGATACAGTGGATGAACCGCGGACAGGATAATCTGAAAATATACAGCATCCAACCCGGCAACGGTGCTAAAAAAGAGATCTATAATGAAAAGCAACAAACCTGGATCGACTGGTTTGACGAAGTACCATTCTTATCTAATAAACAGGGATTTCTGATTAAAAGCGACAAATCAGGCTGGACTCATCTCTACCTGCATAACGTGGACGGCTCCCTGAAGAAACAACTTACATCAGGGAACTGGACTGTGAAAGACGTGATCCAGATTGACGAAAAGAGCCAGGTGGTTTACTTTACTGCCCGTAAAGAAACTTCCGCCCGCTTTGATCTGTATAAAGTGAACATGAAAACAGGCGCCATCAACCGCCTGACTTTCGGTAATTATAATCATATCATCTCCATGGCTCCAGGCGGGAAGTATTTTGTTACAACGTACTCCAACCTTCAAACACCAGGTAAGATGGCCTTGCTGGATAACTCCGGCAAAGTGATCCGGGAACTGGGTGACGGCAGGGGCAGCAAATATGATAGCTACAACCTGGCCAGAACGGAGCTGAAAACATATAAGACCCGCGACGGGCTGGAATTACCGATGACCATCATCATGCCTGTGCATATGGAAGCCGGGAAGAAGTATCCGATCCTGATCAGTATTTATGGCGGCCCGGACGCCGGCACTGTATATGATACCTGGAAATTGTCAAGCACACAGCAATGGTGGGCGCAGGAGGGGTTGATCCAGGTGGCTATTGACAACCGCAGCAGCGGGCACCTGGGCAAAACCGGTATGAACTATATACACCGCAAACTGGGTATCTATGAGATTGAAGACTATATGGATGCGGCGAAATGGCTGCGTTCCCAATCCTGGGCAGATGCAGATAAGATCTGCATTACCGGAGGCAGTTTCGGCGGATATATGACAGTAATGGCGCTGACTTATGGCGCGGATGTGTTCACCCACGGCATTGCCCATGCAGCCGTTACTGACTGGCAGCTGTATGATAGCCACTATACAGAGCGCTACATGGACAGCCCTGCCGAAAACCCGGAAGGCTACAAGCAAACCGCTGTAATGACTTACGCTGATAGATACAAGGGGGTACTCCGCATTGCCCACGGCACCATGGATGATAATGTGCATCTGCAACATTGCTTACAGTTCTTAGATAAACTGGAGAATCTCAATAAGCACTATGAGCTGATGATCTATCCCGGCGAGCGCCATCGTTTTGAGGGTCTCAAGGCTGCACATTCTCTTGGGGAAACCAACCGGTTCATTTACCATAACCTGTTAAACAAGCCCTACCCGGAGCACTAGACTTGATACGCTGAAAATCAAGTACTTGTAATTAGCACATCAAGTCCACCTATACTCCGGTATTCCAGTATTGATCAGGGTTGTAGCGTGTTCAGATCCGATGGTAAGCATAGATAAAACGACAACGCCCCCCTGCTTCAGCAGGGGGGCGTTGTCGTTTTATCTATAATGATTTATATTATCGTAACAGACCTTCTAAAAAAAGAAACAGGGCTGCAAGACTACAGCCCCGAAAAATTTTAACCATATCTTTATTGAAAAACCTATCCCAAAGGTGAGCGTTTTCTCTGAGTATTGAGAGCTTCATTTTGTGAATGATATATTTTTTTCGGGGAACGTAGCAAAATGCAGGGTGAACGCACTGAGTATAATTATGCCCTCAAGATGGCTCATTGGGCGCCAAATTTCCATAAAATATTGATTATAAGAGGAGTATCCAAATCATGCCTTTCCCAGGTACTATTGGAACGAAAATAAAAAAGGCGGTAAGAATACCGCCCTTGTAATAATTTTAACCATATCCTATGAAAAACCTAGAACAAAGATATAGCTACGATTTTAGTCTGTATTTTCATTTCCGTGAACGATGTATTATTGTTCGTGAAATGAAGAATATGGTAAATATGGTATCATATTAAACAAAATGCGATATTATAATAATTTAAAATTATAATATTTGATTAGATATTATAATTTCATAATCAGTACAAAAAAGGTATTTACCCAATTCGTTGCCCATTTTTGGCTGGTTTATCGGGCTTTAGGAGTACTACCTCCTTATCATCACCCACTACCCCCAGCACCAGGCACTCAGACATGAAGGTGGCAATTTGTTTGGGAGGGAAGTTAACTACCGCTATAATTTGCTTGCCTATCAGCTCTTCTTTCTGGTAAAGGCGGGTTATCTGGGCAGAAGATTTTTTAAGCCCCAGCTCCGGACCAAAATCTATCAGCAGTTGATAAGCGGGGTTACGGGCCTTCGGAAAATCATTCGCTTCCAGGATTGTGCCGACCCGCATTTCTATCTTTTCAAAATCCAACCAGTTTATTGTTTCCATATCCTAACAGTTTCTCTAAATATATAAATATAAATATCTCATAACCGATCTCCAACGGATTTATTTATCAAGTGAATGAAAGTCAGGATATATGGTCGTTTTATCGTAGAAAACATATTAAACTGGCATAGTTATTGTTTTTAATATTACAAATTTTAGGTTAAAAAATAGGTTAAAGCTAAAGAACCCCCGCCTTCAGCGGGGGTTCTTTAGTTATATAGATTCCGGTAATTACTTATTGAGTGGAAACACTATCCTGTACGGTGATAGGGCCGCTTACACTGATTATCTTTTTCTCGCTGAAATCCTCGTTGGCTTCCAGTCCCCATCCATGGAGTGAATCGGTAGGGGTTTTAATAAACACTTCTTTGGTGGAGTAGAAGATCTTGCGCTTCGGGTCCCAGTTCAGCTCTTTGGTATCCAGGCGTTCGCCTTTCTTATTGATAACCACAACACTATCAGACAGGTATACGTTGCCTTCATCTTCCAGGTACTTACCTTTTTTGGCAGACAACGTGCTTTCGAGCCCAAGGGTATCGTTATACATAAACACTTTGAGGCCCTGCTTGAACTCAACATAGGCAGGCTTATCAATACTGCGTTCCATAGCAGGCGCCGTTAGCTTGGCGTTTACCTTTCCGCCCTGGCTGAAGATCGTGATAATGTCAGTACCGTTCTCCACCGCAGCTTTTTTGGAGTCGAACTCCATCACCGCCTGGATGTCGTTTTCACAGCCTGCCATTATTCCTGTCAACAGTATAAATAAGATAAATTTTCTGGTCATTGATATTAAAGATTTCCAAAGATACGATGGCATATTATAACGTAAAAGTGGAATGCATTTCACACACATTCCACTTTTACCTATTCTCTTATGCCAATGGCATTAATCGTATTTCTTTTTGATAAACCATCTGTCGCTCAGGGTAAAGCCCAGAGACAGGCGGTAGATATTCTCTTTCAGCGCAGTATTGTTGCTGCCGCGGTGCGCAACTTCAAATGCTACGTTGAGCATACTATATTGGTTAGAGTATGGCATGCGGCGTACTGGCAGGCCAGCACCTACTGTGAAGCCGAGGATATTCATATCCTGGCCGTTCAGCTTCAGGTAATCCAGGCCATAGTAGGCACCCAGGCGGTATGCCACGCGGTTCCAGTATCCGCTGAGCGCTGTAGCGTTTGGTACGAACTGTCCACCAACCGACATTTTCCAGGAGTTCTGGAGAGAGTCTTTGGCTCCGTAGTTGGTAAAGTTGCTCCATTGTGTAGTATTGAAGTCAACACCTACCAGCCATTTATCGAACTTGCGCAGCATCAAACCGGCGCCGAATTCCTGGGGATATACAACTGTTCCTTTATCACCTTTTACATAGCTTACGGTGTCAAGGGGAGTAAAGTTATCGGAAGATGCATTGTAAAGCTGATTCTGGCTCAGGCTTTCTTTCTTTGCTGACATATTCTGCTTCAGACTTCCGGTAGCGCCGAAAGACAGGTCCATTTCCTTGTTGAGTTTGGCGCGGTACTGAATACCTACTTTATAGAAGAAACTGTTGTAGCTGACACGCTGCATGTGCCTGGAGGAATTGATGTCAGTTACAGGGTAAATAACGTGTGTATTGGTTTCTACGCTACCAAAGAGGTATCCAACGTTAACCCCGATACTAAAATTCCCGATGCCTACGCCGGTTCCACCATAGATCTGATAAAGCCCGCCGCTGCCTTCATACCTGTTGGCGATAGGCATTTTCAGGGTATCGAAGAAGGTTTTGTCTTCAGACTGCTGGAGGTTGTAAGTTACCCTGGTAACAGGGCGCAGACCCAGATTGAGGCCCCATTTTTTAGCCAGCGGGATACCAATCTGTAAATAAGATATTGTACCAAAGCCTGAGCTGAACTTGGTGTTTTTATCGGCAATAGAGCGGGAACCGCCTTCAATGCCCACATCCAGTGTAGTCAACAGCAGGTTGGAGTAGCTGGCCGGATTGATAAAGTTAACGGATTGCGGATCGCCATAAGCCTGGGATACGCCACCCATACCACGGTTAACCGTATTCTGGTTGTTATTCAGGTCGCCGAGGCCGTAACGCGAATATGGAGAGTTATCCTGTGCTATAGCATTATTTGCCACCAGGAAAAAACCAACCAGGAAGCAAAGAATACTGACTTTTGTCCAATGCATTTCGTATGAGATATTGAGTTTAAACCCTTGTCCAGTGAAAATATGGGTTTGCAAATATCTACTTTTTAAGGCGGGAAGCAAAAAAAACCAAATTCCGCCCTGTTAAAAACGCGTTAAAGTTACCGTTCTTTTCCTCGAAAACCTTTACCAGACAATCACCTTCATAAAAATTACAAATTTTCAGCAGATAAATTCCTGAAATGCCCATTTAGCTTTACCCGCTCCTTCAGGCGCTCCATTTCGGCCATCATGGGAATTACCTTATGCAGGTGGCGTTTGAGGTATTCCAGGCGCTGTACTTCGTAAAAGAGGTGCAAGAGCTCATACTCCTCCTGCAGAGACAGCCCTGCGTGGTGAGCCAGATCGTAGGCAGCAAGTTGGTTATCAGGCTTTTTGAATACTTTATGTATCTGTAATATGGCATGTAACTCCCTGACTGCATGCAGCACCTCATCCAGGAGGCGGGAATTACCGGAGGAGTTATTTTCCGGATAGTTTACAATGGCGCCGCCATAAAGTTTATCCGGGATGGCATTGATGTGTTCCAATGTACGGAAAACGCTGGTGCCTCGGGTTACCAGGTCCATCTCTCCGTTATCATAGACCTTTGCTACCTTTTCTATCTCCACCAGGGTGCCGTATTCCATTACTTCCTTGTTGATAACCGCAGGTATACCGAAAGGTTTACGCTCAGCCACACATTCTCCGGCCAGCTGTTTATAGCGGGGTTCAAATACATGCAGGTTCAGCTGTTCACCGGGATACACCACCACGCCTAACGGAAATATGGAAATAAAGTTGGTCATCTTACGAAGTCGTATTTAATCTAAAGATAAAAAAAACGATCCTCATAGAAGATGCAGTGCCAGCTTATCATGCATACTTTTGCAATATATTAAGTAAAAGAAATACCTTTATAGATAACATTATTACTATTTTACTTACTCTTAAACAGCAAGTGTTTGTGATGTACCAGCCATATATTGAAGGATTACAGAAAGGAGATATTAAATCGCTGGCGCGGTGCATTTCACTGGTAGAAAATGAATCCCCGGGTTACGAAGCACTGTTGCAACAGCTGCCTGACAGCAGTAACACGAAAGTAATAGGTGTTACTGGTCCTCCGGGAGCAGGAAAGAGCACACTTGTAAATGCACTGATTTCTCACCTGCTGGAACAGCAGAAACGTATAGCTATCATCGCTGTAGATCCATCGTCGCCATTTAACTTCGGCGCCTTGCTGGGAGACAGGATACGTATGAGCCAGCATTTTAATCACCCCGATGTATATATCCGTTCGATGGCCAGCAGAGGCGCACTGGGTGGTCTTAGTCCCAAGATCATAGAAGTAAGTGACCTCATCAAAGCAGCCGGCTTTGATTATCTTTTTATTGAAACAGTGGGAGTAGGGCAGAGCGAAGTAGAGATAGCAGGTATTGCTGATACCACCATCGTGGTAGTGGTACCGGAAGCAGGCGACGAGATACAAACCATGAAAGCCGGATTGATGGAGATTGCAGACATCTTTGTAGTAAATAAGTCCGATCGTGATAATGCAGATGCCTTTGTGAAGAACCTGCGCCTCCTTGCCCACAGCAGGCAGCACGATGGGTGGGAGATCCCGGTTATCAAGTCAGTAGCTACACAACTGCAAGGTATACACGAAATTGTAACCGCCATCGATGCACATCATCATGCCGTATCGCACGAACAACGCAGACGAGTCTTGCTACTCACAGAAAAAGCCTACCAGCTGATACAGCACCGACGAATGAAAGACATCAACAAAAGAGAGTTACAAGCATCTATACAACAACAACTACAGCAACATTCGTTTAACCTATACCGTTATATCTCTACTTTCAGCTGACCATCCACTCGTTTCTTAACCAGGAAGAACGAAACACTGTATGCGGCTACAGTAGCACATATTAAAGGAAGAATTGTTTCAGGCTGGTGCGTAGTTTCCACTGCAAAAATCACCGTAGTGATCAGCGCTCTTGATACACCTGCCAGCATAGCTGCCATGCCGATCAATGCAGCCATGCCCGGATTGATAATCGCCGATGGCCATGCCACCTGGAAGATCACCGCCAGCAAAAGCCCCAGTGCCCCTCCTATTAACAGCAACGGCATAACAGTGGTACCCGTTTTGGCGGATGATGTAACAATCATCCAGCTAAGCAATTTCATAAGACTCAATGCAAACAACAACTGTAATGTAACATGTGCCTGCAACAGGTCATTGATATACTTATTACCTGTTCCCAGTATCTCCGGAGTAGAGCAGGCCAGAAGGCCCGTCAATATTGCACCTGAAAGCATCCACCACCGGCTTTGCTGTAGCAGCTGGTCAAACAATCTGTTTAACCGCTTCATCAATCCAATAATCAATGCTGAGAATAAACCGATCAACAGGCCTATGGCAGTATAAACCAGTAAGGCTTTAGCACTTACCGCAGGCCCATTGCCAAGTATGAAAGCAGGTTCAGTTCCCTGAAAGAAGTAATGTAAAGCAGCCCCTGTTACCACGCCTGCCAGTACCGGCAGTATGGATGCAAAGCTCCATTGTATCAGCAACACTTCCAATACCAAACACAGCGCGGCCACCGGTACACCAAAATACCACGATAAACCGGCAGCGATGCCTGTTATCGATAGGATATTCAGTTCTGCCGCATTTATCTTCAGTTGCTTCTGCATTTGCACAGCCAGCGCGCCCGGAATCAACATTACAGGACCTTCTTCCCCCAGTGGAGCACCAGTACCAATGATGGCTGTCAGGCCCAATACTTTCAGCAACGGGTTGTTGCGCCATTGCAGGAATATTGCTACTACAGCTCCCACAACAGGGATTAGCAGTATAGCTTTACCCAATTCCGTATCTGCAGGAATATCAGTGCCGGGGCCTGGATTTCCGAAAAAAGACAGTTGTGTAATTACATTTATCAGCCACATTATGCCCGTAGCAAGCATGATACCGGTGGCAGATACCAGTACCGCCAGTACGATGAGGTACGGCATTCTGGTAAGATCTAATGCCGGCGCAATTTCCGGCCCATTGTTATCCTGTTGCGGAATAGGGCTTAACAATAAACCATTCCTGTTAAAGCGATGAAAAAAGTTCTGCATGTATAGTGATTATAATGCTGTATCTACGGCGTCCAAAGCTAAGTTGTTGGGTGCAAAATCTCAAATTATTTTGATTCTCTATGTATATATCTGATCATAACACTTTGTTAACCATTCGATAAATAAACAGGAATACTTTTTTTAGTTAGGAAGCCTCATTATATTTGTATCAGACCTACAACTTTTTTGTGAGGCGAAATAAACTGTATGTATGGATAATGCAGTGCAAAAAGGATCTATAATACCCGACCCAAAAGGCTCATCGGTAGACGCTCAGACGTTAGTAAAGCTAAAAAGGATGATGTTGTTTACACAGGAAGATGAACAGATGCTTACTTTGGCAGGCGAGCTCCTTGCACCACATGCCGAAGCCATACTTAACAGATGGTATGAAGGCATTGCTGCTAATCACTACCTTGCCAATTATTTCACAAGCAGCGGCTCCCCTGATCTTGATTACATTCAGTCGTTAAGGCCCCATTTCAGGGAATGGATCACCCGGTTGTGTGAACGCCCGGAAAGTGGCCGCTGGTGGGAATTTGAACAAAAGATCATCAGCCAGTTGCAGGCAAAGAATCAGCCTCTCAATGATCTGCCTGCATTTCCTGCTGCTTACCTTCGATATATATTTACCTTCATTTATCCAATCAGTGAGATAGGTAGGGAATACCTCATCAATACGGGTCATAAGCCGGAAGACGTCTCAAAGATGCATCAGGCCTGGTATAAAGCAGTGAGTCTCAGTGTACTTCTATGGATATACCCGTCGTCACAGCAGGCGCCATTCTGAAATTATTTTTTTCAGGATATTACTAAGATGTTATTTAAACAGATAGTTTTATTTGTACCTTGCTCCGCTAACTATAAGGACAGCGTATTATATGGGGAAAATTTCCGCATTCAGCCCCGCTCAACAGGCAGAAAGCACATCTAGCAAAGTTGTTGTAGCATTGGAGCGCCTATCAGAGGCTTTTAGAGTACTTTTATGGCAAGAGGCCACCCAGTATGGGTTAAGTCCCATACAGATACAGGTGCTTACCTTTATGCTTCATTATCCAGAAGAAAAGCGTACGGTTACTTCTCTGGCGTCATATTTTAATATGACCAAAGCCACTATCAGTGATGCTGTGAAGTCGCTGGAACAGAAAAGTTACCTTGTAAGGAAGCCAAGTACTACTGATACCCGCAGCCATACTCTCCACTTACTGAAAGAGGGAAGGGCAATTGCTAAAAAGGTAGAACACTTTGCCACTCCTTTACAGGAAGCTGTTGATGCCAAGCCAACGAAAGAGCAGGGTGCATTACTTGAGCAGTTGATGCAACTTATCCATCAGCTCAACCAGGAAGAAGTTATCACAACGCAACACATGTGCTTCAACTGTGCGCACTACTCCCAGAAAAAAGGAGGACATTACTGCAATCTGTTTAAGACTACCATGAAGCAAGCAGATCTTCTGGTAGACTGTACCGATTTTGAACTGAGTGAGGAAGAAGCGTAAGGGGGAAAACAGTTTTTAGCTTTTAGCTTCTAGTTCCTGGAAGCTAAAAGCTATTTATTTCAGGCTTCGCGATTGCTTCTCCACCAGCGGAAAGCAAGGAATCCGATAATTAACAAGGGAGTGAGCGCCAACATCAGGATACCATTGTTTAACCCTTTGGCTGGGCCTTCTCCTAGTTGCTGAGCCGTTTTCGTGCACAATGAACACTGTGCCATGAGAGATGAACCCATCATTGTAAGGACTCCTGTAAGTAATAACAAACTCCACTTTTTCATAGCAAAGAAATTATCTTAATCTGTCAAAATTAATCCATCCCCTTTAAAATCCCTGATCAAAATTATCAATGGTAATAAGGGGAGATCATGATATAAACGATCACACCGGTAACCGCCACATAAAACCAAATTGGCCAGGTGATACGGGCTATTTTACGGTGGCGGGGAATATCATTCTGGAAGCCGCGGAGCAGCGTAAACAATACCAGCGGCACAATAATACCTGCCAGAACAATGTGTGTGAGCAACAGGAAATAATATGCATAACGGACGCCACCCAGCAGCGCTTTTTCACCGGCATCGAGCACCCCGTTATGATCCACGTCTCCGAAGCGTGTTTCCGGCGCCAGTGCATGATAAGTTACATAAGACACCAGAAACACTATCGACAGGGTCACGGCAATCAGGTTGGTGATCTTATGCGCTTTCACATGCTTATTCTTGATAAAATACAGACTAGCCAGCAGCAGTACAGCAGTGGCTGAATTCAGAATAGCATGGAAAAGGGGAAGGATCTTTATGTCGAAACCGGGATGCATCTCTGGTTTCGGAAGGAAGAACAGCAATGCCACCACTACTGGAATAGCTACAGACACAATAGCAATGGGGGTGTTCAGGTTTTTGTTTTTCAGTTCCATATACCTACAAAAAAGCGAAAGGTGAATAAAGAAAGATGAACTACCTTTCTCTATTCACCTTTCACAAAATATTTTCTTCAATCAGTTGCCGGAAAATATTCGCTTCAGGAATTGCAGAAAACCGGGCCGATGTCTGCCTTTTTCAAGGTGCAGTGTGGCGATGTCTGATGCGCATTGCCTCACTGCGTTGGAATCGAGTCCGTTGTAATACCCTCTGATGTTCCGGTCTTTATCAATCAACACTAACTTCTCTGTGTGTACGAAATCATCCGGGCCTCCATCGCCTTCTGTAACTGTTACGAAGAACTCATGTCTGGCGAGGTCGTAGATTTCTTTTTTATCGCCGGTAAGCAGCCACCAGTTATCAGGATTGACCTGGTAATCGTAACCGTACTTCCTGAGTTTTTGCACTGAATCTCTCACCGGATCTACTGAAAAGGAGAGTATCTGTAATAAAGAGTCGTTCTTTATGTATGCACTCTGTACTTTTCTCAGGTTTTTGGTAAGGGTAGGGCAGATAGAGGGACAGGAAGTGAAGAAGAAGTCCACCAGGAGAACTTTTCCTTCCATGTCTTTAAGGCTTACCTGCTGACCCAGCTGATTGGTGAGCTTAAAATCCCTGATCTTGTGAAAAACCGTATCGTAAGTAGTCTTTCCGTTCTTCACGATGGTATCTACTCTTTCCGGAATAAAATACCCTGGTATAGGTATTACGTTCTTACTGTAATGGTTCACAATAAGATAACCAGTGAGAGGCACCAATATTGCCAATGCAACCCCTAAAATAGCCCTGCGAGAAATGGTACTTGAGATTTAACAGTCAAAAAAAACTAGTAGTGTTTGCCGCCGTGTTCAGCTTCTTTTACAGGAGCTTTCGGTGCTTCAATCTTAGTGCCTGGGCTCAGATCTTTGATCATATTTTTCCAGGAGTTACCCTCGTACAGGAAAGCGATGATGAACCAAACGAACAGGAGCAAAGGAATTAAGATAGTGTATATCAGGTTTTTGATTTCATGACCGAGGTGCATGAATTCAGCTACGATGTAAAATGCTTTCACTACTGTAAGGCCAACGAATACAGCGTTCAACAGTACTCTGCTGGGGAAGCCTGTTTCCAGGTGTAAGAATGCCAGTCCGATTTCCACCATAGTGATACACAGCAGTATCCAGAATGTTCTCCAGATAGTTTTGGTAGAAGAAGCAGCATGAGTGCTTTCATGTTCCGCTGCAGTATGTGTATGCTCCATTGCTAGTTTAAATTAATAAGTTCCTAATAATTCAGATTCCAAATAACTGATAACAAACCTTGTATCTGTATTGCAGCTCCGATGCTTACAGCAGGTAGAAGCAGGTGAATACGAATACCCAAACCAGGTCTACAAAGTGCCAGTACAGACCTACTTTTTCCACCATTTCATAGTGACCTCTTTCTTCGTAAGTTCCTTTCAGTACGTTGGCCAGGATGATGATATTGAGTACCACACCTGAAGTTACGTGCAGACCGTGGAAGCCTGTGATGGTGAAGAAGAAGTTGGTAAAGTTGGTAGATGCGAGCGTACCATCTACGTTAGCGAAAGGATTGCGTCCCCACCATGCGCCTTCATGATACAGGTGTGTCCATTCCCATGCCTGACAGCTCAGGAAGGCGATACCACCAACGATAGTCCAGGCGAGCCATTTGGCCACAGCTTTCTTATCTCTCATGTGACCGGCGTGTACAGCCAGTACCATGGTTACAGAACTCATGATGAGGATGAATGTCATCAAGCTCACGAATACCAGCGGGAGGTTGGCGTGTCCCATACCAGGGAAAGAGCGGAAAACGTCATTCGGATCAGGCCAGGATGTGCTGGAAAACCGGATGGTACCATAAGAGATCAACAATGCGCCGAAAGTGAACGCATCTGAGATCAGGAAGTACCACATCATCAACTTGCCATAGCTCACATTAAAGGGAGAATATCCTCCGGCCCACCATTTTTTCTTCGCTGTAACTGCTGTATCCATTGTTAGTTTTATAAAATTTTACAAAGTTTATCTCGCGATACTTAAAAAAATTAACAGGTAAATCCACAATGCATCCACGAAATGCCAGTAAGTAGCGGCCACTTCGATGGGCACTGGGCTGTAGGTACGTACGCGGGTTCTGTAAGCCCTGCCAAACATAACGAGCAGTGCAACCACACCACCCAGAACGTGCAACATGTGTACGCCTACTATAACGTAAATAAATGAGGCGGAAACCGGCCCGTCGAGCGGTAATCCGTTGGCCCTCATCTGAGAAAAACCTACCCACTGAAGTGCGGCAAATGCCACACCAAGTACAGCTGTTACTGTTATCAGCTGTTTGTAGCGCTGCATATTCCTTTCTTTAAATTTCTTTAAAGCCAGGTGTATGGTCAGGCTACTTAATAATATCACAGCAGTGGATAACCAGAAAATATGCGGCAGTTCAAATGCCAGCCAGTTAGCCTGCGATCTCTTCACAACGTACGCACTGGTAAACCCGATGAACATCATGGTAATGCTACCCATTGCTATCCATAGGGAATATTTGTGCGGATGTATTTTTTTACGTTGTATGCTCATTGTATGCATCACTCCTTCTGTTTCGGTTTATTAAGCTTTGTCCAGCAGTTGTGAGAGCTGGATGACGGTCAGATAGATATAAGATCCGAACATCAGCTTACGTGCTGCGGGAACGTCGTTCTTTCTGTACAGGTTAATAGCGCGGTACAGGAAGAATACTCCTGCAAGAATAGCTACTATTGCAGACATACTGCCTGTTATTTTCAACAGGTAAGGCGCTACTCCTGCGGGGATGAGCAGTAAAGTATACATGGCGGCCTGCAAGGCAATGTACCTGTTTGGTTCGCCATTAGCTGGCAACAGTTTGAAGCCGGCCCTGCTGTAATCTTTATGCCCGATCCAGGCAATAGCCCAGAAATGTGGGAACTGCCAGAGGAACTGGATAGCAAACAAAGACCAACCACCTTCGCTCAGGTTATCTGCGCCGGCAGCCCAGCCGATCAACGGGGGCAATGCGCCAGGAATGGCACCTACCAGTACTGCCAGTGAATTCCACTTTTTCCACGGTGTATATACGAAGCCGTACATTACCAGTGAAAATAAACTGAGGATTGCACTGAGCCAGTTGAAGCAGTAGGCCATCACAAATATACCAGCCAGTCCGGTGATAACGGCTACTCCGATTGCCTCGCCTTCAGACATACGGCCGGAAGGCAGCGGGCGGGGCGCAGTACGCGCCATCAGTTTATCTGTATTCCGCTCCCAGATCTGGTTGATGGTATTGGCTGATCCGGAAACCAGCAACCCACCGGCAAAAAGTAAAAGAATCTTAACAAGACTAAACTCCACACCCGGCACCAGCAGATACCCTACCACACATGAAAATACCACCATGAAGGTGAGATTAAACTTCATCAGTTGAGAGTAATCCTTCACCTTGCTCGCTACTGCAAACGATGTCGACAATTTTATGGAGTTTTCTTGCAACATTTTTTTTCTATCCACATCCCGGGTCTTTAATCCGGGACAAATTTACAAACATCACATCAGAACAAAACTCCGGAGGCTGCAATCGTGTTGAAGGATGGCTGCCGCCGGAATATTGTGCTATATCTTAGTGTGCAGACTCATTAGGACCCACAGGCTCAGTCTGTGGAATGAATTCACGACCGTCTTTACTGTAATCGTAAGCCCAGCGGTGAACTTCAGGAATCTCACCAGGCCAGTTACCGTGACCAGCGTGGATCGGAGTCGTCCATTCCAGGGAAGTTGCATTCCATGGATTCTGCACAGTTAATTTCCTTCCTTTGAAAATGCTGTAGAAGAAGTTGAACACGAACAGCAGCTGCGTAGCAAATACGAGAATTACCACAATGCTGATGAACTGGTTCAGGCCATTGAACTGGTTAAAGGAAGTCCAGTTGGCGTAATCGAAATATCTTCTAGGCATACCGGCCATACCTTCGTAGTGCATTGGCCAGAAAATCAGGTAAGCGCCTGCCAGTGTTACCCAGAAGTGTACGTAACCCAATGTGTTGTTCATGAAGCGGCCGTACATTTTAGGGAACCAGTGATAGATACCAGCGAACATACCGAAGAACGCGGACACACCCATTACGATATGGAAGTGTGCAATTACGAAGTATGTATCGTGCAGGTGAATATCGATAGAAGAGTTACCCAACCAGATACCAGTAAGACCACCGGAAATGAAGGTGCTCACGAAACCGATAGAGAAAAGGGAAGCCGGTGTGAAGCGGATATTACCTTTCCAGATGGTGGTGAGCCAGTTGAACACCTTGATGGCTGATGGTACCGCGATCAATAATGTAAGGAGTACGAAGAATGCACCCAGGAACGGATTCAGACCTGTTACGAACATATGGTGCGCCCAAACCAGGAAGGCCAGGATACAGATGGCGAACAGTGAACCGATCATCGCGAGGTAACCAAAGATAGGTTTGCGGGAACTTACCGCAAGTACTTCAGAAACCATACCCATTGCAGGGAGGATGATGATATATACTTCAGGGTGACCTAAGAACCAGAATAAGTGTTGATAGAGAATAGCGCTACCGCCTTCATTAGACAGTGCCTTACCGGCGATAAAGATATCAGACAGGTAGAAGCTGGTGCCTGCATGACGGTCCATCAGCAACAGGATGAAGCCAGACAGCAGCACAGGGAAGGACAGTACGCCCAGTACAGCAGTAAAGAAGAATGACCATATAGTCAACGGCATCTTGGTCATGCTCATACCTTTGGTACGCATATTCAGGATAGTGGAAATATAGTTCAGACCACCGAGCAGCTGAGAAACAACAAACAGCGCCATGCTGGTAAGCCACAGGTCCACACCTATTTTAGAGCCGATGGAAGCATCTCCCAGTGCACTCAACGGAGGATACATCGTCCAACCACCGGAAGCAGGTCCTGTCTGTACAAACAGGGAAGCAAGCATTACCAGGCTGGCCAGGAAGAAGAACCAGTAGCTAAGGCAGTTCATGAAAGGAGAGGCCATATCGCGGGCACCTACCTGCAGAGGAATCAGCAGGTTAGAGAAAGTACCGCTCAAACCGGCAGTTAATACAAAGAATACGAGAATGGTTCCGTGCATTGTAACCAATGCATAGTAAGCCTCAGGAGTTATACGGCCACCTTTTGCCCAGTGACCCAGAATGCTTTCCAGCCAAGGGAAAGTAGCGTCAGGAAAGCCCAGTTGCAAACGGAACAGTACAGAAAAGAAAGCACCAATGATAGCCCAAACGATACCAGTGATCAGGAACTGTTTGGCAATCATTTTATGATCCATGCTGAACACATACTTCGAAATGAAACTGTCTTCATGGTGGTGCTCATGACCATGATGATCATGCGCGCCGTGCATTACCTCCTGTTGACTGTGCAATGTTGCTTCGTTACTCATAATCGGTTCGATTTATTAATAAACTAACGCCCTGGAAGTATCGTCGTTTGTCAGTTTGTCTTTAATATTTTTAATTGTACTGCGTCAAATTTTTCTTCTACACAAAATTACGGCTTACTTGATATTGGCAGCCACAGTTTTTTGCGTGCTATCAGCTTTGGGAGCGCCGGCAGGTGCAGCCGGAGCAGCAGCTGGATGAGCGAGTGCATACTGTAATGGTTGTTTAGCAACCCAGGCGTCATATTCTTCCTGCGTTTCTACAACGATTACTCCTCTCATAGAGTAGTGGCCAACACCACACATCTGATCGCAGGAAATTTCGTATGTGAAGTCCGGATTACCGGTTTTTTCCTTCATTTGTTTAGTGGTGAACTTAGGCGTAAACCACAGGGTAGTAGGGATACCAGGAACCGCATCCATTTTCATACGGAACTGGGGTAAACCAACGTCGTGAATTACATCGCGGGAACCGATTACAAATTTTACGGGTTTGCCAACTACCAGGTGAACCTCAGTAGCCATGAAGTCATCTTTGTTGAGGGCATCGTTCCAGTCCATACCCAATGGATTGCTCGCAGCTTCGTCGATCAGTTTAAAATCGCGGCGGCCGAGCTGACCATCTTTACCTGGGTAGCGGATGAGCCAGTTAAATTGTTTTCCGGTAATTTCTACTACAGCTGCGTCTTTAGGAGCGTCTGAAGTTAATTGGAACCAGTGTTTCAAACCGAAAGCAACGAGTACGGTCAGTGCTATCGCTGGGATAACAGTCCAGATTACCTCAAGTTTGTTGTTGTGAGGGAAATAGAAAGCTTTGCGGCCTTCTTTCTCCTGATATTTAAATGCGAACCAGAACAGGAGTATCTGTGTAATAACGAATACGACTCCGGTGATCGCCAGTGTTACATAGATGAGGGTATCTACCCCTTCACCCTGTACTGAAGCAGATTCACCCAGGATCTTGCCTTTCAGCAATTCGTTACAGTAGTACACGCCGATGAGACCCAGCACCAGGAATGCTATCAGCAGGAAACCATTGATGCGGTTACTTTGCTGGCGCGCTTTCTTTTCTCCCTTCAATATGGACACATATTCGCTCGCCTTCGCAATCTGGAAGATGACTATGAATATGAGAACAATAACTAAGACTGCTAAAAATCCTGACATTGCTATATGAAATAATTAAGTTATCTAATGCTTTTCTATTGCTTAATCTCCGTTATCACCCATATCAGGTGTGGTGAACGATACTTTCTTTCAGGTAAGGATGATTCTTTGGAACCAATGCAGCTTTTGTGAGCTGGTTGGAAACCAGGAATATAATCAGCCCAACGAAACCAAGACCGAGCCCCAGTTCATACCAGGGGAATACCAGGTGTTTCACTGTACCAGGGTAAACCATCTGCCAGAAGTCCAGCCAGTGACCAAAGATAATCACGAATGCCATAAACACTACAGCTGTATAGTTACGTTTTGTGTCCCTTTTCATGAGGAACAGGAGCGGAGTGATAAAGTTGATAAGGAGGTTCAGGAAGAAGATTGGTCTCCATTCGCCCCATACGCGTGGCTGGAAGTATGCTGTTTCTTCCGGCATGTTAGCGTACCAGATAAGCATGTACTGGGAGAACCAGAGGTAAGTCCAGAAGATGCTGAACGCAAACATAAATTTACCGAGGTCATGCAGGTGCTCTTCAGTAACATAAGTCAGATAACCATGTTTCTTCAGGTATACTACAAACAGAGCGATCAGCGACAAACCGGATACCCAGCTGCTGGCAAAAGTGTACCAGCTGTACATAGTGGAGAACCAGTGAGCATCGATGCTCATGAGCCATAACCAAGGAGTAGTAGAACCAACGCTGAGAGTAAATACAACCAGGAATCCACCGCACCAAACGGTGTTTCTCCAGATCAGTTTACGGCCTGTTTCAGGACGCAGATCCCAGCCATCTTCCTCGATAGACATCTTGCGCAGTCTGAGGGTAAAGAATACCCACAGTGCAAGTGTGATAATAGTGGCAGTGGTAAAGAAACCTTTGTTGAGGAAAGCCGATTTCCAGGTCAGAATTTTGTCTTCTGCAACGTGGTGTGTATTTACCCAATGGTAGATATGTTCTTTTCCACCGAATACAAGAATCATAACAACTACAAACAATATAGCTGCCAATGTAGGAACTGCCATGGAGATAGCTTCCGGAACACGACGGAAGGCAATCTGCCAACCTCCATGCGCCAGCGTAGTGGCCGCTATAAAGAAGGTGCTGGCCAATGTAATCAGCAAAAAGAAGCTGCTGTTCTGCAACAGACCGGCCCAAAACCGTGTCGCGTTCTCACCCTGAAACGCAATTAATCCGATCAATAAAGTCAGCAAGCCCACGCCCATTAACACGAAGCTGGTCCTTTTTAATCTTGCCGGTACTACAAATTGGTCTTTCATTACTGTATATTAAAATACTTGTTTGAAATTCGTTTTATCTCTCTTATTTCGCTGATGTGCTATCCGTCGCAGGAGCTGCTTCGGCCTGAGGCTGTGCAGCGGCTGCGCCTGGCTGTTTGCTTCTGATATAAGCGGCCACTTTCCAGCGCTGTTCTCTATCGAGCTGGCTGGCGTAACTACCCATCATATTGTAACCATAGGTCATTACATGGAACAGACGGCCTTCTGTATAACCAGCTTTAGCGCCGGCAACCAGGTTGGCAGGAGCTGCAGGGTAGGGGCCATCGCCACCTTTATACAGCGGTCCGTTACCATCCAGCGCAGTACCATGACAGATACCGCAGTAGATATTGAATAAACGTTCTCCCTCTTTCAGATCAGCGGGAGTGATCGTCAGCGGATTTTTGATCGTATTAGCCAGCGCCGTATCTGACTCTTTCAGATGGTATGGCAAAACTTCACCTCTTTTTACTGTTCCTTCCACTGGCTTTAAGCCTGACAAACGAGCATTATAAAATTCATACGCACGGGATTCATACATGTCGGGCATATAAATCCTGCCGGGCTTTCTGTTGTGCTCTCCTTTGTTACAGGCTGCCAGGAAAGCTCCAGTTGCCAATGCGGCTACAATCAATATGTTGGAAGTCCTTTTCATCAGAAATTATTTATCTAGCTTTCATTAGTTCTTGCTTGCTCAAATCCTAATGTCGCAACTGTATTGTTTAGCTGTTATTGTAATTAAGCGTTTGCAGTTTGAATTTTACGCAGATAAGGTTCGTCGTTCTTGTCAAATCTACCGAACCACCATCCTGCTTCAGCTTTCTGTTCGTTCACATCGTGAGCGCCAGCAGCTGTGAGGAAGTTTTTCACTTCTTCTGCATTGGTTTTTTCTGTCAGCTCGATTACCATTACAAACTTGTCGTCTGTCTGTCTTGGGTGGAAAATGTGCTTTTTCACACCTGGCATGATCTGGCACAGGTAGCAAAAAGTCATCACCATACCTACTGCTGCAAACAGTACAGTCAGCTCAAACGTAATTGGAATGAATGCAGGTAGCGGGAAATGCGGTTTACCTCCAATATTCAGCGGCCAGTCAACATTGAATACCCAGCTCATGAAAGTTAAAGCCGTGGTAGTACCGGTGATACCGTATATAAAACCGGCTGTGTGCAGGCTGGTTTCTCTCAGGCCCATCGCGTGGTCAAGGCCATGAACCGGAAAAGGAGTGTACACATCGTGTAATTTGTAGCCTGCGGTACGTACTTTCTTCACCGCTGGAAACAACACCGCCTCATCATCAAACAACCCTACAACAAAATTTTTAACAGCCATATATTTAAAAATTCAAAGTCCAAATAATTAATTCTGTCAATCGTCTTTTAGTGTGCGTGTGCAACGTCGTGAGCAAATTTCTCAGCGCTTTCCTCTTCGTATACTTCCATTTTTTCTTTGAAGTTTTCGCCGGATGTTTTGAGGATAGACTTGATTTCAGCTACCGCAATTACCGGGAAGTATTTCGCAAACAGGAAATAGCAGGTGAAGAACAGACCGAATGTACCCAGGTAGAAACCTACTTCAGGCCAGGACGGACGATAGTAAGACCAGCTGGAAGGCAGGTAGTCGCGATACAGTGAAGTACAGATGATCACGAAACGCTCAAACCACATACCAATGTTCACGATGATAGACATGAAGAATGTTACGGCTACGCTTCTTCTCATTTTGCGGAACCAGAACACCTGCGGGCTGATCACGTTGCATGTCATCATGATCCAGTAAGACCATCCCAGCGGACCGGCGGCGCGGTATTTGAAGAACGTATCGAACTCATAAGGGTTAGCACCGTACCATGCCATGAATAATTCAGTCAGATAAGCGCAACCTACTACAGAACCTGTGAGTACAATTACCTTGTTCATGGCTTCCATGTGCCCCAGGGTAATATATTCTTCGAGGTGTAAGATTTTACGTGTGATAATCAGCAGTGTTTGTACCATCGCAAATCCGGAGAAGATCGCACCCGCCACGAAGTAAGGAGGGAAGATGGTAGTATGCCAACCAGGAATTACAGAAGTAGCAAAGTCAAAAGATACGATGGTGTGTACGGAGAGTACCAGCGGAGTGGACAAACCTGCCAGTACCAGTGACAATGCTTCATGACGTTGCCAGTGTTTGGTAGAACCTGTCCAGCCGAAGGAAGCAACACCATACAGCAGTTTACGCAGTTTGGTTTTAGCTCTGTCGCGGATGGTTGCAAAATCCGGAATCAGACCGGAGTACCAGAACAACAGTGAAACGGTAAAGTAAGTAGAGATCGCAAATACGTCCCAGAGGAGCGGAGAGTTAAAGTTAACCCATACCGGACCGCGGGTGTTAGGGTAAGGCAGGATGAAGAAGGCCATCCATACGCGACCCATGTGAATA
This sequence comes from Chitinophaga sp., assembly GCF_035538455.1. GTDB lineage: Bacteria > Bacteroidota > Bacteroidia > Chitinophagales > Chitinophagaceae > Chitinophaga. The sequence goes on from NZ_DATLKJ010000246.1 coordinate 40,624, forward strand.
ATCGGGAACTGGCCGGCGCACATTACCGCGAAGATGGTCATCGCTTCTGCCGCACGGTTCACCCCTGTACGCCAACCCTGGCGGAACAGCAGGAGGATGGCGGAGATCAGCGTACCAGCGTGACCGATACCTACCCACCATACGAAGTTGGTGATATCCCAACCCCAACCGATAGTCTTATTCAGATTCCAAACACCGACACCGAAATAAATCTGCCAGAACACTGAAAATGCGCCGAAGCCCAACAGTGTCAGGGATATGAAAAAGCCTACATACCACAATTTTCCAGGCTTCCCTTCAATGGGACTAATGATATCTTCCGTTACCTGGTGATAATCCTTAACCCCGTCAACTAAAGGTTCTCTCAGTGTGGATTCGTATTTTAAATGCATATTCTATAAGCTTTTAGCTGCTAGCTTCTAGCTACTAGCCTTTGTCTTTTGTTATGATCTCAGATTCTGTAACTTCTTACTTTCTTTTACTTCTAACGATAATCTGTTAAAAGTTCTTATGCATGATGCGCTTCTTCCTTGTGTGCAGTTTCTTTCTCTGCTTTAGGCGCGGCATCTTTATTCCTGATCTTGGCCAGGTAACTAACAGAAGGTAATGTGTGGGTTTCTTCCAGCACATAGTACAGCCTCTCTGTCTGTTCCTCATTACGGATCTTATAGATTTCGCTGTTCTTGTCGTTGACGTTACCGAAGATGATAGCATCAGCGGCGCATGCTTGCTGGCAGGCAGTTTTAGCGGCTCCGTCTTTCAGCGGGTGACCAGCTTTCTTCGCGTCCAGTTTAGCTTCCTGCAGACGCTGTACGCAGAAGGAACATTTCTCCATCACACCACGGCTACGAACCACCACATCGGGGTTCAACACCATGCGGGTGAGGTTGTCGTTCATATCTGCTACATCATACAGGTTATTTTCGAAGCTGTCTGCACCGTTCCAGTCTCTCCAGTTGAGGCGACGTACTTTGTACGGACAGTTGTTAGCGCAGTAACGGGTACCGATGCAACGGTTGTAAGCCATCTGGTTGATACCTTCAGAGCTATGGTTGGTAGCGCCTACCGGGCAAACGTTCTCGCAAGGAGCGTTATCGCAATGCTGGCAGATCATCGGCTGAAACACTACTTCCGGATTGTTTTCGTCGCCGCTGAAGTAACGGTCGATACGGATCCAGTGCATTTCGTGTGCCTTACCAACTTCCTCTTTACCTACTACAGAAACGTTGTTTTCTGCCTGACAAGCAATAGTACATGCACCACAACCGAAGCAGGTGTTCAGGTCGATGGACATGCCCCATTTGATACCAGGATAGCTATAATTAGGGTAGAGCGTTGCATCTTTACGGAAGTCAGCACCGAACTTCTTCAGTTCTTCTCTGTCTTCGTTCACCTCTTTCGGGTTCTTGATGAACTCTTCGAGGGTAGTTTCTTTAATGATAGGACGGCCTTCGTAGCTATTGTGTGTCTGTGTAAGTGCAACTGGGAATTTCTCGCCGGTTGCTTCCACAGTTGCGTCAACTGCGAAGTAGTCAAAGGTCTGGCCATTGAAGCTTACAAATGGATAAGCATTCTTACCTATCTGACCGGCAGCTTTACCGGAGTTGTTGCTGCGACCATAACCCACGGCGATGGCAATTACGTCAGGATGCAGACCTGGAACAATCAGGAGCGGCAGCGTAACTTCTTTACCGTTGGCTTTTATTTTCAGTACTTTCTTCTCAATGTTGATTTCGTAGTCATCGCCGAGCTGAGTAGAGAATGTCTTAGCCAGTGTGTTAGAAACACAAGCGTAGTTATCCCATGTTGCGCGGGTGATCGGATCAGGCATTTCCTGTAACCAGGGGTTGTTTGCCAGTCTACCATTACCGATAGCTACTTTTTCGTAGAGTACCAGTTCATATTTGCCGCCTTTCTTCGCGCTGCTGATTTTTGCAGCTGCACCAGCGATATCGCCGGAGAAAGTAGCGCCAGACAGTGCGGGAGCAGTAGCAGGTTCTACAACACCGTCCTGCAGTGCTTTATCCCATGCTTCAACACCGCCCAGCTTGCTTACCCATTCGTTCTTCAGGTAGTCAGCCCATGCAGTGGTGTTACCAGCCCATGTGAGCAGGGTATCCTGTATTGCGCGGGTTTTGAAAAGAGGAGCGATGGTAGGCTGTGCAAAGCTGGTATAACCAGGCCTTCCTTCAGCATCATTCCAGCTTTCGAGGAAGTGATGATCAGGAGCAACATATTTACATAACTCTGTAGTTTCGTCTTGTCTGTCGTTGAAGGAAACTGTCAGTTTCACTTTCTTCAGACCGTCCGTAAATTTCTGCGCTTCGAAGTAATCGTAGGCAGGGTTAGCGCCATAAACCAGTACTGCACCGATAGTGCCGGCGTTCATGTCGCTTATCAGCTTGGTCATGTCGCTGTCCACACCCTGACGGTAGTTGGAAGGAGCTGCCCAGTCGATAGTGGTACCGTTTGCGCCAATGGTATTGTTAATAGCGTTTACGATCAGTTGTACATTCACATCGTTAGAACCGCTAACAACCAGCGCTTTGCCGGCGTTGGCTTTCAGTTCTTTCGCTGCCTTCTGGATACCAGCTTCAACTTTGGCGTCCAGTTTTGGAGCTGTTACGCTTCCGCCTACAGCAGCCAGCAGTGCGAGTGCAACAGCACCGCTTTCAGAAGGTTTGTGAGTATATCTTTCGTCTGCGTTGGCGCCGGTAAGACTCATGTTGCTTTCGAATGTGAAGAGCTTGGACATTTCCGGTTTCTTCGCATCGATCTTACGGGTTTGAGCAAACTGTTTAGTGTATTCTGCAGGGTTAAGCCATGTTCCCAGGAAATCGGCGCCAAGGCTTACGATAGTTTTGGCGTTCTCGAAGTGGTAAGAAGGGATAACTTTTTTGCCATAAGCAGCTTCGTTAGCCAGCAGCATACCGGAGTATGAAACAGCATCGTATACTATATGACGGAAGTTGGCATATTTACTCTGGAACTCAGCTATCACTTTTTTAGTAGTGGGGCTGAGGATAGAGGAACTTAATAAAACAACAGGAGCACCGCCTAAACCGGCCAGTGCTGCAGTTACTTGTTTATCCAGTTCAGCCCAGGTAGTTTCCGTACCACCGATAGAAGGGTAACGGAGACGGGCCACATCGTACAGGCTCAGTACAGCACCCTGTACTTTAGCTGTGGTAGCACCTTTAGTGATTGAGGATAAAGTGTTACCTTCTATTTTGATGGGACGACCTTCGCGGGTTTTTACAACGATAGGCAGGTATTCGCCATCAGTTATAAAGGTAGAAGCATAATAATTGGCTACACCTGGTGTAATCTCTTCAGGCTTGTTCACATAAGGAATAGCCTTGTGTACAGGTGTTTCACAGCTGGCAGCAATGGTAGCAGCTGCTGTGGTGAACCCCAGGTATTTCAGAAAGTCCCTGCGGGGGGTAGTTGCATTCAGCAGGCCTTCACTCTCAAACGGCAATTCTTCTCTGAATTCGTCCTTCACAATCTCCTGATGCGCAGCGGTATTGTGCAACTCCTCCAAGCCTTTCCAATACTTTTTTTGCTCCATGTTATATTAACGAGTTACGTTTTATAAATTTTGATATCTTCTGAAACATTTCCGGGTTTCCTGATCCTCCTATTATTAGAACCCAAGCGCCCGGAACTGCTAAATCCTTCCTAGTAGTGACATTTTTGACATTCTGTACCACCTACCATTTCAACTGTTACGCTATCGATCTTCTTATCTTTAATATCCTGATGAAGCTTTTCGAAAATGCTGTAATAGTTGTTGTCAGCGAACTGCACTTTGGTAGTACGGTGACAGTTGATACACCAGCCCATTGACAAGTCTGCGAACTGATGTACTTCGTCCATTTCGGTGATTGCGCCGTGGCAGGTCTGGCATTGTTGTTTGCCGGCTACTACGTGCTGAGAGTGGTTGAAATAAACGTGGTCAGGCAGGTTGTGGATCTTAGTCCATTCAATAGGACGACCAGGCTTGGTATACTTACCAGCTTCAGGGTCCCATCCTACGTAATCGTATAATTTAGCTATTTCAGCAGTACCATTCACTTTCTTACCTTCTGCGGTGAACAGCTCAGGACCAGCGTATTCCTTAATGGCCTTGTGACAGTTCATACAGATATTCTCAGAAGGAATCATGGCGTGCTTGCTCTTCTCTGCACCTGCGTGGCAATACAGACAGTTGATCTGGTTGATACCGGCGTGTACTTTATGGCTGTAGAAGATAGGCTGTTCAGGCATGTAGTCTTTCTGACGACCCAGGCCAATTGCGCCATTGATAGTGAAGTAACCACCTACCATGAATAACACCAGGATACCCAGCGCTATGTAGGTTTTGTTTTTGTAGAAAGGAATCGGTTCCGGGGTAGGAACGCCGTCTTTATCGCTGGCCAGCTTGTTCAGGTTGCTGTTGATCTGCATGAGGATCAGGGCTACCACTGCCAGTACCAGGGTAATAATACCAAACAGAAGACTGTTGTCGCTGCCTTTTTCCTGAGTGCCTTCGGCCTGGCCGCCGGCAGCAGGTTTAACACCAGGTTCTTTTGCCCCTTCCACTTTAATGTAAGCCAGGATGTCGTCAATCTCTGCATCACTTAATGCAGGGAATGCCGTCATCGCAGTTTTGTTGTACTCATTAAAGAGGTCATTAGCGTACTTATCTCCGGACGCCAGAACAGCGGCAGAGTTGTGAATCCACTGGTGCAACAGTTTCTTGTCGGGCCAGCGGTCTTCTACGCCTTTCAGTGCAGGACCTGTCAGCTTCTTGTGGACATTATGGCATGAAGCGCAATTCTGTTGGAATGTTGCCTTACCCTTAGCAGGATCCGCCGCCTTTACAGAGGAGAACGGAATGACTATACTAGCGCATAGAATAAGCACACTCACAAAATGCTTGCGCAAAAGAATGGAAACACGACGATACACAGCCTATATAGTTTAGATTTGACCTAAAGTTTCTTAAAAGTGCCAGCAAAAATAAGACACAATGTTGACAATTTACCAACAAATAAAAAATTATTTGACGTATATCATGCCCTTTTTCATCTGCCTTTTTTGCGTTATTCAAGCTGAAGTCTTTGATGGTAGCCAATTACAGAGCATCAGACTTATAATCTTTCAAAACTTATTATTTTGATTGAAAGTTGAATCCCTTTGTAGTAGCCCCTCTGCATATAAATATGGTGTGTGGTTTCCGGGGGATATAAGAATAATATATGCAGATAAAAGTTTTGATAACGGGTCCCTATATCCTAACTCCTCTTATATAATAATATTAACACTCGCTCGGGTCATTAATTCCTGTGAGTATACTATTTTTACCATAATAACCGATTCAGAACGAGAATGTTCATTCACTCATAAAAAACATTCCATGAGAAAACTATTATATCTGTCTGGCATCATAGCAATACTAGCCGCCTGTAATAACAGCGGAACTCCCTCCAATACCGATAGCTCCGGCGTACCCGCTGCTAACCACACCACCGCAGTCCCCATCACCGGTACTTACCAGGGCACACTGCCCTGTGCCGATTGCCCCGGCATGGACTACCAGATAAGCCTGTTCGATGATCATACCTTTAGTGAACTGGTTGCCTACCAGGGCAGGGGAGAAAATGTTGCTGAAGTGGAAAGCGGTACCTGGAAACAACTCAATGACTCCGTTGTGCTCATCCAGAAAAAAACAGACAGCAGCTCCTTCCTTGCCTCAGACGGAAAACTCCTGCTTCTCGACCGCCAGGGCAAACGCATTGAAGGCGCCCTCGCCAGCAATTATGTGCTAAAACCCGTGGAAGGCGGCGACCGCCGAAGCATACACGCAGGAAAAGTAAAAACCGGCGTCGTATTCACCGCAAACGGTAATGAACCCGGCTGGACCCTCGATCTGGATAAGAAGAAAATTCTCTTCCACTCCATGAACGGCGACAGCTTGCAGGCCAATCTACCTGCTCCTAATCCCAATTCCGACAGTCTGAAGATATATACCACGCCGGAAATCACCATCAGCATCCGTAATAAGGCATGCGCGGACGACATGAGCGGAGTTATGTTTCCCAACACCGTAGAGCTGAAAATAAAAGATAAGTTGTATCACGGATGTGGTGAGTACCTGAAATAAAATTGTAATTCTCTATTTTTGCGCCACTAAAAACGGAGAAGAGCTTTGAAAAATATCGCCATATTCGCATCAGGAGCCGGCAGCAATGCCCAGAAGATCATAGATCATTTCAGAAATTCAGACAAGGGACGTGTAGCAGTGATCCTCTGCAACAAACCAGGCGCTGGTGTTTTAGATATTGCCCAACGGGAAGGTATACCCGCAGTATTAATAGAGAAAGACAAGTTCCTCCATTCAGATACTTACATTGCGCTCCTGCAGCAATACCAAACCAACCTTGTTGTGCTGGCAGGATTCCTTTGGAAAATTCCCGGGAACCTCGTCAAGGCATTTCCTGGTCGTATCATCAACATACATCCTGCATTACTACCGAAATTCGGAGGCAAAGGAATGTACGGCCACTTTGTACATGAAGCGGTAATTGCCGCCGGAGAAACAGAAAGTGGTATCACCATCCACTATGTGAATGAAAAATATGATGATGGTGAAACTATTCTGCAGGAACGCTGCATCATCACCAAAGATGATACACCGGAAACCGTAGCACACAAGGTACAGGCGCTGGAACATCAATGGTTTCCGGTAATTGTGGAACGATTATTGTCAAAATAGCATTTAACATCTGCCTTGCGCTTTAAGTGTTAACTTTGTTTTACAGGCTGAAGGCTTCTCCTAAAATCCTCCCTTACAACTGTATGAAAACGACGCTGCTACTCACAGGGTTTTTCAGTTTTCTGACGATATTTTCCTATGCACAGGAAACCGGGAAATCCGTACACAGGAACACCTACCTCAAGGTGAATCCTACAACACTGATTAACGAACTGGATATTTACCTGGAACAGGAAGTATCAGACAAACTAAGCATAGAAGTTGGCGTAAGTGGTATTTATACAGACTATCCGGATTATGTGCTGGCCAAGAAAATTGATATCGGACAGAAAAAACCTGATATCAGCACCAGCCAGTTTGTAGACGGCCGGGGACTTGGTTTCCGCGCAGGCTTACGCTGGTACCTTATTTCCAGGGATGCCCTGCCCTCCAGGGCTGCAGGCACCTACTTCGAACCAATCGTCTTCTACAAAAAGGTTTTCTATCCAAACGAAGATGTGGATATTAACGGGAGTACCTATACGAACTCCGGCTTCAAAGATGTATTCGGATTGCAGGTATTGCTCGGCAGGCAATTCAGAAAAGATAAAGTCGTATTTGATCCCTACATTGGTATTGGCGTCCGCAGTAAAATATATAATTATAATACCTATACCAACAGCGAATCAGGCGTAAAAAGCAACGACGGCAGGCTTGTAAGTGTATTGCCCAGCCTGCAGTTAGGTATCAAGCTGGGCCTCAGCCTACACAAATAACTTCAGAACGGCACCACCACCTTGGCGCTGAAATTTCTTCCCATATTGTATATCCCCAATCTTCCATTAGGCGATGCACTGTAATATTCAAAATATTTCAGTCGGTTCATATTAGCCTGATAAGCCACATCAAACACATTGTCCAACTGCAGGAACAGCTCACACACTGTTCGTCCTTTTCTGTTGACAATACCCGCGCCTGCACCTATATTAAATAAGGTATAACCAGCTGTATAAGTTTCCGTATCATCAACGCCGTAGAAGTGTGACTGTCCTGCAAAATGATCCACTTCCAGGCGGCCGTATACTTTTGAGAACGCACCAAAATTACGTTGGGCCGTTGCCTTTAGCTCAGAGCGTATATGCATAGGCGGTATAAAAGGCAGATACTTCGCCGCTTTACCATATTTACTGATCAGCTCATTGTTCCTATTCAGTCCTTCCGTATAGGCAACACTGTTATTCAGTGCAAGCCAGGGTACAATACGCGGATGTAGGTTGACGCTCACTTCAGCACCATAAAGACGGGCCATCGATTGCTGGTAACGGTAAGTCGCATTTCCCGGAACAATTACTACAGGATCGCCATTGTCATCGTATAACCGTGCCTGATAGATATAGTTTTCTATGTTGTTGTTGAATAGCTCTACACTGATATCCAGATCTTTCAGATAGGCCAGGAAACCAATATCTTCCTGGAGACTGAACTCCGGCTTAAAGCCACGGTTGCCGAGGTATACGATATGTGCGCCGGGATCGAGGCCGTTGGAGCCGATCTCTGTAATATTCGGTGCACGGTATCCACGTGCGATGTTAGCCTTCACCAACACACGCTCGCTCAGATTATAAGTAAATCCAAGACTCCCGGAAATACCGGTGTAATTGTGCCTGAACACTGGAAACTGAAGACGGGCGCCAACCGTATCGGGCAGGTTCACTTTCTTTTCAAAGCCATTCTCTTTATTCTGTCCTACATAAAAATCATTCCAGTGGATATGTCTGCTGTCATAACGGATACCACCCGATATATCCAGTTTTCCGAAAGATTTTTTGGCGAACAGAAATCCTCCTATGTCAAGAAGATGATAATCCGGGATAGGAAAATCAGTGGCTTTCTTGCTCTTATTGTTCTGGTACATGCCATTTACTCCAATGGTGGTCTCCAGGCCATTAAGAGTCGGGAGATTATAACGTACGTCATAATTTAGTGTATTCAACACCACATACAACCCCGGCTGGGCTGGCATTTCAGGATGATTATACTCGCGGCGCACGCTCCGCTGGATACCAATAGTAGTGGTAATGTCACCCTTGCCCAGCAGCCATTTGGTATGGTTATACAAACGGTAATGTTGTATACGCTGATGCAACGGATTGATGTTATAAGTCCGTAACTCATTGTCGGGCACAATAGGCCGGTTCTTTATGCTGTCTGTTTCGTTGATCTGACGCGTGAACTTACGGGTTAGTGAATCGCGGCTGCCATCAGGGATTTCCTGGGTGTTGTCATACAGTGTAGCCCCCCATTGCGAATGGCCCCATGCTTTATCCACCCTGGCCAATGCTGTAAGATTATACTCCCTGTAGGCAGTACCATAAACATAGCCATCAACTTTATTACGATAGTTGTGTGCAGCTTTCAGGGTACCACGCAGTACATACTTCCAGTCATTCCTGTTATAGGCCAGACCCAGGGAAGAGCCGATCATACCATTATTGCTGTGATAGTCTGTAAGAAAACTGCCTTTCAGTTTTCCACCTTCCAGCTCCGGAATATCAGGGATCATGTTGATAACCCCAGCTAGTGCATCTGAACCATAAGTCAGACTGGCTGGCCCTTTTATCACTTCAGCCCTGGCAATGCCATACTGGTCTATCTCAATGCCATGCTCATCCCCCCACTGTTGACCTTCCTGGCGCACGCCGTCGAAAAGCGTCAATACCCTGTTGTAGCCAAGTCCGCGGATAAATGGTTTGGAGATATTAGGCCCTGTCGTAACAGCACTTACCCCTGGAATACCTTTTACAATCGCATCAATGATGTTGTTGTTGACATTCATATTCATTTCCCGCTTACTGATAACAGCAATAGGAATGGGGTTCTTGCGTACAGCAGTAGCACGGGATACGCCGGTTACGACTACTTCATTCAGCTTCGAAAGATCTTCTTCGAGGGATATGTCCAGTGAAATGGTTTGCCCCGCGGATACGGTACGTTTGAGCGATATCGGCTGATATCCAACCATGGATACCTTTATCTCCCAGTTGCCAGGCCTTACATGACTGATCACGAAATTTCCCTGCTGATCGGCAACAGCACCGGTTTTCAGGGCAGGTACAGCAACATTGGCAAATTGTATGGGCTTGCCAGAGGCAGAAACTTTTCCTTTAATAATTCCTTGTTGCGCCCGTGCTGATAATGCAAGTATAACAGCTAATAAAAGTGTAGGTAAATGTTTCATCATTTCTTTAATACGCTGATAATGAAGGATCGGGGAGGTCTTCGGATAGTAACAAATTTTACACTCTCCGATCCGTTTATTACTAAAAATTATTTTCAACAAATCTACATCTCAAATTTATACTTGTCTTAATTATTTTTTAGACTAACCTAAATATCAGGGAATGGATCTTTAAACACCTTGCTACTCCTGGCCAGTTCTAGCTCCTTGTCAGTGCACTGGCAACGGTCCATTTCGTAAATGATAGCATGCATATCCAGATCCTGCCCGATAATGACCAGTTCATTGTATCTGTCTGCAAAGCGATCATCCCAGCGGTCCGTTACCAATTGCAGGGTTTCTTCATCCATCTGCCATTGTTCACGCGGAATGGCACACCACCAGTACCCGGCTTTTTCTGCCCGCAACGAGCCACCTGCCTGGCTCCAGTTGAGCGCCACATTAGGCCTTGAAGCCAGCCAGAAGAGCCCCTTGCTACGAATAACATTGTTAGGCCACTGTTCATTGATATAATGCCAGAAGCGTTCAGGATGAAAAGGCCGGCGACTGCGATATACAAAAGAAGAAATGCCATACTCCACTGTTTCAGGGGTATGCTCATGTCCGAGTTCCGCCTGCCAGCCAGCACTCTGCGAGGTCGTCTCAAAATCAAAGAGCCCGGTATTCAGTATCTCGTTTAGGGACACCTGTCCGTTAACTGCCTCTATGATTTTTGCGTTGGCGTTCAACTTACGCAGGACATTTTTAAGGATTCCTAATTTTTCAGAACTAACGAGATCACATTTGTTTAACACAATCACATTGGCAAATTCCACCTGATCTGTAAGCAGGTTCACAATGGTGCGGCGATCTGCAACATCATCCGTGAGCTGGCGGTCTGCAAGCAGTTCCATACTTCCGTAATCATTTACGAAGTTGTATGCATCCACCACGGTCACCATAGTGTCCAGCCGGCTAACAGCGCTGAGATCAATACCATTCTCTTCGTCCTGGTAACAGAATGTCTGCGCTACAGGAATTGGTTCAGATATGCCGGTAGATTCTATCAGCAGATAGTCGAACCGCTCTTCCATAGCCAGCTTAGCCACTTCTTTCAGCAGGTCTTCCCTCAATGTGCAACAAATACACCCATTGCTCATCTCCACCAGTTTCTCGTCTGTCTTGTGCAACACATTTTCATTCTTCACCAGCTGCGCATCAATATTCACTTCGCTCATATCATTCACAATAACGGCTACACGAAGACGCTCACGATTGTGTAACACGTAATTGAGGAGTGTAGTTTTACCTGCGCCGAGAAAACCACTCAGCACGGTAACAGGTAATTTTTTCATTGTCAGTAAAAGTTAATGTTTATGTATCCTGCAGTCCCTGCATTTACGATGATTCATAAGGTGCGCGGCCACGATAGCTGCGGCGCCAACACAAATCAGGGTGTATTCCCATAATAATTCCATAGATCTGAAATGCCCAACCAGCAATAAGATGAAGCCTGTTGCAAACAACAGCAACGGTAATCGCCGGCGATGATACCTGTAATATCCGCGCCCCAGCGCCACACATCCTATCAGGAATGAAAAACTCAATAATCCATATTCAACACCCGCATGATCCGTTATACTGATGCCCAGCAGCGGCATGATTGCCAATGCCATCGGAAGCAGTGCGCAGTGTACCGCGCAAACCAGGGAAGCTCCTATACCTAAAGCGTCGAGATTCATCTTGCTGAAAAATCGTTCCTCCATAACTCATTGTTTCTTTCCTTAACAAAGCTATGAATATTTGCAACAATGTTGCAAATATATTTTCAGTAATTTCGTAGAACAATAAAATTGATTTTGACTGAGGGTGATTATCAGGAAACAGATCACATATTTTTTAACCTGTAAATGGCTAATAGTCTGCTGAAAAAAGTCATGCAAAGGTCATGATGATGTGCTTATGTAAACTATGTGCTACCTTTGTAAATCGAATAAATTTTGACTAAAACAGCGGGGATTTTCACCTATGTCTAAGAAAGCGATCATACTAATTACATTTTTCGTAGTGCTCAGCGTTGGCTTCCTGGGATATGCAGGATACGTGATAAAAGGGGAGCGCGGCTCTTTCTTTGGTAAGGAAAAACTACCTATTCTGGGCGTACCTGGACATACCGTTCCCGGCTTTTCCTTCACAGACCAGGAAGGTAAAATCAAAACCAAAGAAGATGTAAAAGATAAAATCTATGTAGCGGAATACTTTTTTACCACCTGTACAGGTATTTGTCCAAAGATGAATGCCAATATGGAAAAAGTATATGCAAAATATAAGAATAACCCGGACTTCCTGATTTTGTCACACACCGTAGATCCTGAGCATGACAGTGTTCCGGTACTGAAAGCCTACGCTGAAAAGCATGGCGCTGACGCCAAAAACTGGTGGTTCCTCACCGGCAGTAAGAAAGATCTTTACAGGCTGGCCCGCCAGGGATATCTTGTAGACGATGGTACATATACCGGGGATGAGGATTTTGTACATACCCAGTGGTTTGCCCTGGTAGATAAAACAGGACAGATACGAGGCCTGTATGAAGGCACCAAGAAACAGGATGTAGAAAAACTTATTGTTGATATAGACCGTTTAATGGAAGAGTAAAGTTTTTGTTATGACCACCAAACAACATTTAACAGAAAGAATAGGCAACTTACTTAAAGAGAGTAAGCTCAGTGTTACAGAAACCAGAACCAAAATACTGGAACTGTTTATGAAAAGTTCCGGAGCGCTTGAACACAGTGACTTTGAAAAGCTCACCGGCAAATCGTTTGACCGCGTTACCGTATACCGTACCCTTCAGACGTTCCTCGATAAAGGCATTATCCATAGTATACCTACTACCGACACCAGTATAAGATATGCCCTGTGTAAATCTGAATGTTCTGAGCACGATCATCACGATCATCATGTGCATTTCAAATGTGAGGAATGTGGTAATACCATCTGTCTTGATGAAACAGATGTTCCACAGATACAGCTGCCCAAAGGTTATGCAGCGCATAATGTAGAAGTGATTGTGAGTGGCGTCTGTAAATCATGCAAATAAGACCTATATATAAAAACAAAAGGCCACAGTGTAGATCCTGCGGCCTTTTTTACGGGTAAGATAACCCTGTTATAATTTCTCAATTTCGTTCTTCACAAAATCAGCCAGCTCCTTAACATATGCAGGAGAGAAATCGAATTTTATTCCGGCTGCTGCGTACAGTTCAGGTAATGTTTTTGTATTACCGAGGCCCAGTGCTTTCACATAATTATCCAGCGCCTGGTTTTTGTTTTCCCTGTATTGCTTCCACATAGCAATAGCACCCAACTGTGCAATACCATACTCAATATAATAGAATGGTACTTCAAAGAGATGTAGCTGCTTCTGCCAGAAGATAGCACGATAATCTTCATGCCCCTTCCAATCCACTACAGATGGTGAGAATTCATTAAGGATCTCTACCCATTTTGCAGTACGTTCTTCCACTGTATGCTGCGGATTTTCGTATATCCAGTGCTGGAATTTATCAATCGTGGCAATCCATGGGAAGATCACGATAGCCCTTTCCAGTTGTTGCAGACGCGCACGGCGCAGCTGCTCTTCATCGTCGAAGAAGATATTCCAATGATCCATTGTGAAAAGCTCCATGCTCATACTGGCCACTTCGGCTATTTCCATGGGATACTCCTTGAATGCACTGAGCGAAAGATTGTGGCTCAGAAAGGAATGTACTGCATGTCCACCTTCATGTACCATAGTAGTGAGGTCTTTCATCTGGCCAGCAGCGTTCATGAAAATAAACGGTACACCGGTTTCCGCCAGCGGACAGTTATAACCACCGGGAGCCTTACCCACACGGCTTTCCAGGTCGAGGCGGCCCATTTTTTTCATCACACGCAGGCAGTTGCCAAAGAAAGGTCCCAGTTCATCGAAAGTGGTGATGGCTTTATTGATCAAATCTTCACCTGTAGTGAATGGTGCCAGTGGCTCGGTACCAACAGGTTCTGCTTCAGTATCCCAGGGCCTCAGCACCTCCAGCTTGAGCTTACTTTTTTGCTTCTCCAGTATCTGCTGTACAAGTGGTACAATATGCGCTTTGATGGCATCATGAAAATGGAAGCTGTCTTCTTTCGTATAATCAAAGCGGCCCAGCTCTTCGAATTTATAGTCGCGGTAGTTTTCGAAGCCAGCATTCTTGGCTATCTGGTAGCGTTTTGCTATAAGATTGCTGTAAAGTTTATCCAGTGCGTCTTTGTCCTGCAGTCTGCGTGCAGCTGTCTTAGTGAAGACTTCTTCTCTCAGCTGACGATCACTGTTTTCCAGAAACTTGGCTGCCTGTTGCAACGTATAGTCCTGACCCTTAACATTGATCGTCATTTTGCCGGCGATCACGCCATATTGCTGAGCCATTACGCTCAACTCAGCCTGGATTGGAATATTCTCTTCGCGGAAGAGCTTAACCTGCTTGTGTACGTTACGGAGATAAGTTTTATAAAGCTCCTGGTCAAGATCCTTCAGGAAAGGGCTCTCCAGCAGTTTTTTGTTGAGTGCATCCGCATAGGGTTGCAGGCGGGGTTGTATTTCCATGCAGAAGTAGGTGAAGGCCTCTTCCAGTTCTTTGCTGGTGGTATCACATGTCATACGGATCTGCCTCCAGCAGGCGTCTTCACTTACCACAGCTTCCAACTCGCTGATGTCCCTGAGCCATTGCTCCAGTTCAGCCACATTACCTATGCTCTGTTGCTGCAGCGCTTCATAGTAGGGCTGCAGAGTTTCCCAGGTAGTCACCGTATACGTTTCCGGTAAAAAGTGACGGGGAAGTTTCTGTATATCTGCGTTTAAATTATTCATTTTACTAAAATAAAAAATTCCAGGCTACTATCCGCATTAAAACATACGACATAGTAGCCTGGATTATCTTGTGGTACAACGACCGGAAATTATTCTTCTGTTTTCTTCTTGCGTGGCTTAGCAGCTTTCTTAGGCTCCTCACCTTCAACAGCAGGAGTTTCTTCCTTTTTAGCTTTTGCTTTCTTAGGAGCTTTTTCCTCTTCGCCCTCTTCTTTGGTAGCGGCTTTCTTAGCGCGCGGTTTTTTAGGTTTTTCTTCAGTTGCTTCTTCAGCGGTAGCAGGTTCTGTTTTCTGTTTTTTTGCAGGAGCTTCGTTCACCTCTTCAACAGCAACTTCTTCGGCCTCTGCTTCTTCACCTTCAGCCAGTATTTCCTCAAATTTCAGCAGATCATTCGCCTTCAGAATACCAAACCATTTCACCATTTTCTTCATATCGCTAACATATACCCTTTCCTCATCAAATTCAGGGAATACGCCTTTGAAATAAGATTTGATGGCATTGTTATCTGCTTTACCGTCAATTATTGGAAAAGCTGTTGCTTTTTCATCCATAGCCTTAAAAACTTCGGCCAGGTTTACATTTTCGCCGGTAGTGAATACTTCAATACTTTCCAGTGGAGTAAAATTATGCACGCGGGAAGACACAAATCTTGTGCTTTTATCTTCCAGTGACCTGACAATGGCGCCATCTTGTTTGCTGGCTACTAACTGAAACAAACCGCCCAATCCGGTTACTGCAACAATTTCTCTGTACTGCATGTTCAAATTTTTAGGAAGCGCAAATATAAATAATTATAATAGATGTAGGCCGACAAATTTTCGCGCACAAAAATGCCAGCTTTAAGGGGCACCTTTATTTCAACTTTCGTGCCATCGCTATTGTCTTCTTACGTCTTATTACCTGTCCATCTGTGCTATATATCTCAACAAAAAAAATATAAATGCCCGGCGGCAAAACTAAGGTTTTTTCTCCTAAGCCATCCCAATATAGCGTCTCCTTATTTCCTAACAACAAGTTCCTGGCCAGGGAACGTACCGGCCGGCCATTGGCATCAAAAACAGTAACATTAGCAACCCAGCCGGGGCCGGGCATTTCGAGAGCCAGTATGGCCCGGTCATCTATCCCGTCGTTATCGGGAGAAAAGATGTCAGGCTCAAGGCGGATATGTTGATCATTTACAGCTACCGGCCATTGCTGGGAATTACGGTACCCTGGGGTTGCACCACCATTACCTGCAGAGGTCCAGTTACCTGGCACGTCCGCCAACCGGTTAACCTCCAAACGCTCCAGAGATACGCCTTTCGATTCGCTCACCAACGTATGATGCATAGCTGCTGAGTAAGGGAGTTCATCGATGATTACGCTATCGTACCTTAAAAGAACCAACCGTCCTGCGTTTCCGGGCATTGACGGAAGCCGGCCTGTTACCTGGATATTTTCCCTTTCCCGGCAATTATAATAGCTACACAGTAGTTCTGCATCTATTGTCAACGCCACCATATGTCCCGGCATCAGCAAACGCCCGTCAGTGCTTATTATCCTCCTGGTATCGAGCGTTCCGTCCTGCCGACGTGCACATACACGCAACTCCTGCAGGCTGATAGCCTTGCTACTGCGATTATACAACTCAATAAACTCCGGTATCTCCGTTGGCGGATCCGGTAATATTTCATTGAATACAACATCCTG
>NZ_DATLKJ010000247.1:0-14534 GCF_035538455.1 Chitinophaga sp.
AGGAAATATCCGAAGAAAAACAGATCGAAGCGGCAAATGGTAGAAACGGTATTTGCACAGCTGTGTGACCATCTAAATCTTAGACGGAACTACGCCAGATCATTCATCGGTTTAGCTACCAGATTAGCTTCCAAGCTGTCATCAACTTCCTTACTCCAGTTTATCAATTTCAAAAACGGACAAAAAATTTCTAAGATCAAACACGCTTTAGCTTTTTAATAGCACAACACGTTAACAGTAAATAACAGTAAATAATGCTTTTTAACGCAAAAAACCAGGGCGAAAAAAGACTTTTGTATAAAAATATAATCTTATGAATCGTCTTTTCCGCTACCTGTGCATAACAGCCTCCATGCTGCCTTTCACCCAGCGACTGCTGGCGCAGCAATCCGGCGTCATCGAATATGAAGTTACTGCTAAAACAGATCCGGAGCGCATGCGCAGCTTTCAGCGCGGCGGCGATGATGCCCCACCCATCCCGGATATTATCACTTTTAAGTCTACTTTCACCTTCAATGCCACCAATGGCAAACTGACCGTGGAACGCCCCAATTTTGGCGGCGACAGAAGACCTCCCCGCGACAGCTCCGCACAGGGTGGCCGCAGAATGGGATTCCGTGGCAATAACGGAGAATACATTGATCTCGCCAACAAAAAATATCAGCAGGTATTCTCCACTTTCGGAGAGGATAAAAAGACCTACTATACGGAAGAAGATTATATCATCGCTACAGACAGCAAGCCTTCCGATAAAACTAAAAAGATAGCAGGATTCACTTGTAAAAAAGCTACAGTACAGCTGAAAGACGACACCTATACTGTTTGGTACACCACTGACCTGCCTTTCAGCTTTTCACCCATCAACGGATTACTACCCGTAAATAACGCAGTAGTGCTCGGGGCTGAAGGCGGTAAACGCTCATATACTGCCACCAGCGTTTCTCTCAAACCCATTGCAGATGAAGGTCTCGTTCTTCCCGCCGGTGCAGAGAAAATAAGCCAGGAACAAATGAGAGAAGTGAGAAGACAGGAAATGGAGAAATTACGTAAACGGCAACAATAATTGAATAAATTCATCCTATCTTACCTGTATTCTCCGATTTCCAGATATGAAGATACTTCTACAACTCTTGCTGATACTATGTTTTGGCGCTTTTACTGCCCTGGCGCAGACGCAGCAGGGAAAGATCAAAGGACAACTCACAGACCAGACCACCAAAGAAGCAATGCCTGCTGCAACCATTGTGCTGCTGCATGCAAAAGACTCCTCCGTGGCTACCACAGCAGTAACGGACAACAAAGGAAATTTCGAGATCAGCGGAATTGCAGATGGCGCATACCGTTTATACATCAGCTTCCTGGGTTTTAAGCCTGTCAATAAACCATTACAGGTAAATGAAAACAACAGGCTGATAACACTCGGCAATATCGCCATGGAACACAAAGGCGTTAATCTGAACACGGTAGAGATTGTAGATGAGAAACCGCCGATCGTTGTAAAGAAAGATACCCTGGAGTTCAATGCCGATGCCTTCAAGACCCGCGAAAATGCTGTAGTGGAAGACCTGCTGAAAAAACTTCCCGGTGTAACGGTAGATAAGAATGGCGCCATCACCGCTCATGGCGAAACCGTTACCAAGGTGCTGGTAGATGGTAAACCATTCTTCGGCAACGATCCCAAACTCGCTACCAAAAACCTTCCCGCCAATATCATCGACAAAGTACAGGTAATCGATAAGAAATCTGACCAGGCCCAGTTCACACAGATCGATGACGGGCAGACAGAAAAGGCGATCAATATTGTTATTAAGAAAGATAAAAAGAAAGGCATCTTCGGGCGGGCTACTGCCGGCTACGGCACAGACGACCGCTTTACCGCAAACCTCAGCCTCAACCGTTTCCGGGAGGGCCAGCAAATCTCCCTGCTGGGCGGCGGCAATAACGTGAATAACATGGGATACACCGCACAAGACCAGATGAGCTTCAGCTCCGCAGGCGGTGGAGGAAGAGGTGGCGGAGGAAGAGGTGGAGGCGGAGGACGCATGATGACGGCCAGCCTCGGCGGCGGTGGCGGTAACAATGTAGGCATCACCCGCAACTGGAATACCGGCCTTAACTTCAGCCAGGACTTCAGCAAAAAATTAAATGCAAGCGGCAGCTATTTCTTCAACGATACAAAAGTAAATACCACACAAAAAAGTGCCAGGCAAACGTTCCTGAAAGACACCGTCAATTACAACAACAATAATTCTCAATCGCTCACTGACAACAGCAATAATCGTATATCCGTGAGAGTGGAATATCAGATTGATACCCTTCATTCACTGATATTCTCACCCACCGCGTCTTTTACCAATGGCAACAGCTATTCTGTCAGCGATTACCGCTCGCTTAATAATACAGATACTGTCAACAAAGGCACGACTATCAACGATGGTCACGGTAATTCTCAGAGTTATGGCGGCAGTCTGCTGTTCCGCAAGCGTTTCAAGAAAGCCGGACGCACTTTAACGGCCAACTTTAACTACAATAACAGTAACAACGACCAGCAGAACTACAACCGGTCAGACATTACCTACTACAACCGCAACGGCTCACAGAATACGGTTATCACCAACCAGCGCAATGAGATCAATACAGACAGCCGTAACATGGGTGTAAATATGACCTATACGGAGCCGGTACTTAAAGACCGCTACCTTGAAGTAAATTACGGTGTCACTAAATACAATAGCAACAGTACTAAGTACACCTACGATTTCAACAATGATAAAGGCACCTATGATAAGCTGAACGACTCATTGAGCAACGCTTTCAGCAACAGTACGTTGAACCAGCAGGCCGGCATGTCGCTGCGTACGGTAAAGCTGAAATACGACTATGCTTTCGGACTGAATGTACTGTTTAACAATCTCGATAATGTTACGCATTCTTTCAGAACACAGAAAGATAGCACCATCCGCCAGCATACTATCAACTTTTCACCCAATGCATCATTCAACTACACCTTCGCCAAGAACAAAAGGTTACGCGTAAACTATAACGGAAGCACGCAACAGCCTACTGTTCAGCAGCTGCAACCCGTACCGGATAACAGCAACCCGCTGTACATCCAGCTGGGCAACCCAGACCTGAAGCCATCTTTCAACAATACACTCAACATCAACTATAACCAGTTCAACTTTACTACCTTTCGCGGGTTGTTTGCGCTGCTGAGTGGCTCTTTCGGCGTCAATAAGATCGTCAACTCCACTACGCTCGACAGTTCAGGAAAGCAGATCAGCCGCCCGGTAAACGTAAATGGCTACTATACAGTACGCGGTATGCTGCACAACTCCATCCCGCTGTCAAAAACACCGGGGCAGAACCTGAATACCAGCAGCAGCGTTACTATCAGCCGTGATGTGAATATCACCAATGGCCTGCTGAACTACACCAACTCCCTGCAACTGTCGCAGTCTGTAAGCGTAAGCTACATGTACAAAGAGCTGCTGGATGTATCCGTGGGTGCAGGCGTAAACTATAACGCTACCAGGTATACGCTCGCACAGACCCCCAACACCAATTACGTGGATTACAATGCCAACCTGGACTTCAACCTTAACCTGCCGCTGGGCTTCATGGCAGGCAGCGATATCACCTGTGTGATGAACAGAGGCCGCACTACAGGATACAACCTGACGTCTACCATGTGGAATGCCAATATCGCCAAGTATGTATTCCCTAAGAAACAAGGGCTGATAAAGATCCAGGGCTTTGACCTGCTGAAACAGTATGTAAGCATCTCCCGCAACGTTAGCGATAACTACATCGAAGACGTGCAGAGCAATGTGCTGCAACAGTACTTCATGGTAAGCTTTACTTACTTTCTGAATAAATTCGGTGGAAATACCCGGGGAGACAACAAAGGCATGAGAATGGGCTTCCCGAGAGGAGCAGGAGGTAATAGGGAATTCAGGCCGGGAAGATTTTAATAATGGCTATTGTGATGGATGTGATTATTGTAATGAACTTCGCTTCTTTCTTCACTCATCATCATAATCACTCCCATCACAATAATCATTGTCAAATGCTGGATACAGCTCTTCTGCCGATCCACACTTTCTTCAATACCCAGGTGAGGGTAAAAGTAGGGATGAAATCTGTTCCGGGAAATAACTCCTCGATGAAATTGAAGACGCCACCAAAGGTGCCAACCGAACCGCCAAACATGCGGTAGAAAATAATCGCAGAAATGGGTGCCCAGATAACATCGCTGACCTCACCTAAAACCGGTACTGCGTACGAAGCGCAACCAATGAGGTCCATCAGAATGCAGATCCATAAATTGGGGGTTTGAGTATACTTTTTTTCCATTTCAACCTCCGCTTTCCTGTACTTTAACAAATTGCTTACCAAAAAAAGAATATCACTACAAAGATACATTATATACGAAGTTCCTGCATAACGGGATGTACGGAAAACATAATTTCCGTAGATTCACTTGAATTTTGAAAACCGGCAGCCCAGGCGGCTTGCAACTACGCCTTATTTCATCTAAATTCATCCGCTGATAAAAGCAACCTTTATATTTTATGCACGAGGAAAACTCACGCCGTGAAATGATCAAAAAAGTAGCGACTATGGCACTGGCATCTACCACATTAACATCCCTTGCAAACAGGGTATCAGCCCATGATCTGGCTGTAGGAGAGGCGCTGAAAGGAAAAATCAACCATTCCGTATGCGCCTGGTGTTACAATATCCCGCTGGACAGCCTTTGCAAGGCCGCCAAACAGATCGGGATACCTTCCATCGATCTGGTGGACCCCAAAGACTTCGCTATCCTGAAACAGCATGATCTGATATGCGCAATGGTAGCAACCAACGGTCCGGAATGGGGTATCACGCGCGGATTCAACAATCCCGCTCACCACGACAAACTGGAAGAATACTTCAAACACTACATCGATGAAACCGCAAAAGCCGGATTCACCAACCTGATCTGCTTCTCCGGAAACCGCAATGGCCTCAGTGATGAACAGGGTATTGAAAACTGCAAAAAAGGACTGCAACGTATTCTCCCTTATGCAGAAAAGAAAAAAGTGACACTGGTAATGGAACTACTCAATAGCAAAGTGGATCACCATGATTACCAATGCGATCACACCGCCTGGGGCGTGGAGCTGTGCAAAGCCATCGGCGCGCCCAACTTCAAATTACTCTACGACATTTACCACATGCAGATCATGGAGGGAGACGTAATCCGCAATATCCGTGATCATCACCAATATATAGCACACTATCATACCGGCGGGGTTCCCGGTCGTCATGAGATCGACGAAACACAGGAACTGTACTACCCGGCCATCATGAAAGCCATCTACGAAACGGGCTTCAAAGGTCATGTTGCACAGGAATTTGTACCCGCACATGCAGATCAGATTGCCTCTCTGAATCAGGCTATTCAGATCTGTGATATCTGATAATTACCGGGCGCCAGTGGTCTACAGGCGCCCGGGACACCACCACCTTTCCCTAAGCCTGTATTTCGCACTACCTAACTGTTGAGCACTGAATGAATAAGTACTACAAAAAGCCTTTAACCTGGCTGCTGCAGGAATCCGGAGAAGAAGGCAGCAACACCCTGAAACGCACGCTGAGTGGCTTCCAGCTCGTAATGCTGGGTCTTGGCGTAATCATTGGCGCCGGACTGTTTTCCCTTACCGGGCTGGCTGCAGGCAATAACGCTGGTCCTGCAGTGACCCTCTCCTTCGTGATAGCCGCCGTTGGCTGTGCCTTTGCGGGCCTCTGCTACGCAGAATTTGCCTCCATGATCCCGGTAGCCGGAAGTGCTTATACCTACGCCTACACAACAATGGGCGAGTTATTTGCCTGGATCATCGGTTGGGACCTGGTACTGGAATTTTCAGTAGGTGCCGCCACAGTAGCCATCAGCTGGTCCAATTACCTGGTGGAATTTCTCGCAGGCTATGACATTTATCTTCCACCCGGATTAGTTCATTCGCCGTTTGAAAAGATCGTTGCCGCTGACGGTACGGTCATACAGGGTATTTGTAATATTCCCGCTGCGCTCGTAGTAATCCTGATGTCGTTTATCCTGATGCGGGGGACCAAAGGATCTGCCCTGTGGAATGCAGTGGTAGTGTCGCTAAAGGTAGGCGTAGTACTGGTTTTTATAGCGCTGGGGTGGAAGTATATACAACCGGATAATCTGCACCCCTATATTCCGCCAAATACAGGAGAACTCGGCCACTTCGGGCTTTCCGGCATTCTGAGAGGAGCTGGTGTGGTGTTCTTTGTTTTACTCGGATTTGATATTGTAAGCACCGCGGCACAGGAAACCAAAAACCCGAAACGTAATATGCCCATTGGCATTCTCGGCTCGCTGGCCATCTGTACGGTGCTCTTTATTCTCTTTGCACATGTGCTCACAGGACTTGCTCCCTATACAGCCTTTAAGAACAGCGGCGCACCTGTAGCCATCGCCATTGCACACACACCATACAAATGGCTCGGGCAAATGGTAATGCTGGCTATCATCATCGGCTATACTTCTGTAATCATGGTAGATCTGTGGGGGCAGTCGAGGGTCTTTTATGCAATGTCGAAAGACGGATTGCTGCCGAAGATCTTTTCAGATCTGCATCCCAGGTTCCGTACGCCGTGGAAATCCAACATCTTGTTCTGTGTCTTCATCAGTTTATTTGCCGCACTGGTGCCGATCAAAGTAGTGGGAGAGATGACCAGTATCGGCACTTTGCTGGCTTTTGTCATCGTATGTGCCGGCGTGTGGATTATGCGCTACGCTATGCCCGACGCCCCGCGCGTATTCCGTACGCCCTGGGTGCCTTTTGTTCCGGTAATGGGCATACTTTCCTGTGTGGCCATGATGCTCTTCCTTCCCCTTGATACCTGGCTGCGGCTCATTATCTGGATGGCCATAGGAATGATTATTTATTATGGCTATAGCAGGAAAAACAGTAAGGTGAGAAACAAGGAGCATATCAATATTTCCAATCCTGGCGCAACACACCCATAACCACCATGTCTACATACTGGCCATGCAGCTTTGCATTATGGCGAAGGATACCTTCTTTTGCAAATCCAAGCCTGATCGGGATTTGCCCGCTACGTTCGTTCTGTAACACAAAGCGGATCTCTATCTTATTCAGTTTCAACTTCTTGAATGCGTAGGTGATCAATGCCTTGCAGGCTGCAGTGGCAATACCTTTGCCCTGAAAAACTTCGCCTACCCAGTATCCGATCTCCGCTTTCTGCAATTGATGATCCCAGCCATGAAGATCCATTACGCCACAAAGCTGGTGCTGATACCAGATACCCAACGCAACGGCTTCCTGTTCTTCAGCTTTTCGCTGCATCATCTGTATAAAGCGGATACTGTGTTCCTCACTGGTATTATAATCCACCCAGGGTAAAAACTTACGGAGACTTTTACGGGAGAGGTCCAGCTGTTTGTACACCATCGGAGCATCCTGCACCTGCAACTGCCTGAGATAGATGTCGTTATTGACAGGGACTTCGAACATAGTTAGGTTTATATAGAGGGCTAAACATACAAAAAAAAGAATTACGGAGAAACAGGCTGAGAAATGCATTTCCGATGCATCGCACGGCCCGCGCCTCCGTAATCGGTAAAAATCAGCTATTGATTGTTTTGCTGCTTATCTTTTTGCAAGCAATTGTTGCTTCGTCATATCCCTCACTACCTGCTGTGCATATAATACAGCCATCCTTTCTGTTGTAGGCGGGTCAAATGATTGCGACTGCACAGAATACAACAGCTGCCCGCTGTTTAGGTCATACAGGTTGCCTTCCCACTGATATTTCATATTGTATGTGTAATATCCTGGAGAATACATCCGCGAATACCAGCCGGAGTAATAAGGCCAGAATCCATAATAACCGAAAGGCTGGTACATCGTTCCGGGAACATAGTTCCTTTCACGTGCTCTGTCCAGCATAACAATAGTCATTACCTGGCTGACATCACTACCTTGCAGCTTTCTCAACACCTGCTTCTCGCTCATTTTTCCAAATTCAGCAGGCCCGTATTCCCGCAGGGCAGAAGCAGCATTATACCCTTTCTTTCTCAATTCAGCCACGGTAAAGTCTTCCATCAGGCTCCTCAGTGAGCGGTCTCTCTCAGGAACCAGTGCCATTACCATTATTTTTTTGTCTTTCTGTAACTGTTGTACATCATTTGCCCTCCATGATGAAGTTACTTTGGTACTAGTGCAGGCCGACATAACAATAACTGCCAGCGCCGCTATTAATAAACCCAGCTTTTTCATGGTTCCCTCCTTTGTTTTTATTGGTTCTTTCCTGTTAGACGTACTACAGGCCAATATGTAACAGGCGGCTTCCAATTTTAACATTCCTTTCAAAAAAGGACTAGCCTTTAGCATTCAGATCGAAACAATCTGAATGCTAAAGGCTAGTCCTTTTTATTCCTGAAATAGGCGTTTTAATAGTTAATCACCTGCTCTTCAATCGCCGCAGGTACTTCCCTGAATTCGTACAGCTGTGTACGTAACTGTGGCTCAAAACCCGCTTCCCTGATTGCTTCCTGCATAGAGCGATAGGTAAAGCGATGTGGCGCGCCTGCTGCACTCACCACATTCTCTTCGATCATAATAGAACCGAAGTCGTTCGCGCCTGCATGCAAACAGAGCTGGGCTACCTGTTTTCCTACAGTAAGCCAGGACGCCTGTATGTTCTTGATATTAGGCAGCATGATACGGCTCATAGCGATCATGCGGATATATTCTTCAGCGGTGGTCATGTTATGCACGCCTCTGATCTTCGCCAGCAATGTGTCTACATCCTGGAAGGTCCAGGGGATGAAAGCGGTGAAGCCGTAATGACCTTCCGGCTTTTCACTTTGTACCTGCCTGATGTCTGCCAGGTGCTCAAAGCGCTCCATCACTGTTTCCACGTGGCCAAACATCATGGTTGCTGATGACGCAATATTGAGCTTATGTGCGGCCCTCATTACATCCAGCCACTCCTGCGCTCCACACTTTCCTTTTGAGATCAGCCTGCGTACGCGATCGTTCAGGATCTCTGCGCCGGCGCCAGGCAAACTATCCATACCGGCTTCTTTAAGCGCTTTCAACACTTCAATATGCGTACTCTTCTCCAGCTTGGTGATATGCGCTACCTCCGGGGGGCCCAGTGTATGCAGTCGCAGCGTCGGATATAATTGCTTCAGCTGCCTGAACAGGTTCGTGTAAAAGCTGAGACCCAGCTCAGGATGATGCCCGCCCTGCAACAACAGCTGATCACCACCGTACTTCAACGTCTCCTCTATCTTGCGTTTGTACTCTTCAATACCGGTGATATACGCCTCCGCATGACCGGGGA
Organism: Chitinophaga sp.; assembly: GCF_035538455.1. Classification (GTDB taxonomy): domain Bacteria; phylum Bacteroidota; class Bacteroidia; order Chitinophagales; family Chitinophagaceae; genus Chitinophaga. Next base: position 9,388 of record NZ_DATLKJ010000247.1, read on the forward strand.
TGCGATAGAAGTTACAGAACTTACAGTTGGCCGTACATACGTTGGTCGTGTTTACGTTCCTGTCGATCTGCCAAGTGACCTTTCCGTGAGGTACCTGTTGTTTCCTTAGTTCGTTGGCAATGTGCATCAGCTCCGCCAGCGGAGCATTCTCAAACATGAATACACCCTCTTCTGCTGTCAGAAAACCGAACTGCTGTGCCTTTTGATATAGATCCTGAAGTTTCATGTGCTAAATTTCATTCCCTGAATAACCAAACAAAGGTAGTATATCAGGAATTAACCGTTCGTAATAAAAATATTTTATACGAATCGTATTAAACGTTAAATTTATGTAAATACATGCACCCCTGCATCTCACGTATGCCTAAACCAAATCTGTTTCGCTTTCTGCTGTTGCTGGCAGTAACTGTCTGCCTTTCCGAGCAAGTGTCCGCCGTAACGTCCACGTCAAATAAAGATAGTACGGGCAATGCCACACTGATCACACGGTTTCATTTCAAACAATATTATGGAGGCGTTGTGGTAATCCAGGGCCTGATCGGAGAGATCCCGGACACCCTGCAGTTCATTCTCGATACCGGCAGCGCCGGTATATCCCTCGATACCAGCACCTGCGTAAGGCTCGGCATCAAGCTCACTCCCTCAGACAAAATAGTCAAGGGGCTGGCTGGCGCCAAACAAGTATCGTTTGCCATGAGCAATACACTCAGGCTCCCCGGCCTCTCCATCGATAGCCTCGACTTTCACGTCAACGACTATGAACTGATCAGCCAGGTGTACGGTATCCAGGTGGATGGCATCATGGGCTACAGTTTCCTCAGCAGGTATATCGTAGTGGTAGACTACGATACCGAAGAGATACTCATCTACTCCAAAGGACGCTTCACCTATCCCAAAGGTGGCCAGTTGCTGCGGCCTTCACTAACACAGATCCCGCTTATATCCGCGCCATTGAGAAATGACCGCCATACCATATCCAACCGTTATTACTTTGATACCGGCGCCGGTATGTGTCTGCTGCTGTCCACCCAGTTTGTAAAAGACAGCACGATCTTCCGCAACAAGCGGCGCGCCCGCAAAGTCATACAGACGGAAGCCCAGGGCCTCGGCGGTAAAATGCAGATGTCGCTCACCACTATTCAGGAATTTCGTATAGGCTCTTATTCCTTCCGGAATGTACCTACCTATATTTTTGATGACGTAAGCAACATTACCGCTTATCCTTTTCTTGGCGGCATGATCGGCAATGATTTGCTGAGAAGATTTAACCTTATTCTTAATTACGGTAAGAAGGAAATATATATGCTGCCCAATTCCCATTTCAAGGATATGTTTGATTATTCCTACACAGGGCTGATCATCTACCTGATCAATGGCAGGGTGGAAGTAACAGATATTATAACTGGTTCTCCCGCGGAAAAAGCAGGATTTAAGAAAGGCGACGTTATCGTAGCTGTAAATAATTACCTGGGAGCCAACCTCCAGCTATTCCGCGATATTCTCAAGAATGTAGGTACCAAGGCAGTACTCCTGATCCAGCGGGATCAGGAGCTCATGATCAAGAAACTGCCAATAAAAAGTATTCTTTAACGTTAAAGGAAGCATGTGGCGTTTTTTAGGGACAGTATTGATTATAGCTTGCTATACCGCCGGAACGGCTGATGCCCAGCGCAGAAAGGCCGCAGCTCCGGAAGAACAGGACAATAAAAAACCGGTAGCCGTTATTCCGTTCCGGTATGTGGATAAACATATGGTGATTCCCGTGGTGCTCTCCGGCAGCACGGATACTTTACAATTCGTATTCGACACCGGTGCAGAGGTAACGGTACTGCATACACGAATAGCTGACAAACTGCGTCTCAACAAAAGCCGCGACGCCTTCATGACAGGTACCAACAACGCCATGATCAAAGTACCCGTGATTACACTCAACGCCATTTATATCAAAGACCTGCGCCTTCCGTACGTAGGCGCCTACCTTGAAAACCTCGACAACCTGGGTCAGGTAGACGGTGTGATAGGTGTTGCGCTGCTTAAAACCTATATCATCAAAATTGACTACCGGCAGCAACAGCTGGTCTTCTACGGTAAAGGCAAAACGCCCATAGGCAATACGGGCAGACTGCTCCACTTTCAGCTTAATTATAGCACCCCCGTGATAGACGCCGCCATTACACTTCCCGATGGCCGCTCCCTCCCCGGACACTATCATATTACCACCGGCGGTGATTATGGGATACTGTTCAACTGGCCCTATGTAGATAAAAACAAACTCAACACCCTGCTGCCAACTATCAATACAGACCAGGTGCGGGACATGGTAAGGTTGCTTTACTACATCAACAGCAATGTGTCTGAGCTTCAGCTGGGTGGACACAGCATCAAAAACGTACCTGTCAGCTACTGTAAGGATGTGGACGATGTGGGCGCCTTCACAGAGATTGCCGGCTCTATCGGATACGAAGTATGGAAACAGTTTTCACTTACCATCAACTACAATAAAAAAGAATTATACCTGGAATAGGCCCCCGTCACTATTCATAATTATCCTTTAACTTGCGTTTTGCGGTTTTTTACTTACTTTAACCAATAAACGTAAATATGATCCACTATAATAAATTCACGCTGGCCAATGGACTCAGGGTTGTTGTTCACGAGGACCACACCACGCCAATGGCTGTTCTAAATGTGCTGTACGATGTGGGCGCTAGGGATGAAAACCCGGAGCAGACGGGCTTTGCACATCTGTTTGAACACCTGATGTTTGGCGGTTCCGTTAACATCCCCGACTATGATGAGCCGTTGCAGATGGCTGGTGGGGAGAACAATGCCTACACCACCAGTGATCTTACCAACTACTATATACAGCTGCCAGCCGAAAATATAGAAACAGCTTTCTGGCTGGAAAGCGACCGTATGCTATCGCTCGCATTCAGTGAAAAGAGCCTGGATGTACAGCGCAAGGTGGTTTCCGAAGAGTTTAAGGAACATTACATCAACAAACCTTACGGCGATATATGGCACAAAATGCGCGAGCTGTCCTACAGCACGCACCCCTACCGCTGGATGACCATCGGCAAGGAATTGTCGCATATCGAAAACGCAAAACTGGATGATGTAAAAGCCTTCTTCTTCCGCTTCTACCGCCCCGCCAATGCCATCCTTTCCGTTGCCGGGAATGTTACCGTAGAACAGGTAAAAACCCTTGCTGAAAAATGGTTTGGCGACATCCCTTCCGGCGAGAAATACCAGCGCAACCTGCCCATGGAACCAGTACAAGCCACTTCACACAAACTGGAAGTAAAAGCCAGCGTTCCCCTGGACGCCTTGTATAAATGCTACCACATGTACCCCCGTGCTGATAAACGCTACTATGTCGCTGACCTGATCACCGACATCCTCGGCGGCGGTACCTCTTCCAGGCTGCACCAGGTACTGGTGAAAGAAAAGAAGCTGTTCAGCAATATCGACTGCTACCACTTCGGTACCCTTGATGCCGGTCTCCTTACCATTGAAGGTAAACTGGTAAAAGGCGTTAAAATGAAAGACGCAGAAAAAGCGATACAGGTGGAACTGGAAAAACTGCAAAAGGATATTATCTCCGAAAGAGAGCTGCAGAAAGTAAAGAACCGCGTGGAAAGCCTGCTGGCATTTGAAGATATGAGCCTGCTCAATCGCGCCAACAACCTCGCTTTCTACGAACTGATCGGCGACGCCGGGTTAATGAACAAAGAGTTTGAAAATTATGAAGCCGTTACTTCCGCTGATGTACAGCGGGAAGCCAATCTGCTTTTCGATGAAAAGAACTCCAACACTATTTACTATTACGCCGAAAACTGATCATTAGATTCCGGTATAAAAAAGAACGCATGAACAGAGCTATTCCTCCTTCCATTAAAGATGCAGTGGAATTTGATATAAAACTGAAGCCCTACGAGAAATTCACCCTGGACAACGGTATTCCTGTATACGCCATCAAATCAGACGAACAGGATACACTCCAGCTGGAAATGGTATTTCCCGCAGGCTCCTGGTATGAAAGCGAAAGCCTGGAAGCACTGGCTACCAACTTCCTCATAAGAAATGGCAGCAGTAAACACTCTTCCCTGGAAATAAGCGAAAGCATTGACTACTACGGTGCATACCTCAACAGGAATGCTCATCACGAGAACGCCACCTACTCCCTGCACTGCCTCACCAGGCACGTAGCCAACCTGCTGCCTGTACTACAGGAAGTAATACTGGACCCCGTCTTCCCGGAAGAAGAGCTCCAGATCTACAAACAGAATAACAAACAGAAGCTCGCCGTAAACCTCCAGAAATGTGACTTCGTAGCCAACCGCTTCATCGATAAATACCTCTTCGGAGAATTCCACCCATATGGCCGCGTAAGCAGCATGATGGCATATGATGCCCTGCAAACAGAAACACTGCGGGCATTCTATCAGAAGCATTACTCCTATAACAACTGCAAGATCTTTGTAGCCGGACATATGCCCGATAATATGATTGCCCTGCTGAACCAGTATTTCGGCAGCTCGCAATGGAATGGCGACAGCAACCTGATAAAACCGGAATTGCCCATACAGCCGGCCGAAGAAAAGAAGTTCAGGATATTCAATGACGAAAACGGTGTTCAGGGTGCCGTGCGCGTAGCCCGCCATTTCCCCAACCGTTATCACCCCGACTTCCCTAAAATGCAGGTGCTCAATACCATACTGGGTGGTTATTTCGGATCACGCCTGATGAACAATATCAGGGAAGACAAAGGATACACCTACGGTATCTATTCCCAACTCTATAATTTCCGCCAGCTGAGCGCTATCAATATCCAGACAGAAGCCGGCAGGGATGTATGTGAAGCTACCATAGAAGAAATCTACAAAGAACTGCATAAACTGCAGGAAGAAATAATCCCGAAAGAAGAACTCGATCTGGTACGCAACTATATGATCGGCTCCATCCTCGGCGACCTCGACGGCGCTTTCCAGGTAATCCAGCGCTGGAAAAACCTGATCCTGAACGATCTCGACGAAAATTATTTCTACAATAATATCAATACCGTTAAAACCATTTCTGCTGAAGAATTGCAGCATCTGGCGAAACAGTACCTGACTCCCGGGGATTTTTATGAACTGGTAGTTATT
>NZ_DATLKJ010000248.1:0-2971 GCF_035538455.1 Chitinophaga sp.
GAAACAACTAATTTTTTTTATCTCAATGAATAAAACTTGCGAACAAGTTTGGGAAAGGTGTCTTAATATAATTAGGGATATAGTGGAATGGCAGCCGTTTAAGACTTGGTTTGAACCAATTAAACCCATTAAACTTGAAAACAATGTTTTAACCATTCAGGTCCCCAGCCAATTCTTTTATGAATACCTTGAGGAGCATTATGTGGGATTGTTAGGTAAGACGATTAAGAGAGAATTAGGTAAAGAAGCCCGTTTGGAATACCGCATTGTAGTAGAGAACGGTACACCACATCAACATCCCAGAACGGTGAACATGCCTACGCAGTTTACCAAACCCCAGAAGGATAATGAGGTTGATTTTCCGTTAACCATTCATAACCCGGTAAAGAATCCTTTTGTGATACCGGGCATCAAACGTGTACAGATCGATTCCCAGCTGAATCCGAACTATACATTTGATGCGTATATAGAAGGTGACTGTAACCGTGTAGCACGCAGGGCTGGTAAAACTGTTGCGGAAAAGCCTGGAGGGACTTCCTTTAACCCGTTAGTAATATACGGTGGCGTGGGACTTGGGAAAACGCACCTGGCGCAGGCAGTGGGCAATGATGTGAAGCGTATACATCCCAATAAGGCGGTGCTTTATGTAAGTGCAGAGAAGTTTATCAATCAGTTTATTGATCACTCCAAGAACAACATCATCAACGATTTCATTCACTTCTATCAACTGATAGATGTGCTGATTGTGGATGATATACAGTTCTTTGCCCGCGCTGAAAAAACACAGGATGCGTTCTTCGCTATCTTCAACCATCTGCATCAGTCAGGCAAGCAGCTGATTCTTACTTCAGATAAAGCGCCAAAAGATCTTGATGGTGTACAGGAGCGTCTGTTGAGCCGTTTCCGCTGGGGTCTCAGCGCTGATATACAGATTCCTGACTTCGAGACCAGGATGGAAATACTGGAGTTGAAGATGAAGAACGACGGTCTGGAAATGCCGAAGGAAGTGGTGAAATATGTGGCCTATAATATTCAGACCAACGTACGTGAACTGGAAGGTGCGCTCATCTCCCTGTTGGCACAGTCTTCACTGAATCGCAAAGAGATAGATCTTGAACTTGCCAAGCGCGTGTTGAAGTCCTTTGTTAAGACATCTTCCAAAGAAATTACCATCGAAAGCATCCAGAAAATGGTCTGCGAATATTTCGATGTTCCTTACGACAAACTATTACAGAAAACACGTAAGCGCGAGATTGTACAGGCACGCCAGATTACCATGTATCTCGCTAAATCATTTACCAAGAACTCTTTAAAGACCATCGGCGAACATTTTGGAGGGAGGGACCACACTACAGTGATCCACAGCTGCCAGACTGTAAAGGACCTGATGGATACTGATAATAATTTCCGTGACAGCGTTATAGAACTGCAACAGAAAGTTCAGCTGGCGGCCATGTAGTTTAAATCCCCCATGAACCTATTTTATAAGTATGCCACTCTTCACGGAGTGGCATACTTATTTTATTCCTTTGCATTAGGTGTAATTTTTATATATTGAATCCGAGGCTCTTTCACTGGGTGTTTTCATCTTTTTTATAAAAAATTGAAAATGCTTTTGGAGAATATAAAACTTTTCCTATTTTTGCAACCCCTTCAATGAAGTAGGTGAGATGCCTGAGTGGCCGAAAGGAACGGTTTGCTAAACCGTCGTACGGGTTAAACTGTACCGAGGGTTCGAATCCCTCTCTCACCGCAAGCTTTAAGCCTTGTTGTCTTAATGACAGCAGGGCTTTTTTCATTTTATACAGGAGGTTATTTTACAGGGGAATTTCGTAACTTAAGTAAGTAAAAGTTAACCCTATAAAATATATCCTATGCCCTCCAGACAAATGAACGGCCAGCACCGGCCCGTAGCCCATTCCCGACACTCTACCTTTTTTAACCCTGAAGGATTACAGCAGCATGAGGCTTTCTTTAATGGAAAGCAGACTTCCTCATTGCGCCCAGTACAACGCAAGGCCCAGGAAGCGCCTCCTTCAAAACCTAATAATACCGGGCTTCCCGGGCATCTCAAATCAGGGGTGGAGAATTTATCCGGCCTTGCTATGGATGATGTGAAAGTACATTACAACTCTGACAAGCCCGTGCAGCTACAGGCTGCGGCTTATACCCAGGGTACGGAGATTCATGTGGCCCCTGGTCAGGAAAAGCACTTGCCCCACGAAGCATGGCATGTTGTGCAGCAGAAGCAAGGCAGGGTAGCTCCAACGACGCAGCTGAAACAGACGTTTGTTAATGATAACGAAGTACTGGAGAAGGAAGCGGATGAAAAAGGAAGTGAATCGTTGAGCAGGGGGGCTGCTCCAGGTACTGATCTCCAGGCTCATGTTATACAGCGTGTTTCTAATACTAATAGTGGTGTTGTACAGTTTGGGAAAAAAACGAAAAAACCTTCTCCACTGGAAAAATTAATCAAAAAGGACGTTCAGTATACTTTTACTTATAACCGGGGAGCTATTGGTGGTAATGTGGCAAGTAGCAATACTACACTTGCAGCCACCGAGGAAGATAATCTACTAAAGTTGGTCCAAGCTAAACATAAAGAATTAGAGGCCATGAAAGATTATCCTATAGGAAAGGGTAAGGGGGAATCGTACGACTTTAATTATAGAGGAGTAGGTATTAAGATCAGATTTGATAAAGTAAATAGGAAATTTTATCCCAGAGTGAGCTTTGAAGATATTAATGACCCATCGACATTGGAATTAGAAGGATTAATGCGTAAATATGACGAATCAAGTATAGCGCAATTTATTATGGGGGTAAGAGGGGTAGTCCCGCCTGCTGAATCCCAGAATCCTAATAAGCCTAATAAGACCGGACTGGGGGTCAGAGCGGTTTTATTGATTTCAGACTTCCTGGATTTTGAAACCAACAGCCCTCTGAATATTAACTTTCTGGGAAAAGTTAC
>NZ_DATLKJ010000249.1:0-58035 GCF_035538455.1 Chitinophaga sp.
GGCACTTATAAATAGGGTCTAAAAGTTTTCGCATAGCCGGCGACATCGCGCCATGCGAACGGATAGAATACAACATTGAGGGCACTTGCTCTTCGTTGCGGAGGTACATGAAACTCAGAAAGTCCGCTGCATTGAACAGGAAGGCATCCTCTGTATGTACAAACAATTCTGTTTTTGAACCGGAACCCGTCTGCGAATAAGCCATATTCTCATCCGGAATGATAGCATGCAGAAGGCCGCCGCCTTTGCGTTGTGCAAAGTACTCCACCGGTTTGGAAGGTACCGCTCCATGTAAAAGCGAAGAGATAAAACCATATTCAACAACACGCGCAGCATCCAGGTCCCGCCAGTTAGACGGCGTTGGGCCCAGTTCTTCCTGATCTACCTCCACAAGCCCTTTCAGCACAATAGCACCGTACTGTTGCAGGGAAAAGTCGCTGCCCAGGTTGCTCAGCGTCCTCGCAATGCGTTCCGGTAATATCTTATATGCGTTGAGATGCAGCATGCTGACATACTCCGGGTTGTCGCAGCTACCATAAACTTTTTTCAGTGTTCTCCCGATCTCTGTGATCGCACGGCTTTCAGACCTGGTTACCTCTACTATGACTGGCGCCATCGGAGGATTAAGTGCTGCTCGTATATTCAAAGCCTGGGAAGCTTCTGTCAGGACTTCAGTTTTCATTTGCTGATAGTTAAAGATGAATGAATGAATCAGATGGGCATAATAAACCCATTGCCGCGTCACATAACAAAAGACAACGACGCTACAGTGAATTGATCAGATCCACATTTGTATAAATGAAACAGGAAGTTGATGATCAGTAGACGCATGTCCGGAATAAACGCACGCGCTATTCCGACAGGATAACTGAACTGGGTTTTAAGTATTCTTACGGCGGAGTATGTAAGAAGACATTAATTTCGATGTGGAAGCAAAATTATCAGAAAGAGGGTTCCGTCACTACTCGAAATGGGAAATTAATTTATAGATTACGGAAATAGCAGCAGGGGTATGGGATACAATGGTTTTCTATTTTTTGAAGAATGCTTCGTTGATACTATATGCGGTACTTCTTCCTCCGCCAGGTTCTTTATTCAGTATCTCACGGTTCACGAGGTCTTGTATATCGCGCGTTGCAGTGTCCTGAGAACATCTTGCAATTTTCGTCCATTTGGATGATGTTAACTTCCCGTCAAAACCATCCAGTAATTTATTCAATACTTTTTTCTGTCTGTCATTGAGCGATTGAGTCACAGGGTTTTCCCCAAACCTGGCTTTTCGTATAACCGCCACAAGTGTCTGATCTACGGTGCCTATTGCTTTGTCGAGGCATTCAAGAAACCATTGGAGCCATTCTGTGATATTAAGAGAACCTTTCTGTGTGTGCTCCAGTATTTCGTAATAGGCTTTACGCTCAGTCCTTATTTGGGCAGACATGCTGTAAAAGCGCCTGGTACTCTGATCTGCGCGGGCCAGTTGCATATCTGTTATAGCTCTGGCTATCCGGCCATTACCATCATCAAAAGGATGTATCGTTATAAACCAGAGATGCGCAATAGCAGCTTTGAGCACTGGGTCAATTTGAGATGCTGTATTGAACCAGTCTTTAAACTGCTTCATTTCATTATCTACCTTATCAGCATCAGGCGCCTGAAAATGTATTTTCCTTCTTCCCATAGCACCGGATATAACCTGCATAGGATCATCCTTGTCGTTATCTCTCCATTTACCTACCGCTATCTTGTACATACCGCTATAGCCCGTAGGAAACAAAGCTGCATGCCATCCGGACAAACGTTTCTTAGTAAGGGAGATTTCATAACGCTGGGTGGCATCCAGCATCATTTCTACCACACCATCCACATACCTGTCTGCTGGCGCCAACCCTGCCAGATCCATACCCAGATGACGGGCTATCGATGACCTCACCTGGTCAGGATTGAGTATTTCACCTTCAATTTCGCTGGATTTTATAACGTCAAGTGTGAGTGTACGTAGGGTTGCTTCTTCCTGTAGATTAAATCCCAGTACTTCCATCCTTCCCAATAACCGGCCCTGACGATGCCGTACGCTTGCCAGTAAAGGAGTGATTATATCTGCATCCCACCGAAAATGCGGCCACTGCTTCAATTGATATATATCTCCTTTACTCATCTCACTAATTTGAAGTGAATATAGGGCTTATTTCGCAAAGCCGGCATTTATTCTCCGCATTTTTGCGGAGAATAATTATATTAATCTCCGCAAATCATTACATCCCTAATCCAGAATGAGCCACAAATTATTGAGCTATATTTTTAATTGTAGCTCAACAAAACCTTAAATGTAGCTCAAAAAGATACTATTTTGAGCTACATTTGACATTAAAATGAGCTACAAATGAAGTTTGATTTAATAGAGAAGGAAATACTGGAGCGCGTTAAAGCCAATCCTTTACTTTCCTCTAAAGAAATATACGATGAGCTCAAATTAGAAATCGGGTATGCAACAGTTAAGCGAGTTTTAAATCAGCTTATTGCCGAGGAGCTTATAACCATCAAAGGGAAAGGGAAAGCTACGAAATATTTAATAAGCCCATACTATGAATTACTATATCCAGTTGACATGGATAGATACTTCGCGGAAGAGCAGGACGAGAGAAAGATTAAGGGCAATTTTAATTTATCCCTCATTACAGATGTACTTAAAAACGTTAACCTGTTTACAAAAAGGGAGCAGGAAATACTTCGGGCACTTCATGTAAAATTTAAAGGAAATATTGCGGAGTTATCTGTGACTGAATACAATAAGGAGCAAGAACGGCTTGCTATTGACCTCAGCTGGAAATCATCACAGATTGAAGGGAACACCTATTCCCTTTTAGAAACGGAACGTTTGCTAAAAGAAAAAGAAACAGCTGAAGGTAAACCGAAAGACGATGCCGTTATGTTACTAAACCATAAGGAGGCATTGAATTTTATTATTGCCAACCCTGACTATGTTGTACCGCTAACTGTTCGTGGAATAGAAGATATTCACAGTATTCTTATTAAGGACTTAGGCGTTGATCGGAATATCCGACAAAGGAGGGTAGGCATATCAGGAACAAACTATAGCCCCTTAGATAATGAACATCAGATCATGGACGCCTTAAACGATATGTGTTCTTTAATCAACGATAAAGAAGATATATTTGAAAAGTCTTTACTGGCTCTTGTACTGTTATCATATATACAAGCATTTGCAGATGGTAATAAAAGGACAGCACGTATCATAAGTAATGCTATATTAATTGCTAATCAATATTGCCCACTATCATTTCGGACAGTTGATTCTATTGAATATAAGAAGGCTATGTTAATATTCTATGAACAAAATAATATTAGTGCCTTTAAAGAAATATTCATAGGACAATACGAATTTGCGGTAAATACTTATTTCTAGCTAGTAGATCGTTGGAACTGGTAATTTACTTCCCATTACAGAAACAAATAGTATACATATAACAGACTTCAGCTCCCGAAGGGGTATTGAACAAACAATTATAAATTTAAGTACTTCTAATCCTGCAACATTACTTTCACCACTCTGAAACCCTGATTACTAAAGGATGCGCGTGGACTCACCCTTCCTATATCCACAGAATTAAAAAAGTGACAGGAATTCTTACTGCACCACCACGATCCTCCACGTGCATGGGCAGTTCTGCGGCCGGCAGCATCTGTAGCGAGGCGGCCTTCGCAGAATTCAAATACATTACCGTACATATCGTAAAGGCCCCAGGCATTAGGTTTAAAACTGGCTACCGGTGCGGTGTACATATAGCCGTCGCTGGTGTCTGCCTGCAGGTGATTGCGGCCGTGCCATACATTGGCGTAAGTTCCTATCTTATCTATTGCGCTGCCCCAGAAATAGGTAGTAGTAGCACCGGCGCGGGAAGCAATCTCCCATTCATCCAGTGTGGGGAGTCTTACCTTTGCCCAGGTACAGTATTCCTGGGCATCGTGATAGCTGATGGTAGTAACAGGATGATTCATTTTGGCTTCAATGCCGCCACGGGATATGCCGTTGGGGTAACGCCAGTTGGCGGTGCTGTCTTCCTTCCATTCAAATTCCGCTAACCCGGGCGTGAAAACCAGCGCATTCTTAAACCGCTCTGCATCCGTAACATAACCTGTTGCCTGTACAAATACCTGGAATGCAACGTTGGTAAGCTCAGTAGTCGCAATATAAAAACTGTCTGTTTTCAGCTGGCGCTGTGGATTAAGCAGATGTCCTTTCTGGCCGATGGTATACGTACCGGCAGGGATCAGCACGAAGCGCTCCACGGATTGCCCGTGGGCGATCCCTGCCGGCAACAGCCATAAAACGGCCAGGTAACGTTTATGTATATACGTTAACAGGTGCATTAGCGGGCGTTTTTGTAAAAATCAGTAGCACGCTGTATGATCAGCTCTTCATTGGCCTTATTGAAATCGAGATAAGCACGGTAGTTGGACTCATCGCCATTCGGTTTATCGCTATATAGTTTGCGGAAGGAAACTGACGACATAAACGGCTTGTATTCATTGTCTTTCATCAACAGCATCAGTACCGTAAGAATATCATGATCTTTTTTATCGATATTGTAGGTATCAATCAAAAACGGAATCATCTCTTTTCCATTGATCTGCACAATAGCGGATTTATAATTCACACCCATCCTCTTACTGCGGTTCACAGATTCTTTGATGAGTCCCATTACAGAGTCGCGGTTGCTTTGCAGGAACTTAACCTGGCGCTCGCTCCAGCTGTATTCATCAAAGTCGTCGGGCAGGAAGCCGAAGATCTTCTTATGCTCCTCCTGCAGGGGCGGCATGGCATCACAATTCTGGCTGAAACTTTCCGGGTTAATCATGTGATAGGTGAATTTCTCACGCAGCGAAAGCGACATATAATCTTTATTAGACAACTTCAGCTGATCAGTTTCATCGAAACCGGTTTTGTTGATAAGCGCTTTTACTTTCGCAAGTCCATAGGGAGGCGCCGTTTCTTTTATACGATACTGATGGTAAGCCTGACTTTCTTTACTGGCTTCTTTCCATTGGGTTTCTTCTTCCTGTGCAAAAAGGGAAAGGGAACTAAACAAGGTGACAGTGAGAAATAAGTATTTCATTGATATAAATATTTGCCGGCAAAATTAATCTTTAATTATTGATGACGGCATAACTCTTTCATCTGTACATAGGGGAAAACAGGTTCATAACCGTCGTATGCAGAGGCCTCCAACTACTATCCATAAACACAAAATCTTCACAACATGAAATATCTGTTTTTAATCATGCTTATTTCGTTATGCGCGTGCAGATCTAACGACAATAATCCTCAGCCATCAGGTGAAATACCTGTCAGCACACTTAAAGAGGCCCGCATCGACGAAAATAAAATTGCTACACTGCAAAAAGAAATCAGCAGCGGTAAATATAATATCCACAGCATACTGCTGTTGCGTCACAACAAGCTGGCATACGAACATTATTTCCCGGGAGAAGATGCCGTTTTCCCGCTGCTGCCGGTAGGCAGGGTGGAGCATGCCCATGACAGCCTGCACGATTGCATGAGCGTTACTAAAAGCGTGGTATCTGCTTGCATCGGCATGGCCATCGCCGAAGGAAAGATTAAAAGCATCAACGACAATATCTTCAATTACCTGACCGGATACGAAAAATATCAGACAGGTACTAAGAAAGATCTTACTATCCGCCATCTGCTCATGATGAGCTCCGGCCTGGAATGGCATGAGGATGTTGATTATAGAGATCCGGGGAACAGTGAGCGGCAAATGTCGGAACGATCTGATGTAGTTGACTTTGTACTCAGCTATAACCAGGTGGCCGCACCGGGTTCCACCTGGAGCTACAGCGGTGGTTGTACCATGCTGCTCTCTAAAATACTGCAACGGGCTACCGGAGAAAGAATCGATTCCTTTGCCCGTAGACGTATATTTGAACCGCTGGGCATCAGCAAATTCAACTGGGCTGTAAGAGAAGACGGCACCGTATGGGCGACTTCGGGGCTGCGGCTTCGCTCCATCGATATGGCAAAATTTGGTATGCTCTACATGAACAAAGGCCGCTGGAACAATCAGCAACTGATCCCCGTCAGCTGGGTACTCGAATCAACAAAGTGGCAGATCAATACAGACGATCCCATCGCCCAGGGTTATGGCTATCAGTTCTGGTGCGCCAGACCCACTATCGGCCAACCCGTGGATGTAGTGATGGCCGTTGGTTTCGGCGGACAACGCATCTGCCTCATTCCGTCTCTCGATGTTGAAATTGTAATGACAGCAGGCAATTACAATGAGCTCAGTGATACTTCTGATAAACTATTGGAACAATATATCTTCCCTGCCATTCAACCGTGATAGAAAATGAATAGCGCTGACCCAAAAGTAAAGGAATGCTTTTGGGTCAGCCTAAGTATCATCTATTTGCCGGATACAGGCAGATCTGTTATATAAATGCCCACGCACATATTTATGCCCGATTCGTCTTTTTCTGCGATCAGAAAAGGCCGCCTTATTGCCAGATTGCCATATAACAGGCGCCTCACTTCGACGCACAACAGGCTCACCTACAGGCTTTACAGCCCTCACAGGCCGGCATATTTCCATCAGTTCTGTAATGACAAGGTCAGGGTGTTTACCTGCCCTTAATGAAAGCAACGCCTTACCGGTCAACTGACGGTACAGCGCATGTTTTTTATGTTGCTGAGGTAACTGACGGTATACGCCGGAAGCCATCTTTGACGCTGTTGCCAGCAGCCCGGCATTTTCCATCGTTCTGCGGAAAGCGGGATCTTTCTTCACCCTTTTGCCCGTGAGAGAACTTTTAAGGCGAATATAATAGCTCCCATACATCTCGTAGATGCAAAGATGCTGAATAGTACCCATAAACGGCGGCTTAACGCCTGCACCTAAATCTATCTTTGCCATGGGATAAGGGTTTAAACAACAATGCTTTACCTAAATTTACCACTATCGTCTAAAAGCGCCAAGTTTTTAACATCATGCTTTCTCAGGCTTCTCATTCGATTCTCATAGGCATTAAAAGCGCATAAGGAACGAAGGGTTAACTTCCAGGCATCCCCCAGTCATCCCCCAGGCAAAGCCCACCCAAAGCCCTGTTAAAAGCGCACTCTAATAATTTCATCTAGTATCTCAATTACACCACGTTCCTTCCATCTTGACAAAGAAAAAGGCTGACTAAACAGGTCAGCCCCATACGCCTATCTTCCCTCTTATTAATCCGCAAAGGCATAATCTGTATATCCCACATGCGTACCCCCGAAGTAAGTATTGGGGTTGCCCTGTGCCAGCGGCAGATGCTGTTGCAGCCGGTGAGGCAGATCCGGATTGGCGATGAAGGGTCTGCCAAAACCGATCATGTCTGTCCAACCCTGTTGCAGCGCTTCTTCTGCACGCTCTTTGGTATACTTGCCCGCATAGATGAAAGTGCCGGAGAAAGCGGCTCTCAGCACCTGTTTGAAAGACAATGGCATGTGAGGCGCATCATCCCAGTCAGCTTCAGCTATGTGGATGTAGGCAACGCCAATATCATCCAGGAGCCGCGCAGCGGCCACGTAAGTTTCTTCCGGGTTGGCGTCTACTGCACCCTGTTGTGTGGTGAGCGGGGCTAACCTTACGCCTATACGATCTTTCCCGGTTACAGCCGTAACTGCAGTTACCACTTCCTTCAAAAAGCGAAGCCTGTTTTCCAGCGATCCGCCATATTCATCTGTGCGGTTGTTAGCACCGGAATCAATGAACTGATTGATAAGGTAACCATTGGCGCCGTGCAGCTCTACTCCATCGAAACCTGCATCCAGTGCATTCTGTGCGGCATAGGCATAATCATCTACAATATCTTTTATCTCTGCCACAGACAAAGCCCTTGGCATAGAATGCTGTACCATAACACCACCACCATGCTCAGGACTATTACCTTCCGGAGCTATAAATACCTTCACACCTTCCGCCAGCAATGCAGATGATGACACCGGTGGGCGACCACCTTCCTGCAGAGAAGTATGCGATACCCTGCCCACATGCCACAGCTGCGCAAATATCTTCCCTCCTGCCTCGTGCACCGCCCGGGTCACCTTCTTCCATCCCGCTACCTGCTCCGGTGTATAGATGCCCGGCGTCCATGCATAGCCCTTTCCCTGACGGCTGATCTGTGTGCCTTCAGAGATAATCAGCCCCGCTGATGCACGCTGGCTGTAATAAGTAGCCATCAGGTCTGTCGCCACATCGCCGTGTGTTGATCTTGCGCGTGTCATCGGCGGCATAACGATCCTGTTCTTTGTTTCAATCTTTCCGATTGTATGTTTCGAAAATAACATGTCCGTATTTTTTATGTACACAAAGTTCCCGCTACTACGCTCCTTACTAAAGGATACATGTCACTAAATAAACGTGATCTATGTCACAACCAGAAAGTGACCCATGTCCTTACGCCACATGCATTCATTCATCAACTTTGTTGGAGAAAATCATCATATGAAAAGGATATTCTCCATTATCGCCGCAGGCATCATCACGATCGTCTGCACCAGCGGAACCAAAGCACAAAACAAAAAATCAGCAATCATGAAAAAAGTATTGTTCGTTGTAACCAGTCACAATGTAAAAGGCAGCACTGGCGAGCCTACCGGCTTTTACCTGTCTGAAGCCTCTCACCCCTGGGAAGTACTGAAAAATGCAGGTTATGAAATGGACTTTGTAAGCCCACAGGGCGGCAAAGCCCCGGTAGATGGTTTTGATCTCACCGACAAAGTGAATAAGGAATTCTGGGAAGATAAAACCTATCATGCCAAAATTGAAAACACACTGAACCCTTCGCAGGTACACCCGGATGATTATGCCGCCATCTTCTATGCCGGCGGACACGGAGCAGTATGGGACTTCCCCGAGAATAAAGAATTGGCAGGCATTGCAGCTAAGATCTATGAAAATGGCGGCATAGTAAGTGCCGTATGCCACGGCCCGGCCGGACTGGTGAACATAAAACTGAGCAATGGGAAATATCTTGTTGATGGGAAAAAGATCAACAGCTTCACTAACGAAGAAGAAGTACAGGTAAAGCTGGACAAGGTGGTGCCCTTTCTGCTGGAGGATAAGCTGAAAGAAAGAGGTGCCCGCTTTGAGAAGTCAGGTTTATGGCAGCAGCATGTAACCAGTGACCAACGCGTAGTTACTGGTCAGAACCCGCAATCAGCCAAAGCAGTGGGCGAAGCCCTGCTGGCTGCGCTTCATCAAAACAAGTAGTATTAGATCATCCATATATCCGTTGCTGTTATAGCGGCAACGGATATTTCATTTCATCAGCTCTTATTCAGTCTGCTCAGCGTTTCCCTGGATACGCCCAGGTAGGAAGCAATCAGCGTCTTCGGAACCCGTTGGAACAGCTGCGGGTATTGCTGTAGCAACAGCTCATAGCGCTCTTTGGCAGTACTGCTCAGCAAAGACAAGACCCGTTGCTGCAATGCGATATAGCCGAAGAGCGTTTTCTTGCGGAAGAAATATTCCATCTTATGCAGATCGCGGCAAAGCCGCTCACGGCTCTCCATAGCCAGACACAGCATCTCGCAGTTCTCCAGTGCCACCACATTGATGGTAGCAGGCGTCTGCATCGCCAGGGCCTTGAAGTCTGAGATCCACCATTCTTCCAGTGCAAACTGTAATATATGATCCTTGCCTTCTTCGTCTGTCTTATAGGCTTTCAGACAGCCTTTCATCACAAAATACTCATCAAATACCAGGTCGCCCTCACGGATCAACGTATGGAACTTCCTTATCTTCTTCGGAATAAAATGTGATCTCACCTGCTCATATTCGCTGTCGGTAAGCGTTACAATCTGTTCTATGTGTTGCCGGAAAATATCAGTCATGATTACTGTAAGCCTTTGGGTCTTCAATATGCAGCAGCATTCTCACGGGAGGGCGTTGCTGTAGCCCGACAACCCGATCAGCCGTTTTACATCTGTGATAAAAATCTTTCTGCCCTGTGTGTGCAATATACCCGCCATCCTGAATTCTTTCAGGAAGCGCACAATGTTTTCGCTGCCCGTACCCACCATATTGGCAAGATCCGCTCTCGATATATTGATCGTAATCTCGCTGCCGGCCACTGTTTCGGCCTTAAACTTCTCCCTTAATACAATCAGGATAATGGCCAGTCTTTCCTTTACAGATCGCTGTGCAAATACAGAGATGCTGTTACTAAGCACTGCAAACTCGTGGCTCAGCGCTTTCAGCAGCCGCCGTGGCAACACCTGCGATTGCTCCACTACGTTCAGAAAATCTTCTCTGGGAATAAAGGTAATAGCGCATGCTTCCAGGGCGGCAGCAGAGTCAGTGTAGCGTTCTTCTGCCAGTACCGCATGATAGCCCAGCAATTCGCCGGTATTCGCTACATAGATGATCTGCTCTTTCCCTTCCTTATCTACCTTATACTTTTTTACTTTCCCTTTCTTAATAAAGAAAATACCCGATGCCACGGCGCCTTCACGGAAGATGCTTTCTCCTTTCTGGTAATGCTGTTCCAGCATATGGGCGTGCAGGCGCTCGTACTCGTCATCAGGAAGATTAGTGAGTATGGACTGTGATTTGAAGTTCCATTTATCAATAGGAAATAAGCCTGTCAAGCTCATAAAATGGCCATGTAACTGTGAACAAAACTGTACTAAAGGTAGAAAATATCAGGTATTTCCGGGCCTCATCTGCCGCAGCATACGGTAAAATCTTACCCGGAAGGTATCGTAAAAGATGGTAATAACCAGTATACCCGCGGGGAGATAGAAGGTTTGGTATTGGAGTTTCAGGAAAATGTATCCACCGAAAATACCACCGGTGAGAAAGAAGCAGATAATAACCAGACGAAGAATGATTTTCCGGTGGATAGAGCTTCTGTGCTGCAATGGCAGTGATACTACCGCATAAAGATCAATGCCGAGATCTGTGAACATGCCTGTAAGATGAGTGGTGCGCACCACAGAGCCCGAAATGGTTGATACCAGCGCATTCTGCATGCCCATTGCAAAAAGCAGGCTGCCGGCAAAATATTCTGTTTTGATAATGGAATGATCAAAAGTATGCCCGAACATCGCCACAAAAACCAATATAACAATCTCAATGATCAGCGGAAGCAAATAAGCATACTTCCTTCCCGGCGACAACCGTCCGATACAAAAGCTGGTAAAAAAGGCGCCACCCAGGAACAACAGCAACCAGAGTCCAACCATCCTGGCAACCCGGAAATCACCGGTGGCAAGCTTCTGTGCCAGCAGCGCTGCATGACCTGTTACATTGGTTGTCAATACCGAAAAAGCCAACAGGCCGGCAGCGTTTACCATACCCGCTGTGAGGCACAGTAACACTGCCAGTCGCAGGTTATGCTTATAGTTTCTCTTTCTTCCGGTATGACGCAGCATATAGTCTGACCAGGTGTAGGTTATCGTTTAATCCACATCTTCAGCATAAAATCCACTGAAGCATCCACCAGCTGATAACTGGGCGGCACCTCATCTTCGAGGCTGTGGAAAGTAACCAGCCGTGTTCCGCTGGGCTTATTATCCAGCGCTCTGGACAGGTATCGGGAATAATAGGTATATAAGCTCGTGGAATAGGCGATCTGCTTGTCAATATGTCCTTCGCTGGCAAGATTTTCAAAGAAGGCATTGTAAAAATAGAAGTGATCATATTCTTCCAGGTCAATCTGTGTGAAGTTGCCATGGATGAAATCCACATTCTGTGCACCTGTAGCTTCTCTGGCCGCCATGGCAAAATGATACAGCTCCCGGCGTTGCTCTATGCCACAAAAGCTGGCCTCCGGAAAATAATGCGCAGCTGTAAGACAGAACTTACCTACTCCGCTTCCAATGTCGAGTATCCGCGTGCCATTGCCTGAAACCAGGAACTGTGCTGCCCTCCGGGCTATTGACAACGGAGTCCAGTGCTGCCTTGATAATTGTTGTATACGCTCCGGGTATAGCCAGTCAAACGCAGCATCATTCAGATACCATCCTCTTCTCTCAGTAATTTTCTCCATGTATGGACCTTCGTAATAAACTACAAAGTTACGCCGGTATATCGCTCCGTTTGTTGATACTTTTCAATAGAAAAACTGAAAAATATCAATTTTAAAGCCGCATAATATTTTCTTTATCTTCACGCATAACTATTCCGAAGATCAAGACCGATGAGATATATTCTTTTATTGATTGCCATTGTTAGCCACTTTGTTTCAAATGCCCAGCAGCTACCTATTTCAAGCGTTTCACAAATTGCACAGTCACTTACTGACCAGCAGCTACTTACTCCTTACGGCAGGGATGAGCTGATCCGTTTTGCCCAAGGGGAACCGTTGCGCGCGTACGAAAACCTTGATACTGCAAAGCTATCGGGTTGCAAAATAAGTGTAATGATAGCTGAGTCGCTGGTAGATATGTTGCCGGGGTATACCAATCCTTCCAGGCAGCTGCTGGACGCTCTCACTGCTGCTGACCGCTACCCGCCTGATGAATATATAGAAAAACTGGCAGAAGAACGTTTTCTGCAGGAGCAGTTCCCTTGCACAAGAGACCTTTTTTCATTTATTGCCCATATTGCTTTCTTCTACAACGCCAATCGCGGCAGCGACTTGTCTTACGACAGCAGTAAAGCATTGCTGGTGAAGCGCTTCGGGAACTATTTCGGAAAAGCGATGATACCCTACCTTCAGGACAGCACTATCGAGTTTCACGTTGACCCTTTTACTGATACCCGTGAACAACAACAGGAAAGAGTGAATACCTGCAGGCCCTATCTGCAATGGCTATACGCTTTTCAAAAGAGTGGCCTCCTGCCTTCACTGGATCAGGCGATCACAGCATATTACAGTAACGGTGAAAATATTTACGGCAGCATTAGCTAC
Organism: Chitinophaga sp.; assembly: GCF_035538455.1. GTDB lineage: Bacteria > Bacteroidota > Bacteroidia > Chitinophagales > Chitinophagaceae > Chitinophaga. The sequence goes on from NZ_DATLKJ010000249.1 coordinate 12,937, forward strand.
ACTGATATGGTGAGGCTGGCAGGCCTGCGCATCGCCTACCTGGATAAATACCCGTATTATAAAGAGCAGCAACTACGTATGCTGGACAGCCTCCAGGACGCTGGATTAATAGATGCTGCCGGGAAGGCGCAGATTATTGCCCGTTTCACGCCCAATACCTTACTTGCTTCTACAGACATATTCCCTTATTGCAGCACAGCTGTGCCGCTATGCTATGAAACGGATATAAAGCCATTCGACCTTATCCCCCGGGAAGATTACGGCCAGATAGATACCTCATCTCTCCGGTCATTCTACCAACTGGTCATGACCAAAGTGTCTCACGCACTGCTGCCAATAACTGTAACGGACATACGTACTCACAAGTTGCAGCCAGGTACAGACGGACAATATCCTTACCAGCGGGAGCTGGCGTTAGGCAGTTCTGCGAAGCTGCTGTCCGTAACGCTGAAGATCAACGACCGGATGTATAAGGAAGTGATAGATGAGAAGGAATTTGAATCCTGGATAAGGCCGGAAAATCTCCAGTTCCTGAACCATTTCCTGGAAGACCGCCACGACAACCGGCGCTTTTTCCTCATACCTTCCAGGATCTTCACTGGTCTTGAAAAGCAACAGGCCGATACAGTATACCTCGCGATGCTTACTGAAAAACAATGGCTGCTACTACAAACCCCCTATCTCTTTGAACGCGTGGAAGGCTGCTACAACGGTAGCCCCGGCGACTATGATAACGCCGTATATCCGGGGGACTATTATACAGTGCAGTCCCGCCTGAACAGGGAGCAGATAGATTCGTTCCTGACGCTTTGCCGTCAGCAGCGCATTATACAGGCCAGGGACACCGCATTCCAGCTCGCCGGCATCCGTGAGCAGAACCCGGTACTTTATCAGGATGTGTTGAAGTCCACCCCTTTCTTCTTCACCTCAGACAAACAAGCCAACAATATGCTGGCAAACGTGCAGCAAACGCTAAGAGCCTGCATCCCCGGGAATAAAATGTCTTTCAAAGAAATATCGTCTGCTGTTGACAAAGGCCGCATGGTATGGACATTTACATTTAACAACAAACCATACCGCTTCGTTGCCGGAGATGAACGGGTTATGTTTGATGAAGGAACACTGACAGATGCCATCAACAGGGCATTGACCGAAAATGGCCTTCCTTACAGGGTTTACGCACTACAAAGCAGTTACGAGTCAACGCTTGACGGAGAACGTTACCTGTTATTGAAACCAGCTGCTGCCAATGCACTGAAAGAAAAATACGGAAAGATATTCCATAAAGAAGAGTAGCCGTTGTTAACCGGCTACTACTTCGTCTCTTTGTTGTACAATATGATTGATACCGCTGTTGATCATTTTCTCCAGCAAATCATAACCTGCATTGGGCTTGTGATGTGCAAAGAAGCGTTCCTGCTGCGTAATGGGCTGCAGCCAGTAAAGATTCACGTCATCGCCGTAGAAGCTGGGCATCTCAATAACAGGTCCATTGTATACAGCTGACGAGAATATAATGCTTTCGTAGGGGGCTGGCAGTTCAGATGAACTGACCGTATGACCTTCCCCAAACCATGTAATTTGCGTCCACGGCCGGTCTGCTATACCAGACATTATTTCTGCAAACTTCATGATTTCCGCATCACTATAATCGTTCTTGTTCACGGCCATTGCCAGTTCCATCCTACGGAAGCCCGGCGCCTTGTCATTGTAGAGAATCTCTACCCAGGGCATCGGCCTGATCCCTACACCCATTGTGAGCAGGTATACGATATCGTCTTTCTCAAATTTGCCCAATGCCATAGGAGGCCATTGTCCTCCGTCGATGGAATAATACTGCTGTATTTTGCCGAACTGTGCTTCGTAGGCATTGATATATTGTTCCTGCAGTATGCTCCATGTCTGGCCGGCTTCGTTAGTCCATTCGTTCCAGAAGGCAGCTGCCTTCGCCACACGCCGGTGCAGTTGGTTTTTGCCGGGGGCGCCCAGCGGGAACATCGTGCCATCATCATCGGCGCCGGTGCAGTCAGCTGCATAGGCTACCGCACGTTCGTCTGAATACAGGGTCCATCCGGGAATGACGCCGAGCAGTGCACCATCGTACATTATAGCAGCGCCATCGCCTTCTTCCAGCCACACAATGGAAATGAGTTCGCGTTGTAGCGGTTCTTTTCCTTCGGGATGATTGCAGTATTTTGCTTCCAGCATAGGCGCCATGCCTTCTTTCATGGCAGCGGTATCCTTTTTTTCGGGCGCAGGTTGCAGGTTACGCAACCAGCACGGGCGCGGAGAATATTTACTGCTAAAAAGCTCTGAAGGATACAGATAAAAATAAGCCACTCTGTCATCCTGTTCCACCACCGCGTACATGGTACCGCGGTTGTTGGGTTGTTCTATCAGCATTACCGGATCTGTCATAATATTTTTGAATTTAGGTATTTTGTGATGTAGGAATTTTAATGCAGCGAAGATAAATCTGGAAATATAGATTGAATCATGATGACTCATTTTCGCCGCATAAAATTCCTACATCACAAAATACCTAAATTCCTAAATCACAAAAAAAGACTTAATTTAAATTATCATAGCACCTACCGATCGGCTGAGAGATATACCACCACATTCTCTTAAAGATTCAAGACTACAGCATTCATTACTCACATCAAAAACCGTCCCCATTATGGCTGAAAGCAAACAAAAGCCTAATCAGACAGCGCTCGGCGATGTAGCAGCGCGGCAACTCGCCATCGCCACCCGTACAGTGCCGCAAATGTCCACCATTAGCCCAAGGTGGTTGACCCGCTTGTTAAGTTGGATTCCCGTTGAGTCAGGTGTTTATCGTCTCAACAAAGTAAGAGATGAAAGTAATGTCGCCGTAGATTGTTCTGCCAGAGATGAAAGAGAACTACCGCAAACCTACGTGGACTACATTGAAAGTCCGCGCGAGTACAACCTCAGTGCAGTAAACACTGTACTGGACGTGCATACCCGCGTATCCGACCTCTACAGCAAACCGTATAACCAGATTAGCGAGCAGCTGAGGCTGATCATCGAAACCATTAAGGAACGTCAGGAAAGCGAACTTATTAACAACAAAGAATATGGACTGTTGCACAGTGTAGTACCTTCACAGCGCATCACGCCCCGGACCGGCGCCCCTACTCCTGATGATCTCGATGAGCTGATTACCAAAGTGTGGAAGGAACCAGGGTTCTTCCTGCTCCATCCTGCAACGGTAGCTGCTTTTGGCAGGGAATGCACACGCCGTGGCGTACCTCCTCCTACGGTATCGTTATTTGGTTCTCAGTTCCTGACCTGGCGCGGCATTCCACTGATTCCTTCAGACAAAGTGCCTATTGAGAATGGCAAGTCCAAGATTCTTTTATTACGTACCGGCGAAAGCAGGCAGGGCGTGGTGGGCCTTTATCAGCCTGATCTTCCGGGAGAACAATCTCCTGGCCTGTCCGTGCGTTTCATGGGCATCAACCACCAGGCCATCGCTTCTTACCTGGTATCGCTGTACTGCTCCCTTGCAGTATTAGTAGACGACGCTATTGCAGTACTTGATGATGTAGAAACAGGAAAGTATCATGAATACAAATAATTTTCAACCGGAAGGACTGCCGGATGAAGCAGCGCTGGAACACCTCGCCAATGAGTTGTTCCGCGCCATGCAGACCGGCAACAGCACTTCTGCGCCATCATATGCTCCCACTACGCCCACTGGCAACGGCGTATCACCGCAGCCTTACAATGGGCCTGCTCCCATCCGCGACCCTCTGCTGCAGCAAGGGAGTGTAACGGATGTAAGACAGGCGCCTACAAGCCTGCCTGATCCGCACTTCGCCGGCAGCGGCCTGGTACCCGCATCTGTGGCCGGTAGCGGCATATCACCTTCCGCAGCGCAACAACCGTATCCCGGCATCCGGGAAAGCAGCCTCGAACAGGAGTTGCAGAAAGCGCTGAAACAAATACACACACCGCTGTTCTCAGGCCAACTGCCCGGACAAAGCCCATCGTATTATTTCCTGGATCATTCCGCGCTCTCAGGTATCCCAACGCCGCCGCTGGATATAAACAGGATCAGGGCCGACTTTCCGATACTGCAGGAGCATGTGAACGGCAAACGGCTGATATGGCTCGATAATGCAGCAACTACACAAAAGCCCATACACGTTATTGATCGCATCAGCCATTTTTACAAACACGAAAATTCCAACATCCACCGTGCAGCACACGAGCTGGCAGCGCGTGCTACAGATGCCTACGAAGATGCCCGTGAAAAAGTACGCGCTTTCCTCAACGCATCTTCCGTCAACGAGATCATTTTTGTAAGAGGCGCTACCGAAGCCATCAACCTGGTGGCCAAAAGCTGGGGAGAGCAATTTCTGCAAAGCGGAGACGAGATAATCGTCAGCCATCTCGAGCATCATGCCAATATTGTTCCCTGGCAACAGCTGGCATCACAGAAAGGACTTTCCATCAAAGTGATACCTGTAGATGACGACGGACAAATCATCTTAGAAGAATATGCCAGGCTGCTCGGTCCCAAAACAAAGCTGGTGGCCTTTACACAAGTATCCAATGCACTGGGCACCATCACGCCCGCACAGCAGATAGTGGAAATGGCACACCAGGCTGGCGCTAAAGTATTAGTAGACGGTGCTCAGGCCGTATCTCATATGCGCTCAGACATGCAGTCGCTAAACCCTGACTGGTACGTATTTTCAGGGCACAAAGTATTTGGCCCCACCGGCATCGGAGTGCTCTATGGCAAGGAAGCTTTGCTTAATGAAACACGTCCCTGGCAGGGCGGCGGTAATATGATCAAAGATGTCACCTTTGAACATACCCAATACCAGCAAGCCCCCGCGCGCTTCGAAGCTGGCACCGGTAATATAGCTGACGCTGTTGGACTAGGCGCCGCCATCGACTATATAAATCATATAGGCATTGAGGTTATCCACCAGTATGAGCACTACCTGTTGCAATATGCAACCAGCCTGCTAAAAAATGTCCCGGGGCTGCGCCTTATCGGGACCGCGCCTGATAAGACGAGCGTGTTGTCCTTTGTAATGAAAGGACACTCCACAGAACAGGTAGGAAGTGCACTTAACCAGCAAGGTATTGCTGTGCGTTCAGGTCATCACTGCGCACAGCCTATTCTGCGCCGCTTCGGCGTGGAAAGCACCGTGCGCCCTTCACTGGCGTTTTATAATACCTGCAGTGATATTGACGCACTCGTGCAAACGCTCTACAGACTTGGATCTGTGTGATGGATTTGATGGCGTGGATAAACGAAGATAGAAATTGAAAGGGCTGTTTAGAAATCACTCTAAACAGCCCTTTCAATTTCTATCTTCAGTATCTTACTTCATCTTCGCTCACCAGAAAAATCAAAATAATCATAAAAAAATCACAGCTAAGATTTGGTGGTTTAATTTATTTACCTACATTTGCAACCTCATTGCGAGGTAGAGCAGAGGTAGCTCGTCGGGCTCATAACCCGAAGGTCAGTGGTTCGAATCCGCTCCTCGCTACAAACAAAGAAGTCCTGGACATACGTTCAGGACTTCTTCATTATAAGCCATCGCAGAAAAGACAATATTTAAATTCTCTCAAAAAATACTAACTTCTCCCCGCTAACAATAGGTCACAATCAATCTTCTCTCATCACAACAATTACGGAAATCAATATCAGTCACAGTCCAAACATTCATTTAAATCACCGTTATGATTCCATCACTCTACACCTGGGCCGGTGGACAAGCAGCCCTGGAAAACCTAACAACAGTTTTTTATGCTAAAGTGCTGAAAGACGAGCTCCTGTATCCCGTGTTTAAGAACATGAGCAGCGAGCACACGCGGCATGTAGCACATTTCATCGGAGAAGTTTTCGGCGGCCCCAAAACCTATACGGAGGAAGATAAAGGCAGTCACGCTAAAATGGTAGCGCACCATTTAGGAAAAGCCCTTACGGAAGCCCAGCGCAGGCAATGGATCAAATTGCTGCTCGACAGCGCCGACGAAGTAGGTCTCGCTGATGATCCGGAGTTCCGCTCTGCACTGGTAGGCTATCTTGAATGGGGTAGCAGGATAGCAGTGCTGAATTCCAACTCCACAGAAAATCCGGTGAAAGAAGATGAACCTATGCCAAAATGGGGATGGGGCGAGCCTGGCGGCCCTTATCAGCCGTAAATAGGATTTAGTTGTCAGGATTCAGCTGTTAGTAATCAAACTAAGAACTAAATCCTGACAACTAATCACTATATCACATAGGCGTTCACGTTACCCGAAAAGTCAGCTACATACAACATCCCGTTATATACCGCCATCTCTGCAAATACTGGTGCGCCAACATTTACACGCGACAATACTTTCCCGTCTTCTTTATCGAGTACATATACATATCCGTCTGAAGCGCCCACGAATATCCGGTTGCCGGCACAAAGCGGCGTGGACTCAATAGTTGCTGAGGATGGCGTTGTATAGGGCGCCGTATAGAATAAGGCTTCTCCCGGTACAAAGCGCCATGACAGTTGCTTCGACTGCTTGTTATATGCATACATCCCTTCAGAAGCTGTACAGATGATAATATGCTTATCTGTGACAAGCGGTGCAGTCATTGTTTTCTGCGCAGCCTCTGTTGCAATGCTGTCGATCGTTTTGCCGGTAGAAGGTTCGATAATGTGTAGTTTATTAATCCCATGAACGTACAGGCGGCCATCGTAGAAAGCAGGCGTACCACTGCGGAAACGGATACCTTCATCGCTGCGTTTCCATAACAGCTTACCAGTGGCGGCATCATGCGCAAACAGGTGATTCCAGTTAGAAGATGTTACCAGCAGGCCATTGCTGATGGTCATAGCTGCGGGGGTCCCCTCTCCGCCGGACCAGTCGCGGTTAGTCCATTTCACAGCGCCGGTGTGGATATCAAACGCCTGCAGATAGTTACCCGCACCAGTGTAATAAATACCCTGCTGTATAATACCCCCCGAATTGTAGGATGGTAAATCTTTCAATGCACCCTGGTGCTGCCAGCGGAGCTTACCGGTAGCGGCATCCAGCGCATAGGTCATACCTTCTGCATCGGTGGCCATCACAATGCCATCATTGTAGCTGATGCTATGCTTGATGGAATTGCCGGTGGAATACTGCCACAGTTTACGGCCAGTAGCGGCATCCAGCGCAGTGATAGCACAATGCCTGTTACCTTCATCGTCAATGGTAGCAGTGAATATCCTGCCGGCTACACAGATGGGAGACGATTTCCAGATATTACCACCTATGTTGGAAGACCAGGCCAGCCGCGGATCTTTCAATGCAGTATAATGAATCACCCCTGTGCGCTGCGCATTCTGCAATACTTCCGGCCACTCCTGCCCTGCTACCGCAAAAATCTTTGTTTTGGCAAGCGTAAATGTATCACGGCGGAAAAGGACCTTACCCGTACCAAGTGATGCCTCTACCGTTGACGTATACACGTTATTCTGCCAACCAGCCGGAACAGCGATGGCTGCGCTCCAGTTCCAGTCGGTGCGTGGTGCGAGCGACACTTGCTGCAGGCAGTTACCTTTCTTATCATACATGCTGAACAATACCGATTTTACAGGAGAACTGGTATGATAGGTATTCACACTCACCAGCATTTTATCCTGCTCAAAGGCGACACCGGCCGAGGATGGAGACACCTGCACAATATGATCAGATACATAGGTATAGCGGCGTTGTACAAACGAAACACCGTTTTTGTCCACCCCTATTGCATCGAAATTGGAGGCGGAGTTGTCGATACCTCCGTCAGGCGCAGGAGCAGAGCACAAAGAGCGGATACCACTGTTGCCATGCGTGCGGGCAAAGTTGATATGCCAGTGACCATATATCCAGGCTTTCAGATTGTGGTCGTTGAGCCGGATGCTGTCTCCCCTGCCGGTACGGATAGCAAAAAGGGTATCATAGGTAAGCAGATCGTGATTAAAGATGATAACTGGTTTAGCTGGATCCGTCTGTGCCAGGTCGTTCTTCAGCCAGCTGACAACATCGTCAGCTGTGTAAGATGGCTGATAATCTCCATAGCGCATAGGTGTTGCAATGAAGTGCGCAGGACCCGCCTCAAAGGAATAGAACACCGGGCCAAACAGCGATTCGTATAGCGCCTCCCCATAGGCGCCTTTCACGAGATCGTGATTACCAACACAGTAATATACCGGCACGCCCATCGTCTGGGTATTCACATGTTGTGCATGGAACTGTAATCCTTTCTCATAGCAAATATCACCGGTATGCACAATGAAATCGGCGTTCTCGTTGCGCGCATAATCTTTTGCTTCCGTGATCCAGTTATTGAACTGATGGGTTTCCGTATCAGTGAGACGAACAAATTTTGCAGTTGATGACGATGCACGTTTTACCGGTTGCAGACCGAAGTTATAGACATGAACGGCGGTATCTGTTTTGATGTAGAAGTTTTTTGTAAAACGGTAACCAGCCGGCGTCGTGATAAATATAAACCGGGCCTTTGCATGGCCCGGCAGGCGATAATCACCATTACGGTCTGTAACAGCCACCTGCAAACCATCAGACACCCGCACGCCGGCCTGTCCGTTCTCCCCGGTATCGCAAACACCATTGGCATTGTTGTCAATAAATACTTTACCGGAAAATCCCTGGGCTTTGGTCATGTGCGAAAAGAGAAGAGCCGTACACGTTAGCAGCAGTAATTTTTTCATAAAAAAATTTTGAAATAAAAAGTCTTACCCGGTTAAACCCCGGGTAAGACACCAGATATAATCAATACACTATTGTTTCCAGCCGTACAGTTGTTCCAGCTTAGGATTCAGCACGGTTTGCTGCAGCGGGATCGGACGGTAGTAATATTTAGGTTCGATAAACTCACGGCCATTGCGGTTAACAGTGAACATGATGTGACCGCTCGTTCCATTCTCAAGGTAGAAGTTATTCTCTTTACCATCTTTATCCGCCAGATAGAAACGGGACATTTTAGCCCTCACATCCGCCGGCAGTCCGGCGATGGAAGATGTATCGCTGGGATTGGGCAGGATAGCAATATCAGCGTTACCGTCGCCACTCATATCAATACCCCCAAATGCTGGCACATACATACCCTGTGGCATTGCCTTGAGGTTGGAACCGGCATACCATCTGTTCAGATCGTTCAGACGCAGACCTTCACAGGCCAGCTCTACCCGGCGCTCACGACGGATTTCCAGCAGCACGCCTTTATTAGGATTGTTGATGTTCTTATACTGTGCATCCAGGAAAGGATCTACAGCTATGCCCATAGCAAGAGCGGGCAGTTGTACACGGCTACGCAATTGGTTGACCGTATTGTCCAGATCAGTTTGCGTGATTGTTCCCAGCTCTGCTTTAGCTTCAGCCAGTGTCAGCAATACTTCCGCATAACGGTATACCGGCAATCCTGTATAGTTAGCTCCCCAGCCCTGGCGCTGCTTCGGATCGCGGGGATAGAACTTCAGCTGATCATAGCCCCCCAGGTTAGGTTTGGGAATGTACAGGTTAGCATCCTGATTAGTAGAGAATCCGGGATAGCTAACGGTTTCGGCTAAACGCGGATCGCGGTCTTTGAAAGTAGCTACGAAGTCCAGCTTATCCCAGTTAGGTACAGAAGAGAATGGTTTGCCATCTTTTGTCAGGTAGCTGTACACAAGGCTCTGACTGAGCGACCATGTCCAACCGAGTACAGAGTGCGTATCGTTACCTACACCCAGGCTCTGTGGATAATCTCGCCACTGGATGATCTCAGGATTACCTGCCAGTGTGGGGCCACAGAAAAGTGCGCGGTAGTCTTCACCACCTTTACCGGTAGAGTAGATGCGGTATTTACCACTGTTCATGATCTGCTCACAGGCCCATACAGCTTTGTTAAGCAGCGCATCCACATTCTGCTGAGGCGCTTCCGGATGGTATTTCCTGAAGGTGCCTTCAAACAGGCAGAATCGGGCCATCAGTGCCAGTGCAGTGTATTTGTTCACACGGGTACCGTTACCGGCATCTGCTTTAATGTTCTCCGCAGCGTAGCTCAGATCAGCCAACATGGAATCTGCCACATTGGCGCGTGGATCACGTGCTTTATACATAGATTGGTCTACATCACTCAGTGCTGTAGAGTACCAGGGCACATCACCATAAGTAGCTATTTTACTGAAATAGAATCTCGCACGGAAGTAGCGTGCAATACCAATATAGTGTTTAATAAGCGCTTCATCGCCCTGTGTTTTGCGAACGTTATCCAGCATGAAGTTCACACTGCGGAGCTGCGACCAGTTGTCCCAGCCACCTACCGTGGCAGGCGTAATGTTCTTTTGTACCAACAGTTCCATAGTACTACCAGGATAGTTCGAGATATTGTCGGAACTTTCATCATTGGTAGGTGCAGTTACCTGTTTGTCGTACAGGCTATTGATGTAAGTATCCAGGTCTTTCGGCGTATTAAAATAAGCTTCCGGAGAAATTTCCGTCTGCGGGTTGCGCTGCAGGAAATCCTTGTTACAGGAAGACACAACCGACCCCAGTGCGAGTAATATGAAGAGCTTCGTATTTTTCATGTTGCACATTTTAAATCATTAAAGGTTCAGGTTCAGGCCAAACGAATAAGTCTTCTGATACGGATACAGGGAACCTTCCAGTCCTTCAGGATCGATGTTTGCCTTGAGATGCGAAATGGTAAAGAGGTTTTCAGCGCTGAAGTAAATGCGGAGACGCGTGATCTTTGCTCTCTCTGTTAGCGTCTTAGGCAATGTATACCCCACAGTCAGGTTCTTCAGGCGGGTGTAGGCGGCATTCTGCAGATACCTTGTCTGCGGAGCGCCCAGCTCAGAAGCATCTTCTGCTATATATGACTTCACACGGGGGAAGTAAGCATTTGGATTCTCCGGTGTCCAGTGATCCAGGTTGTGTTCCTGTATGTTTGTCCACGGCTGTGCATAAACGCCCCAGAAGTAGTGGTTGCCAGCGTTGGGATACCAATCTCTTTTACCAATACCCTGAATGAAAGCGCGGATATCAAATCCTTTGTAAGAAGCAGTAAGATCGATACTATATGGGAAACGCGGCATGTTGTTACCGATGATCCTTCTGTCACCGGGTTTGCTGAGTGTGTTATCACCGTAATCAATCACATGATCACCATTGAGGTCTTTGAACTTGAGATCGCCGGCATAGAATTTATAGTTCTGGTCATCAGAACCAACTTTACTTTGATTGTAGTATTCATCTACTTCTTTCTGGCTCTGGAAGAAGCCTAGTGTTTCAAAACCCCAGATATCGCCTACTTCCTGACCTTCGTAATAGTTACGGTTGGCAGGATCAGTGGCGTCTATGTTAGCCAGTGTTCCTGTCGGGTTGGCATAACGGGTAATGAAAGAGCGGCTGTCTGCAAGAATAAATCTTACGCCATAGCCAAAATCATCTTTCCCGATCTTGAACTGATCACGCCACATCAGACTCATTTCCCAACCACGTGTTTTCAGGTCAGCAGAGTTTGTTGGCGGAGGAGGAGCACCGAAAACAGCAGGCAGTTCACGGCTCTTGGCAAACATACCGAGTGTATAGCGGGTATAGCGATCGTAGCTAAACGAAAGTTTTTCTTTGAAGAACGACAGATCGATACCACCGTTGACAGTTTTAACAGATTGCCAGGTATAAGTGTCCGTAACAGGTTGAGGGTCATATACAGCTACCGGCTGTGCTCCATCCAGCACAGTGGAGATATTCTTCCTGTTCATCAGCGGCATGTAACCGTAGGCGCCCCATTGCTGATCGCCGAGGGAGCCATAGGAGGCACGCAGTTTCAGGAATTCCACACCTGCATCTTTTGCTCCGCTGAAGAACTTTTCCTTAGACACCACCCAGCCTGCAGATGCGGATGGGAAGAAGCCCCAGCGGTCATCTTTGCGGAAACGGGAAGAACCATCATTACGGCCGTTCAGCTCTACAATATATTTATCATTGTATGTATACCCTACACGATAGAAAATACCTCTCACCGCCCAGTCCTCAAAGCTCTGTTTCTGGGTGAGCGTACCAGTGCTCAGCTGCGGAGTGGGATAATCAGGGCTGATCAGATTCTGGCCCCTGGTCCAGAAGTTATTCCAGTAATGATATTCCTGGTTGAAACCCGCCAGCGCGCGTATATCATGCTTTTTATTGAGTACTTTATGGAAATCAGCATAAGCATTATACACATTGTATTTCACTTCAGTACTGCCATTCATTGCCCATGACTGGTTACCTCCGGTATATTGTAAAGGCTGATTGGGGCCTGTACGGTAAGCCACCGGCAAGCCGAAACCACTATTGGTATTATTGCCTCTGCGGTAGGTAGCATCAGCCTTCAGGGTAAGCAGGTCTTTCACCAGGCCCAGCTCTGCAAATACAGTGGTCATAAATTCACTCCAGGTGTCAACTCTGCGGCCGCCGCTCTGCAACATTCCTAACAGCGCAGCACCATCTGAAGTCCATGTTCCGTCCGGGTTACGGGGAACTGACAGAGAAGGCGTACGGTTGGCATTATGGAAGAAGAGATAATCGTTGGTACCGGAAGGCTGATTATAGGTAGTGTTGCTATACATGGTATTGGTACCTAACTTGAAACGGTCGTTAAAAGTATAGGTAGCTTTTGCACGCATGTTATATCTCGTATAAGTATCAGGATTATATCGCAGCATACCATTGAACGACATATATTCTCCGGAGAGATAGTAGTTGAGCTTTTCGTCACCGCGGGAAATGCTCAGGTTCGCAGTATAGGTAGGTGCCGATTTCTGATACACCTCGTGCAGCCAGTCAGTAGTGCCGTAGTAGGAATATTTATTTTTATCGTTCGGATTCACGATCACTCTTGGCAGTGATGGATCTTCCGCAAGACGTTTAGCGTAAGCTCTTTCGGCATCGGGATACAGGTCATATAAAGGAGTGGCGGCATCGTGCTTGTACTGCATTACAGTCAGCGGATCGGTAACCACTTTGGGCACCAGACCGAGTGTACGAACAGAATAGTTGGTATTCGCACTTAACACAAGACGTCCGTCCTTACCGGATTTGGTAGTGATCAATACCACGCCGAAAGCAGCGCGGGCGCCATAGATAGCTGCGGAAGCAGCATCTTTCAGCACGGTTACGCTCTCCACATCCGCAGGGTTCAGGCGTGCTACTTCTTCATTAGTGAAAGGAATATTATCAACAAGGATGAACGGATCACCGCCATTGATGGAGGTCATACCGCGCAGGTTGAATTTAGCGGCGGAAGATACACGACCATCAGAATTGGTGATGTTCAGGTTGGGAATAAGCCCCTGTAAACCCGTACTGATATTGGTGATCGGTCTGCTTTCCAGCTCTTTCCCGGAGATAGCGTCCACGGCGCCGCTGAGGTTGACCCTTTTCTGTTTGCCATAACCTACTACTACTACTTCATTCAATCCACTGGCATTGGCTTTCAGGGCGATATTATAGGATTGTCCGTCTTTGGCGGTCATCTGCTGCGCTTCATATCCCACATAAGAAAATTCTATAATAGCATGATCCGGCACTTCCAGTGAGAAACGGCCTTCTGCATCAGTTTTAGCACCCTGTGTGGTACCTTTTACCAATACAGTAACGCCAATAAGCGGATTGCCAGCTTCGTCTGTAACGCGGCCTTTTATTTTCACATCAGCCACCACATCGCCAGCTTCCACTATCACTACAAGGTTGTCTTTCATTACCTTATAGCTCAGCCTGGTGCCAGCCAGCGCCTGATCCAGTACCTCCGGTACCAGAGCGTCTGTCATCCTGATAGCAATCTTTTTATCAGGGATGATCGCATTCTTGTACAGGAAAGTGTAATCACTCTTCTGGCCGATAATGTTGAGGAGCTTACCAATATTAATACTGCTGTAATTAACACTGATCTTCTCCTGGGAGAATCCATGCGCGCTCAGTTGTAAAAAACCAGCACAAAGCAATACGGAAGTTAGTTTCATACGCAGTAATAGTTTCCTCGTATTCCGCCGCGGAATATTCGAAAGCCACCAATAGCTTTTTTTCATAAATTTGTTTCGTTAGGTTAAATAATTGGCCATTACCAGATCGTGGTGAATTGGTTTAAGTTGTTTTAACCAGCAATTCAGAAGGGGAATGTTGCCGCATTTCCCTTTTTTTATTTGCTGATCACCATAAAATTTTTGTGTGATAACTACCCTATCATAAATAAGTTCATATTAAAAAGGATACTACCATATGTATACAGCATTCTCTTTTTCATTCACTTCATAATGAAACCCAGACATCAGCTGCAATGCCCGCAAAACCTCATCCAGGCCTTGTTTTTTGAATGCCCCGGTAAACACCTCCCGTTTGTATTTGTTATTCCTGAAAGTCACGGTTACATCAAACCAGCGCTCCAGGTCGTGTGACAGCTGTTCGAAAGTGATATTGTCAAATTCAAAACGATCCTTTATCCATGCGGTTTCTGGCTTTGCCGCTTCCGCAGGATTTTCGCCGGCGATGTTTTTCACCGGCGTAACTACATAGTCAGCCAGCTTTTTGTTGATGGACACAGGTTTTTCATTATTTAAAGCGATGGTTAGTTTTTGTTCCGGCTTCAGTTGTATCACTCTCATTTTATGGTTGTTTCCTTTCTCCGGGAAACTTACTTCTACTTTGCCGCTTAGCAGTGTGGTTTCAACGATAGCATCTTCAGCATACGCTTTTACATTAAATACGGTTCCCAGTACCTTGATATTCACATCTCCCGTCTGAATAGTGAAAGGATGGGCCGGATCATGCTTTATATCGAAATAACCTTCCCCGGCAAGGGTTACCGCGCGCTCTCCCTCCAGGAAACGGGATGCGTCATATTGAAGGCGGCTGCAGGCATTCAGTACCACCGTGGAGCCATCAGGCAAAACCATAGATGTTTTGGAACCGGTTTTAGTCACTACTTCGTTACGGTAAGTTACCTTCCCAGGTTGTTGCAAGACGCTGTAAACCGTTACCAGAACAGCAATACAAGCCGCAACACCGATTATCATTCTCCAGGGGACCACCCGCTTTACCACCGTCGGTGCGGCAGGTTGTTGCATCAGCTGTTCCATGCGCTGCCATCCTTCGCTGTGCAAGCGGTTCTCTTCTTCCGCTGAAAAACCATTACTGTCTTGAACTGTATCGATATCAGTTACAATATTAAAGGCATAATGCTGCTCAGGAAATTGCATCAGCAAAATGTCCAGTTCTTCCAGTTCGGCAGCAGTAGCCTCCCCGGATACCTTCCTGGCCATCAGTATATTTATCCGGTCGCGTTCGATCATTTACTTTTTTATCCGTATTTCATGGGAAGGACGAAAGGAATATTAAAAACCCCCAAAGCCTCCCAAAAAAATTTTATAAACCATCGTAAAAGCATAAATACTATTAGTATTCTCCCAAAAACTATCAGCATTAAAAAAACAAGACAGATAAAATATTTTGTTAACTTTAGCTTAATCTGCGTTATTTATTATTGCAACCAATATCAGTGGCTTACCGGGATGGATCAGTGTACAATCAATGAGCTATTCAAAAACATCTCAGCGAACAATGACCAGGCAGCCTTCAAGGCTTTCTACAATCATTTTTTCATAAAGCTGTTGCGCTTTTCCTTCACCGTTACCCGGTCAAAAGAGGTAGCAGAGGAAATAACAAATGATGTTTTTATGCATTGCTGGCAAAAAAGGCAATCATTGACGGACGTAAAAAATCCGCAGGTATACCTGTTTGTAATGGCGAGAAATAAAGGCATTGATTACTTGCGAAAACAGGCAACATCCAGGCAGGTTCCTTTACCTGAGAATGACGATAAGATAGAGATATCTTTTGAAAGCGACCCAGAACAATTAATGATCACTGCTGAGATGGTACGCAAAATGGAATTCACTATCCATCAGCTTCCTCCCAAATGCAGAACGATATACATACTGATAAAACAGTACGACCTGAAATACAAAGAAGTAGCCACTATATTAAACCTCTCCGTTAAAACGGTGGAAAATCAACTGGCAATTGCCATGAAAAGGTTAACACAAGCCGTGAACTTCACACTCGAAAAGATTTAGGGATTTGTTTATTTTTTTATGTAGCTATTTTAAATGCAGCGAAGATTAATAATTGTTGTTCAACATAACAAAATCTTCGCTGCATTTAAAATAGCTACATAAAAAAATAAACAAATCCCTAGATATTAATACCCCTCGTTCTGTGGCTTCAGGTTAGGATTGTTCTTCATTTCCGATACCGGCAGGGGGAACAGCAGGTGTTTCTTTGCCAGCGTAGCGCCAGAGTTCTTGTTTACATGGCCGATGAATTCATCAAAGCCGTTGTTGTCTTCATTATATGCTTTACGCAGACGAACCATGTCAAACCAGATGATACCCTCAAAGCACAGTTCATGCCAGCGTTCACGCCAAACTGCCTGTTCAAAAGCACTCTGTCCCAACCCCGCAAGGGCAGGCAGGTTAGCCCTTTTACGTACAGCATTAACTGCGGTGTATGCATCAGCATTAGCATTACCATCTGCACGGTTTTGTGCTTCTGCATAGATCAGCAATACTTCTGCATAACGGATCTGCGGCAGGTTCAGATTACTTACGCCTGTACCTTTCACGCCTTGTGTGCCGTGGCATTCCCTGTCGAAATGCTTGAAGATATAAGGTGCGCCCAGCGGGAACGGATCACCCATACCATCTACATAATAAGAAGTGAAGAAGTATTGCTGCTCGTCTGTACGCTTGTCTGTAGGTTCAAATTTTTTGAACGACGCATAGAATGAAGGAGATACGATCTCACTACCGATACCACTTCCCTTTGCAGAGATGTTCTTGGGTAGAGAGTTGTTGGGCAGCATTACTGTCTGCAGTGGGTTCTCAGCCACACCGTTCAGGTATTGTACTTCAAACAGGTGTTCAAGTTTATTATTATTGGATGTTTTATGAATGTCATTATAATCAGCAAAAAGACCAATTTCGTTTGTATGCGCATTGGCATAATCAATTACTTCCTTTGCCTTGTCTGCCGCCAGTTTATAATATGCCTGTCCTTTGTTAAGCGGGAAGCCGGCCATAGTAAGATATACCTTTGCCAGCTGTGCTTTGATAGCAGCGGTGCTCACTCTGCCGGTGGCATCCATCCAGGGCAGTCCGGCAGCTTCAGCAGCTTGCAGGTCTTCTACGATAGCCTTATATACATCTTCCGTAGTGGCACGGTTAGGAGAAAAATCCGGCGATTGAGGCGTCTGTGATTTGAGTACCAGCGGAACATCTCCCCATAATCTTACCGCATAAAAATAAGCCCAGGCACGCAGGAAACGCGCTTCGCCCATTACACGTTTTCTTCTGTTCTCATCCATCGGGTTGATACGGGGCACGTTGTCCAGCGTCAGGTTCGTTTGTGCAATAACGCGGTACAGTCCTCTCCACCACTGGCCTATATGCAGGTTATCCCCATCATATACAAGTCCCAGCAGGTTGTTCAGATCTGAGTTCTGCGCAGTACCTGTAGTCATAGTCCCGGTGGGTGCATCCAGCATTTCGAAGTTGTTGGAGAAGATACCGGCGCCGTCACCGATTATTCTCAGTCGCGCATAGGCTGCGAACACCGCAGCGTCGGCATGTTCCGGCAGTGTGAAGTAGCTGTCGGGGCTGAGGTTCGAAGGATCCTGCTCATCCAGGAACTTTTTACAACCGCTGCCCGCACCTACCAGCATAGCGCCGCATAATACCAGCTGCCATGTTTTACGAATGATATTTCTCTTCATGATTGATCTTTTTTGAATACTGAATAAATTAGAAACCCACACTTAATCCTACCATATAGGTGGTTGGCTTGGGATAATCGAAGAAGGTCTGTCCTTGTGCAAATGCATTGCTGTAGGTAGTTACCTCCGGATCGTTTCCACTGAATTTGGTTTTGAGGAAGAAGTTCTGCACAGAAGCGAATAACCTCAAACGGCTCAGGTGCCATTTCTGTATCATGTCCTGTTTGAAAGAATAACCCAGCAACAGGTTCTTGCCGCGCAGGAATGAACCGTCTTCCACCCAGCGTGTATCCACATTTGTTACATACTGTGCATCAGGATGACGAACAGCCGCTATTGGTGTATTCTGGTTGGTAGGTGTCCAGTAGTTGAGCACGGAAGTAAAGCTGTTGGCCAGTCCTGTACGGTCTTCACCAGAGTGGTGTGTCATATTCAGCACATCGTTTCCATACATATATTGCAGCTCAACGGTAAGATCAAAGTTTTTATACTTGAAAGTGTTGATGAAACCTCCCCAACCTTTCGGGTTACCGTTACCAATGATGGTACGGTCAGCATCATTGATGATGTGGTCTCCGTTCACATCACGGTATTTGATATCGCCGGGCAGAATGGGTTTACCACCACGATAGCTCTGGAATTTAGCAGCTTCTGCTCTTTCAGCTTCACTCCAGGTACCTTCACGTATCAGCCCCCAGAAGGAACCTACGGGTTCGCCTACACGAAGAATGTTGGTCTGGTTAGTAAAGTTGGGACCACCCACACCGAAGATGTCTGCCGGTGTTGCAAGCGACAGGATCTTGTTCTTGTTGAAGGAAATGTTAAAAGTAGAGTTCCAGGAGAAGTCTTTCTTATCCAGGATCAGCGCGTTCACAGACAGCTCCAGACCTTTGTTCTCCATAGAACCGATGTTCTTCCTGATAGTAGTGTAACCGCTGGTAGTTGCTACCGGCGCATCCAGGAGCATGTCTGTTGTTTTACGGTAATAGATGTCCGCTTCGAGGTTGATTCTGTTTTTCAGCAATCCTATTTCAGCTCCGAAGTCGTACTGCGCAGTCTTTTCCCATTTAAGGTCCGCGTTGGCTAGTCTGTTGGTACCGACACCCTGTACTTTGGCGCCGCCGATAACTGCCGCATAGTCATTGTTAGCAGCCAGTGACGGAAGCGACTGGTAAGGAGGTATTTCTGAGTTACCCGTAACACCATAACTGGTGCGGAGTTTCAGATTTGATAATATTGTATTGCCTTTCAGGAAATCTTCTTCAGATACTCTCCAGGCCAGTGCTGCAGAGGGGAAGAAAGCATATTTGTTGTTGGCGCCGAAGCGGGAAGAACCATCACGACGGCCCGTTAAAGTGAGCAGGTAGCGGTCTTTGTAAGCATAGTTCACCCTGGCAAAGTAAGAGTTAAATGCAAAACGCTGACGGTTAGACCCTGCGCCGCTCGCGGGTATTACTGATCCGGCTCCGATATTATTGGTTTCAAAGTAGTCAGTGGAATAAGTTTCACCACGGACGTTGAAAGTAAAGAAGTTATTTTCCTGCGAGCTGAGACCAATCATGCCTGTGAAAGAGTGATCAGCTCCGAACTTGCGGGTATAGGTCAGGTAGTTTTCAAAGGACCAGTATGTTTCGCGGTCATTCGCAAGGATACCTATACCCTGCTGGCTGGCGGAAATATCGAGCAGGGATCTGCCATTCCATTCACTGCGGCCACGGGTAACAATGTTGGCACCCAGTACGCTGCGCAGCTCGAGGCCTTTTGCCAGGGTAATATTGGCATAGGCATTTCCGAGCGTTGTCTGTGTGTTGAGTACATATTTCCTGTCAGTAAGCAGCTGCACAGGATTTGAACCGCCTTCAGCGCCGGGATACACCTTATTGTTGGTCCAGCTACCATCAGCAAATTTTACAGGCAGGAAAGGCAGAGCCTCTGTGATCATACGTACAGAGTTAAGGCCTCCTGTTCCAATGTCGACCAGGTTTTCCTGCTGGTTGTTATAGCTCAGCGAACCACCTACTCTCAACCAGTCTTTAATCTTTGTATCGATCGTAAAACGTGCTGAATAACGTTTGAGATAAGAGTTCAGCAGTAAGCCGTTATCGTCGAGATAGCCGAGGAACAGGCCATACTGTGTATCTGCGTTACCGCCAGTGAATCCAAGCTGGTGGTTCTGGGTGAGCTTATGCTGCACAGATTCTTTCATCCAGTCTGTATCATAAAGCGGATTACCATCCTTATCGAAGAGACGTGGATCTGTTCTTTTCAGTGCGGGGTTTCTGGATACATAGTAACCGGCATCCCATCTTTCTTTATCGTAGATCGCCGCATTTTTCCATGCCTGGTCTTCTACCGCCATATACTCCCTTGCATTCAGGCTTCTCACACGATGAGGCCCAATGGTGTTCATGCTGAAATAGTTGTCGTAAGTAACACGGCCACCCGTGGCAGAGCCCTTCTTGGTGGTCACGATCACAACACCGTTAGCACCGCGCGCACCGTAGATTGCAGTGGAGGATGCATCCTTCAGCACTTCGATAGATTCGATATCACTGGGATTGATAAAGTCGATCGCATTACTGCTTTGTGTTTGCGAACCAACCGGCAGCGCCACACCATCTATTACATACAGCGGGTTGTTGGTAGTGTTGATGGAGCTGAAACCGCGGATACGGATACTGGTCTGGCCGCCGGGGCGTCCGGAGTTGGTATTTACCTGCACCCCAGGGATACGTCCGCTCAACGCCTGATTTACAGAAGGCGCCGGGCGTTCCTGCAGGGTGGCCGCTCTTACTGAAGCTACCGCGCCGGTGAGATCTGATCTCTTCTGTGTACCATAACCTACCACCACAACGTCCTGAAGTGATTTAACATCAGTGGTTAATGCAACGTTTACAGTGGCGCCACTGCCCACTGCTTTTTCTGTTTGAGTATAACCTACAAAGGAGAAGATGAGTATTGCGTTGTTTCCAGGCACAGTCATCGTAAAGCTACCATCAGGCCCGGTTTGTGTGCCGCTGCTGAAACCTTTGATCTGCACAGTCACACCAGGGAGGGGTATGTTGTCCCGTGCATCAAATACCTTTCCGGTAATCTTTTTTCCCTGGGAAAAGGCCAGCAAAGAGAGCAATAGCAACAGGATGCTTTGCAGGCCAGTTCGCATCAGAAAGGTTAGTTTTTTCTTCATACGTTTTGGTTTTTTGGTTTAATAAAAGCTTTAATGCTAAAACGATTTTGCAAAAAGAGCTCACAATCCCTTCACGGGTGGTGAAAGGAGGCAGAAAAAATGAATAAATAATCAGTCACGTTGAGCAGCCCGCAGGTGCATCCGATTGCAGCTACGTATATCCGTTTACGTTAATAACAAGTGTCCATGTTTTCAATCTGGTATGACAATAAATAATCAGCAGTACTGTTGCGTTCAGACATGACGACTGTGTTCCATAACGTGAATAACCTTCCAGAAAGCTTCCGTTTTACCATTACTACAGCGGCTATACCAGGGGTATCCGCAGGATGGTATACTTCTGAATGCGCTTAAAAATATGGCTTCATGCTAACGTGAAATACGCTTAGGCTCAATCGATCTAGCGTTTAGCCGGCGTTATACATTTTCTGGTGAACGACTTTGGTGAATAAATTTTAGATTTAGAAACAATTGAGCTGGCACAAATATAGATTCCAGTTTTTCCACTATAGCTCGCTATAAAAATAGTACTATTTCCAAATAACTAAAACGTTTTTGCAATTTTTTTAACGGCTGATGAAATATTATCACCAACTCGTCCTCTTCCTGCTGAATAGCGGCATTATATTCCCAGCAACCCCGGCAACCCTTCCCGTTCGAAGATCATGCGGCCAATTTTCAGGTCAGACCAACCTTCCCATAGTGTATACAGAAACTGTGGCCTGTGGCCCTCCAGCTCACAATGAGCATTACGGGTAAAATCAAACAGCGGTAATAGTTTCGTTACTATTTCCAGGTCTTTAACATCTGTCATTCTCCTTTGATTTCATATTAATAAACAGGGATTGCCATAAAGACAATCCCTGCTAAAATCATGCTCAATCACTCGGGAGACAATAAAATCAATAAGCCAGTAATGCTTCAATTGCAGCAGCTACTTTATCTGGATTCGGCAACATAGCAGCTTCCAGCCCCATGTTAAGCGGTACTGCGGGCAAGTCGAGTGCACCCAGCATTTGCACGGGTGCATCCAGCTGTCTGAAGCAGTTCTGTTGTATTCTTCCTGCCAATGCCTGGATAAAAGAATTATTCAGTTGCTCTTCCGTCAACAACAGGCACTTCCCATGTTTTCTGACTGTATCAAACACTAATGCTTCATCCAATGGGAACAACGTACGCAGGTCCACTATTTCCACATTGCCAGGAAACGCCCTTCCTGCGGCTTTCGCCCAGTATACACCCATGCCGTAAGTAATGACGCAAACGGAATTTCCCCGTTGCACATCCTTAGGATGCGCGTGCTGAACAATGTTAGCTTTTCCCAGCGGCAATATATAATCAGCCGCCGGCTCTATCGTCATGGCTTCCTGTGTGCCTGGTACTTTGCTCCAGTAAAGCCCTTTATGCTCCAGCATCACCACCGGGTTCGGATCCATGAAGGCCGCCTTCAACAAGCCTTTCATATCAGCGGCGTTGGAAGGGTACACTACTTTTATTCCTTTGATACTCAGCAATGTGGATTCAATACTACCAGAATGGTAGGGGCCACCACCGCCATAAGCGCCTATAGGCACACGTATCAGCGTTTGTACCGGATATTTGCCATTGCTCAGGTAACAGGATTTGGAAATCTCCGTTACCAACTGGTTAAAGCCCGGATATATATAATCAGCAAACTGCACTTCTACAACGGGCTTCACGCCGGTTGCAGACAAGCCCGCCGTAGCGCCTATAATATAGGCTTCCTGTATAGCTGTATTGTAAACACGATGATCCCCAAATTTGTCACCAAGCGTGGCCGCTTCACGGAAAACACCACCCAGCCTGCGTCCTACATCCTGTCCAAAGAAAATGCATTCAGGATACTGCTGCATAATCTCTTCAACCGCATGCAGGGCAGCATCTACCATTACCACTTTTTGTCCGCCGGCAGGTACCCGCGTACCTTGCTCTTCCGTTACAGGGGTAGGCGCAAACATGTGCTCCTGCACTGTTTCAGGCTGCGGATCAGCAGCATTCACTGCTTTATCAAAAGCGATACTTATCATTTCTGCAGCGGCCCTTTCTATGGAAACCAGCGTTTCTTCAGTAACTCCGTGTTTCAAAAGCAACGTCCTGATCTTCGGAATTGGATCGTTAGCCACATGCTTTGCCAGATCTTCAGCGGAGCGATACCACTCTTTCCGCACACCGGATGTATGATGCCCCAGCAAAGGAACTTTTGCCTGTACCAGTATAGGCCGGCGCTCCTGACGCACGTAACCGATAGCAGTTTCTATAGCGGCATAGCTGGCGGTGAAGTCACTGCCATCCACACGCATACGTTCCAGTCCTTTAAATCCTGCGGCATATTCATATGCGTCCATTGCCCTGGCTTCTGCCGCCGTTACCGATATACCCCAGTCGTTATCCTGCACCAGGTATATGATTGGCAATTGCTTGAGTACCGCGAACTGCAGCGCCTCACTCACTTCTCCTTCTGTTACACTGCCATCGCCCAGCGAACATACCACTACCGGCAGTTCTCCGGAAGGTCCTTTCTTCTCTAAGGGAGAATCGATATATTCAAGATATTGAACACCCTGTGCCATGCCTGTGGCAGGGATCACTTGCATGCCCGTAGCGCTGCTCTGGTGGGGAATAATGGGGCGGTCACTGCGCCGGCTGCTGGGATGGCTATAATATGACCTGCCGGCAGAAAATGGATCGTCAGCTTTAGCCAGCAGCTGCAGCATTAGCTCATAAGGTTCAAAACCCATGGCCAGCAGCATGCTTTCATCCCGGTAATAAGGGCTTACAAAATCCCACGGCCTCAGCTGCATACCAGTTGCAATCTGGATGGCTTCATGCCCGCGTGATGTAGAATGCACATATTTACATATAGCCCTGTTTGCCTCGTAAATATCTGTCATGTTTCTCGAACAACACATCAGCCTGTAGGCTGTAAGTAATTCATCCAATTCACGCCCCCTTTCATGCTGGCCGTTAGCCGGCGTTTTTAAAGTTGAAACGCTTGTACTATCTTTAAACACGTAAAATTGTTTTGGTGGTGAAAATGGTAAAAGCAAAATAGTTGCTAATGCAACTGTTGCTAATGCAAATTAATTAATATGACTGATACTTTCGTCAGTAATCCCTCTTTTTTTAAGTTGGATGCTACCCTTAAAAAATTGCGCAATTATTGGCAAAAAATGTTCGATGCCCACCAGATGGACATCACTGTGGACCAATGGCTATTGGTAGAAAATCTGTACAAGCATAAAAAGACTACACACAACGAGCTTGCCCGGAATACATCCAAGGATATCACCACAGTCTCCCGTATTATTGAATTACTGGTAAAAAAAGCCCTGGTAAAACGGGAAGCAGATACCTACGACCGGCGCAAAGTATACCTGCAACTCACTCCCGAAGGAACAGAGAAATATAAGCTGGTAAAACCACTTGTACATGAGATGCGTAAGATCGGCTGGAAAAACCTCACCGAAGCCGATTATATGGAGTTAACGAGAATATTGGATACTATTTACGGTAACATCCCCTGATGGTAGTTTTTGATTGGTTTGATGCAGGTGATGGATGAAGATAAAAGTGAATAACCCGCTGGAAATACTTCCGGCGGGTTATTCGCTTTTATAAAACGTTATGATCTCCGCTCATCAGGAAAATCACAAAAAATCAAGAATAATCACAGTCTTATTTAACGGAGAACTCCAGCAGGCTGTCATTCTCAATAAACGCTTCAAAGCTGTCTCCAATTACCGCGGGCCCAACGCCAGCAGGCGTTCCTGTGAAAATGAGGTCACCGATATTGAGCGTAAAGAACCTGGAGATATAAGCCACCAGGACATCAAAGGAGAACAACAGATCTTTGGTATTACCCTGTTGTGCCAGGGTTTTGTTTTTATAGAGACAAAAGTTAATATCTTTCTTATCCATTTCAGGGGTGATAGGAATGAAGTTCCCCACCACAGCTGAGTTATCGAATGATTTAGCTATTTCCCAGGGTAGACCTTTTGCTTTTTGCTGATCCTGGAGGTCCCGCGCCGTAAAGTCGATCCCAACTGAGATCTGGTCATAGTACTTCTCCGCAAACTTTTCCTGGATGTGTTTCCCGTTTTTACTCACGCGCAGCACCAGTTCACATTCGTAGTGCAGATTATTGGTAAACTCCGGATAGTAGAACGGGTGGTTATTCTGCAGAAGGGCACTTTTGGGCTTCATGAACAGCACCGGTTCTGTCGGGACTTCATTCTTCAACTCTCTGGCATGATCGGCATAGTTTCTGCCTACGCAAATAATTTTCATAGCGCGTTTGTTTTAAAAGTAATTAAGCAGATAGTCTTTATTCATCTGATCTCTAAACCTCACTTCATAGGAAAAGTGATCTTGTTGTATTCATTCATTGTACGGGCTAATCCTATACTGGCGAAACTTTCAATAATTTCCACACATTTCGTAATCTTTTCCTGCACCACTGGTTCTTCTGTATTTTTCCATTTACTCAACACAAATTCTGCTTGTCTGCCTTTAGGGAAGTTATTACCAATGCCGAAACGCAGGCGCGGATACTGGTTACTACCCAGCGATTCCTGGATACTTTTCAGTCCGTTATGGCCAGCGTCGCTCCCCCCGGGACGCAAACGCAATACATCGAGTGGCAGAGCCAGCTCATCTACAATTACCAGTAGCTGCTCAAGTCCGATCTTCTCCTTATCCATCCAGTATTTGACAGCGCGGCCGCTGAGATTCATGTAGGTTGTTGGCTTGATCACAATAAACACTTTGCCCTTCCAGCGGCACTCTGTCACGTCAGCCAGCCGGTCATTGCTGAAAGTTGCGTTGTGCGCACCGGCGAATGCATCTGCTACATCAAACCCAATGTTGTGGCGCGTGTGCCTGTATTCCTCTCCTATATTGCCTAATCCTGCTATTAAGTATTTCATGACAGAAATTATCTCACTAAATTAAAAAGCCCTCCGCAAAGCGGAAGGCTTTTTTGAAAAATATTTCTAAAAGATTATTTCTTTTTACTGTCTTTTTCAGCAGTTGCCTCTTCCTGACGCAGCTGACGGGTCATTACCACAGAAGCGATAGGAATACGTGGAGAGTTGGTGATTTCGATACCTTCCACTTTCACGTCTTCAACACGGATGTTCTCATTCAGTTCAAGGTTATCGATGTTCACTTCGATATTCTCAACCAGGTGCTTAGGCAGAGCTCTTACTTTCAGCGCCTTCAGTTTGCTAACCAGTTTACCGCCGGCTTTAACACCAACAGACTGGCCTACCAGCTTAATAGGCAGGGTTACAGCTACAATTTTGTCATCAACCAACTCCATGAAATCCACGTGAGCCAGTTCATCTGTAACTACGTCAAACTGCAGATCTTTCAGTACGCATTTGTAAGTTTTATCACCCAGCTTGATTTCAGCGATCTGGAAATCTGGAGTGTAAACCAGATCTTTGAACGCTTTAGCAGGTGCTGAAAAGCTTACAGTATCTGCACCCCCGTAAATAACGCAAGGCACTTGCTCCTCAGAACGGATCTGGCGGGTGGCTTTTTTGCCGAATTCGCTCCTGAGTTGTCCTTCGATGGTTATTGTTTTCATTGTTTAAACAATTTATATTGATGATTAAAAATACTTTGTTAGTCCTGCCTGCGGTGACTGTGGATAAACAGGTTGGTAATGGATTTGTTCTCATGCATATTGCGTATCGCTACAGCAA
Source organism: Chitinophaga sp. (assembly GCF_035538455.1). GTDB lineage: Bacteria > Bacteroidota > Bacteroidia > Chitinophagales > Chitinophagaceae > Chitinophaga. The sequence goes on from NZ_DATLKJ010000249.1 coordinate 39,662, forward strand.
ACAAATCAGCCACAGTTATCACTTTCACCTTTGAGCTCTCCTGTCTGAGTGGAATGGTATCACATACTACCATCTCTTCCAGTACAGAGTTTTCGATATTCTCATACGCCTTACCACTGAAAACCGGGTGGGTACAAAATGCGCGGACACTTCTGGCTCCTTTTTCCTTCAGCAGGTTGGCTGCTTTAGTCAGTGTTCCTGCCGTGTCGCAGATATCGTCAATGAGCACAATGTCTCTATCCCTTACATCACCGATCACTACCATGGATGCTATCTCGTTGGCGCGCTTACGATGCTTATCGCAGATTACCATTTCAGCATTAAAGTAGGATGCTACCTCACGTACCCTATTGGTACTTCCAACATCAGGGGACGCAAAGGTAAGATTTTCCAGCTTCAATTTCTCTATATAAGGAATAAAAACTGCAGAACTGTCCAGGTGGTCTACCGGAATATCAAAGAAGCCCTGTATTTGCGGTGCGTGCAAGTCCATAGTAATCACCCTGTTAGCTCCTGCCGATGTCAGCAGGTTAGCCACCAGTTTAGACCCGATGGCAACACGGGGTTTGTCCTTCCTATCCTGACGCGCAAAGCCAAAATACGGGATTACAGCAGTAATATAGCCGGCTGATGCTCGTTTGGCCGCATCTATCATTAGCAGTAGTTCCATCAGGTTATCCGAAGGCGCATTGGTGCCTTGCACAAGAAAAACATAGTCCCCACGGATACTTTCCAGGAAAACCGGCTGAAACTCGCCATCACTGAACTTCTGAATTTTTACTTTACCAAGGCCGTTACCATATCTTCTGGCTATTTTCTCTGCCAGGGCCGGATTACTGTTGCCTGTGAAGATTTTTACTGAAGGTTGCATACTAGATACTAGTGGAAAAGAGGTGCGAAATTATGATTTTTGGGAGTACCAGCAATAATTTATTTTTCATTCAAATGACATATCACATAATAGCATAAATCATATTTTATTATTAACAAATAGATTAAATACAACTAAAAGCAAGACTAATTTTTTCTCAGCGCAACGGTTTCTAAATATAATATTAAAATGGGGGAAAGAGAAAAGAGAATAACTTGGTAGTTGTATATTTGGAGTAAACGGAACTGATCATGTTTGTTAACACCTCTCCCCTGCCACATATCGCCATTCATAAATGGGCTGAAGATGATCAGCCCCGCGAAAAACTCATCAGCAAAGGAGCCACTGCGCTCAGTGACGCCGAGCTGCTGGCCATCCTCCTGAATACAGGCCATAGGAGTAAGTCCGCTCTTGACCTCGCCAAAGAGATCCTGCGAATCGCAGATAACAACCTCTCCGAGCTGGGAAAAATAAGCATAAGACAACTCCAGAAACTACGGGGCATAGGATGCGCCAAAGCCGTAACCATCATGGCTGCCATGGAACTTGCCCGCCGCAGGCAAGCCGGTAACATACATAAGAAAACCGTGATCAGAAAAGGCGCCGACGCTGCGCTCTTCTTCAAGCCCCTGCTCGCCGATCTGGGCTTTGAAACATTTTACGTGATGTTCCTCAACAATGCCAGCAAAGTACTGCATTATCGCTGTATCAGCAGCGGCGGCATGACCAGCACCGTTGTGGACCCCAGGATCATTTTCAGGGAAGCACTGGAAATACAGGCCTCTAAACTGCTGCTCTGCCATAACCACCCTTCCGGCAGCCTGCGCCCCAGCCAGGCAGACATCCGGATCACACACCGGCTAAAAGATCTTGGGCAACTGCTGGACATCGAAGTACTGGATCATATCATTGTCTCTGAAAGTGGCTATTACAGCCTCGTTGAAGAGGGCATCATGTAATATCCATCGGCCGGATTCTTTCCGGACACCGTGCTATATCTCAGAACATAAATAAATTTCCACATACGAAAATCCGGAAATCCCTAAATGTGTTTACTTTCGCATTTATTTATTCAGATCCGGTATGCTCAAAATAGGACTCTTCGGGGTAGGACATCTAGGCAAAATACATCTTTCACAACTCGCGACCATGAAAGATGTAGAAGTTGTCGGCTTCTATGACCCCAGCAATGCAAATGCGGAAAGTGTAAGAGAGCTATACAATATCCCGCGCTTCACCGTGGCGGAAGAGCTGATACAAGTCGTAGACGCTATCGATATTGTAGCCCCCACTACCCTGCATTTCAAATTATGTGAGCTCGCCATCCGTAATGGCAAGCATATTTTTGTGGAAAAACCCATGACCAATACGATGGATGAGGCCAAAACACTGGTAAAACTGGTGGATGAGGCTAATATCAAATTTCAGGTTGGCCATGTAGAACGCTTCAATCCCGCATTCCTGGCCCTCAAAGGCTATGATCTCAATCCCATGTTTATTGAGGTGCACCGCCTTGCCGAATTCAATCCGCGTGGCACCGATGTCAGCGTGATCCTGGATCTTATGATCCACGACATCGATATTGTGCTGAGTATCGTGAAATCAACCGTAAACCGTATCTCTGCTAGCGGCGTAGCCGTTATGAGTGATACGCCGGATATTGCCAATGTGCGTATTGAATTCCACAACGGATGCGTAGCCAACCTCACTTCCAGCCGCATTTCCCTCAAGAAAATGCGTAAAATGCGCCTTTTCCAGAAAGATGCCTACATCGGGATCGATTTCCTGGATAAAAAATCCGAAATCATCAAACTCAAAACACCCGAAGACGAAGGCCTCTTCACACTCGATATCGAAACCAACAGCGGTAAAAAAACCATCGCTATCGATAATCCTGAAGTAAAACAATCTAATGCCATCCGCATGGAGCTGGAACTGTTCCGCGACAGTATCCTGCACAACAAACCAGTAGCCGTTAACGCTATTGACGGCCTCCAGGCACTTGACGTGGCACACCAGATATTACAGAAAATAAATAAGGGACTGAGCGAAACCGCCAAAAGCGTTTAATGGCTTTCACGCAGTGTCAGTAATTTTTCAGCGATCACCAGGTCCAGCGGCCTGGTGATTTTTATATTGGCTTCTTCACCGGGAATCAGATACACAGCGTGTCCCAGGCGTTCCACCACCGTTGCCTCGTCCGTAAACAACGGATCATAAGGAAGTTCAAATGCCGGCAGTATTAATTCCGACAGGAAAGTTTGCGGAGTCTGTATAATCTTAAAACGCTCACGGTCTACCGCCCTGTTCTTTTCTCCCTCTACTTCCCGTATACTATCTTTCATATCAATCACAGGAATGGCGCTACCATAGCTCAATGCAGCATCATAACAGTGACGGATCAACGACGCTGAGGCCAGCGGCCTTACACCATCATGTACAAACACAACTGCATCGCCACTCACCTGCTGCAGACCATTCTTTACTGAATGGAAGCGGGTTTCCCCCCCATTCACCACAATGATGTTCTGTCCGGTGAAATGTTGTAATACATTGCTGATGTGATCGGAATAGGCATCAGCAGATACCAGCACAATGCTTATATCCGGGAAAGCAGCTATAAAGGCTGCAATGCTGTGATATAATACGGGACGGCCAGCCAGGTCCAAAAACTGCTTGGGGACACTGCTCTGCATCCTTGTCCCGGTGCCTCCGGCCACGATAACCGCTACCTTGTTACGTTTATCCATATACTGTCGTGATACAGCTTTAATATATAAGATTACTACTTGTAGGTGAAGGGGCAAAAAAAATCCTCTGCCAGGCGGCAGAGGATCAGTAATGTACTAAGATCATCAGACAATCAGCATAGCATCGCCATAGCTGAAGAATCTGTATTTCTCTTTGATAGCCTGCTGGTATGCTTCCATGATCAGATCATAGCCTGCAAATGCACAGGTCATGATAAGCAAGCTGGTTTTAGGCAGATGGAAGTTGGTCACCAGCGCATTGGGAATAGCAAAGTCGTAAGGCGGATGAATAAAGGTGTTAGTCCACCCTTCAGCAGCCTTCAGCATGTTCTGCGCGGTTACAGAAGACTCAACAGCACGCACCGATGTAGTACCGATAGCACACACCTTGCGGTTCTCTTCTTTCGCTTTGTTCACCACTTTCACAGCATGCTCTTCAATGTGGAAATATTCAGCATCCATTTTGTGTTTGCTGAGGTCTTCCACTTCGATAGGACGGAATGTACCCAGCCCCGTATGCAACGTTACTTCAGCAAACTTAACACCTTTGATCTCCAGGCGTTTGATCAGCTCCCGGCTGAAGTGCAAACCTGCAGTAGGTGCAGCCACAGCGCCTTCGTATTTTGCATACACTGTCTGGTAACGCTCTTTGTCTTCTTCCTCTGGCTTACGCTTGATATACTTAGGCAACGGCGTCTCGCCCAGTGCATCCAGCACCTGCTTGAACTCATCATCGTTGCCTTCAAACAGGAAACGGATAGTACGTCCCCTGGATGTAGTATTGTCAATAACTTCAGCCACCAGCGACTCGTCATCACCAAAGTACAGCTTGTTGCCCACACGGATCTTACGTGCCGGATCAACGATTACATCCCATAAGCGATTCTGTTTATTCAGCTCACGCAGCAGGAATACTTCAATTTTTGCGCCTGTCTTCTCTTTACGACCATACAACCTCGCAGGAAATACCTTCGTATTGTTCACAATCATCACATCCTTGTCATTGAAATAGCCAAGGATATCCTTAAATACTTTGTGTTCAATTTTTCCGGTATTACGATGTACCACCATTAAACGTGATTCATCTCTCGTCTTGGAAGGGTGCTGTGCGATCAGATTTAAAGGAAGATCGAATTTGAACTGTGATAGTTTCATATTACGGTATGAATGATTTTTTTAGAGGGTGCAAAGGTATCGATTAATATCTGTTTCATCAAAAAATGATTTAACATCATACCAATCAAATATTTATATATTAAATACCCTTCGGTATTGCTGCTATCAGCTGTTGTGTGTAGGGATGCACCGGATGGTTATACACCTCGTCAGCAGGTCCGGTTTCCACAATCCTGCCTTTCTGCATCACCATGATACGATCACTTATAAAACGTACCACCGACAGATCATGTGATATGAAGATACAGCTGAAACCAAACTCCTCACGCAACCCGATCAGCAGGTTCAGTACCTGAGCCTGCACACTCACATCAAGTGCAGCAACCGACTCATCGCAAATAATAAAAGAAGGATCAACTGCCAATGCTCTCGCTATCACAATACGTTGCCGCTGGCCCCCTGAAAACTCATGCGGGTAACGGTTATAGAACTCCGCCTTCAGATTCACCTTTTCCAACAACTCCAGCACTTTCTCTTTCTGTGTATTTTCACGGCCATGTAATCCATGTACCTGCATAGGTTCCAGTATAGCCGCACCCACAGTCTGCCGCGGATCAAGAGAAGCGTAAGGGTCCTGGAAGATCAGCTGCATATCCTTCCGCAGATCCCGCATGGCCCTGCCAGATAAACTCCGCAACTCCTGCCCTTTATAAACAATACTTCCCCCCGTTGGTTCTATCAGCCTTAATAAAGATCGGCCCAGTGTAGTTTTTCCACATCCAGACTCTCCTACCAGGCCTAATGTTTCCCCGGCAGTAAGAGAGAAACTCACATCATCTACCGCTTTGAACCATTGCTGCACCTTACCCGCAAAACTTTTCTTTACAGGAAACCAGGTCTGCAGATGATGAACTTCCAACAGCGGCAGGCTGTTCTCCAACTGCCGGCGTCGTGCCTGTAATGCTTCCTCGCTGATCACGAGCGAATTTATCAGGTCCTTTACAGCCCCTGCTTTTTCGTATAGCCGGCCATGTGAGTCGGTATCCATGAAGTCGCGGGTAACAGGCAGCCTCACCAACCGCTTATCCAGCGGAGGACGGCAGGCCAGCAGCCCTTTGGTATATGGATGCTGCGGTGCATGAAATACCTGGCTCACCTCCCCTTCTTCAACAATATCCCCCTTATACATCACGATCACCCTGTCGGCAATTTCGGCCACCACGCCCAGATCATGTGTAATAAACAATACGCTCATATCCATCTGCTGCTGTAATTCTTTCAGCAGGAGCAGGATAGCTTTTTGTACTGTTACATCCAGTGCGGTAGTGGGTTCATCTGCAATCAGCAGGCGGGGATTACAGGAAATAGCCATGGCAATCATCACACGTTGTTTCTGTCCGCCAGACAACTCATGCGGATAATGGTTCATGATGGATGGAGGATCAGGGAGCTTAACTTTTTCAAACAATGCGATAGCCTCTGCACGCGCGGCTTCACGGGATATATGCTTATGTAACCGGATGGCTTCGGAGACCTGCGCACCACAGGTATGCAAGGGGTTTAGGGAGGTCATGGGTTCCTGAAAAATCATCGCGATTTCATTGCCGCGGTAAGCCCTCATTTCAGCGTCAGTCAGTTGTAACAGGTCTGACTGGGATTCATCTTCATGCCGGTACAATATCCGGCCATGTGTGGCACTTCCTGGCGACTGCACCAGGCGCATGAGCGAGAGAGCCGTTACAGACTTACCTGAACCGGATTCTCCCACTACGCCGACAATTTCTCCCTTCCCGATTGTAAGGGAAATATGATTTACAGCCCTGGTTATTGTATTACGGGCATGGAAAGTAACTTCCATGTCCTGGATCTCTACCCGTGAAGAATGCATAACGGGAAGATACAACAATTCTAAAAACGCAGGTGCTTCACGGTCTGGTGGCTGTCGATCAGTTTCTGTAATGAATCGATACCTACCTTCAGGTGGCGTTCTACAAATTTAGTTGTGACCTTCTTATCGCTTTCTTCTGTTTTCACACCTTCCGGTATCATGGGCTGATCAGAAACCAGCAGCAGAGCACCGGTAGGGATCTTGTTAAAGAAGCCTACAGAAAAGATAGTAGCTGTTTCCATATCCACAGCCATTGCTCTTACACGCTCCAGGTATAGTTTGAATTCAGCGTCATGCTCCCATACCCGACGGTTTGTTGTATAACAAGTACCTGTCCAGTAATCATGTCCGGAATCACGGATAGTGGTGGAGATAGCCTTTTGCAGCGCAAACGCAGGCAGCGCAGGCACTTCAGGAGGAAAATAGTCGTTGGAGGTACCTTCTCCTCTGATAGCTGCAATAGGCAGAATCAGATCTCCGATAGCGTTCTTCTTCTTTAACCCACCGCATTTCCCCAGGAATAATACCGCCTTGGGGGAAATGGCTGAAAGCAGATCCATAACAGTTGCAGCACCGGGACTTCCCATACCGAAGTTGATAATGGTAATATCGCCAGCTGTTGCACACTGCATGGGCTTTCCAGCGCCAATAACTTCAACGTCATTCCACTCGGCAAATAATGTCAGATAATTACTGAAATTGGTGAGGAGGATGTGGGAGCCAAAATTCTCCAGCTTTTCACCTGTGTAGCGGGGCAGCCAATTAGCTACAATTTCTTCTTTTGTCTTCATAGCCTTTTGACACGCAAATATAAGGTTTTTGCCGCTAATCTCCATATTTAGGCCCTATCTTCGCAATATTCATAAAACCGTAACAAGTATTGATCGCGATTAACTTCCCGGCCCCGGACTTTAAAATAGTGAATGAAGCAGGCAAAGAACTGATCTTTGACCGCTTCCGGAAAAAGTATGTTGTGCTTACGCCCGAAGAATGGGTGAGACAGAATTTTCTGAATTACCTGGTGAAAACACTGTTGTATCCGCAATCATTAATAGGTATAGAGAAAGAGATATTACTGGGAGAGATGAAAAAACGATTCGATATTGTAATATACAACCGGGAAATGCAGCCCTGGATGCTGGTGGAATGTAAGGAGATGAACGTTCCCCTTTCTCAACAGACGCTGGAACAGGTAGTGCGCTATAATATGGTGATTCCTGCCGCTTTTCTTACAATTACCAACGGAGTAAATACATTCTGCTGTACCTACAGCAGCGGACAGCAGTGGCGCTTCCTGGAGGAATTGCCTGGATACCCGGAAAGATCTTGATAACTTTAAATAACTACACACCCCCTGTATACACCTCCGCATCAATTCCGCCTATCCCTATGTATTCCAGTACCGGCGCCGGGTCCACGGTGGTAATTTTCTACCAGGAACAACCCGATCCCGTAAAGACGAGCATAGAATATCAAGATAAAAAGGAAGCCTCGCGTAGTTATTACGCGAGGCTTCCTTTTTATCTTGATATTCTTTCGTTGCAAATCAAGGGAAGATACCCAATTGCTCGTAAGCAGCACCCACTTTGTTGATTGCGCATACATAGGCAGCAGTACGCATATCATGGATCTGCGGATTAGCGATCATTACATCGCGTACTTCGTGCAGTGCGGTGTGCATGGTTTCTTCCAGGCCAGAGTAAACCAGATCCACTTCATCAGCACCATGTGCAATGAATTTCCTTTCCTGGTCAGATACTTTCTTACCAGTCAGTTCTTCAATTGTCTGAAGGATGTGGATGTTCATGTTCTCATCGAAGCGTTTGCCGAGACGGCCATAACGTACGTGACTGAGGTTTTTCAGCCATTCGAAATAAGAAACGGTAACACCGCCGGCATTCAGGAACATGTCAGGCACTACGATCACACCTTTCTTGTTCAGGATTTCGTCTGCTTCAGGCGTCAGCGGACCATTGGCAGCTTCACCGATGATCTTGGCTTTAACGTTAGGAGCATTGTGTTTATCAATTACATTTTCCAGTGCAGCAGGAATCAGGATTTCGCATTCCAGTTCCAGACCGTCTGTGTTTTTATTGAGCAGTGTGGAGCCAGGGAAGTTAACGATAGAGCCGGTTTCTTTCTTATGCTTCATTACGTCTTCAGGATTGAGGCCATTTTCATTGAAAATAGCGCCATCCCATTCGATCAGGCAGATAACCTTAGCACCTGCTTCGTGGAAGTATTTGGCAGCATGATAACCCACGTTACCCATACCCTGAACAATCACTCTCTTACCTTCTATACCGGTAGTGAGGCCAAGGCGGTCCATGTCTTCCTTGATATTGCACAGTTCGCGCAGACCGTAGAACACACCCAGACCGGTTGCTTCAGTACGGCCACGCACACCACCCTGGGAAACAGGCTTACCGGTTACGCAACCATAGCCATCAATTTCGCCCGGACGGAGGCTCATGTAAGTATCCAGGATCCAGCTCATTTCCCTTTCGCCTGTACCGTAGTCAGGAGCAGGAACGTCTGTGCCGGGACCAATAAAGTTTTTCTTCACCAGTTCAGCAGTATAGCGGCGGGTAATAGCTTCCAGCTGGAACGGAGTATAATTGCGGGGATTGATTTTGAGACCACCTTTTGCACCACCAAAAGGCACGTTCACGATCGCGCATTTGTAGGTCATCAGAGAAGCCAACGCCATCACTTCATCCTGGTTCACTTCGTCACTAAAACGGATACCACCTTTACAAGGCAGTTTGTGATGAGAGTGCTGCACACGGTATGCTTCTATTACCTGTACTGAATCACCAATTCTTACAGGGAATTTAATCTGGTATACAGCGTTGCAGGCTTTGATCTGCTCAAGGATACCTTTGTCCCATTTGGTGAATACAGCTGCTTTGTCGAAACTTCTTTCCACACTCTGGAAAAAGCTATAATGCTGATCTTGCGACATAATATGGATTTGTTTTGGTATAATGATTAGAATGTTAGCTTATGTTAGCTCATGGATTGCTCTTTTCCCGTTGTTCCAGCCTGCTGATCTTTCTGTCGATACTGATGAGAAACAGGATAATGCCCAGGAAGATGATCACTAAAACACCTACTATCACATAAATTTTACCGTTGCTGCGGAAAAACTCATTAACAGGCCCGGACTCAGTGTTCTGCTGTTGCGCATTTGCCAGCACTGATACCAGTAACAGTAGCAGCGTTAGGCAATATGAAAATGCTTTATTGATCATTTAAAAATATTTTTAAGCTCTAGTTTTTTATAACGCACCACCAGTGAAAAGATCCATACGCTCAGCAGCGTCCATCCGATAAAGGCAGGATACAATACCATTTTCATCGTGCCGCTCGTGTCCTTAGAAGCGAACCCCGGAGTGGAGGCACTGCCGGGATGCAGCGAGTCCACCATACGGGGGATAATATAGGTGAGCGGAATAAGCAGTGCAAATGCGAAGATGTTGAAAACTGCGGATATGCGTGCCCGTTTGTCCAAGTCATGAATGGACATGCGCAGCACAAGATAAGCCATGTATATCAGGATCGCGATAGCCGTGCAGATCTGCTTGGGATCATCTGTAAGGGTACCACCCCATGTGTAGGTAGCCCACAGCGATCCGGTGGCAAACCCCAGCACGCCAAAAAAGGTACCCACCCTGGCGGCGCTGGAGGCAATCACATCTTTCTTCAGATCGTATTTGGAAAGGAAAAGGAGAGAGTTAACAACAGATATGGTAAACATCGTATACATGCATATCCACATCGGCACGTGAAAGAACAATCCGCGGGATGACTGTCCGTTGGTTCCTATTATAGGTATCTCAATAGTAAACCCGGCGATAATTACATAAATCAGCAGCAGTATCGCTAATGCTTTCCACCAATGTCTGGCCATTTTTTAACAGCTATATTCGGGGGCAAACCTACACGTTTTATCCTTAATCACAAAGATTTTAGGGGATTTTAAGTTTATCAAACATCCCTAAATTCCTGTTAAAATTCGTTCATATAAGTGATGGATTTCTTTGATATTTCGAATCAGTCCTTCCAAAGGAAGGGGAAAAGAATCATAGTAAGACCAATAATAAGGACATCCATACCTCCTAACAGCAGAAACATTTTCGGAAGGCCAGGTTGATATACGGTTACAAATGCAGACAGGGAGATGTTGGCCAGCAGCATCAGCACAGGCAGCACCAACGGGAACCCCATTACAGCCATTAATGCCGCATTGTGGTTGGCCTGGGCCGCAATCGCGGCCAGCACAGTGAAGAGCAACGAAAGGCTGGTGCCACCCAGCAACACTATACCGGTGAAATAAGCCGCATTGTTGAGCGGATTACCGAGAAATACCATACTGCATCCCAGCGCAATCAAACTCATAATCACCATCAGGATCACATTGTATATCAGTTTGGCGGCAATAAAGTTACGCGGATGCACCAGGGAATAGAAATAAAGCAGGCGCCCGCGACTCTCCTGCATAAAGCTCTTGGCAATAGCATTCACCGCAACAAACAGCTGTATCACCCAAAACAGGGCATTCCATAGTTTATCTTCCGGCTTACCCATCATCAGGTTAATAACAAACACAGTAGACAATATATATAGCAATACCCCATAAAATGCATACTGCTGGCGTAATTCCAGCAGCAAATCCTTTTTAACGAGCGTCACTATCTGTTGAACGGAATTTCCTTGTTTCATGATCAGGGGCAAAGATAGACAAAAATGGAGTTAGCCGTGAGCGATTAGTCCGTTATGTATTTTTAAGTATATTAGCCCCCTGTTAAAAAATTGCTTTGGGCATATTGCCTAAAAGCAGCATGCTTAAAGCAGAAAAGCTATGAAAAAAATCCTGGTTGCCAATCGTGGGGAAATAGCATTGCGCATTATGCGCTCTGCACATGAGATGGGCATTAAAACGATAGCCATATATTCAGAAGCCGATCGCACCATGCCATTTGTGCAATATGCAGATGAAGCAGTGTGTATAGGACCAGCACCCTCCAACCAGTCGTACCTGTTGGGAGAAAAAATCATCGCCATTGCAAAAGAAAAAGGCGCAGATGGCATACATCCCGGTTATGGCTTTCTGAGTGAAAATGCCCGCTTCGCGCAACAGGTAACAGATGCGGGTATCACTTTCATAGGCCCTTCTGCCGCTTCCATTGAAGTGATGGGCAGCAAGCTCGCCGCTAAACAGGCAGCACAGAAATTTGGCGTCCCGATGGTGCCAGGTACGGAAACACCTCTCCGTAGTGTGGAGGAAGCCCGTGAAGTGGTGAAAAAAACAGGATTCCCAATACTGATAAAGGCTTCTGCCGGTGGCGGTGGTAAAGGTATGCGTATCGTTAATGCCCCGGAAGAACTGGATGAGCAGATCAGACTAGCTAAAAGTGAGGCACTGAACGCATTTGGGGATGATGCTGTCTTTATTGAGAAATATGTAGGTTCACCTCGACATATAGAAATACAAATCCTTGGCGACCGTCATGGCAACTGCGTATATCTTTTTGAAAGAGAATGTTCTATTCAGCGCCGGCATCAGAAACTGATTGAAGAAGCACCATCATCCTGTCTTACACCCGCTATCAGGGCTGCAATGGGACAATGTGCCGTGGACGTAGCCAAAGCCTGTAACTATTATGGCGCAGGTACTGTAGAGTTTCTGGTAGATGATCAGCTGAATTTTTATTTCCTGGAAATGAATACCCGCCTGCAGGTAGAACATCCTGTAACAGAGCTGATTACCGGGCTGGATCTCGTAAAAGAGCAGATTCGTGTTGCACGCGGAGAGAAGTTATCATTCACACAGGAAAGCCTGAAGATGAATGGTCATGCCATTGAGCTGCGCCTCTGTGCTGAAGACCCGATCAACAACTTCCTGCCTGATACAGGAAAACTGGAAACCTACGTACGGCCACAAGGCTACGGTGTGCGTGTAGACGATGGCTACGAACAGGGCATGGATATTCCTATATACTACGATCCTATGATCGCAAAACTCATTGCCTGGGGCAACGACCGTGAAGAAGCCCGTCACCGGCTTATCCGTGCGATCGATGAATACCAGGTAAAGGGAATACGCACCACGCTTCCCTTTGGCCGCTGGGCATTACAACAACCGGCCTTTATTGAAGGAAAGTTCGACACCCACTTTATCAGCAGGTATTTTACGCCGCAGGCACTACAGGAAACAGATCCTGATACAGAGAAAATGGCGGCGTTGCTGGCCGCACACATATGGCAGCAGGATAATTTAACTTTACAGCAAGCCCAGCGCAATTCGGCCCCACATTCATCTGCATGGAAAAAGCGCAATATGTTAAGATAAAAGTTAAAGTACTTCCGAAAAAAAATCAAAAGGGCTAACTTGCGGCAGTTTTTTTTCACACATGCACGCATGTTACTTTGTCATATATGATACGTAGTATTATATTACAGATACTTGATTTCTTCTATCAGCCGTTCTCCCGGTTTATGCCGAGACAGACCTTCCGTTATCTTGCCTGCGGAGGAAGTAATACGCTGCTGGATATATTCCTGTATTTCATTTCCTATAATTACATCCTGCGCCACCAGATCGTACACCTTCCCTTTATCGATATCAGCGCGCATATAGCAGCCCTGTTTATGGCGATGGCTGTGACGTTCCCAACCGGCTTCTTGCTCAGCAAATATGTGGTATTCTCTGACTCCAATATTCGCGGGCGTATTCAGCTGCTTCGTTATTTCATACTGGTAGCCATCTGCATCATGCTCAATTATGTGTTCATGAAGTTTTTTGTAGACCACCTGCATTTCTATCCTACCATAGGAAAGATCTGTACAACCGTACTGGTGGTTGCATTCAGCTATCTGACACAAAAGAAATTTACCTTTAAGGTGAAAACAACAAACAGCTAGCAACTTATTTCACTTCATAATAGCAATGCCTGCATCTTGGCTCGTACAGGTCTTTTTCTCCTAAAAGAAAAGTGTCTGTGGAAGAAGATTTACGATAAGAGTAATTAGCAATGTTGCCGCACTTCACACATATGGCGTGCAACTTGGTTATATAATCTGCCTTTGCGAGCATAAAAGGCATTTGTCCGAAGGGTTTACCCATAAAATCCATGTCCAGGCCAGCCACAATCACCCGTATGCCCCGTAGCGCCAGCTGATCGCATACAGCAGGAAGCTCCGCATCAAAAAACTGTGCTTCGTCTATCCCAACCACATCCGCCTCCTGCGCCAGCAGCAATATTTGCTGGGAATTCTCCAGCGGCGTAGATACAACGGCATTTTCATCATGAGATACAATACTGCCTTCATCATAACGGAGATCTACTGAGGGCTTAAAGATTTCTACCTTTAAATTAGCTATGCGTGCACGTTTCAGGCGGCGAATCAGCTCCTCGGTTTTTCCGGAAAACATAGAGCCGCATATTACTTCAATCCAGCCCCTCCGTCCTCCTGCAAGAGAAGGTTCAATAAACATATTGTATTATTTTGATTATTAATTAATTAAAATAGTCTAATTTTATGCAAATAAAATAATTTCTCTCACAAAGCGTTAACAATTAAGGCATGGAAAAAATAAGTGCATTAATTGACAAGTTACAGGAATTGAGAAATTCCGATGCTGACCTGCAGACCCTCTCGTATTACGTACAGTTGCTGCAGGCTGAAGTGTTGCATGCCCGTAATAAGCAGCATCAACAGCAAGTACAGCAGCGGCAAAGTAATATAGCGGTGATTATGCCGGGCCAGCAACCGGTGACCATTACACCACCGCAAACTACAACATTACCCGCAGATAAACCGGTTGTTCCTGTAAATGAATCTCCGGAGCCACCAGTTAAACCTGCACCGGTGGCCGCCCCACAACCAGAACCACAGCCCATAACTGCGGAAACACGACCAGATGTTGTGGAAAGTAAACCCGCTCCTCTTCCACCCCCCAAAGAAAAACCGGTGGCTGCAACACTCTTCGATCAGGTAGATGCACCTGCTGCTCCCGCACCAGCGCCTGCTCCATCTGAGCCACAACAAAATGTGAATGGCATCCGAAAGGAACTGAATGAGCTCGTGGGAAACAACGGGACCTCTCTCAACGACCACCTGCGTCAGCAACAGGTGGAAATAGCACAGAAACTGGGAGATATGCCTGTAAAGGATCTCAAGAGCGCTATCGGTATCAACGACAAGTACCAGTTCATCCAGGAGCTTTTCCGTGGCGACACTGACCTCTACGAGCGTTCTGTTAAAACGATCAACGAGTGCAGCTCCCTCCAGGAAGCTGATTACTGGATACAGCGCGAGATCAAGATCATACAGGGATGGCAGGATGACCATCACCTGGTGCAGCAATTTTATGCTTTGCTAAGGAAACGCTTCTCCTGAATATATTCCAGAATCTTCCCTGTAGCCCCTTTGCCGGTATCAACATAGTGGCCGGCAATTGTAGCCGTCGCTTCATAAAAAGCCCGGTCCTCCAACAGTGACTTCATATAGGCATTAAAGTTATCCAATCCATTAACCGGTAACGCTCCTTTCAGCGCCACCAGTTCTACGGCTTCGAAGTACTTGCTGTATTCCGGGCCAATAATCACCGGCTTGCTGTAGGCAGCCGGTTCCAGCAGATTATGTATTCCGTCTTTACCAAATCCCCCGCCTACATAGGCAATAAATGCATAACGATACAGGGCTGTCAGCATGCCGATGTTATCAATAATTAATACCCTCGCAGCTACAAAAGCTCCACTATCCAGCTCCGTATAGGTTATGGCATCCGGAAAGAGGCCCCGGATATGCCTGATGTGATCCTGGTGGATCTCGTGAGGGGCAATGATAAGCTTCACATCCGTATGAGATTGCTGACGCCACCAGGCGGCCAGCAGTTCTTCGTCTTCAGGCCAGGTGCTACCGGCTACCAGCAGCCTGTTGCTGTCCGCAAAGCTTTCCACAACAGGCAGATTCCGGTGTTCCTGCAAAAGCGCTGCCACGCGGTCAAAGCGGGTGTCCCCGCTCAGGCTGGCATTATGCAGGCCGATTCCTTCAAGCAGCTGTAGCGATGCTCTATTCTGTACAAAGATGTGCGTAAGCTGGCGTAACAGCTTCCTGAACATACTCCCATATCCTTTGAAAAAGACCTGTCCCGGGCGGAAGATGCCCGATACCAGCAGGGTAGGTATTTTACGTGTATACAACACCGTTAGGAAATGATACCAGAACTCATACTTGACGAATATAGCGAGGGCGGGCTTTGTGATCTCTATAAAATCACGGGCATTGGCAGCGGTGTCCAAGGGAAGGTAATACACATAATCAGCCCCTTTGTAGTCTTTCCGCACTTCATATCCCGAAGGGGAAAAAAAAGTTAACAGAATTTTATAGGTCGGATATTGCGACCTGATAGCCTCCAGTACCGGTCGTCCCTGCTCAAATTCACCCAGGGAAGCGGCGTGGATCCAGACAAGAGGCTGGCTGCCTGCTCCGTCCCGGGTCATGCGCAAGCGCCAGTCCTGCCTGCCTTTGAGCCAGCTGGCCGCTTTTGCTTTGCCGGTCAGGGCAGCGAGTTTTACGCCTGCCTGGTATAACCGGATTCCTGTATTATAAATGATCGTTGCTAACATCCGCTTCCGTACTTTTACTGAATTTTTTTGGCTACGTAAAGATAATCACCAGCCAATCCCAAAATTTGTAAATTTGCACACTTTAAACAAAATAAAAATATACATAGCATATGGTGCCTATTCAGATGGTTGACTTGAAACGCCAGTATAAGAAGATTAAACCGCAGGTTGATGAAGCCTTACTCGAGGTGCTGGAAAGCGCTGCTTTCATTAACGGAGGGCCCGTGCAGCGCTTTGCAGAAGAGCTTCAGCAATACCTGGACATAAAGCATGTGATTCCCTGCGCGAATGGCACCGATGCATTACAGATAGCCATGATGGCGCTTGGCCTTCAACCTGGCGACGAAGTGATCACACCTTCTTTCACCTTCATTGCAACGGCAGAGGCGATCGCATTACTGCAGCTGAAGCCTGTTTTCGTGGATGTAGATCCCAAAACATATTGCCTCGATATAGCCCAGGTGGAAAGGGCCATTACCCCCAAAACCAAAGCTATCGTGCCTGTGCACCTGTACGGGCATGTTGCAGATATGGAACCGCTGATGGCGGTAGCTGCAAAGCATAACCTGTACGTTATTGAAGATAACGCCCAGGCTATCGGCGGCGCCTATACATTCAGTGACGGCAGTATTAAAAAGGCCGGTACTATTGGCCATATCGGCTGTACATCTTTCTTCCCATCCAAGAACCTGGGATGCTACGGAGATGGCGGCGCATTGTTCACCAACGATGATGCCCTGGCAGCGCAAATCAGGATGGTAGCCAATCACGGCCAGTCAGCCCGCTACTATCATGATGTAGTAGGCTGCAATTCCAGGCTGGACACCCTGCAGGCAGCAGTATTGCGGATCAAACTGCCATTGCTGGACGAGTACATTAAAGCCCGCCGCGCCGTTGCAGACGCATACGACGCCGCTTTTGCAGAGATACCACAGATTACCACACCATACCGCGCACCAAACAGCCACCACGTGTTCCATCAGTACACGCTGCAACTGAATGGAGCAGACAGGAATGAACTACAGAAATTCCTCCAGGAAAAACAGGTGCCTTCCATGATCTACTACCCAGTTCCCGCCCACCAGCAGAAAATGTTTGAGCACTTTGGCAGCGCTTCCTTTGACTTACCCATAACCGATCAACTCACCACTAAGGTGATTTCCTTGCCAATACACACTGAAATGGACAGTGATCAACTGGATCACATTATTCACTCTGTCAAATCATTTCTAAACCAACACCCCGCATGAAGATTACAGTAGTAGGCACCGGTTATGTAGGTCTTGTAACCGGCACCTGTTTCGCAGAAACAGGTAATGAAGTGACCTGTGTGGACATTGATGCCGAGAAGGTAAAAAAATTATCCGCTGGTCAGATTACGATCTACGAACCAGGACTGGAAAAATTATTTGAGCGTAACCTGAAGGAAGAACGCTTGTTTTTTACCACCAGCCTGGAAGAAGGTATAAAAAATGCGGAAGTGATTTTCCTTGCCCTTCCAACGCCACCAGGCGCTGACGGATCTGCTGACCTTTCATTTGTACTCAAAGTGGCAGACCAGCTCGGCAGAATCATCACTGATTACAAAGTGATCGTGGATAAGAGCACAGTACCTGTTGGTACTGCGGAGAAAGTGATAGCGGCCATCGCCAAAAACAGCAAAACAGAATTTGATGTGGTATCCAATCCTGAATTTCTGCGTGAAGGCGTAGCTGTTGAAGATTTTATGAAACCGGACAGGGTGGTGATCGGCACCAACTCAGAACGCGCCCGCAAAGTAATGGGCGAGCTGTATGCGCCATTTGTAAGGCAGGGGAACCCTGTGATATACATGGATGAAAAATCCGCTGAGCTCACCAAATACGCCGCCAACTCATTCCTCGCCACCAAGATTTCGTTTATGAACGAAATCGCAGTATTATGTGAAAAACTGGGTGCAGATGTGGACATGGTCCGCCGGGGTATCGGCAGCGATGATCGTATCGGCAAACGCTTTCTCTTTCCTGGTATAGGTTACGGCGGCAGCTGTTTCCCCAAAGATGTTCAGGCGTTGGTAAAATCATCCGAAGATGCACAGTATGATTTTAAAATACTGAATGCGGTAATGGACG
>NZ_DATLKJ010000250.1:0-7155 GCF_035538455.1 Chitinophaga sp.
GAAAAGCGGTGGGGAATGGTTATTTTTCCTTGTAGTCGTTTTGATTTTCACCCATTAACCATTACCTTTGCGCCAAATTTTGGGAACTGTCTGTTTTTGCAGCAGTTTTTCGAGGAAATAACTTTTTAGTATTTTATAAACCTCTTTAAAAATATGCCTAACACAGGTAAGATCAAACAAATTATCGGTCCCGTGGTGGACGTGCACTTTGAAAACAAATTGCCTGAAATCTACAATGCACTGGAAATAACCCGCGAAAATGGTCAGAAAGTAGTATTGGAAGTACAACAGCACCTGGGTGAAGACAGTGTTCGTTGCGTGGCAATGGATTCCACTGACGGTATGGTTCGTGGTATGGAAGTAGTGGATAAAGGCGCGCCTATTAAAATGCCAATCGGCGACCAGGTTAAAGGACGTTTGTTCAATGTGGTAGGAGAGGCAATTGACGGTCTCGGTGATGTTGATGTTTCAAACGGTTATTCTATCCACCGTCAGCCTCCTAAATTTGAGGATCTGGCTACCGATACAGAAGTATTGTTCACTGGTATCAAAGTAATTGACCTGATCGAGCCATATGCAAAAGGTGGTAAGATTGGTTTGTTTGGTGGTGCGGGTGTAGGTAAAACCGTATTGATCCAGGAGCTGATCAACAACATTGCGAAAGGTTACGAAGGTCTGTCTGTATTTGCCGGTGTGGGTGAGCGTACCCGTGAAGGGAACGATCTGATGCGTGAGATGATCGAGGCGAATATCGTGAAATACGGTGATAAATTTAAAGAGTCCATGGAACATGGCGACTGGCAGGTATCAGTGGTAGATAGAGAACAGCTGAAACAATCCCAGGCTACATTCGTGTTTGGTCAGATGAACGAGCCTCCTGGTGCACGTGCACGTGTGGCCCTGTCTGGTCTGACACTCGCTGAATACTTCCGTGACGGTGACGGTACTGCAGGTGGTGGTCGTGATATCCTGTTCTTCGTAGATAACATCTTCCGTTTCACCCAGGCTGGTTCTGAGGTATCTGCACTGTTAGGCCGTATGCCTTCAGCGGTGGGTTATCAGCCAACGCTGGCTACTGAGATGGGTCTGATGCAGGAGCGTATCACTTCAACTAAAAATGGTTCAATCACTTCCGTACAGGCGGTTTACGTACCTGCGGATGACTTGACTGACCCTGCTCCGGCTACAACCTTCTCCCACCTGGATGCTACCACCGTACTGGATCGTAAGATCTCCGACCTTGGTATCTATCCTGCTGTGAGCCCGCTGGATTCTACTTCCCGTATCCTGACTCCTACTATCGTAGGTGAAGCTCACTACAACTGCGCACAGCGCGTGAAAATGATCCTGCAGCGCTATAAAGAGTTACAGGACATCATCGCCATCCTGGGTATGGACGAGCTGAGCGACGAAGATAAACTGACTGTATCCCGCGCACGCCGCGTTCAGCGTTTCCTGTCACAGCCTTTCCACGTAGCAGAACAGTTTACAGGTCTGAAAGGTGTACTGGTTCCGATCGAAGAAACCATCCGTGGTTTCAACATGATCATGGACGGTGAAGTGGATGAATATCCTGAAGCAGCGTTCAACCTGGTAGGTTCTATCGACGCCGCTATCGAAAAAGGTAAGAAACTGCTGGAAGCAGCCAATAACTAATTCTGTAACTGATCCTCCGGTTCGCGGAGGATCAGTTCTTATTCACCATTCACGATCATAACATGCTATTAGAAGTATTAACACCAGAAAGAAAATTATACACCGGCGAAGTGTACGGCGTACAACTCCCCGGCGTGGACGGTTCTTTTGAGATACTGGATAAACATGCACCATTGATTGCCGCTCTCGGAAATGGTAAAATGAAAGTGCTGAAGGATAAGACTCACACAGAGTTTTTTACTATCAGCGGCGGATTTGTGGAAGTGTTGCGCAATAAGGCTACTGTACTTGTTGAAGGAGCTGTAGCTGTGGAGAAATAATTATACGCCAGTATAAAAATATTGGACAGGCCGGGTAAGATTACCCGGCCTTCGTTTTGTCCTAACTATTCCAATCTTAGAAGACCCCTTATAGCAAGATTACCAATCGGGATTTCCGCTAATAATCATTTCTGTACAACGCAGTAACCCATACGGCTATATGATATAGCCGCAGGTTGCATGTACGTCAATGAACAGCCCTTTTAAAGGCTGCATATTTTACCTAATGAATGCCTTTAATTAAGTTTGTGCTCAGGTAATTTTTTCGGGTGTCTGATCAGTCTGTATCTATGGAAAGTGCAAATGTTCTCACAAATAGGTTTGCCTTCATAGGTGTTTCTTTCGGTTGCTTACCTGATATATTACCGGATATTCTCTATTACTAATATTACTATCGTACCAATTACGTTAGCAAGTTATTTAATTTGTTCCAAAAAAAATGCATTCTCCCCGTTCATTTTTTGAATATCATGGGTGTCATTTTACATCTGGTTCTCTTTCAGAAATTTAGCTTTAATTGAGGGAAGGATCTATCGGGAAGTTTGCCATCATGGCAAAGTTACTGCCAAGGTTCTTTAACGATTGCTGCCATATTTGCTCTTCTTTAGGCTCAAATATGAGCGATGGGGAGCTGGCTGATGTAATCCAGGATTTTTCCTTCAGTTCATCTTCCAGCTGTCCGCCGGTCCAGCCGGAGTACCCAATAAAGAACTTGATCTTTTTCAGGTCCAGCATGCCTTTATTGATCAGTTCCACCACCGTTTCAAAGCGGCCACCCCAGTATACGCCGGGGATCACTTCTGCGCCGCCTGTTATGAGGTCAGGCAGCTGGTGTATAAAATGAATAGTATCGATCTGTACCGGACCGCCGAAATATACAGGGATATTATTCATCAGTACATCCGGAATCAATGCATCCAGATGCTGATCAAACAATTTATTAATCACAAAACCAAAACTGCCTTTTTCCTGGTGCTCACAGAGAAGGATAACGGTCCGGGCAAAATTCGGATCTTTCAAGAACGGATCTGCTATCAGCAAAATGCCGGGCGACAAGGTTACCATACGCATTCGTTTTTATCGCTTGATCAAATGTAATTAAATGATTGATATAATGTATGCAGTGAAAAAAAAGTGGGGAGAGAAGGAAATAAAAAAAGGAGGCTAGAAAACCTCCTTACCATTTTATCAACCAAAATCTAAATCGCTTATGGAACGAATCCACGTCGATGTATGTAGAAAGTTTATTTACTTTTTATACCTGATACTAATCAAATTTAGTACCAGTTTTGTAAGACAAAGGTACAAAAACTACTATTACAAAAATCAGCTCTCGCCCGTTAAAATTACGTTAAAGTGGTATTGTATTGCTGCTGAAGGCTCTGTGGGCAAGACTTAGTGTCTAATTTTGTATTATAGTTGCTGTAGCAAATAATTTTTTTAACAAGCTAGAATATTTAAGGTTAAGTATATTTAAGCCCTGACAAATCTTACATGATACCATTAAAACGAATATTTCCCGTAATCGTTGTTCTGATCACACTCACCTTGCTGGGCATCATCTACATCCAGTACAACTGGATTAAGAACGCTATTGCCACCAAGAGAGAACAGTTTAACCATCGTGCGGAACAGATGGCAGGAGAGGTTACCCTCGAGATGATGAACCGGCAGCGCATGAATAACAGCGTTATACTCAGGATGAACAATGCCAGGGAGCAGGCTACATTCGGATTAAACCGTGTTCCTGTTCCTGTATTAACGCAACCTGCTATCAGTGAAATCTATGCGCCGCAGGAAGTGCGTCACCTGATACAGGAGAAAATGAAGAGCAACCGCCTGGACACTTCTCATTTCGAGTTCGCTATTTTTGGCTCCAACCCGGGTTACAATGGTCGCCCCAAAATGAATTCCGGTGGGTTCGACAAGATGTTTGCTGCCCAGGTAACCGACAGTGCCGATTATAAAATACAGATGATCATACTTGGTGATCTGGCCAGAATAGATGACAGAACGGAAACTATGATGATCATTCTTCCCAATAAGGATGTTGCTGCCAGGCAGATGACTATTATGATAACGGGAAGCGTATTGTTTACTCTCATCATCATCACGGCTTTTGCCCTCACTATCTATACCATGCTCAATCAGAAGAAGTTGTCGGAAATCAAATCCGACTTCATCAATAACATGACGCATGAGCTGAAGACGCCATTGGCCACAATCTCGTTAGCTATTGATGCCATCGGCAATGAAAAGGTAATGGACAACAAAGATAAGATCCGCTACTTCTCCGGCATCATCAAGGAAGAGAACAAGCGTATGAACAAGCAGGTGGAAAGCATTCTGCAGTCTGCCCTCCTGGAAAAGGACGAGATCGGACTTAAACTGCTGGCTACAGATGTACACGCCGTAATACAAAGCACTACTGATAACCTGCAGCTGCAGCTGGCTGCCAAGAACGGTGTAGTAGAACTGCAGCTGGATGCCATCAATCCGGTAATCATGGCAGACGATGTGCATTTCTCTAACGTGGTCTTCAATCTGTTGGATAATGCTATCAAATATTCGAAAGACAATCTGGAAATAAAGATTCAGACCTACAATACCCGCAAGAGCCTTTTCATCGTGATTACAGACAATGGTATCGGGATGTCGCGCGATACTATTTCGCGTATCTTTGAAAAATTCTACCGTGCTCATACCGGCAATGTTCACAATGTAAAGGGATTCGGCCTCGGTCTCACTTATGTGAAAGCCATTGTGGATGCGCATAAGGGAAAAATTAAAGTGGAAAGCACACTGGGCAGGGGCAGTAAGTTCACCCTGGAGTTTCCGCAGGAATAGATAAAGGATTAACATATGGCATTAAGCGAGAAAGAAATACAGCATTTCAGAAATCCTATAGCCGTTCCCGGTATGGGAGTGGAAATGCAGGAAAAGCTGGGTACCTCCCGGATACTGGTGATAGGTGCGGGGGGCCTGGGGAGCCCCGTACTGCAATATCTCAGCGCCAGCGGCATCGGTGTGCTCGGCATTGCAGATTATGGCGTTATCAACGATGAAGATATGCACCGCCAGCCGGTGTACCTCATGCAGGATATCCGTAAGCATAAAGCAAAAATGGCAGCCAGCAGGCTCTGGGCCATGAATCCTTTCACCAAGCATTACCCGATGTTAGTGCAGATGAAGCCGGAAAATGCTTCACTCGTGCTGGCCGGATTCGACCTCGTAATAGACTGTACGCAGCATGCGCCTACGCACCTCGTAGTGAATGATGCGTGTGTAAAACATAATATTCCTTTTGTGACCGGCGAAGTGCACAACTGGATGGCATGGTGGGCCGGCTTCAACATGCCGCTGCCTGATGGCTCCACTACCGCCACTTACCGTTGTGCTATGCATCTCACAGAAGAATACCGCAACTTTGATGCAGGCGCTATTGGCGTTACTCATGGTATGACCGGACTGCACATCGTATCTGAAGTGCTGAAATACCTAATAGGTGTGCCTGGCGGGCTTGCAGGGAAATTATATGGAGCGGATTATCTGCACAATACCATGGAGGTAAATGATTTGGTGCTGAATCAGGAGGTACTGGAGGAAACCCGTACCCGTGGCTTGCTCAAAGCCGAAGATTACGGTCTGGAGATTGTGCCTGATGTAGAAGATTGACGAATGTATCGTTATAAAAGAATGGATAAAAGCCTTTAGCGGTTATAGCTAAAGGCTTTTGTTATTTTTTCTCACTCAGTGTGCATTTGGATCCAACTTTCAGCTCATGCTTAATGCCCAGCTTGAGGGCATAGTTTTCCTGCTGATGCCCGCTGGGGAAGCCAAAGCAAACCGGGTAACCGTATTCTTTCACCATATTGCTGATGATCTCGTACTCTGTCTGACCAAACGGCGTAGTGGTTTCCTGCCCGTCAGTGAAGGCGCCGACTACCAATCCTGCAAGTTTGTCGAGCCAGCCGGCGCGTTTGAGGTTGTACATCATCCGGTCCACATTATAACGGTATTCGCCTATATCTTCCAATAACAGTATTTTCCCTTTTGTGTCTATCTGGGAGCGACTGCCGGAGAGATTGCCCAGAAGGGACAGGTTTCCACCCACCAGCTGGCCGGTGGCACGGCCCTCGCGGTTCAGTATATGCGTGGCCGTTGCATAGCGGTATGGTTTGCCTTTCAAAACATTGGCAAGGCTTTGCACATATTCATCCTCAACGGTGTCAGGCGTAATGCCGCTACACATCATGGAATGTATTGTGGCTATACCATAGCGCTGATGCACATGCGAATGCAGCGTTGTAACATCGCTGTACCCACAGAGCCACTTGGGATGCTTGCGGAATCTGGTAAAGTCGAGCTTGTCGAGGATACAGATCATCCCGTAGCCACCACGTCCGAAAACAATGGCTTTTATCTCAGGGTCATCCAGCATGTCCTGCAATTCTTCGAGCCGGAGCTCATCCGGAGCGGAAAAATTGTGAAAGCTGGTGCCCACTGTGATACCCAGATGTACGCGATATCCCCATGAGCGCAACACGTCTGCTGCGTATTCTGCTGCTGCCAGCTCCATTTTACTGCTGGAGCAGGTAACTCCTATCAGATCACCTTTTTTTAGATATGGCGGAACCTTTACCATTGTTCTTTTATTTACCTTTGCTAATTACCAAAATATTTTTGATTGGAATCACTAAAAATCCAATTTCGCGAACTAAGATGGTGAATAGTTGGATGATTCCAAAAACAAAAAACCTGATTTAAAATTTATTTAAGCATTCTTCAAGATACTATGGGAAAATTTAATAGATATTTAATAACTGCGGCGCTACCGTATGCCAATGGTCCGGTACATATCGGGCACCTGGCCGGTTGCTATATCCCTGCAGATATTTATGTCCGCTACCTGCGCGCAAAGAAGGCAGATGTAAAGTTTATTTGCGGATCCGATGAACACGGCGTTCCTATCACCATCAAGGCGATGAAGGAAGGCGTGACTCCGCAGGATATTGTGGATAAATACCACAAAATGATCGGCGACAGCTTTGCAGCGATGGGTATTTCCTTTGATATCTTCGCCCGCACCAGCGCCCCTATTCATCATCGTACTGCTTCGGATTTTTTCCTGAGGATGTATAATGACGGTTTGTTTGAGGAAAAAGAATCAGAACAGTTT
>NZ_DATLKJ010000251.1:0-16518 GCF_035538455.1 Chitinophaga sp.
CTGGCGCAGGATAAATAATCCGGTTTGCAGTTCTCCATAGAGGGGAGCTACCTACAATAGCTGATAATTTAAAAACGGGTGTAATCCATAACCGGTATGAATTACACCAGAACATGTATATTTTTTACCGGACAACAATGACAATTAATATCGAATGAATTCTCATAAACTAATGAAATATAACATCTCCAAAAAAGAAAATTGAGGCATTGGTACTCTTTACTTGTCTTGATGAGTTTAATCTAATGTAGACTATCAAATTGGATTAAGAAAATCCAGTAGAAAATGTGATTCTGATCAGTTTCTGACTTGCGTGATGAGCAGTTAAGTAATCGAGCTGGTATTCAAAGAATCAGAGATTATGATTGGGAGTAGTCGTTCTTTATTCAACAGTCTCCAGGAAAGTTATTTTCTCGTGGCAGAGGCGGTCTGCGATGGATTGTAATTCCTTTACTTTATCTGCGAGTATTAATACATTTGGTAAGTCTATTATGAAGTGGAGAACCATATGGGACCTTGCCGTATAGTTGTTGAACATACGGGTAGTCATGTCGTAATATTCCTCCTTTGTTTTGAAAACATTCGCCAGTTCAACTGAAAAATGTCTGCAAATGCGCCTCAAGGTTTCCAGGTTATGCGTGTCTGGCGTATAGCCCAGGAATACCAAAATAGCGGCATTGTAAATATAAATGGCGCTCTGGTGAAGCATAAACATGGCTAATTCGGGGTCATTTTCGTTCAGATAGCCATCTGCGGCCTTAGTAAGTTTGGTTGCATGTCTCAGCCATTTCTCAACGCTTTCTTTTGTTTTTTTTAAGGTGTATTGTTTTTCGAACCCGGATGGTATCCCGATTTCGGTGAGCGGGGTGTTACCGGCGTCAAATAACAGTGTACCCTTATTGATTATTTCGGAGAAGAAGTAGTGTGCTTGGCGTAGTCTTGTATTGACAAAATCAATACTGTAAGTCATGATGTTTACCGGGACATTAAAGTTATATTCAGCCTCCATTGTATCCAGCATGTCCAATTCGTGGCGGGGGTGTTCAATATCCATCATTCCGGTAATGATCAATATATCGTAATGACTTTCCGTTTGCGGTAGTCCTATCCATTTGCTTAATGTATCCTTGTCCAGCAATATAATTTTCTCCGGGGAGATGGAGATGGTATGGATAATAGTCTGAACAATGCGGGATAATTGATCGAATTGCTCTTTGGGGAGATGATCAAGAGATGTTTTCAATGTGATTGTTTTTGGGTTGCCTGATGGAAAATTAGGGAAACGGCAGGAGAATTCAAAGGCATCGGTTTACTTTATAGCGCATTACAGCCATCCACGCTCCATCGCTATTTTGATGAGCGCCGGCGTATTATTGACTTTCAGTTTCTGCATCATGTTGCGGCGGTGGGTGTCTATTGTGAGCGGGCTGAGGAAGAGGTATTTTGCTATTTCGGCGGTTGTTTTGCCGGCAGCGATCAGTTTGAGTACTTCGGTTTCGCGGCGGGTGAAATAGGGGACGGTTGAAAGATCCGCGATGGATGGCTGCCACATGATCTCTTTGATTGCGTCGCTGAAGGTAAGTTGGTTGTTGAGCGTATCGTCAATACATCTCAGCAGCTCTGCTTCTGTGGCGTTTTTATGGAGGTAGCCGGAAGCGCCACTGTTCAGTATCTGCATGATGATAGCGCGTTCGGTATAGCTGCTGATGGCGAGAATCTTTGTTTCCGTTGTGTTTCTCTTTATCTCTTTGCAAAGGTCTGTTCCGCTCACATCGGGGAGGTTGATGTCCAGGAGCACTATGCCGGTGGCATTGACGGCCAGGAACTCCAGCAGGGCTGTTCCGTTGGTAAAAGTACCGGTTACCCGTATGCGTTTCTCTTTAGCCAGCATTTTTTTCAACCCTTCGATAATCAGGGGATGATCGTCAACGATAGCAAGCGGAATGGGTGTTTTCTTATTCATGATGTAAATGCTTCCTTTACAGTCCTGCTTTTAATACTAAGATAGCAGAAAATAAATAATCCGGAGGTACATATGGTATGCGCCAGTCAGGGCATACCATATGTGCAAATATGAATCAAGGGTAGTCATGTGGTCTGCTGAAGATGTTGGTGGAGACCGTGATATTCTGTTCGTTGTTGACTTCTTTACCATCCAGTTCTACTTTGTAGCTGAATTTGTAAGGCGTGCCTCTGTTTCCGCCGTTGATGATGATGCCGGCTTTGGCAAAGCTTTTTGCGGATTCTACTGTTATCTGTTTCCCGCTTGACAGTACATCGGCTTCCAGGGTAATGCCGGTCTGGTTGGACTTCAGCTGTCCGTCTACTTTCCAGTCGATGGTACTGCCATCGAGATTGGAGCCGACAAAAAGGAATGATAAGGCGTCTCCTTCCTGGGGTTTCAGGTCGGTAGTGGTGATGGTCACTTTCAGCTGGTGGCCACTGGGGCCAGGACCGGGATTGTCGTCTTTACTTTTGCTGCAGGCCGTAAAGACTGTAGCTGCTAACAGTAGCATTGTTGCCACCTGCATGGCGTTTCGGAGCGTGATGGAATGTTGCATTGTGCGATGTTGATTTAAAAGTTTGAATGACAGGAATCGCCAACGGGCTTATTCTTTCCCTGCGTGGATTAACAGTACTTCAATGGAAGATTAGCGGCCGGCTTGTTTTATTTTTTGTAACTTTCATTGTCATGTTTTTCCGGGTGATGAGATTGCATTCTTTCTTTTGCAAAGATCCTGCGGGAGCGAGGATCATGCAATCGCTAAAAACCAGTAATCACCTACTGGTTTTTAGGTATTTTCTTCAGCCGGGTATGTTTGTTTAGCTAACCGTTTTACCTTTCTTACATGAAATACTGTACAGCCTTTGCCGTTTTCTTTTTCTGCTATTGTAATATCTGCCTGTCGCAGCTTCCTACACTCGATGGACAACATTATGCAGACAGTCTTGCGGCTATCCTGAAAACAAATGTTTCAGACAGTATGAAGGCGGAGGTCAATTACTATCTGGTGGATTACTGGACAGCATTGGATTCCGCTAAAACGAGGTACTACCTGGAGCAGGGGAGAAGACTTTCCGGTAATAATCCAATTCTGGTGGCTGGCTATTTTTTCGGTATCGGACAACTATACCGGAGCAGTGATATTGAACAATCTATTACGGCATTCCGGCAGGCGGATTCGGTACTCGCCCGCGTGGACACAAAACCTGCATACCGGGTCCGGTCGAGGGCCTGGCGCAATATTTCTGCACAGATGCAGCGGAAAGATAGTATCGACAAGGCGATTGCCATCCTGCTGGAAAAGGTGATTCCCTTTTCTGAGAAGGGAGGCGATATTCAGGGGGCAGCCAGGACCTACAGCGATATTGCCATGTTCTTTACCAACAGCGGACAGTTTGATAAGGCAGATATTTATTACAAGAAGAGTCTCGCCGTTTTCCGCAGCATACAGGTGAATGAATCTTATCATCTCGCCAATCTTTATTTAAATTTTGCGAAGAATGATATGGAGAGAAAGGATTTTACCACCGGGAAACAACATCTTGATAGCCTTTACAACCTGCTCAGCGCGCACCCGGCATCAGCCGAGTATTGGCCACACTACTACAGATTGGAAGGAATCTACTACAGATCCCTGAAGGATTACCCCAAAGCGACAGCCAGTATAGAGAAAGGGATCAGTATGGCAGACAAACTGAAAGATGATTATACGAAACAGGGATTGCTATATCAGCAGTACAACATCTATAGTGATCAGCAGCTTTACGGCAAAGCAAAGGATATCCTGCTGTATATTCAGGAGCATCCGGCGAAGCCGGTGCTGATTGAGGGCAAAGTCAGACTAGCCCTTGCTTTTTCTGAAGTCTATGAACACCTTAATATGATTCCGGAGGCCTATAAATGGAGGAAGCAATACGACCTGCTGAACGATAGTATGAACGAAGAAGCGCTCCGGGAGAAAATGCATGAACTGGAAAGCAGGTACCAGAAAGCGGAGAATGATAAAAGGATACTGGGGCTTGAAGCTGACAAACAGCAAGCCCAGCTCAGGATAAAGAATCAGCAGATGATCAACTGGTTGCTGGGCGCCGTAGTTGCCTTTCTGTTGATCGTTGCTGCGCTGGTGTGGCGCAACTACCGCAACGCGCGTAAGATGAGTATACAGGAAAAAAATCTGTTGCTGAACAAGGCATTATTACAAGGGCAGGAGGAAGAGCGGGAGCGCCTGGCCCGTGATCTGCATGATGGCCTTGGCAGTATGTTGTCGGGAGTAGAGATGCATCTGGCACAAGTGAGTTCGGGAGCGGAAGTTGCAGCGGTAGGCCGGCAGCTGAATACATCCTTACAGGAGCTTCGCCGTATAGCCCGTAATATGTCGCCGGCGACGCTGCATAAGGTAGGTCTGGAAGCCGCGTTGAGAGAACTGGCTGAGAGTTTTGTTTCACCGGAATGTACGGTATCCTTCCAGGCTTTTGATCTGCGGGAAGACATACCGCCTGCTACGCAGACGATGATCTACCGCATTGTGCAGGAGTTGCTTGCCAATGCTGCCCGTCACGGACAGCCTGCACATATTGCATTGCAATGCGCGCAGAATGGCGATACTGTCTTGCTTACGGTAGAAGATAATGGGAAAGGGTTTGACGGCACAACGGATAGTGCCGGTATGGGGCTGGCCAATATCAGGAAACGGGTGGAGTATCTGCAAGGTACTATAGACATTACTTCTACGTTGGGAAAGGGTACCAGCTTTGACGTGGAGGTGAAAGTGCGGTGAGGAGTATATGTTTGCCATCGTCTACTTATCTACTGGATGAAAAAAATACTGAAATGCCGGTATTGCCAATGGCTACTGAATATTGGACATTTGAGTATGCTGAACAACCACTCCAGGGCACTGCGATAAGCTAAAGAAAGGAGAGGATTATTTAAAGATATTCATCCATGAAAAAGAGAAATCCAAAGAAGCTGTCATTGAAGCGGATTACCATTGCATCACTTACACCCGGAAGTCAGCAAAGAATAAAGGGGGGTGGAGACCCCGATACTTATTCGGTTGGTGTTACAGGCTGCGGAACGGGTTGCCATACTACTTCCGGGACTAATACTCAGACTCATTATCCCCAGATGCCTCATAACGACTAATACTGAGACTTAATTGTCCCCGACCGTCACCTGATAAGTGAGGTAAATCCGGCATTCTGAAACTACAACAGCCCCATCGCCAGCAGCGAGGGGCTGTTTCTATGTTATTTAATATCTACCTGTTTTACCAGTGAATAATTCTGTGCATTCAATCCTATGGTTTTAGCGCCTACTCTGGCGAAGAGGTATTTCTGTTGCATCAGTGCAGGCGTCAGTTTTGCCTTTAGCGTTACATTAGTCAGGTTACTGATGTCGCCTGCTGCTACTTCTGCTTTACCGCCTGTTGAATAGATGGCGTCGCAGTAGTGCGAGCTGCTGATATACAGTCCTACTTTTTCGAGGTTACGGTCTGTCGCGATTTTTTCAATGTTGACGGTGGCGAACAGGGAGTCTCCTTTCAGTGTAAAGGCGGGTTCGTTTACATAGAAGAAAGGCGTGACTTCAAAACTCTTGCTGGTATTGCCTGTGACGCTGATGGAAATAGAGTCTGTGATGTCATAGAATGGCGCCACATTTCTTCTGAAGGTCATTTTATAACTACCGGGAAACAGTTGTGCCGCGTAGCCACCGTCCTGGTTGACCCTGCAGGGAATAGCGGTCAGGATGGCGTATCCCGGCTGGTAAAGATCCAGTGTTACTTCTGTGTTTTTGAAGCCCAGCGGTCTGCCTTTATACGTTAAACTGCCTTCGAGGCGGAGATCGGGAGGGCTTTCGCTATCTTTTTTACAACTGGCGAAAGCTACAACCAATATGATGTTCAGGCAGATGGTGAAGTATTTAAAGTGATTCATCTTACTACGGTTTAATGTAAACGGTTATTGTCCCGGATTCTTGACCAGCTTAGGATTGTTATTGATGGCTCCTTGCGGGATGAACGTGTAATAGTTCTCTTTTATGAAACGTTTGGCTTGTGTGAGCCGAACGGGCGCTACTCTTTTATAGAACCATTTCTGGTGTGTGGGATGCCCTGGGCGGAATACGCGATAGGGATACAAGCCGGTGAGTTTATTGGTACCATTCAATACCGCGTCTGCGGTGCGCCATCTTTTCAGATCCCAGTAGCGATGGCCTTCGAAGGCCAGTTCGATCCGGCGTTCATTAACGTATTTTGCCCAGCTGAGGGTAGTCAGCGGAGTGGTGATGCCACCGTGTTTGCTGCGTAATTCGTTGATATAGGTTTTGGCGTCTTCTTGTTGTCCCAGTTCCATTGCGGCTTCCGCGGCATTCAGTAATACTTCAGCGTATCTGAACAGGGGCCACCAGTTGTCTGCCAGCGTAGAGAGCTGGCCTGCGCCGAGTGTGGTGGACATAAATTTCCGGATATAAAGACCGGAGTTGGATACGCTGGTCAGGTTGTTGGGCCCATCGAATCCGGTTATCTGGTAGCCGTCATCGCTTTTAGCGCCAAGGGTAGGGCTGCTGACGATATCGTAGGAGGAAGTGGTGGTGTTCCATCTTGCCAGGCCCGCCTGGAGGTCTACACGTTTTCCGCGGAAGTCTTGTCCGCCGTAGAGAATAGTGGCCGCGAGGCGGTTGTCTTTATTGGCGAAGAGATCCTGCGGATTATCGAAGTAAAGCGGATCGCCGTCGGTGTTACTGAGAGTAAGACCGGTTGATGTGCCATCGAGATTGTCGTAGGTGTTGGCGAGTTCAAAGACGGGATTGATGCGGCCTGCGTCGCCGTCGCTGGATTCGCGGGCGGAAGGTGTGGAGTTGTCTGCTGTGAATCCATGTCTTTTGTTGGGCAGGCTGTACAGCACAGCCATGATCATTTCCGGATTTGTTTTGTTCTGGTTGAAGATGCTGAAGTAATCGGTGGTGATGGCAAAGACACCGCCGGAGATGATTGCCTGGGCAGCGGTGAGGGCCGTCTGGTAGTAGGGTTTCGACTTCTCTGCGGGTATTCCTACCTCACCGCCGGGTAGCTTTATGGGAGCGGGTTGCAGGTTATTATATTTCGCGATAGACCCGGCGTATAAAGCTGCCCTGCATTTCAGTACGAGGGCGGCCCATTTGCTGGCTCTGCCCTTGATACCCGCATCAGGGGGGAGGTCGGGGAGGATAGCGTCCAGCTCGAAGATGACGAAGTCGTATACTTCATCTTCTTTGGCGCGTGGTAGCTGGAGGTTGGGGATGTCTGCGATGGTATTGTAGTTCAGAACCTCTTTAATGAGAGGTACACCGCCCATTCTTTTCACTTCTTCGAAATAGAAGTAAGCGCGTAAGAATCTTGCTTCTGCTACGATCTGTTTTTTGAAGTCATCTTTCAGGGCGGTGGCCTTATTGGTTTTGTCTATGAAGAGGTGGATGTCTCTCAGAAATCCGTAGCCCCAGTATTCGTAGGTGTTGGTGGGGATGTCGGTGGTGGTGTTCATACCGTCGCCTATTCCGCCCCACATGGCTTCATCTGTTATCTGCATACCCTGTGTACTGAATGCTTCTGCGGGGAGCTGCTGGTAGAGATTGGCGAGTGCACCGAGGGCGAGTTGGTTATTAGACCAGACTGTTTCTTCGGGTATTACGTTAAACACATCTTTGTCTGTAGGGTCGCATGCCTGCAACATATATAACAAGCCCGCGAGGGGGAGTATTGTTCTTATTTTCATGATCATTGATTGCATTGCGTTTACAATAGAGCACGTTGTTGTAACAGCGTCAGAATGATACGTTTAATCCGAAGCTGAGGTTTTTTGTCTGCGGGTATTGAACGCCTCCGTTCTGGTCCAGTTCAGGGTCTACTATCAGCACGTTGGTGAAGGTGAGCAGGTTCATGGCATTAAAGTAGAACCTGGCCTTGCTGATGTTGAGCCGGTTGGTGACGTGGCGGGGGAGTGTGTAACCTACCTCCAGGTTGCGGAGCCGGAGGTATCGGACATTCACTGTATTGAAGGTGGAGAACTGGAGGTTATTGCCGATACCGCCTCGTCTGATGGAAGGATACTTGCCGGGTATCCAGGCGCTGTTAGGATCGAAGGGATCTTCGCGGCGCCAGCGGTCGAGGAGGAGTGTGGGGATGTTGCCATCGTTGAGGAATGGCCGTTGCAGTTCGTTGGCCATATTGAAATAATATCCGGAGGCGCCCTGGAGGTTAAGCGTAAGGTCGAAGTTCTTCCAAGCCACTGCGATGTTGAGGCCGGCGTTGAAAAGCGGGAGGCCTCCTCCTCTTGCGATGGGACGTTGATCCAGTGCTGTGATGACGCCGTCGCCGTTGATGTCTTTGTATATGATATCGCCGGGCAGGAGGGTGGTGTTGCCTTGTCCGTCCTGATCGATGGGATGTTTTCTTATCTGGTCCATGCTCTGGAACTGGCCGTCAGCGATGTATCCCCAGGTGCCGGTCCATCGTCTTTCGGTGGCGTTTTTGTATTTATCCCAGGAGCTGCCGAAGCCGAGATCTTCCCGGTAGGTAACGAGGGCTTGTGTACGGGCGTATACCCCGTTGACGCCGATGGTAAATTTCACATCTTTCACGTGGCCGTTATAGGTGATTTCCCAATCGGTGCCAAGTGTTCGTGAAGAGTTGAGGTTTTCCTGGGGGAGTGATTGCGCTACTTCCTGCGGAATGTTCACATCTCTGCGTGTAGTGAGGTCACCAACTTTTTTGCGCTGGAATACATCTACGGTCAGCGATAATTTATTGTTGAGCAGGGCCATGTCCAGACCGATATTGGTGTAGCGGGATTGCACCCAGGTGATGTTGGTGCTGGGTGTTTGCCGCAGGCCGGCGGCGATGTAGTATCCATCATCAAAGACATATCCGCCGCTGGGGAAATTATATCCGCTGAGATAAGCGCCGGCAACATCTTTATTGAGCAGCCCGGCTACAGAGTAGCTGCCTCTCAGTTTGAAAAGGGAGAATGTTCTTCCTAATCTTCCTTTGAAGAAATTCTCTTCGGATATGATCCATCCTGCGTCGAAGCCGGGGAAATATCTGGCGGAGAAAGCCTTGCTATAAACGCTGCTTTTATCTCTTCGTATAGCCGTACCGAAAATGTATTTTCCGTTGTAGGTGTAATTGGCTCTGCCGAAGACGCTCAGGCTGCCTCTTTCTGTGCGGGTATCGTTGATGTCTCTGAACTCATTGGGCCGTATCAGGCTGATAAAGTTGGTAGTGGGGTTGGAGCGGATGAAGGTATATTTTTCAAACCGTTCGTTGGATTCAAGACCCAGCGTAGCTGATATAGTGTGTTTACCGAAGGTATTATCGTAGTTAAGATAAGCCTGGTAAATTTTCTCTTCAACGGATTCATTGATCTTTTCCCGGTAAGGATTGGGATTGCCACCTACGATGTTGTATTTGTCTGTGGCTTTGTCGTAGCGGTAAGCGTTGAAGGTATATTCCTGTATATCTTCCAGCCGGGCTGCATAATAGTAGTTGCCGGTTACTTTAGCTACCAGTCCTTTGATGGGCGTGATGTATTCTCCATAGATATTACCCTGGAAAACGCGCCAGGTATCATTGAAGAAGCCGCTCTGATCATAGTTGAGAACTCCGAAGTTATATGCGGTACGGTTGCTGCCGTTGTAAGAGGGATATTTAGGATTGTCGTTGGCGTAAGGTCTTTCTGTGGGGATGTTGATGTAAAGTCCTTTGAGCGGATAGCTGAGGTCATCGCTGGAAGGAAGGCCTGGATTCTTCCGTTGTTCCACGCGGGCATTGATCTGTGTCCCGATTTTGATACGTTGCGAGAGTCGTGCGTCTACGTTGGATTGCAGGTTGGTGCGTTGGAATACGAAGTCTTTGATGGCGCCATCCTGTTTCAGGTGGGCGAGACTGGTGTAATAGGTGACATTTTCGCCGCCTCCGCTGATGCTCATGTTGGCGTAGTACTGCGGGGCGTTGCGGCGGATGAACTGAGACCAGTCGAAGCTCTGGTAGCCTGGTTCTGTACCGGCTTTCCATTTCTCCCATTCTGCTTTGGTGCGGGTGGTGGGTGCGCCGCTGCGGTTAGGGTTTACGATCCATTCGTTGACATCTGCTTCTGTTTGCGCTTCGTAGTATTGTGCGGCGTTGGCCATTTTCGGGAAGCGGGTCCAGTCCTGCATCCCGTAGTAGGTATTGAGGCTTAGTTGCGGCTTCTGGTTGTACTTGCCTTTGCGGGTGGTGATCTGTATAACCCCATTGGCGGCGCCGATACCCCAGATGGCGGTAGCGGCGCCGTCTTTCAGCACGGTGACGCTCTCTATATCGCCCATGTCGATGTTATTGAACTGGCCGGCGTCTTTTGGTATACCATCCACTACATAGAGGGGATCACCCATTCCCCGGATATTGAAGGAGGTGGTGCTGCCGGGACGTCCGTCTGCCTGCCGTGCGATGACACCGGCAATCTTTCCTGATATTGCATTGGATACATTTGGCGAAGTGCTTTTGGTGAGCGCTTCACCTTTTACGGTGGAGACGGAGGAGGCCAGTGTTTTGCGTTTCAGAGAGCCGTAACCGACTACCACTACTTCTTCTGCCGTTCTGGCCAATGGAGTCAGTTTAATATGCAGATTACTTTCGCCGGCGTAGGTAATCTCTGCGGAGGTGTATCCGACGTAGGAGATGACCAATGTGCCGCTTCCGGAAGGCGCCTTTATTGTAAATCGCCCGTCCTGGCTTGTGGTGGTACCGATTCTGGTACCTTTGATTGTGACAGTCGCGCCGGGGGAGAGGGGTACCATCCTGGGCAGTTACTATCCCGCTGACCTTAGTTGCATAGGCTGAAGCCCTGGAATAAAGGTATGGGGAGGCTGCTGTCGCCCTGATCTGTGGTCCCGCAGCATGGAGACGGGGAATAGACTGCAGGGAAATTGCAAGCGTAAAGAAGCCATACGACAGGCTTCTGCCGAAAGGAGAATTTCTCATGGAATTGTATCAAGTTTTTACAGTAGTGAAATCTTCAACTGGCCGGTTATTCAAAAATTATCAAGGGGGCGTACAGGCAACCGTTCATTAACGTGAAAGCTAATCTTTAGCAAAGTATAAGCGTTGAGTTGTTTCTATTGGAAAACAGGCCCAGGTATTACGTAGAGCACTGTTTTTCATTGTTCTGTCTTCGCCTGGCCGATGATAAAAATAATTTTGGTTGTGTGTTTGTAAATTCAAAAAATCAGCGCATCTGTCTATATGACGTTATGTTGTTTTCTATTCTTCAACAAAAGAAATGAAACCAGGGAATACAACGTATTCCCTGGTTTTCAAAAATCATTCAAAGCGTATCATTCTTTACTTTCTGCGCAAACATCTTCATAAAGTATCCGCCTACTACGCTGCGGGCCTGCATGCCCACCATCTTTCCGGTAGTGGTTTCGTGCCAGTCGCTCAACGGCACGCGTACTGCGCCTTCCAGCATATACTTATGAATGGGGGCTATCAGTGCATCAAAGTCCTGCGGATTATCTGCGAGGGTGGCTGTCCACAATACCCAGTCGCTTTTGGTGTATGTTTTCCTGCTGTCGAGTGGCAGGCCGAAGGGCTGCTGTTTCGAGAGGTAGTATTTTATTTCTTTATCGTACACGCTTTGCGGGAATAGTTTCAATGAGAGTATTTTGTCCCAGACGAGGTTATACTTCTGGCTCCAGGAGTTGGTATTTTCAAACGTAAGTGCGTAGTGATCGCCTGCGTTGCTCATTTGCAGCCATTTTCCGGACATGTCACGCGCTATGGCCATGTATTTGTCAGCCTTCACCTGATCGCCTGATTTGCCGGCGAGTTGGGCATAAGCGCCGATTCCTGTGATGGCTTTGAGCGAGAGGTTAGCATTCCTGGCAAGGTGTCCGGCGAAGTCGTCGGTACATAATTGATTAACGGGGTCGAGACCATTTGTTACGAGATAGTCTGCCCAGGTGGAGAGTACGGCCCAGTGCTTCTTTGCATAGGCTGTATTTCCTTCAGCTTTGGCGATGGCGGCGGTGAGCAGCAGCATGTTACCCGCTTCTTCCACCGGCATATCTTCCGGATATGTCTGGCCATTGGCAAGGGGGTAGGTGCCGAGATCGTGTGCAGGAAAGGGTTTGGCCCATTTTCCGCTTTCGCTGTAGTAGAAGATGCCGTTGAGCATTCCTTTCAGCAGATCGGGGTTATAGAGGAGAAACAGGGGTGCGGAAGGATAGGTCACATCTACGGTGTTGATGGAGCCGTTGCTGAAATTTTCTTTTGACAGGAACAGTATTTCACCCTGTGGGCTTTTCAGCAGCTTGTGGGCTGCGATACTCTGGCGGTAGGCGGTTACACAGAGGTCTGCGTATTTTTTACCACCTGCTGCTACTGCATCGGCGTATAGTTTTGTATTAAATGCCTGGCATTTACGGAGCACTTCGGGATAGCTTTTCATGGCCAGTGACAGCTGTTCCTCTATGGTATGTGTGCCGTCTGTGTTCCAGTAAGGGCGCAGGTTTTGCTGGAAGTACTGCACGGAGTAAATATCGTCGTATCCCAGCAGGAAGATCTGTTCTTTTTTCTTTTTACCTACTTTACCCAGATCGGCGACGGTATGCAGTGTGAGGGATTTACCCTTTACAGTGCCGGTTCCGGCGGCTGTGTCACCGGAAATAAATTGTTTGGTATTGGATGTTGCAGTTGTTGCGAGGTAGAGATAGCCCCAGTTGATCCGTACATCATCTCCTTTTTTCTTCAGTACAGGTTGTTCAACCGTGCCTGCCTTCAGGATGCCCAACCCGCCGCTGGTATATTGTGATGCTGTTACTTCCTCGCCGGGCGTGTTGGTGGCGATGTCTGTGGAGGCGCTCAGGCTGACCTTTACCTGATGAGTTGCCCCATCGCTGCTGACAGCCGTGTAAGTGATGTATGAAACAGGGCGTGATAAAAGAGTGAGGTCGCTCATGAGTAGCGGAGAGGTGAATGCCAGTTCGAGGTTCATGCCGCCGCAGATGAAGGTGTAGATGGTTTGTGTGGCGTTCATGGTAACAGCCTGTTGGGTGGCATTTTCTGCATCGTCTTTTTTCGTTTCATCTGCACCCAGCAGATTATAGGTTTTTCCATCAATTTCAACCTGGCCTCTCAGCGAATGCTGTTTTCCGGTCCAATGCCGGGTGGTGGAGCTGTTTAATACATCGCCGAAAGACCAGATGCTGAAATATGGATCATGGACAACCAATGGATAGGCCGGCGCCAACCGGTTTTGTGCGGAGCTTATCAATGAAGCCAGCACAAGGGAGCAGGACACTACGCTCATGAATATATGAATGGCGCTTTGGTAAGAGACTTTAATGCGTGTGACAAAGAAGTGGTGAAAATGCATACTAACTTTATTTTTCATTTTAGTTTCAAAATCTGGTATTCCTGTATCAGCTGTATTGATCAACGCTAAGAAAACTTAAATTTGAGAACCTACTGATTCACAGGGTTGCAAAAACTATACATTGCGTAACAGTGCAGAAATGATACATATGTTGTGTCCACGTTGGAACCTGCTTTTTTGTTTACTGACAGTCCTGCTGCTGACGGGAGTCAGCGTGTCTTCCCAGCATTATTATTTCAGGCATTATGAGGTAAAAGACGGGTTGTCTGATAACTCGATTGAGCGCAGTATCCAGGATAAGGACGGATTTATGTGGTTTAGTACCAAAGATGGGCTCACGAGGTTTGACGGGAGCCGCTTTAAGGTTTTTCATACAGGAAACGGAGCGCAACTGGCCCGCGACTATATGTCTCCGTTGGCTGTTGACAGAAAGGGAGTGCTATGGGTAGGTGCAGAAAAGGGGCTCTACTATTTTGATAAGGAGCATGAGAAACTGGTGCTGGCGGTGAATTCGCCGAGAGAGGTGTACCGGATGATGGTTGACAGCAGTGACCGGTTGTGGGTGATTGCCGGCGGACTGGTTTACACCCGTGAACCTTCGCAGGAGATTTTTTACCCGTTTATGCCCGGGGCTTTTGCTGCGCCGACGGATATGTGCCAGGGCGCTGACGGCGCGATGTGGTTCACCACTATTGATGGGAGCCTATGTACGCTGAACAGGCAAACAAATAAAATTGAGCAGTATGATCTTTTCCGTCATTCTCCGCGGACGCACATCAGAACGGCTACCAGGGTGGTCATGGGCAGAGACGGGGACGTCTACGTGGGGACGATCAGCCAGGGACTAAAGCGGTTTAATATTAACACGCGCGATTATACCGACGTTATTACCCGCTATGATGACGGGGGGAGTATTTTCGTTATTGATATACTGCCTGTCAGTGACGAGGAAATATGGCTGGGCACAGAGAGAGGGATTCTGATGATCAATGAACATACCGGTTGGAAATACAATGCCGTGCGGCGTTACCTTGATCCCTATTCACTTTCTGACAATGCTGTATATACGTTGTGTAAAGATAAAGAGGGAGGCATCTGGGCGGG
This sequence comes from Chitinophaga sp., assembly GCF_035538455.1. GTDB lineage: Bacteria > Bacteroidota > Bacteroidia > Chitinophagales > Chitinophagaceae > Chitinophaga. Next base: position 14,500 of record NZ_DATLKJ010000251.1, read on the forward strand.
CACTTTTTTTGGCGGCGTGAATTATTATCCGAACCGGCAGATGGTGTTTGATAAATTCTATCCGGATTATTCTCCTAACTCCATCGGGGGAAATGCGGTGCGCGAGATATGTAAAGACAGCCTGGGGTTTTTATGGATTGGTATGGAGGACGCAGGGCTTACCAGGCTAGACCCCAGAACGGGAGCGGTGAAGCGCTTCATGCCGGGAAATGCACCCGGCGATATTTCCCATTCCAATATTCACGGGTTGTTGATAGCAGGCAATGATCTCTGGATAGGCACGCATTTTCACGGGGTGGATGTGATGGACGTGCGGACGGGTAAAGTAAGAAAGCATTATAGTGCGGGGAAGGGGCCGGGTGCATTGAACAACGAGTTTGTGCTTACTTTTTTGCACACGCGGAATGGAGATATTTATCTGGGCAGTCATGACGGGTTGGTTAAGTATCTTCCGTTGAAGGACCAGTTTGCAGTGATTGCTGTTGACCGCACCCCACATCAGTTTGTGGTTTCCAGTCTTCTTGAAGACAGTAAAGGTTATATCTGGATAGGCACCTATTTTGATGGGCTCTATCGTTTGAATCCACAGACAGGCGAGGTGGTGAAGATAAATACCGGGAATAACACAAATGCTTATACCATCAATGTGTCGGCGCTTCATGAAGACGGTTCCGGCTATATATGGGCCGCATCAGCAGGCTACGGCCTTTGGCGTGTGAGTCTCGATACCAGGTCTGTACAGTGGTATACCGTTGCAGACGGGTTGCCTTCCAACACCTGTTACAAGGTGCTGGAAGATGACAACAGGCATCTCTGGATTACTACGGCCAAGGGGTTGGTGAACATGGACCCCCGGACGGGGAAGATGAGTATCTATACACAGGAAGATGGCCTGCTGAATGACCAGTTCAATTTCAACTCCGGTTACAAGGATCAGGATGGGCGTCTTTATTTTGGCAGTACCCGCGGTATGATTTCTTTTATACCTGCTGCCGTGCGTCACCGCACTTTTGAGCCGCCCTTATTCATTACGGGGCTTCAGATTAATAACAAAGATGTGGCGCCCGGGGCTGACAGCGGGATTGAAAAGGCGCTCCCTTTTACAAAGGAACTGGTGCTGCGCTATGATCAATCCTCCATTAATCTTGACTTTGCGGCGGTGAGTTTTACGATTCCGGAGAAGATCCGTTACAGCTATAAAATGGAAGGATCTGATAAGGATTGGACCCAATTGCCACGGAACAGAAGAGTCTATTTTACAGACCTTAAACCGGGCCGGTATGTATTTCATGTAAGGGCATCCAGTGGCGATTTCAACGGTGTAAGAGAGACGAGTCTTGTTATCAGGATAAAGCCGCCTGTATGGAAAACTACGGCTGCCTATCTTCTTTACGGGTTGCTTATCGTCAGCCTCGCCTATTACCTGATACGCAGTTATCTCCAGGTGCAGCAGGCGAAGAAGGAGAAAGAGCTGATTGATGCGAAGATGGAGTTCTTTACCAATATTGCCCATGAGATACGCACGCCGCTTACATTGATCAAAGGTCCGATAGAGATGTTGCAGGAGATAGGCGGTGATCAGCCACAGATAAAAAAGCAGCTGGATACGGTGGAGCGTAATACGGACCGTCTTATCCGGCTGGTGAGCCAGGTACTTGATTTCCGCAGTACGGAGATGAAAGGATTCCGGCTCAACTTTGAGCAGGTGAATGTGAGTCAGCTGCTGAAGGAGACCTTTGAATCTTTCCGGCAACAGGGCGCCAGGAACCCTATCAGCTGGGAGCTGGAGCTGCCTGGTGATGACGTGTGTATTATGGCCGATAGCGAGGCGCTTTATAAGATCTTTAGTAACCTCATCGGGAATGCGGGCAAGTATACGGCTACATTTGTAAAAGTCCGGTTGCTGCCGCCGCAGGAAAATGAGGCGGTAGTAAGCATAGAAATATCGAATGATGGTTTGTTGATTCCTGTTGATATGAGAGAGAAAATTTTTGAGCCGTTTGTCCGGCTGAAAGAGAC
>NZ_DATLKJ010000252.1:0-8928 GCF_035538455.1 Chitinophaga sp.
AGAAAATGCAAAACGCCCTGAACAAACAGATTCTCATGGAAGCACAATCTTCACAGGCTTACCTGGCAATGGGCAGCTGGGCGGAAATTCAACCCGGACTGAAAGGCGTGACAAAATTCTTCTTCCGCCACAGCGATGAAGAGCGGATGCATATGCTGAAGTTAATCCGTTATGTGAATGAAAGAGGTGGATTTGCAGTAGTGCCTGCACTCGAACAACCTGTAATGACGTTTGTCTCACTGAAGAGCGCTTTTGAACAATTGCTCAAACACGAAATTAAAGTAAGCGAGAGTATCAATAACCTTGTTGAAATTGCCCTGGGAGAAAAAGATTACGCCACACATAATTTTCTCCAGTGGTATGTACTGGAACAGATGGAAGAAGAAAGGCTGGCAAGGGAATGTAACGACAAACTGGAAATGATCGGAGACGACAGAAGCGGCTTGTATCTTTTCGACAGAGATGTGATGACGATGGACCAGGAGTAATCATATATCCCTGATACCAATCAGCGGGATTACATCCACGCAGGCCGGTATCAGGGGTTACAATTCAGGTGGCCGCCCGGTGGTATTTTTTCTGGCCGATCAGATCCAGTAAAGGTCCAGTCATCACCGTGGTAAGAATAGCTACCAGCACCATCATCGTAAACATGCGCACAGAAAAAATGCCCAGCGTATAGCCTATATTCAACACAACCAGTTCCATCAGGCCACGTGTATTCATTAGGGTACCGATCATCAGCGAGTCTTTCCAGGAAAGATCCGCCATCCGTGCAGCCAGCGTACATCCGGCCAGCTTCCCCGATACAGCCGCCAGCAAAAGCACTGCCAGACTACCCCATATGTATGGCTCATTCAGCATCGTTACCTCTGTGCGTAAACCGGTTAATATAAAAAAGATAGGCAATAGCAGTAACTTACCTACATCATTAATCTTCTCCGATAATACGCTCTTAAACCCTGCACTGTCAGGTATAATAGACCCCGCCAGGAATGCGCCAAACAGCAGGTGTATCCCGATTGTCTCCGTGACATAGGCCGCTCCCAGCAACAGTAAAAATGATATGGCTGTTCTTTTCCCGTTGGCAAACGGCGTAGCAGCAAGGCGGTCAAACAATAACTTCAATGCCGGCTTCATCACACGCAGCATCAGCAGCGTAAAGAGTAACGCGCCCGCAATCGTGTATACTGCCAAAAAAGAACCCGCAGAACGCTGCATCGCCACGCCTATTGATAACAGACACCAGGCCGTGAAATCATCAATAGCCGCACAGGTGATGATCAGCAGCCCAAGTGGCGTAGTGGTAAGATTACGCTCCTGTAATATCCTGGCCAGCACCGGAAAGGCCGTGATGCTCATAGCTATACCGGTAAATATCGCGAAGATATGAAACCCCGCCTGCGGCGTTCTGTAATGCTCGTAGATCATGAACGACGTAATGATACCAAGTATAAAGGGAATGATAATACCCGCATGACTGATGATGACTGCCGGCCCAATATTCCGCTCCCCATGATGTTCCTGTGATTCCATGCCCACCGTGAACATAAAGAAGATCAGGCCAAACTGGCTGAGCACCTCAAGATTCCCCAACGATGCCGCCGGAAATAACACAGCCGCAGCAGTAGGTAATACCTTTCCTAACAAAGAAGGTCCCATAAAAATGCCTGCAAACATCTCCCCCACAACAGCGGGCTGTTTCAGCCGCTGCGCCAGCTGGCCAAACACGCGGGTGACCAGCAGAATGACGATCACCTGGAAGATCAGCAGCTTTACCGGACTACCCAGAAAATAACTACCCATATTCCACTGTACCGGCTCATGCCTCACTGCTGATGAATCCGCCCCTGATGTAAAAAAACTGTCTCCATGGGTAATCACCCAGGAGACAAGTATCACGAAAGTCAGCAGCGTCGATAAATAAAAAAGCAACTGTTTACGCATAAAGATGAGGGTTGGGGGCCAACAGCCCGTTAATAATGGTTACTGCGATAAACTACAAACTGCTATACTCACTCAGGTGAAACCTGCTGTGCCGGTACTCTCCGGAAAGCCCTTCTGATCTTATGATAACGGGTGAAGCAAACATCATATGTATAGAGTATCGTGAGAATAATAACATTAAACGTAACGGCGAGGAACAGCGGAAAAGAGAAAATCTCCTTACCGGTAAATCTCATCCAGGCCGGCTCATTGTTGAATTCTCCGGGAGACGCATCCACAAACTTCTCATGCCTTTTGCGGAAGAGCTTCTTTAACGGTAGTCCTCCTGCTGTAAACCGTGCTATAGAGCAGATGTCGGGCACATGTACGTTATTCTTCAATCGCCAGCGGGCACGGGCTCCTATCCTCGCCTGCAGATGCCCTTGTAATCTTTGTAAGGCAACAGGTGAAATTAAAGGGAAGGAACGGCTGAAGAAGAAACGCTTCTCCAGCTTCCGCTTGAGCTTACGGTGAATGTTTTCCTGCGGCAATCCGCCACATTCCGTTTCCACCAGCCAACGGCCCAGCCAGAGGCGCGGCGTACCTATACGGATAAAAATGATCACATCGAGCATATGTGTCATCAGGAAGAACAGGGAATCTGCAATCGCCGGTGTGAACTTCTCCTTCACCATATTACGTACAATGACCCAGTCCTGCACCATGTTGGTGTTTACACGCTCGATATATGCCCTGTCGAGTTTCTTTTCCTTCAGGTCTTTCTCCACAATATTGGTGATATGCCAGGAGGAAACCATATTATGTGAAATGCCCTGACTATAGTAGGCATCAATGATAGCGGCAGCATCTCCTACCATAGCATAGCGCGCAGGACTGATAAAGGTATCCGTAATGTGCTGTACATGCTTAAAGGAGCTGAACTCCAGCATATTGCTTTCCCTGAGCATATCATCGAAGATGGGATAACGGCGGATGATGTCCCAGAATTTCTCGCGGTAGTTCTTGCCGGGAGGCGTGAAATCATTACTGTAGGTAGCGCCCACGCTGATGCGGTTATCATTAAGCAGGATCACCCATATCCAGTAGCCTACACCCCACAGGTGCATCGTGCAATCCTGGCGGCGGACTTCTGTCCCATCGTCAAACTTATAATTCCATACCTTACCGAATTTGTCGGGTGTGATCTCAGAGAACTGGCCCCATACGGCTGTTGTTCTGAATGTGTCGTTGAATATTTTGTCCTCTAACTTATGCCCCATTTTCTTTGCAAGAAAACGGTTACGACCACTACAATCTACCACCCATCTACATTTTACCGTATGCAAACTATCGTTTTCGGACGATTGCCAGACCACTTCATGTGGCGTATCTCCATCTTTAAAATGTACTTCTTTTACGCGGCCACCGTCGTTGAAAATAATATGCGGATGCTTCTTCGCACTGTCCGCAATGAGTGCTTCAATCTCAGGTCGCACGATTTGCGCATCGCGCATCTGTGTCCGGAATATTTTAGCATTGTCAAAGGCCGCTTCAAAACGTGCCGGCGCTTCCACATGCCGGGCCCATTCGCTTTTGTTGTCGAAGCTGGCAGCATGCTCCATGCCATAGGTGAACCATACGCCATGTTTGGGTACACAGCGCTCCGTGATGTACTCATCCACGTCTGACACCGTTCGGAGAAATGTGGCACTGCAGATCAGCAGCGACTCTCCTACTTTATAGCTTTTGTTCTTGCCGGCCATGTCGTCGATCAGTAATACCTGCAGGCCACGCTTGGCAAATTGCAGCGCACAGCTAAGTCCTATAATCCCTCCGCCAAATAAAAGGATGTCGGCATAATCAACGTTGGGAACGGGGGAAGGGATAACAGATTGAGCTGTTTCAATTGGATTGTGAGAAATCATCGTCGTAACAGATTGAAGTTATGAAGGGTTTGAATAACCAGATTGGCCAAGGATTCGTGTACGCTGTATCAGCTCCGGAAAGAAATCACTGTATGTGATATACATTTTTTACGATCATCAACGATATCATAGCTATTACAAAAACTATGATCATCACGATGTGCTTCCTGTAGAATGAAAAAACAACCATTATCAGGCAATAGCCTGCGGCAACGAGGGAACCTATTACCAACGGTTTTACCTGTTCCAGTGTTAGTGCGCCTTTTAGCTCGTGTTCCAGTTTAAAGTACTCTGCCAGTGTTCTTATCAGGGCGATAAAAAGTATGATGGTTGCGCCTCTGGCAAATTTCAATTCATTTCTGCTGAAAAAATTCTTCATAAAATTATTATGCTTTATTAATTATCAGATGAATCAGAAATAAGAGACTATGTAGTCGCTACCACACGGTCGCAATATACTACAATTTACATTGACCCGCATTAAAAAAAATTTACCAAAAAGACTATAAAGTCATTTTCTTTTGTAAAATTGTCTCACAATAAGAATTGTAATAACTGTCTAAAACCCAAATACACATGTTCGCAGAACAAACATTCCTGAATTTACCCGTAAAACGCCAACAGGCCATCATCAACACAGCGGTTGAAGAATTTGCACTCAAAGAATACGAAAGCGCGTCCCTGTCCACCATTGTACAAAAACTCGGGCTGGCCAAAGGCAGCTTTTACAGGTACTTCCGGAACAAAGAGATTTTGTACCGCTACCTGATGAACTATGCGATAGAATTCAGGCTGGAGAAAGAAAAGGATCTCCTCCAGGAGCCTGTGAAGGATTTTTTTGATTTATTGATCGAAAATTTCAAAGCAAAAATTAAATTTGACCTGGAATACCCGGTCCTCAGCGGATTTCTTTACAATGTTGCCCATGAAAAAAACAGCGACGAACTTGGCAATATACAGGAATACGTTACGATGAAGATGATGAACCCATTGATACGTATTCTAAAGGAAAAGATCAGACAAGGACAGATACGTGACGACATCAGCCCGGAACTGATGGCAGTACATGTGCTACAGGTGCAGCACGCACTGTACGACTATCTCTCCCTGATCTACCGGATAGACTTCCGAAAAAATATTAAAAAGAAAAAGCCCGTACTGTCTTTACCGGAAGATGAAATTCTGAAAGCCGCAACCGGATTCGCCTTGCTGCTGAAGAATGGGCTCACCGCGCCAAAGAAGAAAAGGGGATAAGCGAAACAGCAACACTATGAAAATTCAGGCACTATCGGATCTACACATTGATTATGACGAAAATCTACAATGGCTGCAAGGGCTTTCCAGATATGACTACCAGGAGGACACGCTGATACTGGGCGGCGACATCTCCCACCACATTACCCTCCTGGAAACCGCATTCAACATGCTGAAGAAAACATTCAGGGAAGTGATCTATGTACCTGGTAATCACGACTTATGGGTTACAGGTAGCAAACATTCCTCATCGCTCGAAAAATTCGATCACATCTCCCGGCTGGCGGCTGCCTATGGTATACACACCTCCACACTGCACCTCCACAACATTACAATTGTTCCGTTGCTCGGCTGGTATGATTATTCTTTCGGACAACCTACTACGGAAGCGGTAGAGAGCTGGCAGGATTTCTATGCATGTAAGTGGCAGGGCTTCTCCACGGTGGCAGCTGTCACCAGCTACTTCCTTTCGCTTAATGAGCGGGCCCTGTCGCAGTTGCGGCCAGGCATTCCCCGCATCACATTTTCTCACTTCATGCCCCGCATTGACCTGATGCCGGATTACATCCCACAGAGCAAACGGTTCATCTATCCGTTTCTCGGCTCCTATGGATTAGAGAAGCAGATCCGCCGCGTCAATCCACTGATGCATATCTACGGCCACAGCCATGTGAATATGCAGCAGACCATCGACAACATCGAGTACATCAATAACGCCTTCGGCTATCCCAACGAGACCCGGATCACTGCGAAGAAACTGCAATGCATATACGAAAACTGATAATCCGCGGCCAGTCCAGCCGGAAATGACCGCGGCAAGCGTACGCCCGTTGATATAACCGTCTGTGCGGCGGGGCAACACCAACGTATACACGAAATAGGACGCGGTCACCGTCAGCGCCTTATACTGCGGAAAGTTAGAGAACTGGGCAATCAAATCACCGTCCTTACGGGTTACACTGCTGATCTCCAACACATGCAACGGCGTAGTAAGCCCTGTTTTCAGCACCTTCGACAGCGCTTCCTTCACCGTCCAGATCCACGTATAACCCGTTGACTTATTACCCATAAAATGCTCATCCAGTAACTGCTGCTCTATAGCGGTCAGTTTATCTTTCAGGACCTCGCCGCTTCTCCCGGAGATTTCTTCTATATCAATACTCATCGGATGCGCTTCGGGAAATACAATAGCAGCTCCCCAGTCGCCGCTGTGCGATAGACTGACCTGGACATTATTCCCGGCCGGGCTGCCTATCAGCGGCTGACTGAACACACCGTTCCTGATCACAATATCCGCAAGACGATCGCGGCCCAACAAATTAGCCCCCGCACGTTTTGCCGCATATCTTCCCAGCAGAAATTCCTTTTGCTTCCGGTCATAGTGCAGGCTATTCCAGCCTAATAACTCGTCACTATGCAGGATAGCACCGGGAAAGTATGGCTGATGTATTGCCGGCGCACAGCAAATACAGATAGCCGCCTGGTGGGTACTACCGGGCCGCTGTAGTAAAATCCGCTCACAAAACTCTTTTTGCACCATACCTGTTGCGGTTTAATCAATACTGAAGGTCTGCCATCCGAATATAGCCTTCACCAAAGGGGAATCATCGATCTCCTCTCCCAGGCAATAGATCTCCAATCCGGTGTTACCATGCCTTTGTTGCATGGTAACAATATCCCGGATCTGTATGGTGATCGGATGCGGAGGCGTTCCTATCAGAAACGTATACGCATCTCCTGTTATCGGTTCAAAATCTGTAACCATTGTCAGCGTGCGACTTACCGTCAACCCCATTTCATTCAGCACGTCACAGTCAATTCTCAATGCATACTTTTCCATAAAAGATCATTTTTCGATGTAATAGTCATTCAGCACGAGCACATCCAGCCCGGAGGTGTAGAACACAGACAATGCATCTTCCACCGTATGGATGATGGGCTTGCCCATCACGTTGAAGCTGGTATTCAGCAGTACCGGTACGCCGGTAAGCTGGTGAAAGGCGCTGATCAGTTCATAATACTTATCGTTCCATTCTTTCTTTACCGTTTGCAGCCTGCCGGTACCATCACGATGCACTACGCTGGGCACCAGGTGCTTAACACCGTCCCTGAAAGAAAGGGTGCGTTCCATGTAAGGCGCCTCCTGATAGTTTTCAAAGTATTCGTGTCCGTATTCATGCAGGATGGAGGGCGCCAGCGGGCGGAACTCTTCCCTGAATTTCACGTGTGCGTTGATCTTATCTTTCATATCCGGATCGCGGGGATCTGCGAGGATGGAGCGGTTGCCAAGTGCGCGCGGGCCAAATTCTGCAGCGCCCTGCACCCAGCCAACAATTTTACCCCTGGCAATCTGCTCAGCGGTACGCTTATATATTTCCTCGTAAGACAGGCGCTCCTGTTTCACCGGACCATATTTAAACAGCTTCTCCAGCTTATCATCACACATCTGGGAACCGAGGTAAGGCGAATGTACTTCCGGCACATATTTCTTATCCCTGTTATCTTCATAATATGCCAGGAAAGCGGCGCCTATAGCATTGCCGTCGTCGGCCGGGGCACTGTAGATGTGTAGTTTTTCAAAACCTGTTTCTTCCACTACTTTGCCGTTAGCTGAAGAGTTAAGTGCGCAGCCTCCTCCAATGATCAGGTTTTTGGAAAGACCCAGCTGTTGCAGATTACGAAGGAATGTGTAATAGATCTCTGTAAATACCAGCTGCCCGGTATAGGCAATATCTGCGGCATTGATCACCGGTTCGCCTTTCTTTCTTTTTACTTTATAAAGATCCTGGAAGAAGTCCATAAACTCCGGCATCGGCGCATATTCAATTGACAAGCCGTTCACTTTTATGGAATCCCGGAAAGTATCTGCCAGCCTGCGATTCAGCTTACCATATGAAGCAAGCCCCATCACCTTCCATTCTTCCCCGGTGAGCTGACCAAATCCGCAGGCGTTACAGATGTACATGTAAAATGCACCCAGGCTGCCTGCACTCTGGCTGTCCACTCCTTCTATTTCTGACAGCACGCCGTCCTTAAAATAATAGCAGTGTGTAGACGAATTTTCGCCAATCGCATCAATCACCGCGCACACGCCTTCAGAAAACGGGCTGGTATAGCAGGCAGCAGCGGCATGTGTGAGGTGATGATTGTATTTCCGGGAGCTTACGCGTTGAAAGGCTGTATCATCCTCTTTCTGATGCAGTTCATACATCAGGGTGTTAGTGGTTTGTTTGATGGCAGTCAGCTGCGACACGTAAAAAAACTTCAGCGCCGCAAGGTTGCTGCGTATAAACACCGGCACGCCCCTGCCATTTGACGAGAGCTTGCTCTCTTGTTCTGTGATGTCTGCCAGACCACGTATCATGGCCTCTTCTGCGTTGTCGCTCCAGGTCTGGGCAAGTACCAGTTCCGCATCTTTATCACAATATTGATCCACGATCTCTGATGCACGCTGAAAAAAATCAGGAATGCAATTGATAGCTCTTTTGTTCTGTAAATAACGCTCAGTGGCTTCGGCGAACACAACTTTTCCGTCTTCGTTCACTACGGCGAGAGCACTGTCGTGAAAGGTATTGGACAGACCGATATAATTTCTCTTCATGGGTATTTTGTTTTTTTATGAGGTGATATTAATGCGTTTTAAATAGCGGTATATTCAGCTGCCGGTAAAGTGTCAGCAGATCCATATAGTCCCATGATTCTGTCAGACGGTCATCAACGATCTTGTACACGGCGGCGCCGTCCACGTTGATGCGCACGCCGGTGGCGGGCACACCCAGGAAAGGTGCGCGGTGCGTTCCCACCATTTTGTACCTGATCACAA
>NZ_DATLKJ010000253.1:0-13969 GCF_035538455.1 Chitinophaga sp.
CGGTTTTGGTAGAAGAAAATACTACCTCACCCTGTACACCAAAACCTCTTGTCAGGTTTACCTGTGCAAAACCACCCAGGTGATATCCCAATTTAAAACCATCCTGAAATCCTGTACCATCCAGCTTTCCAAGGTTTGCTCCTCCTTTGATACCAAAGCGGAGAAATTTGCTTTGCGCATTAACAGTTGTAGTTGTTACGGCTGCCGTCATCAATAAAGCTGCGGCTAAAAACAGTTTTTTCATAATAATTATTTGTGAATAATGGTTAAACTATAGACGTGTGAACAAAACAACACCCCTACTTGTATAAACGGAATTTTTGTATTGGTACAAATTCCGTGCTATTCATAAAAAATAGTTAAAAACTGTACGTAACACGACCTGTAAAATAACACATCACATTCTGATCATAACCTGTAAAAGGCTTGAAAACAGTAAATAAGGGAGATATCGTAAATTTTCCGAGAAGATAAGAAACATTCAGGGTAACATCTATTATACGCGGTTCAAAATCACTGTGATCTTCAAAGCTAAGGTCCTTAGCCTGACCCTTCCTTTCCTTTTTCAGCTTGGGTGATCTCGCTGCATACTGGAAAGAACGAAGCTGGCTGAAATAGTTGGCAGTGCCCATCGTAAGCGCAACTGATGGTGTAAACAGAATGGCATCCTTTGCACTGATCACACCCGGAAATATAAACGGGTGCCTGACTGCTGCTATCACATTAAAATCACTTCCACTGATAGTAGCATAGCCCCTGATCCTATCTATACGCTGCCTGCCCCATCCGAAATCCACGCTGATACCAGGTTGCAGCCACCATTTACGGTAATAGAAGTACGCATACAACTCATTCTTGATGGGCGTTACCGGAATATCTGTAGAATCAGCAAAGAAATAACGTGTATAGGAAACTCCCGTCAGGATATTATCGTTCTTCGTATAGTCATAGCCGGTAGTCAGATCTAATTCGAACCAGGGCTTTTTCTCCGCATTGAAAAGATAATACCCGCTCCCCCCAATATAGAAGCCGCTTTTGTGATACCAGTATAATGAGGGCGAAAGAAAAGGCTTCAGTACAATAGGCCTGTTCACATCTGTTACTTTGCCTCCGTAAGCGGGGTTGTTGCCGTAACCCAGCCCCAGCACAACTTCACTCTTCTGTTGTTTGGCAAGCAGGGAGTCGAGTTGTCTTTCCAGTTCGGCAAGTGATTGCCCGTTGGCTATGAAACTGCAAAACAGTAACAGACATAATATGTAACAGCGCATCTTAATAGAAATCACTCACAATATAGGATATTTCCTCATATATAGATGGATTACGCGAGTTCTATCACCGTAATTTCCGGTAATACACCCACCCTGCCCGGATAACCGAGGAAACCGAAGCCCCTGTTGACATACAGATGCTGATCACCGGATTTGTACAAGCCAGCCCATTCTTTATAGAAATATTGCGCAGGACTCCATTTCAAACCTGGTATTTCCACACCGAACTGCATGCCGTGCGTGTGACCCGCCAGCGTAAGCGCAATATCCGGGAATTCAGGCCTTATCTGCGCATCCCAATGGGTAGGATCATGCGACATCAGTATCTTAAAGGGGATATGACTCACCCCCTCATAAGCACGCTTGAGATCACCATAACGCGGAAAACGCTTGAGCGCACTCCAGTTTTCCACACCCAGCAACGCTATCCGCTCACCATTTCGCTCAAGAATCACGTTTTCGTTCATCATCAGCTTCCAGCCCAGCTCTCCGTGAATGCTTTTCAATCGTTCCAGGTTAGCATGCTGCATAGCGCTGTAACCGTTCGGCGTCTTATCCGGCCATGGATAATAATCGCCATAATCATGATTGCCCAGCGTAGAATACACGCCCATAGGCGCTTTGATCTGACTGAATACATCCATCCAATGTTTCATCTCATCCGCACGGTCGTTTACCAGGTCACCGGTAAACAACACCAGGTCAGCTTTTTGACTATTGATCAGTTGTATACCTTTCAATACAGCTTCGCGGTTAGCGAAACTACCAGAGTGAATATCGGAGATCTGCACAATACGCATCCCTTTAAAGGAGGCCGGCAAATTCTTGAATGCCAGCTTCAGCTTATGCACACGATAATTATACTTATTAGAGAAGCCGTACATCAGGGTACCCAGCAGGCCACCACCGGCAATAAGCCCCAGGCGGTTCAGGAACTGGGAACGGGTAAGGCCATTCACCACCCCTTCTGCTACAACAGGCTTCTCAGAAGAAAATTTCCTTATCAGCCATACCACCCCACGACGCAGATCATCGATCAGCAAAAACACCGCCACCAGCAACTTAGCTATCACCAGGCACATAATGATAGTGATCACATACGACCTGATATGGGATGGCCATGTCTCCCACTTGAGATAGGGCAACAATGCCACCGTGACAAGACATAAAATAGAAACCGACCAGTATAGTATATAGGATATATTTCTTACTCTGGGGGCCGACATATATACCATGGTCCTTACAGCCTGGAAAACGTGAATGTCCAGCAGCAAAAGAAATATTACCAGAAAAATGGAGTTAAATCCGGATCGCATTATCAAAAATTAATATAGATAAAAATGAAATGGAAAATTAATACAACTTCCCCGTGATGAAAAGTTAAAAAAACAATCCACATGGTACAGACGAACGACAGGAATAAAAATTGTATAATGGCTAAAAGCTGATAGCTATCAGCTTTTAGTTTCAGGTAACAGGAATAATGTTGTGAATAAATAATATTACCACAGCGCCCGATTTCTGATGAATCGTTGTATTTTTGTCCGATTCGGGATACATTTTATTTACCGCGAAAGTTTGACAACAATAACCAGGTTGTTGCAAAATACAAAATTCTCAATTATTATATATTAATTGTTAATTGTTTAGATTATGAAATACACCTGTTACGGACATTCATGCTTTGCGGTGGAGATCAGAGGTAAAAAGATCCTTTTTGATCCTTTTATCTCATACAACGAGCTGGCAAAGAAGGTAGACGTTAATGCCATAACGGCGGATTATATTTTTGTATCCCATGGACATGAAGACCATGTAGCAGATCTGGTAGAACTGGCGAAAAGAACAAATGCCACCGTGGTATCCAATTTTGAAATAGTAACCTGGGCCGGTAAACAGGGTATTCAGAACCTTCACCCAATGAATACCGGCGGTAAATGGAAGTTTGATTTCGGAACAGTGAAATGCGTAACTGCACAACATTCCAGCAGCCTGCCCGATGGCACCTACGGTGGCAATCCTATGGGCTTTGTATTTGTGACCGACGAAGGCAACTTCTACTATAGTGGCGATACCGCCCTCACCTACGATATGGAATTGGTACCGTCTGTAGCTACACTCGATTTTGCGGTGTTGCCAATAGGTGATAACTTCACCATGGGCGTTGAGGATGCCATTGCTGCGGCTGAGTTCATAGAATGCGAGAAAATAATAGGCGTACATTACGACACATTCGGATATATCAAAATAGACAGCCAGGACGCACTGGAACAATTCAGTGATGCCGGCCTGGAGCTGGTACTGCCCGAAATAGGCAGTACTATAGAGGTTTGAGGACGAGGTATCATGGCTATTTAATCCTTTATCCTATAAATAACCTTTGAATTTTTAAATTACACAATGGCTAGAGTAATCGCAATCGCCAATCAGAAAGGTGGCGTAGGAAAAACTACCAGTGCAATCAACCTGGCAAGCAGCCTGGCTGTGCTGGAATTCAAGACATTGCTGGTAGATGCCGATCCTCAGGCAAACAGTACCACAGGACTGGGTTTCGACCTGCGCAATGTGCAGCAGAGCCTGTATGACTGTATGGTAAACGATGTTCATGCCAGAGACGTTATACTGGAATCAGATACGCCGAATCTGAAGGTATTGCCTTCACATATTGACCTGGTTGGTGCAGAACTGGAGCTTATCAACCATCCCAACAGGGAGCGCGTGATGAAGCAGGTGGTGGATAGTGTAAAAGATGAATATGACTTTGTTATAGTTGACTGTTCCCCTTCACTGGGCCTGATCACCGTAAATGCCCTCGTGGCTTCCAATTCCGTGATCATCCCGGTACAATGTGAGTTCTTTGCGCTGGAAGGCCTGGGCAAACTGCTTAATACCATCAAGATCGTACAAAGCAGGTTGAATACTTCGCTGGAAATTGAAGGTATCCTGATGACCATGTATGATGGCCGTCTGCGTCTGAGCAACCAGGTAGTGGATGAAGTAAAACAGCATTTTGAAGAAAGTGTGTTCAATACAATCATTCACCGCAACACCAAGCTGGGTGAAGCCCCCAGCTTCGGCAAATCGGTGATCATGTACGATGCCTCCAGTACAGGTGCCATCAATTACCTGAACCTGGCAAAGGAGATCCTGCAGAAACATAATTTTACACAAATCAAATCCAAAGACAAAATCTTAGCTATCAACGATGACCAATCCAAATAAGAAAGAGGCGCTGGGTAAGGGAATTCGCTCGCTGCTGCAAAACATTGATACTGATCTGAAGCAAACAGCCGGCGCGCTGGGCGATAAAGTGGTGGCTGCCGCTACCGGTATTGAACGCATACCGCTGGACCAGATCACCACCAACCCAAAGCAACCACGCCGTGATTTCGATGAGGTATCTTTACAGGAGCTGAGCCAGTCTATCAAACTGCATGATGTCATTCAACCCATCACCGTTGCCAAAATAAACAACAAAAAATACCAGCTCATCGCCGGCGAAAGAAGGCTGCGCGCCAGTAAAATGGCAGGCCTGAAAGATATTCCAGCATATATCCGCCAGGTGAATGATCAGGAACTGCTCGAACTGGCCCTGCTGGAAAACCTGCAACGCGAAAACCTCAACGCCATTGAGGTAGGCCTGAGCTATAAAAGGCTCATGGAAGAATGCACCCTTACTCAGGAACAAGTGGCCGACCGCATGGGCAAAGAAAGAAGTACGGTAACTAACTATATCCGCCTGCTGAAACTACCACCAGATATACAGGTGGCTGTACGCAACGGTCAACTCAGCATGGGACATGCCCGTGTACTCACTGGCGTCGAAAATGTAGAAAACCAGCTTTTCCTCTATAACGAAATATTACAGCAAGGCCTGTCCGTAAGACAGACCGAAGATCTTGCCCGCAAGATCAACCAGGCAGACAAAGGCAATCAGCAGAAAGCTGTTAAAGTCAAACTGCCGCCTGCTTTCCAGAAGATACAAGACAATCTCTCCTCCCACTTTTCTACCAAAGTAAAGCTGGACAGAGGTAAGAACGGAAAAGGCAGTATAGTGATAGAATTCTATTCAGATGAAGAGCTGGATAGCATCCTGGAAAAAATAGATATATACGGTGGCTAACAAAGCTGGAAGATCATTCCTTTTATTTCGCAGCATTTCCCTGTTATTACTGGCTATTATGGCCACGGGCGTGTATGCACAGGTGCAACCCCGCGATACCCTGCGCCCAGGTGCTAAACCCGTAGATACTCTTGCCAAAAAAAACGCTGTCATGGCCAAAGACACAAGCCATATAGCCCGGGATACCAGCCATAAAGCACTGGTAGACAGCAACAGGATCAGGGTAAATGCACCGGCGCCGCACAGTCCCCGCAAAGCGGCACTGTATTCCGCTGTGCTGCCCGGTCTTGGCCAGGCATACAACCGTGAGTACTGGAAAATACCATTGGTGTACGCTGCCCTTGGTACCTGTACATATTTCTTCATCTGGAATATGAACAACTACAAGGACTATCGCGATGCCTACCGCCTCCGCGTAGACGGCAATCCCGACACCAAAGACAACCACCCGGAATACACCAATCCCGAAAGCCTGAAGGTACTCAGGGATTACTACCGTCAAAACCTGGATTATTCCGTACTGTTCTTCGTACTGGGCTACGGGCTTAATATCGTGGATGCCACCGTATTTGCCCACCTCCGCTCATTTGATATGTCCAATGACCTGACACTCCGCGTGTCCCCTACCCTGATCAACAACCGGACCCTGGGGATAGGCATCAATATATCTGTCGGCGGCAAAAAGAACAGGAAGAATAACTGGTTTGCGGGTCGTTAAACATGCATTATCTCCATCAACATAAACATTATAACAAGTAAGGTTCATGAAAATAGCGCTGATAGGATATGGTAAAATGGGCAAGGCTATAGACGCCATCGCCACGGCGAAAGGCCATGAAGTTATTCTCCGCATAGATGCAGACAGCCTGCAACTGCTGGAAAAGGAACACCTCGGACAAGCAGACGTAGCAATCGAATTCACAACGCCGGAAAACGCCTACCATAACATTCTCAAGTGCTTTGATGCAAAAGTACCGGTCGTAAGCGGCACCACCGGCTGGCTGGACAAACTGCCCGAAGTTGAAAGCATCTGCCGCGAAAAAGGCGGTGCCTTCCTTCACACCACCAACTTCAGCATCGGAGTGAACATCTTCTTTGAAGTGAACAAGAAACTGGCGGCACTGATGGCCACCCAGCCGCAATATGAAGTGCGGATGGAAGAAATCCATCATACGCAAAAGAAAGACGCTCCCAGCGGAACCGCCATCACACTGGCTGAACAACTGCTGGCCCAGGTGTTGCGCAAAAAGAACTGGGTAAACCACGAAAGCAGCGAGCCTGCAGAATTGCCCATCATCTCCAAAAGGATTGATCCGGCTCCAGGCACACACAGCATCACCTACACATCTCCCATCGACGACATCACAATTACGCATACCGCCCATTCAAGGGAAGGATTTGCCGCTGGAGCCGTAGTAGCCGCAGAATGGCTGAAAGGTAAAACCGGCATATTCTCCATGAAAGAAGTACTGGGCCTGCAGGGTTAGTTCCGGGCTTTCAGGACAAAGGCAGTTGAACTGCCCCTGAAAGCTGATTCCTAATTCATTATATTTGCTGTGTCAACAAGTTCACTGCACCTATAAGTCATCCGGGAGGGATGCAAATAAGACAGTATGTTATCAAAGAAAACACAATACGCATTTCACGCACTGATTCACCTGGCAGAAAACGTAGATAAAGGACCTATCCTGATTTCCGAGATTGCACAGGAAAAGAACATTTCCATCAAATTCCTGGAAAATATCCTGCTGGAACTGAAAAATGCCGGCATCCTGGGAAGCAAAAAAGGAAAAGGCGGAGGCTATTACCTGATGCGGCCTCCCAAGGAAATTGCGCTGGCAAAGATCATCCGGCTGCTGGACGGTCCCATTGCCTTGTTACCCTGCGTAAGCCTCAATTATTACGAGCGCTGTGAAAATTGCAAGGATGAAGCCGTATGCGGCCTGCACGAAGTCATGAGCAAAGTAAGGGACGCCTCCCTGAAACTTCTGGAGAACAAGACCCTGAAAGATATTCTCACACGCGGCATGTAACTATTCACAGGTCTAGTTGTCTGCTCCGGGATTTTGAGATTTTCGAAAATCTCAAAATCCCGAAATTTTTACATTATTAGTCTATCTTTTTTATAGGTTTTATGTATTTTTGTTTGACGGAAAGAACAATTTGCTCTATTCCGCTGGCACTAGGCATATCATTTTAAGGAAGATTACATGACAGACATTACCACCGCGTTGGCCAACAAGCCTGTAGTGGAGGCCATACAGTACCTGCTGGAACAATATCCCGGGGCTGTGGCATTTTCCACCTCCTTTGGCCAGGAAGACCAGGTAATCGCAGACATTATCTGGCGCAATCATTTGCCCGTTAGAGTATTTACCCTGGACACAGGCCGCCTCTTCCAGGAAACCTACGATCTGATGGATGTTACAATGGCCCGCTACAAACAGCCCGTGGAAGTATTCTTCCCCGAAACCGCTGCTGTAGAAAAACTGGTAGCATCCAAAGGCCCCAACAGCTTCTATGAGTCTGTAGAAAACCGCAAAGAGTGTTGCGGCATCCGGAAAGTAGTCCCCCTCAACCGTGCCCTCGAAGGAGTAAAGGTATGGATCACCGGTTTGCGGGCAGAACAGTCCGAAAACCGCCATGAAATGCAGACACTCGAATGGGACGAAACCCGCCGGCTTTATAAATATAATCCCCTGATCCATTGGGGTTATGATGAAGTACTGGACTATCTCTCCAAAAACAACGTTCCTTATAATAAACTGCACGACAAAGGCTTTATCAGCATAGGTTGTGCACCATGTACACGCGCCATCGAACCGGGAGAACATCCGCGCGCCGGCCGGTGGTGGTGGGAACTGTCTAAAAAAGAATGCGGCCTGCACGGATAATCACATCGCATCACAAGTTGAAATCAGTTGTTGAAGTACAATAAATAATTATAGTCCATGACTAATAAAATCAATTGGGAATTTCCACAGGCGCTGGAAGATGAAGCAATATATATTCTCCGTGAAACTGCCGCCCAGTTTGAAAAACCAGTGCTGCTGTTCTCCGGTGGGAAAGATTCCATCACCCTGGTAAGACTGGCTCAGAAAGCCTTTTACCCAGGCAAAATCCCCTTCGCTTTACTGCATGTAGATACCGGCCACAACTTCCCGGAAACCATCGAATTCCGCGACTGGCTGGTAGATACACTAGGACTGGATATTATCGTGAGAAACGTACAGGACAGCATTAACCAGGGTAAAGTACAGGAAGAAACCGGCAAATACGCCAGCCGCAATGCCCTGCAAACCGTTACCCTCCTGGATGCTATCGAAGAAGGAAAATTTGATGCCTGCATCGGCGGCGCCAGACGCGATGAAGAAAAAGCCCGCGCCAAGGAAAGAATATTCTCCGTTCGAGACGAGTTTGGACAATGGAACGCCAAAATGCAACGCCCCGAACTGTTTGACATCCTCAACGGGAAAATTAATATCGGCGAGAACGTTAGGGTATTCCCTATCTCCAACTGGACCGAGCTGGACGTATGGAACTATATCCGTCGTGAAGGCCTCCGTATTCCATCCATCTACTTCGCACATGAACGCGAAATCATCGAACGTGACGGATTATACTGGCCCTACTCCTCTTTCCTCAACACCACCGCTGATGAAATACCTTTCCGCCAGAAAGTACGTTTCCGCACAGTGGGCGATATGACCTGTACCGCCGCAGTGATCTCTGAGGCCGACAAACTGGAAGACATCATCGCCGAAATCATGGAAGCCAAGATCTCCGAACGTGGCGCCAGGATAGACGATAAACGCTCCGAAGCCGCCATGGAGAAAAGAAAACAGGCAGGATATTTTTAATGATCAAATATCCTTTTCAATTATCTGAACAATATTATAAACCAGCAGCAATCATTGCTGTAACAATATCAGCTTAATTTATGGAGGTTTTACGTATAGCTACATCCGGTAGTGTTGACGATGGCAAGAGCACTTTAATAGGCCGGCTGTTGTACGACACTAATTCCATTCCACAGGATAAAATGGAAGCCCTGCACACAGCCAGCAAACGCAAGGGACTCGATTTCACCGACCTCTCACTGCTCACAGACGGGCTGGTGGCAGAACGTGAACAGGGTATCACCATCGATGTAGCACACATCTACTTTTCTACCCCCACCCGCAAATATATCATCGCCGATACGCCCGGCCATATTGAATATACCCGTAACATGGTTACCGGTGCCTCCAATGCACAGGTATCCCTGATTCTCATAGATGCGCGTAAAGGCATTGTAGAACAGACACACCGTCACTTCTTCATCGCCAACCTGCTGCGTATCCCCTACCTCGTGGTATGCGTGAACAAAATGGACCTCGTAGAGTACAGCGAGGCTCGCTTTAACCAGATTGTGGAAGACTTCCATGGGCTACTCGACAACGCCGCCTTCAAAGGACAGGAAGTGAAATTCATTCCCATCTCCTCACTCTACGGCGAAAACGTAGCTTCCCGCACCGGCGCTATCACCTGGTACCAGGGCGCTACCCTGCTGGAATACCTGGAGCAGATCAGCTTTGATCATGAAGACAGCCGCCACCCGGCCCGCTTCCCCATCCAAAGCGTAATCAGGCCCAGAACCACAGAGCACCACGATTTCCGCGGCTTCGCAGGCAAAGTAGCCAGCGGGCATTTCAATGTAGGCGATGAAGTAATCTCCCTGCCCTCCGGACAGAAGAGCATTATCAAAACCATCGAACAGTTTGAAAAACAACTAACGGTGGCACATGCACGCGAAAGCGTAGTAATCACCCTCCGGGATGAAATAGACAGCAGCCGCGGTAACATGCTGGTAAAAACAGACCAGATGCCCGCACAACTGAAAGAAGTAACGGCATCCATCTGCTGGATGGACCAACAAAAACTCGTTTCCGGCAAAACCTATCTGTTACAGCACGGCGTGAATCGCGTGAAAGCTAAAGTACAACAGATCAATTTCGTAACAGATGTTACCAGCTATCAGCAAACAACAGATAAACACGAAATGAGCTTGAACGATATAGGCAAAATCACCTTAAAACTGGCTGCGCCTGTCTTTGCAGATCTTTATCAGGAAAATCCCGCCAATGGCGCATTTATATTGATAGATGAATTTAACAATACTACTGTAGCTGTAGGTTTCATAGAGTAACATACAGCATATAATAAAATAGCGCGGAAGATATATATCCTCCGCGCTATTTTATTATATGCTAAAAGCGAAAACCTGTTATATGTGCTGTAACATATCTGCTGTCATTTTAGCCAGGTCATATTCTGGCTTCCAGCCCCAGTCAGTACGTGCGAGTACATCATCAATGCTGTCAGGCCAGCCGTTGGCGATCTCCTGACGATAATCAGGTTTGTAGCTGATCGTAAATGCAGGAATATGTTTTTTGATCTCTGCTGCAATCTCTTTCGGAGAGAAGCTCATCGCAGAAAGATTATAAGCAGAACGTACAGAAATTTTTGAAGCGTCTGCTTCCATCAGCTCAATGGTAGCCCTGATCGCATCAGGCATGTACATCATCGGCAGGTAAGTGTCTTCTGAAAGGAAGCTGGTATATTTCTTTTCTTCCTTTGCCTCGTGGAAGATCTCAATTGCATAATCTGTAGTACCCCCGCCTGGTGCTGATTTGTAGCTGATCAGGCCAGGATAGCGCAGGCTTCTTACATCCACGCCATAACGATGGTTGTAATATTCGCACCAGCGTTCACCGGCAAACTTGCTGATACCGTAAATGGTAGTAGGCTCAATCACCGTGTGCTGCGGCGTTTCCGCTGCGGGAGAGTTAGGGCCGAATACGGCAATAGAGCTGGGCCAGTATATCTTATCAAGATTCTCTTCCTTCGCAATATCCAGCACGTTCAGCAGGCTTTGCATGTTGATATGCCATGCCAGCAGCGGATTCTTTTCACCGGTAGCAGAAAGTATAGCAGCCAGCAGGTAGATCTGGGTAATATTGTGGCGGATCACCAGTACGTGCAGCATTTCCTTGTTCATAACATCAAGCGACACATACGGGCCAGTGCCTTTCAGCAGGTCATGCTCTTCCCTCAGGTCAGAAGCCAATACATTGGTATCTCCATACATTTTCCTTAAAGCCAGTGTAAGCTCAACGCCAATTTGTCCACAGGCCCCAATAACCAGAATCTTATCTTTCTTCATACAAAACTAAAATTGCAATATTAAAACGGGAACGTAATATTAACAGGTTCCTGGGTATTTCCATGCTGCATCTCCATCAGCATGACAATGTTATAACAATCAGAACAGTGTTGAATATGGGGAAATGGAATGAGATTACAAATGTATGACAATTACCACCAAAGAACAAAAGAAGCCAGGAACACATAGCCGTTTTTTACATTAACAACGCGCTGTTTAACAGTCTGTAAGATTTACGGGCACTAAAAGGCTATTTGAAGAATTTAACAGAAAGTGCGCTTTTAATACCTATGAGAATCGAATGACAACCGAAGGAGAAGCCTATGAGAAGCGGGAAAGGCAAGACAGTCGCGACCTGTAAGCTTAAAGACCACTCTTTTTTAAAAACAACACCTTTGACGGTCTCTGCCCCTTTGTTTCTTAGCCGGAAGCCCGGCACATAAATCACAAAAATCAAAGTTATCTTTGCAGCCTGATTAAGATTAACGATCCAATAGTTATAAATTATGAAGCATTTAAAATCATTGTTCAAAGACCAGTACAACCCTGATAACTTCTTCCTGATTGCAGGTCCCTGCGTCATTGAAGAAGAAGAGTTGCTGTTGACCGTAGCAGAGAAGGTATCATCCATCTGTAAAAGATTGTCTATTCCTTATGTATTCAAAGCATCATACCGCAAGGCTAACCGCACAAGCATCCATTCCTTTACTGGTATCGGTGATGTAGAAGGACTGGACTTATTGCAGAAGATAGGAAAGACATTCAATGTACCCGTTACATCTGATATTCACTCTGCTGCAGAAGCAGCCATGGCAGCTGCTTATGTGGATGTTCTTCAGATACCGGCATTCCTTTGCCGCCAGACAGATATCCTGCTGGCAGCAGCTGAAACCGGCAAAGTGGTGAATGTAAAGAAAGGACAGTTCCTCAGCGGCGAGTCTATGAAGTTTGCTGTGGAGAAAATCAAAGGCGCTGGCAACGAAAATATCATGCTGACCGAACGTGGTACTACCTTCGGTTACCAGGATCTGGTAGTGGATTATCGCAATATCCCCATCATGAAACATTTCGGCAAACCAGTAGTAATGGACTGCACACACTCGCTGCAACAGCCTAACCAAACCAGCGGCGTTACCGGTGGTAATCCCCAGATGATCGGCACTATTGCCAAAGCCGCAATAGCTACCGGTGCAGATGGATTGTTCATCGAAACACACCCCGAGCCTTCCAAAGCAAAATCTGATGGCGCCAATATGTTACGCCTCGATCTCCTGGAAGAATTGCTCGAACAGCTGGTAGAGATCCGTAAAGTGGTAGTAAATCAAAAACAGTAAAGCGTTGCACTAGCTGCTTGTTGGTTTCACCTGTTTTATGTAAATTCATAACACATAAAACTCGCTTATTATGATCAATTTACACCATTTAAAGTCAGGCGATACCGTACTCACTAAATATGCAGGTGTAGACAGAACAGGCCAGGTGTTGCAGGTGGATCATGAAGACAAGAAGGCGTTGGTGCTGACGGACGATGACAATGAATTCTGGTTCGATCTGGATAATCTGTATCCGATCCACCTGGATGAACAGGCATTATTGAAGCTCCAGTTTCACAAAGACGAAGCCCAGTCCGGGAATAGCAGGGGAATGTTGTATGTGCGGGGGCCGTTTTCTGTGAGATTTTATGGAGAAAATAATGACCCCAGGCTGGTACTGAATTACCGCGATGAAACCAGGGCATTGAAAGAAAACATTACGCTGAACGAATTACAGAACCATTATCACCAGATGACCAACTTTCATCTGGAATAGCAGATAAAAAAGAAAAAAATCAGCTTTCAGCCGTCAGTTTTTAGGAGAGATATCTATCACACTAAAAGCAGACAGCTGAAAGCTGATTCCTTTTTTATAAATATCGTAACGGATTACGGCGGGCGTTCTGAATATAATTCTTGATGTTAACCCAGAAGGCAAGAATCATATACACGATGATAGGAGAACCCATCGTGAGAAAAGTAGCATAGATAAAAAAGATACGTATCCGGGATGATGCTACACCAAGTTTGTCTCCAATAGCAGCACATACACCGAATGCCTTCCATTCAACAAAATCTTTTATCCGGTTCATATACCAAATTTATCAAATTCTGTTATAAAAACAAGGTACTGCAAAGATCCTGAACTGGGCTGCCAGATGCATGCGTCCCTTTACATATTTTTTTCCGAAATATCAAAACCGTTGACAGCATTGGAAAATGGCCATAAAGTTTTCTTAAATCGGCCATCATCTTTACTAATAAATTTAAAAACTTTATTGTTTTTAGTTAATTTTGCGTGCAATTTTTAACCGCTCTTAAATTATTTTTTTCCATGGTG
>NZ_DATLKJ010000254.1:0-45119 GCF_035538455.1 Chitinophaga sp.
CAAAGATATACTACATAGGATAGCCGATCACCCTATCAATAGAATAGAAGAACTCCTTCCTCATCGTTACAAACTTGGAAAATAACCTTGGTCATACGATCTCACTGAATTTTGCAAGACGTATTTAGCCGTGGGCTTACAAAAGTATGACGCAGTGGCTGAAGTAAGAAAAATCAGGGAAGAGTTAAGCCTGAAATACTGGGGCCATCCTGATTTATTGCTGAAAGACCTGAAAGAAGCCAGGGAAAAATTTCACCTGGAACAAAAAGCCCTAAAAAAAAGCGTTAACCCTCTCAATAAACATGCAATATGATCTTGCTATATTTATAAAATCAAAAACATCTTCAGAATCTTGTATTTGTCTCATTTTATTTTTCTTTGGTAATGATATGAGTCAATACCCATTATGCACATATTTGATATAAATAAACTTTCTCCTAAAGACAAAGAACTCGTATATGAGTTCCTCGATTTTTTCATCGCTAACAGAAAAATCAAAAACGTACTCCAATAAAATAGTCGCTGGTTAAGCCCAGCGGCTATTTTATGATTAAATTACAGAAGAGTTCCCGACTCAATCGCTTTCTGTAATTCTTGGACTTTTAATTTAGGTGTGTATAAAAAATTGGCTACTCGTTTGACCCATTTCTTCCTATATCCAAAAATGCCCTTGATAATACCTACTAACGCTGAGCTCGTTGGATACCCATATTTTTCCCAACTAAAATTTGAATAATCAATCTTAAATCTATTTACAAATTCTGTTAAGAACAAATCCATATCATCATCAAATATATTAAGGTCTAAATCCAGGCTAGTATCCAAATTTAAATTATCCAAATCAGTCCTCTTAATCTTATTCTTTTTACAAAAATCAATAATAAAATCCTTTAACTCCGGTCTTATTTGTTCCATATTCTTATTTTTCAGGTTCTCCTAAACTTATTAACCAAGGCTCTATTCTTTTATATAGCCAAAACATGGGGTTTAATGTTACATCATCATAATGTTCTTGTACTTGCTCAAATGATTGCTTTCCTTCAATTATATCATTATAATAGTATCCATTATCTACGGCAAGAGACGCAAACGATAACGCCGCTGCTGTATTCCCAATAATTCTGCCACCATGTTGCCAACCTAACCTCCTCATTTGAATGGATAAAACGCTCGTATATTTATTTGCGCCTTTCATGACCATACTACGCCCATATTTCCCCACAAACCACCGTGGTAATTTATTTAAGGCGGCTTTGGGTATGTTAACGTTCAATACATAAATAGGTACACTGATATGGTTAGTAGTCGTATTAATTGTTCTAAAATTATAAAACTGATATGCAGTTGAATTTAAATCTGTATTTGCGGCACTCCCGTTTGCTTGGTTTGTATTTGGCCCTTGCGCAGTCACTGTAACCGGCTTTAAGGGAATCACCCAATTAATAGGAGCAGCCGGAGGAGCGGGAGCTGTTGAATCTCCATTAAGATCTATATATAAAATAGGGTTATTATTAGCATAATGGTAAGGTGTAAAATCTGGAACAGAATCAGTGAACCTATCAATTCTATGGAACCGTCCTATCTGCTGATCATACATCCTCGCTCCGTAATCATGCCATTCTAAACCATTTCCATCGCCGAACTCCTTATTCTGCAACTCTTTCCCATTATACTTCATCTTGTTCTCCGCATAATTTGTCCCCTTCAAGGCACTAGAAGATATTCCCGCCATTGTCAGTCCAAATGGATAGTAATGTGTTTCTTCCAGCAATGGCCCAGGGTTATGATTGACCACTATATTATCAAAGAACACATCCTGCACACTCTCATTGCTGGTATATACATAGAAGAACCCAGTTTTCCTGACTACAATCTTATCCGTTGCCAGCACCTGTAAGGCATCAGGGGAGCCTTGTACCTGTTTTACGCCGCTGTTCTCATCCACTAATTTAAACTGATCATCGAACAGTGCAAAATTAAGGTATGATTTGGGCTTGTCGGGTCTGTTCTGATCAGGATCTTTTTCTTTTAGCTGTTGATAATTGGTGCTTGTGAAGTTGGTAGTGATAGGAGAGCCGGGGCCAGAACCACTGCCATGCGCACCGTCGCTTGCGCTTCCTGGTGTAGCGAATGCCTGCAACAGCGCCGCCAGCATATCATCGGAAGATGCGTTTGAAGTACTGGCGCCCGTTGATTTATAAAAAGCTTTGGCGCCGATTTGTAAGGTATCTCCCGCCATCACCCTTAGCACCAGGGAGGGGCCGATCTTTTTGCCGCCTGCCTGTGCATTCAGCTTGGCAACGTAGTCATTGGGGCTGGTGGTGTTATCCTGCGGGTATCCTATTGGTTTAGGCGCCTTTGTATTTTCTATATTACTGAACAATGCATTCTCACGGCCAGATGCGGCTGTTTCCATAGTAGCGGCATAAGCGTTGATACCTGTTTGCTCGGACAGTACCATACGGATATTGCCCAGGTGATCTTTTACAAAGTAATCATATGCATAGCTTACAGGTTGGTTTACATTAAATGCAGCGCGTATCCTGCCTTCTTCATGACTGATAAACTTCAGCGTATCATTTTCGTATACCAGGCCGTTGATGTAATCAGTGATGATTATTTTGCCACTGCCAGTAACATCTGTTACTTTCTTCCTTAATTTATTTCCAGCTGCATCATAGGTATATTCAATATAACCCTTTCCCAGCATCGTTAAGCTATCCGGAAGATTGAGGTGGTTATACCTGTTGATGATTAACTGCTTATTCAGATCGAATTTGAGGTTGCCGTTAGGATCGTAATCATAATCCTGGTTTTCGTCATTATTTATCTCCTTGAAATCTCCCAGCTTGCTTTTGGGGTCATTTGTTTTGTCCGTAACGAAAAACAGCTTATTACTATTGGTGATGTACTTATACTTTAAGCTATCAATAGTTTTCGGAGCGGTACCATTAAGTCCTTTTTGATTCATGAAAAGGATGTTGCCATTTGCATCATAGTCAAGTCCGCTTACGGAGAAGTCAGCCTGGTCCCGCGTCCAGTTAGCGCCGTTGGCATTCTGTTGGGTGAAGTCGGCCAATGTAATGCGGTTGGTTTTGTCATAACCATAACCATAGGCCCGGCCGATGCTGTTGCTCCGGCTTTTCCATTTGGCCCCGGCTATATTGCCATTATACTGGCTGGCCTGAAAGCCGTAATCATAGCTTAATTCCTGTCCAAACCAGTTACTGTTACTACCCGGCGTATTGACAAAGTTCTTGTTGATGCCTTTCAACCATCCCCTGATATTATATTCATAGTTCAGCGTTTCCAACGGTGAAGACGTTCCGGAGATGCCCAGCTGTTTATTGCGAAGCTGTCCCAGTTCATCATAATCATTAACGGCTATTGTTCTTTCCAGACCCGTATCATCATTGATTCTTTTCTTTACGTTGATTACCCTGCCAGCATGATCATAAGACATCATCGTTAATACGGTTGCCTGAGATACCGCACTGCTGCGCTGGTTGATATGACGCAGATAAGTACTGAGTACCTTGCCGCTAAAGTCATACAACGTGGTAGTAACTTCTTTTCCCCCGGTATGGTTATCACTGATCACTTGTGCAACCCTTCCTTTATCTGTGTAATAGGTAGTGGTGGTGAGCCACTGGTCGGTATTCAGCACACGAACTTTAGTGCCGGTAACCAGTCCTTGTGTCAGATTGCTTGTTCCGGTTACGGGTTCGGCGTATGGATTGCTGCCAGCCGCTGGTTTGGAAAAGTCTCCCGCTACCGGGCTATGTACACCTGGGTAGGTATAACCATCATAGAAAGTATAGGTCAATGGCGTCAGATCAGCAGAGGAAATACCCGGTAAGGGATTGGAGACAGTGACGTCTGCCTTGCCGTTCGTTAAATTGGGGTCAATATAAGCATCTCTGTCATTATTACCGGTATCAAAACCATCTATCATGTCTACCGTATTGGTCGCCTTATATTCACTACGGTCATCTACCGATACTACTAAATCTCTGACACCTGGGAATTGATAGGAAATACTGCCGCTACCGGTGGCGGTATTCAGGCTGGTTTGCAAAGCGTCTCTGGCTGCTGCAGAATTGTATAATGCGGTTTCTATGGGTCTGTTTAGGTTATCGTAGAATGTAACCAGCCACTGATTACGCGCCTTCATATTGCCATCACGGGTGAAGGTCAGTCTGTCACGTATATCATATACCAGTTCTACTTTTGCGGCTCCCGGTACCTTTTTTTCAATCATCCGGTTACGGCCATCATAACGGTACTGGAAACACAGTTCATCTGCAACCGGGGAAAGGTTCCAGGTATTCGTAATGCGCTCCACTGCAAGCGGCGGGATCACAAAGCTGAGATTACCTATATCATCGTAGATATAGTAGGTACATAGCCATCCCATATGAGCCGTACCGGGAGCATCGGACAATTGTACTTTCTTCAGTATAATATGACCTTCCTTATCCTTGTACTCAATAGCCTGACTACTGCTTTCATCAGTGGTTACATTCTTAAGCAGCTGTCCGGCATCGTAAAAACGGGTGCTGAGTGGCAGCGGCTCTGCTACATCCCATATCCTGACAGAATCTGCAATAGTATTTGTAAGATATTGGTTTGTTACCGGGTGGTTGCCACCGTTCTTAGCCCAGCTGTTACCTGGGGCATAGGTACCTAATACCCGGTTGAGTGGCGATGATTCAAAATCTGTCTGGCTATAGAAGATACTTTCATCTTTAGCACCGGGATTAAGATTGTTATCCTGATAAAAAGCGCGTTGGCTGTTAAATGGATCTATTTTAAACTTACCGTCACTGGTATTACCAGCCTGGGGTACATAAGGCAGGTACTTATATTGTTCCCGGCCAAATTCATCATACACCACCGGCGTTACTATATCTTTCCCGGTACCGCTTATACCCTTGTTTATCATTTGTATTGGCCGCCCCAATCCATCAAAGTATTGCGTAGATTGCTTTACCTCTGATACGGTGCGGTTTGGATCAACTATTGTAGCCGGGTCACTGGTGGGCATGGATGGCTCCCAGGTACGGATATAGTTAATTGTAGGCGCTGTATAAGCACCAGGGATTGTTGCCGGCGTCGCACCAGGCTTATTGTTATTTACCGGTATGTTCTGTGCGTTAGCGCGGGTTATTCCAAACAATAAACCTGTTAGCATCGTTAATCTAAACCAGGTATTAAGGTAAAAGGGAGTCATGTAAATTATTTTGAAAACGGGTTAAAGCCATTCGAACTTAAAAAGGTTAGTTAACAAATCTCTATAGGCAGCTTATTTAATTTAATCATTCACACAATTGCTACAGAGATGCACGAGTATCCAGAGATGGTCGTCAAACCAATGTCCATAGGCACAAAATCCGATCGAAAGATAGTGATTTTTCATGAATAACAACTTCAATCCATTTCCGGCAACCCGCCAATAGATACATAATGGGGGGATCAGGTGTTATCGTCTTTTGTCTGTAGTGGCGGGGTTGAATGGTATCAGGTTAAACATCGCCTTCATTCTGCTGCGTAACCGGTTACCGTAGGTGTCTTCGAGTTCCTGGCTGTTGAGATTGGTGGTAACATGGGTGAGCATCTTATGAGAAATCAGCAGATCATACCGGGATAAGAGTATTTCGCCCATGACGTTACAGTTATTGCCCCAATAGTTTACTGTTTGTTCCAGTCCCAAATCATCAAAGCAGTGTATCCTGGGAACGCTGGTATACGGGAAAAAAGCATTGCAGCTGTAGCGACTGATAACGTCGTACCCGATCTTGCCAAACTCGAAACTGATTCCCCTGCAGGATACCATATGCGGCCGGTAAGATTCTGTAGATAAGGATCGCATCAGGTTGATGAGGGAGGTTTTGCCGCATCCGATTTTCCCGGTAAGCAGTATCCCTTTATGCAGGTCGATTCCTTCAGCAGTAGCGACTGGCTGGTCCCGGAGAAAATAGGCCAGCAGTTTGATGACCACTGGCCGGTCTATGTCTTCAATGTGGAAGGTCGGCCCGTATACATCTTTCCCGTGTTCTTCCAGTTGCTGCATTAGCAGGTAGTAATCATAGGGGGTCTGAATAGCTTTTGTCTTCATTGACGTGGAGCCGTCCTGCTCCAGTTGCTGGTTTGGTATGTTTGTCATGATGCGCTGGTTTTGATGGGTGAATGTTCAGTATCCATTTATGGGCGGCAGCCTGCCAGTCGGTGATCAGTGTTTTGCTGCCCTGCCGCCAGCCATTGGCCTGGTAGTGGTGAAAAAATTTGCCTGCTTCCACCTCCGGGTACTTTTCGGCGCTAAAGAATTCCTGCACCTGGGACAACTTGGGAAGAATCCGCGCGGCGCCGGGTGCATCTTTTTCCGCGCCGGGTGCATCCTGATCGTGCGGGAGGTTTTCAGTTTCATTTTTATTTTTTTTTGTTGGGGGCGGGAGCCTGTTTTCTCCCCCACGTTTATTATTGTTTATATGTTTATTAAAGTGGCCCACTTTTGGGCCTGTATGTGGCCCGGAATTGGGCCACATGTCGGGCTCATTATCGGGCCTCCTATGTGGCCCAGTTTTGAGCAGGTTATGTGGCTCAATTTTGGGCCTCATGGTACCGGTCTTTTCATGCTGAAACAGCAACAGCTGTTCAGGTTGAGGATCTGCGATAAAATCGGCCAGGGGAATGATGGACACGTAACTCGCGGCATAAGCCTGCCGTGCCTGTTCGTAGATGATGTAACGGCAACTATCCAGGTGCTTCAGGCAACGTACATAGGTACTCCGGGAGCCGATGCAGGAAAGGCTCATGACTTCTTCGCGCAGGATGGGAAAAGGATTCTGGAAACGATGATAGTTCCATACCTGAAACAATGCCAGGTACAGGCTTACATGATTGGCCTGCAGGCGCGTTTCTTTCCGAACCAGTGCGAAAAAGGCATTCAGGTGCCGGATGTAGTTAGTGTGGGCTGCGGGCGCCGGCATCAGGAACGCTTAACTGTTTTCCTGGAGCCTTCCATCAGTTTGATGATGTCGTCATACTCGTAGAAGATGATGCCGCCGATTTTGGTAAAGGAGATCGTACCCTTGATACGCATACTTTGAAGAGTGCCGATAGAGATACCGAGCATGTCGCGGACTTTGTGGGATTTAAGCCATTTGCGGGACTGGACGACTGGCGCATGGACCAGTTCACGTAACTCCTGGAATAGTTCTGTTTTGAAGATCGCCAGATCTTCCCGGGTTAGGATTTCTGCTGCCATATGGGTTAGGTTTGTTTGTTATAGCAGCAAAAGAAAAAATAATAACTATGCAAGAACAGTGGCAGGGGTTGTACAACCCCCTGTAACTATTTGATTATTAAGAAGAAGAATTTGGAATATTTATTTTTACAATATTAGAATCAGCGTGTAAGAATGAAAACAGCATTATTAAAAAAAGCAGGCGAGTACAAGACAGGCAACAACGTTTAACCCTTTGCGTGATTGATTAACCAGTTTCATCAGGATATCACGTACCGACTTGGATACTGCGGCACTGCCGTTATAAAAATTATTTCGCAGGCTGCTGGGGGATATACTGCCTTGCTTTACAGAGGTAAAGAAACAGGAAAAGAAATCCAGCACTTCTCCCCTGTTTTTGTTAAGAAAAAAGCCATTATCGAACAGCAATTTCAGCATGTTTGCCAGCTGAGGAACAGAGAATGCTGTTTGAACCTTAAAGCCTTTCCTCCGGCTGAATTCATTGGGAAGGTAAGTCCCGTCCGATGCTGCGTAAGTCTCTTTGTGGTAAGCTATTTCTTCTGACAGCCACGATTGTATTTTGTTTTGAAGGGAGGGTTGTAACATATTGTATGCTAATGCAGGCTTCACGAAAGCCTGATTAACTATCTTTTGCAGGTAACTCAGCCTATCCAGTTTTTCCCGAAAAGCAGGAAGGTTCTGCAATTCTGTTGTTGTGATGCTCATCCAATATTCAAAGTAATGAAAGCTGTTGAAGTTGATACACAGCAAGAGACCATGGAGTTTTTCGGATAGTTCCATCTTTTCTTCATGGGCATCCAGCAAAATAAATAATTGTTTATTCATTTCCGTTAAGTAATGGAGCTGCCGATAAGTAATCTTAGATGCCAGATAATTTTCGTCCAACAACCCGAGGAACGGCATGAATATAATTTTCTGCAACTGTTCATCCACATCTGATGAAATAAAGCCCTCTTTTAGTAGTTTTTCATCCTGTTCGAACTTGCGCTGTGCTTTTAACAGGTAGCAAGGAGGGATCTTGCAGTCAATATTTAAATACCTTTCATACATCTGTTCGAAATAGGTCAGCAGCGTCGTGAGATTATCGTAAGTGATTTTGTAAAGATCCGGCCAGCCCTTACCTCCTGCTACGAAAGCACCCAGAAGACTTTCGGCATCCAGGTGCTTCGCCACCTGATCCATCAGCATCACCAAACGCTGCTGACTCTGTTGGACAAGCCAGCAGACCTGCTCTTCACTTTCAAGATCATGCAGGCTGTTTGGGATGCCTTCGACGATGCCCCATTTTTCATTGACGATCCTGCTAACTGCTTCCGCAAAGAAATGTTCATCAGGTTGCTGTTGATTATGCGATGCCTGCTGCAGGTCAACATGGATAAATTTCTCCAAAGAAGAAAATGAATAATGCTGTTGCATATTGTAGGGTTTTAAAATATGGAATGGGCTACAAATACTTTAGTGCAAACAGATTAGAGCAAGAAGGGGTCATTCAAACAGTTTTGACAATCATTTGGAATGACGACACTATAGATAGTGTATCTATAAGGTCTGCAATAAAAGTCATTGCGTGCTAAAAGGATGTTAATCAGTCGTTAATCATACTATCAAGGCAAACGGGCATTGTTGCCTGTCCACCTTGATAAGTTATGCTATAACCGCTACAATGGGAAACCCTATCAAATAAGCATAAACGAGTACAAAATAATTAATAGCAGAGATGCCTATACGTTTTTAAACGGCTCGGACCGGGCTTTGACCAGGGCTTTAATCTACCGGAGAAATGCCTCTACCAGCTGCTGATCTATTCCTGTAAAATGGCAGAATTCGATCACTGTTATCATATCTCCCCTCTTTTTCCCGTTGACCCGCCTGACCTGTTGCAGGATTTTCCTGGCTGTGCGCTCGCTCCTGCCGGTAATATTCATGACGTCCTTTGCATAGATCACTATGCGATTAGGAACTATTTTCTGCGAAAATGGCATAATCGGAATGGAAATTTTTCTGAATGAAAATGCCGGCTTAGGTTTGGTGTGGTTACCAACAAAGTTACTACATCCTGCGCAGATGTGAGCCTAACGGGCTTGGCTATGTAAACAGCCTTTTTTTATTATTCAAATCATTTTTATATGGCAAGACAAATGGGAATAATTCCCTTGAAAGGAACCATCGGCAATATCACATTCTATAAGTCGAAAGCCGGACACCTGGCACGTGAGAAAGGTGGCGTGGAAGCAGCCCGTATCGCAACAGATCCTGCGTTTATCCGTACACGTGAGAACGGAGCGGAGTTCGGCCGTGCCGGCAAAGCGAGCAGGTTACTGCGAACTTCACTTCGTACGCTGTTGCTGCAAATAAGGGACAGCTATATCGCATCACGTCTTTCAAGTGCGATGGTCAAGGTGATCCAGGCGGATGCCACCAATGCCCGCGGAGAGCGTAATGTGATTGATGGTGAAGCGGAACTGCTGAAGGGCTTTGAGTTCAATGGAAACAGCCCGCTGACCAGTACACTTTATGCACCCTTTACGCCGGCAATAGACCGTGCGGCCGGGGTATTGAAGGTAGACGTACCAGCATTTGTACCAGGCAGCATGGTAGCGGCACCTCCCGGAGCTACACATCTTAAGATGTATGTTGCCGGGGTGGAAATTGATTTCGAAGGTGGCACTTTTATTAATGGGATTGCCGCGAGTGGAGAGCTACCTATTGATGAGACGCTTACGGCTCCGATAAACCTGGCCGTTAATGTAACGGCCAATAGTGCAAAGCCGTTGTTTCTGGCGCTGGGCATTGCGTTTTATCAACGTGTCAATGGAAAGATGTATGACCTGAAAAATGGGGCGTACAATGCATTGGCACTGGTTGACATCTCCGGTGCTCCGGCAACGCCCAATCCGTAATCACCGGTGGTTAGACCACTGTTTAAATCGTTTCCCGGCTAAGGTGTGGTTACCTCTGGGATTTGTTTGGTGTAAAGGCACCCGTTTGTAACGGGTGCCTTTTTTCATTCCATGATGGACTGAATTTTCAACTATGATAAAGGCAGACAGTATATGCATTGCTTACTGTCTGCCTTTGCTTATTGATATATTACTTACCTGGTGGTATAACCACCATTGGCGAAAATAGTCTGACCGGTGATCCACCAGCCGTCTGTTACCAGGAATTCAACCAGTGGCGCAATATCTTTGATATTGGTCAGTCCGCCGAGTGCAGAAGCGGCTGTGTGATAGGAAACGGAATCTTTTGTTTCCGCCGGGTAGAAGAAAGGCGTATCCATGGGGCCAGGCGCTACGGCTGTAACGGAGATACCCCTTGCACCGAACTCTTTGGAAGCAGCCCTTGTGAAATGCTCTACCGGCGATTTTGCACCGGCGTAAGTGGAGTACAGACCTGTATAGGCAGCCAGCAGTGAAGTAACGATTGTGCATACCTTACCGTTATCGTTCAGTTTTTTACCGGCTTCCTGCAGGAAGAAGTAAGCGGCTTTGGAATTAACGGCAAACATGGTATCATATTCAGCTTCGGTGGTTTCCACAAAAGGTTTCTTCAACACCATACCTACCGTGTTCACAGCAATGTCGATCCCCCCTAACGTTGCAACCGCTTCATCAAAGAATTTCGTCACGTTCGCTACTTTGGTGAGATCCCCCTGGAACAGGAATGCTTTGGCGCCGGCAGCCTTTACGTCTGCCAGCGTTTTCTCTGCATCCACCCTGGCGCCTTCGCTGTTATAATGTATTGCCAGGTTAGCTCCTTTCTCTGCAAAGGAACGGCTCAGTAATCCGCCGAGGTTCTTGGCGCCGCCAGCGATCAGTACAACTTTCCCTTTTAAATCATTTCTTGCCATAATAATAGGTTTATTTGAAGTGATGTGAAGGTAAGTGCAGTTGTTTCTCCGGATGTGGTGAACTTTTCAGTTTTTATGCCGGTGATTGTTTCAGCTGATGCAGGCTTTTTCTGTATTCCTTTGGCGTAATGCCTTTCATGCGTTTGAAGAGTCTGTTGAAATGGGTGGTATGGTTGAATCCTGCCCTGGATGCAAGTTCTGAGATATTCATCTCCTTCTCCTGCATCAGCCGGCATGCGTAGCTGATACGAAGCTCATTTACAAAATCCACGAAAGATTGTTGTGTTCTGCTTTTAAAGAAACGACAGAAAGAATAGGTATTCAATGATGCAACAGCAGCAATCTCGCTAAGTGGTATCTCGCGGCGGAAGTTGCGGAAAATATATTTGAATACAGCTCCCATCCGGGTCTGATCTTTATCCTTGTAGAGGTTTTCGTAATTGTTGCTGGCGAGCAGCCGGTATTCTTTTGCATCCATCATCAGTACGATCAGTTCCATAAAGGAACTGGCCCGCCGCATTCCTTCTTCTGCAAGTAGTTGCTTCATCAGCGCGACGATGGCCTCTTTACAGGAACCGTAGAATTGTATGCCACGGCGTGCTTTCTGCAACCAGGCATCCAGCTGTGCGATATTCCCGAAGGGCGCCAGGCTGCCGGCGAGTAGCTGCGGCTGTATGTACATGGCCAGCGAACGTGCCTGTAGTTTACGTTTCTGCTTGAAATATCTCTCTTCATTATACCATACATGCGGTACATTCGAGCCTACAAACGTCAGTTCCCCGCTTTCAAAATATTCTACATTGTCGCCAATGATGCGGCGGCCCGAACTTTCCATCACGTACACCAGCTGGCAGGCTTCATGAAAATGGAACTCCGTATCAAAGGCCGGCCGGTTGATCTCCTTTACAAGAAAGAGCTTACCTCTCATCAGGTTGTCTTCCGGTGTTGCTAAAATTGGCTTCATTTTGTGCGATATGGCGATTAATTTAGTGAATAAAGTCAATATTGTGCTGAAATAAGTCAACTTTACCTGTAAATCACATCGTTCTGTCCGGTAATTTCACCTTTCGATCAAAATCGCTCTATACATGTATATCCGTAACATATTCTGTATTTTCCTGTGTCTCATTGCATCCTTACAACTGAAGGCGCAGCAATCCACTCCTGCCTCTGTACTCAATGATTTTATGGCGCAGCGCTTCGGCATGTTCATTCACTGGGGGCCGGTGACGCTGCGTGGCACGGAAATCGGCTGGAGCCGTGGCTCTGGTGTGCCTACCGCTGAATACGATCAGCTATACAAGGAATTCAACCCTGTACTGTTTGATGCAGACAACTGGGCAAAAACCGCCAGGAAAGCTGGTATGAAGTATCTTACCATTACGGCCAAGCACCACGACGGGTTCTGCCTGTGGCCTACTGCCTTCTCTGATTATAACATTATGCACACACCCTTCAAAAGGGATATAGTGGGAGAACTGGCGGCAGCATGCAAACGCGAGGGCATCCTGTTCTGTATCTACTTCACGGTTCTTGACTGGCATGACCCCGATTATACCGGGGACGCAAAGACGTTTGTACAAAGGATGAAGAATGAACTGAAAGAGCTCATTACCAACTATCATCCCTACATGTTGTGGTTCGACGGAAACTGGGAACAGCCGTGGAAACAGGAGTACGGGGCAGAGATATACAGTTATATAAAAAGCCTTGATAAAGATGTGATCATCAACAACCGCCTCGGCAAAGGTAAACACACAGAGCTGGGAGCAGGCACTGTAGGAGATTATGCTACACCTGAACAATTCATTGGCGCGCTGAACATGAACATACCGTGGGAGTCCTGCATCACTATCTGTCAGCAGTGGTCGTGGAAACCCAATGACGCGATGAAGTCGCTGAGGACCTGTATTCAGACACTCGTGAAAACGGCTGCCAGCAATGGTAACCTGCTCTTTAACATTGGTCCTATGCCTGATGGCCGTATAGAGCAACGGCAGGTTAGCCGTCTCGAAGAAATGGGCAGCTGGCTGAATAAATATGGCGAAAGCATTTACGGTACCAAAGGCGGCCCCTTCACCCCTGACAGTATCTTTGCCACTACGCGCAAAGGGAATACGCTATATCTTCACGTTTTTGACCATCAGAAAGATACGCTGACACTTCCTCCTCTTGGCAAACTGAAAGTCAGGAAAGCAGCTTTCATCAAAGGGGAGGCTGTTGTATTTACATCCGGTGCAGCAGGCACTACCATCCGTTTACCTGCAGCATTACCAGATTCCATATGTTCCGTGATCGCGTTGGAACTGAACGGC
This sequence comes from Chitinophaga sp., assembly GCF_035538455.1. GTDB lineage: Bacteria > Bacteroidota > Bacteroidia > Chitinophagales > Chitinophagaceae > Chitinophaga. The sequence goes on from NZ_DATLKJ010000254.1 coordinate 13,433, forward strand.
AACGCAGAAGCCTTACCTGTTATAAAGAAATGATGTGCCGGACCACCAGTATTTGTAGTATGATTCCTCATGGGTAGTAATCATACTACAAATTTATTTAAGTAGAATTCCTAACATTGCAACAGACAAATTTAACCTTACGGTAAATTTGAAATTATTAACTTAGCGCCATATCTTTCTATAGACCTCAGTACCGAAAAACCTGATTGTAATTAAAACAAAGTGACCATGAAAAACCGTCATGCAGATCCGTTCATGCAACTACAATTATTACAGACACCATTGATTAAAAGCTCATAACCACGTCGAGTTTGTAATCACTATATTAAAACCTCATGCGACAAGCGTGACCAGGGAAAGTATTATCGTGTATAAACCAGGGGGAGCTAATCTCCCCGATATTCCGCGACTATAATCAACCCTCATCGCCATGAAATCCATCTACACGCATACGGCTGAGCAGCTGTATCTTTTGCATGCGCACCAAATCCAGGATCTGTAAGCAATTCGAACATCCGACATGCCATATCCGTTTCCTCAAAAGGGAAGCATAGGGTTTGCATTGCTATCCGGCAAGCAAACAATATCCCTTACTGCACGCGATCCTTTTTATTAATCATCAAATACAGTAACATGAAAAACCCTGACCCTAAGACAATGAAACCGTACATCACCTCCCAGCACATCATGCATCCCGAAGGTATAGCATCATCTGTGCCCGTATCCTCCGATGACACTTACTGGTCATTCGACAGACTGAAGAATGTAGCTGACTGGTTTTCCGCACAACGGGGAAACGATACAGCAGTATGTGCCGGCGAGCAAACCATCACCTACGCAGAACTGGATGACCGCAGTAATCAGCTTGCCCGTTACCTTCTTGCAAAAGGCACTAAACAGCATGACCTGATACCAGTGTGCATGGAAAAATCCATCGACCTTATCGTTAGCATACTGGGTGTTGTTAAGGCAGGAGCAGCCTATGTTCCTGTGAGTCCGGCCAATCCGGGGAAGCGGATCAGTTATATACTGAAAGACACCGCCGCGCCAATCGTCCTCACCAACAACACCGGCATACATCTCTTCAGCGACGAACCATGCGTGGAAGTGATACAGCTTGACAAAGTTCTCCCGGAGGTTATGAAACTCCCCACAGAACATCCGCAGCTAAATATTTCACCGGATGACCTGGTATATGTGATCTATACTTCCGGTTCTACAGGTACCCCTAAAGGTGTGATGATTACACATGGCTCACTCACCAACCTGATCACCTGGCATAATGAGAAATTCGGTGTATCTACCCACAGTAAGCTGTCTTCTACAGCCGGTATCGGTTTCGACATTTGCGTATGGGAGATCTGGTCTTCGCTGACTTCGGGCGCCACTTTATTCCTGACAGATAACGATACACGTACTGATGCGGCTTTGCTGTTTCAATATTTCAGCGACCATCAGGTTACACATGCATTTGTACCAGCTGTGCTGACAGCTGAATTTGTGGATCATAGCCGGCATAAAATATCCAGCCTGCAACATGTGTTTACTGCCGGAGAACAGATGAAGCCCGTGAGCACCGTCGGGCTGCCATACACACTGACAGACTATTACGGTCCTACCGAAACCACGATCTTCAGCACCTGTAATATCTTACCGGGTAATAATGAACACTATGTGTCCTCTATCGGCAGGCCAGTTGCCAATACGCAGGTGTATATTCTCAGCCCGTTGCTGGAGCATCTTCCTGCAGGTGCTGCCGGGGAACTGTGCATCGCGGGTGCAGGACTCGCGAAAGGCTATCTCAACAACGAAGCGCTCACCAACGAGAAATTCGTGTTGCTCGACAACGGCGGTATCAAAGGCACACGGATCTATCGAACCGGCGACCTTGCGCGCTGGCTTCCTGATGGCCGCATACAATATCTCGGCAGAATGGACGACCAGGCCAAGATCAGGGGATACCGCATAGAGCCGGGCGAAATAGCTGCGGTACTCACCAGGATACCGGCTATCAAACAGGCTGAGGTTATTGTTTATGAACAACGTGCCGGCAACAAACAACTGATCGCCTTTATCGTATCATCTGCAGCATCAGACGAAAAAACGATGATTAGTCAGGCAAAGGAACAGCTTCAGAAAGAACTGCCTGCATACATGATCCCGTCCGTTATCCTGGCGGTGGAAAAGATCCCGCACACAGAAAACGGTAAAACCGATAAGGCAGCGCTGGCCGCAATAGTACGGCAGCGGGTGGTTGACGACCATAACATCGTGGCGCCCGCCAGTGAATATGAAAAAGTGATTGCAGAAATATGGGGGGACGTGCTGGGCAGAGATGTTATTTCTGTTACAGAAGATTTCTTTGAAGCCGGCGGTCATTCCGTGATGGTGGCTAAAGTACGGGTAAGGGTATCTGCTACACTGAGCATCAAAATGTATACGAGGGACTTATATGAGTACAGGACCGTAAGGAGCCTCGCAGATATGCTCACAGAACGACAGGCCGCAGAAACCAATGCCGGCACTGAACATGAGCGGGAGCCCATTAAAGAGCTGAAAGATGATATATGGTTACCGGAAGACATTATGCTGAACGGAACCTTCGATACCTCCCTGTTGCAACAACAGCGCAATGTATTTCTCACAGGCGTTACTGGATTTGTAGGTATACATCTGCTGGCAGAGTTGTTACAGCAAACTACTGCTAATGTATACTGCCTGGTCAGGTCTGACAATGAATACAATGCTATCAGCAGGATAAAAGACTGTTTTGAAACATATTATATCAAGCTTCCTGCGGAGGCAGCAAGCCGGATTATACCGGTACCTGGCGATCTCACACAACCTTTGCTGGGTATGTCTCCCGGCCGGTTCGATCAGCTTGCGCGGGAAGTGGATGTTATCTATCATTCCGGCAGCTCTGTGAATTTCATTGAACCATACTCCTATATGAAACATCCTAACGTAGATGGCATGCGTGAAATAGTACGACTGGCAGCGCAGCATAAAACGAAATGCATCTCGTTGATGTCTACCATCTCCGTATACAGCTGGGGGCATTTGTTCACCGGTAAAACATCGGTGATGGAGAACGATGATATTCATGAAAACCTCGACGCGGTAATTACCGACATCGGGTATGTGAGAAGCAAATGGGTGATGGAGGGGATCGCAGATCTGGCTATAGCGCTGGGCATTCCTGTGATGATATTCCGGTTGGGTTATGCCACCTGCAACAGCCAGACCGGTGTTAACGCCGCTTATCAGTGGTGGGGCGGCCTCGTAAAAACCTGTATCAAACACGGTTGCTATCCTGCCCTTGATAAACTGCGCGAAGGTCTTACCACTGTGGATTATATGGTGAGCGCCGTGGTACATATTACGCAACAACAGGCTGCCATCGGCAAGCGATTTAACCTGATTCCTTCACCAGAGAAAAACCTAACCCTGATGCAGTTCTTTGAACGGCTGAATGAATACTATGGCTTTAATCTCTGCAGTGTTCCTTATCACGACTGGCTCTCGTTCTGGGACAAGAACCAACATGCCCCACTGTTTCCTTTGCTCAGTCTTTTCAAGGACAATATGTTCAATGGTCAATCTACAGTTGAGCTGTACCAGCATACTTATCTATGGGATTGCCGCAACACGCAGCAATTCCTGGAAGGTAGCGGCATACAGGAACCGGAGTTCAATAAAGAAGTGATGGACAGGTATATGAAGCGACTGGGGATTAGTATGTAATACTTGGTAAATTGGGAGAAATGGAGCGGGGGACCATCCGGTATGGATGGTCCTCATTGTTTCAGCAATAGTCATTATCAGGTACGTGGTTGTGGAGAACTGACTTTTGCTGATTGAATCTTTTTACGGTTCTTTACACTCAATATTCGGTCAGTATTAATACAATCTATTATAATGAAAAAAGTATTTACAACTGTAGTCTTATCTTGTTTAATTCTTCCTCTTTTTGCACAAAACCGTTGGGTTGATAACGGGAACATCGGTATTGGCACTATAACACCTCCGTACAAGCTTTCCATCTGGGAAACTGATGTTACCAAGTTTAATATGATAGGGATGCAGCATACGGGCATACCCAATTCCCTGTTCCTGATCGGCGCTGCGGATAATAACTATCCTGTTCTGGCACAGCGCAACGGCAATGTGATAGAAAGTTATACTGACCTGCATCTGGGTGCGGCCCTTACCGGTAAAATATTCTTTGAAACAGCAAGAGGCGGCAGCGAGGCGCCGATCAGGATGGTAATTGCCAATAACGGGTATGTTGGTATAGGCACGTTGTCTCCATATACCAAACTGGATGTGAGCGGTTATGCCAGGTTTGGAGCGGCAGGATTGGGTTATACCATGCATGGCGAGGGGAACGCGCAAGCAGCAGGATGGGTTGGATTTTATAAGGCAGACAATACCCGCCTGGGATACATTGGCTCATCGGCAAGCGACATGTACTATGTAGCAGAGAATAATGCCAGGCACGTATTTACGGGAGGCCACGTATGGATTGCAACTCCGGATGCGGAATTTGTAGTAAACGGAAAGGTTACCGCGAAAAGGGTAAGAGTAACCCAGGCTATGCCGTGGCCGGATTTCGTTTTTGAGAAAAACTATACCTTACCATCTCTGTATGACGTTGAAAATTACATCAATCAAAACAAGCACCTGCCAGATATTCCATCTCAACAGGAAGTTGCAGCAGAGGGTATTGACCTCGGAGAGATGAACAGAAAACTGTTACAGAAAGTGGAAGAACTGACGCTATATATTATCGAGCTTAAAAAGGAAAGTGCTAAACAATCGGCCCGTATTGAGGAGCTGGAAAAAGCCGTTGACCTTTAAATTGTGATTTAGTGCACTTAAAGATGCACTAAATCACAATTTAACCAGCGCGCTAATTATTAACGTTTCCCTTTTCTCTGTACCGCATTATCAATATCTCTGAATCCTTTTATGAATGCTTCCAGTTTGCTGCCCGTTCTGGATATATCCGGTCTTTTATGCGGCTGATCAGGGATACCCATCAGGAAGGAGAAGTCACTGCCTCCGCGCTGGGCTACCCCATGACAACCCTGGCATCCCCCCTGACTCAACCGTTTTCCTTTGTAAATTAAATTGACGCCACCGTTATAAGGGCTGTCTATACCACTACCTCTGAAATTCGCCAGCGGAGGATCTGATTCTATGACATAGTTGGCCAGGTAGAAACTGAATGCGCTGCTGTTATCGGAAGGATTACCCTGTACCCCAACCAGACGGTAATTCAGCCATACTGAATTGGGATTCTTTCCTTTCAGCTGCCCATGTACATAGTCAGTGGATGCGGCCACCACATCGGGGATAGGGCGGGGTCTCTTGTATAACTGGGGTATACTCGGGAATACGGAATCTCTGAACTTGTTCCTGATAAAACCCATATTATCCTTTGTATCTACATCTACATGCTCAAAGGTGGCAAAGGTGAAATCAGGGAAATTAGCCAGTTTATGAATGATATGAAGACCAATCAGCCCATATCTCTTGTTTACGGCTACCGTTACACCGTTAGGTAACTTTTCATAGGCAATTATAGTCCGGGTTAAATGGGTGAGCGCTTCAGCATCTGTAACCTCCCGCCAGGCTGCCTTCACTTCCAGTGCGCCTGTATATACTGCTCCCGTGCCAGGCACTCTTGCATTTCCGCAAGGCAGGCAAAACACGAACGCTTCCGCCGGGCAATTGCAACTGGAGCCGCCAGGATAGTATTGATTAGTTCCTGCGATATTCCGCGCGGTATTCATTACCGCCCGCTTCAGCGCTTCTTCCTTGCGATAATTGAAGTATTTGTAATTATATTCATCCCTGTTGACTTTGGCCTCGTACAATACCTGTGTGTTAGTATTGTAATCGGGGAGTATTTTTGCATACAGGTTACAGGAGCCGATTTCATTGTTCTCATCCAGGTTATGGAACAGGTGCTGATTTACACTGCCATCCTTTGGAGGGATTGTAGTATCATACACATAATTAGGGTCGGTATCGAAGGGTTGCATGTTATCATTATTCGGTCTCAGCTCCACCCGGTGGGGATACGTTTCCCATACCAGGGGGGCGTTGGGGAAAAGGTTTTTATCACTACTGTAAGTCCATTGAGGATCTGCGTACCCTCTGTATCTGTGAACCGTTGTATAACTCGATTTCCAGTTCAGGGCAAAGAATTCATTCCAGGCAAAACTGCATAGCGCTGCCGGGCTGGCGCTTGCATCCAGCTTATAGGGCACCGTTGAATCGAACGTTACATTGAAAGAATACTGCGTAGCTTTTTCATGTACAGCAGCAGCCCTGCCAGGCGCCTGTTTAAAAAAAACGATCAGGGTTACCCCTGCTACAATACCAGCGAAGATAATAAGGAGTGCTTTTTTCATAAGATACGTATTTGGGTGAATGGGTTGAATAGACGTTTTCCGTCGAAACAATAAGTGAAGTTACAGGGGCGCGATAAGTGCAATACTTTTCGGATTAGTCAGCACTATAAACTTAAGTGGTATGTATGTTTAGCAAGTACCTGTGAGGTTACGGTTATCTGAGGCTTAAACTAATACTATAACTGGACTTTCTGTTGAATCTTCTATTAGGGCGGATAGTTGCTGATAATCACTATCTAAGCTATAAAAAAAATGTTAAACCAAAAACATTTTCATGCGATACAATGTCAGTTTACTACGCTCTTCTACAGAAAGAGAAGACTTATCCTACAGAAAGATAAAACTTATCCTACAAAAATAAGAAATCCTATAGCTTAAGTAGGAAAATCTCTTAACCGCGTTCGTTCTGCACCCGCTACTGTTATTTTTGAAAATATCTTTTGGGGGAGAAAGCAATATCTCAGAGAAGCATTAAAATAGTGGTCATTTTTTCTCAGTACATATTTATGCTATAGGCTTATGTTAGCTATCAGCTAATGGGAATGTATTGTTAACCGGTATCCATCTGAGCGGGATTACCAAAATCTAAAGTGCTGTACTCAATAGCAAAGTAACAAAATCGGATAACTATCCCAGATGCGGGAGCGTACCTGTAGCGAATCACATTCATTCACCAAACAAACTACTACTATGAAAAGTTAAAACCTTACTTGCTTTATGTCTGTACCTTATTGCAGGCAACCATCCACTATTTCAGCGACCTGTAATCTGAAAGCCGGCCTCCGGTGCTTTCACGGGTATGCTATCTCCCTAAAGAAAACCCATACGATAACCAAACGCAAAGGCTCCAGTCGAATCAACAGCACAATCAATTATTTCATGACAAACTTATAAACCTTTCATATATGAGACCACGGTTAATCCGTTTGATCATGCTGGCATGCGTCATGCTGGCCAGTATACACATGTATGGGCAGGACAAGGCATTATTCCTTGGCACCACCCAGCAACTGCTGAAGAACCTGCAACAGCCTGTTTCCAAAATGGTACAGCAGCAACAGGTTACGGGTATACAGTTAAAAGTATCTTCAACAGAAACGTTCTTCGCAAAGGCAAATTTCCGGCAGGCAGCAGATAATGCGAGTGAGCGCATCATCGGTGAAATTGCCGGCGTGCCACGTTCTTCCTTTTACATTAAAGTAGCAGGGAATTCACTGCTTGGGAATATCATTCTGCAAAACAGTAAGAAAGCCTATAAGTACTACTCGGATAATAACGGCAACGCCTATGTGAAGGAAGTGGATATTAATAAGGTTATCTGCGTAGACTATGCCACAGGGCCCGAAGGCGCCTCCAATGCCACCACCCATGCGCGTGGGCAGGCGCCTTTAGCAATTGACCCCAATCTCCTGAAGCTGGAGAGTTTCCCTGGCGCTAAGGGATGCATCCTGCTGGACTTTGACGGACAATATGTTTCAGGCACCCAATGGAACAACGGTAACCCCATTAATGCGCAACCAGCCAACCTTACGGATGCGCAGATCCTGGAAGTGTGGGAACTGATCAGTGAAGACTATAAACCGTTTCATGTAAACATTACTACCAATGAAACGGTATTTAACACCTACGCAAAGAACAGGCGTATGCGCGTGATATTCACCCCCACCAATACGGCTGCACCCGGAGCTGGCGGCGTTGCTTACCTGGAGTCTTTCAGCTGGAATGATGATACTCCTTGCTGGGTTTTCAACAATGGTGTGAAAGGCGCAGGTGATGCCGGCGCTCACGAAGCAGGCCATACAGTGGGACTTAACCATGATGGCAGAACAAGTCCGGCAGAGGAATATTATGCCGGACAAGGAGACTGGGCACCGATCATGGGCGTAAGTTATTATAAGCCTATCGGTCAATGGAGTAAAGGAGAATATGCCAGTGCCAACAATACAGAAGACGACCTTTCCATCGTTACCAGCGCTACCTATGGTTTTGGTTACCGTACGGATGATTATGGTAATACTACCGGCACTGCCAGCCCGTTGGTATTTGATGCCGGCAACAGTGTAAAAACAGCTGGCCTGATCGAGCGTACCGGCGACATTGATGTGTTTTCTTTCAGCACTTCCGGCGGTAACATTTCACTCAACTTCAATCCTGCCACCAGGCATCCGGATCTGGATATTCTTGCCACCATTTACAACAGTTCAGGCGGTGTGGTTACCACTGCTAATCCGGCAGGGTTACCAGCTTCTATCAGCACTAACCTCGCCGCGGGTAATTACTTTGTGTCTGTAACCGGTACCGGCGCAGGAAATCCCCGTACAGACGGATACAGTAACTATGGCTCGCTGGGCGTTTATACTATTACCGGCACCATTCCAAGAGGAAGTGGCGGCAACCAGCCGCCTGTTGTGAACATCACCGTTCCAACATCCGGCACATCCTATACAGCACCTGCGAATATCAACATACAGGCAACAGCGACAGACAGCGATGGCAGCGTAGCCAAAGTGGAATTCTTCAATGGCAGCACCAGCCTGGCGGTTGTGAATGCAGCTCCGTACAACTATGCCTGGAACAATGTAGGAGCCGGCAGCTATACGATTACTGCTGTAGCCACGGATGATAAAGGTGCGACTACAACCTCTGCTCCCGTAAACATCAGTGTAACTACTTCCGGTAATCAACCTCCGCGTGTAAACATCACCTCGCCCGCGAACAATGCCTCCTTTACAGCACCTGCCAGCGTTGCTATTCAGGCAACAGCAACCGACAGCGACGGTAGTATAGTCAGTGTGGAATTCTTCAACGGCAGCACCAGCCTTGCTGTTGTCAGCGCACCTCCATACAGCTATACCTGGTCTAATGTGGCTACCGGTAATTATGTACTTACGGCAAAGGCAACCGACAACCAGGGATCTTCCACTACATCAGCAGCTGTTAACATTAAAGTAAGTAACGGTGGTGGCAACTGTGCAGGCGTACCTGCTTACCAGCCGTATCCGAAGATCTACTCTAAAGGTGAGCGTGCGGTATACAACAACAACCTGTATGAATGCACTTCAGATGGTATCTACAACATTACGCCGGGCAGTGCATGGTGGTGGTGGACACTCATAGGTCCTTGCTCCGGTAGTTCTGCCGTGCAAAGTGTAAGGATTACTAATGATGTCAATGCATCCGATCAGCTCTCTGTATATCCGAATCCGGTAACAGGAAATATGATGCAATTGCAAGTGTCCGGACAACCCGGAGAGCAGCTGATTATTGAAGTGTGGAGTTTGAACGGTAACCAGCCACTGTTACGTCAGACACATGTGATAGGCGCTAAAGGGCCACAGGTGATCAGGCTGGATGTCAGCAAGGTTCCTGCCGGCAGCTGGATTATCAGAACAAATAACCAGCAGAGCGGTAAGCAAGGAAGTATAAAGATTGTCAGAATATAAAGGCTTACTATCAAAGGGAGGATGTTCCGGTTTCGGGGCATCCTCTTTCTTGTTATATTCTGCTCATTGCTATAATTTAAACGAAGAAAATCCCCTCACCGCATCCCTTTCGCATTTGCTGCTTTTACTTTTGAAAATGTCTTTCGGGAGAAGCGGGCAATATCCAAGCGCACTTTAAAATAGTGCGTATACATTTATTCGATAGGCTGGTATTGACTGTCAGCAAGGGAACTATATTATTACCTGGCATCCGTTTGAGGTGGATTCCCAGGGTCAAAGCACGTTATTCAACAGAACAATGAAATCAGGCCAACCGTCCCAGATGCGAAAGCATACCTTGTAGCCAATTATATTCATTCATAAAACTATCCATAACAATGAAAAAGTAACATCCTGTTTACCTGATGTCTGTATTGCAGACGTTGACCCACTGTTCTGTATCTGAAAGCCGCCGTACCGGTGCTTTCATGGATATGTCATCTCCCGAAGAAAGACCTGATGACAATAAACTATTAAATATCGAATCAACAATACAACAAATTATTTCATAACCCATCTATAAACCTACATATATGAAACTACGGTTAATCCGTTTGATCATGCTGGCATGCATCATGCTGGCCGGTATACACATGTACGGACAGGACAAAACCTTGTTCCTTGGCAGTACGCAGCAACTGTTGAAAGAGCTGCAGCAGCCGGTGTCCAAAATGATACAACAGCAACAGATTACAGGGATACCGTTAAAAGTATCTTCTACGGAAACGTTCTTTGCGAAAGTAAATTTCCGGCAGGCAGCAGATAACACGAGTGAGCGTATCATCGGGGAAATTGCCGGTGTGCCGCGTTCTTCCTTCTACATAAAAATATCGGGAAAATTACTGACCGGAAATATCATTCTGCAAGGCAGTAAAAAAGCATATGAATATTATGCAGATAATAACGGTAACGCCTATGTGAAAGAAACAGATATTAACAAAGTTATCTGTACAGACTATACCCCGGCGCCAGCAGCTCCTTCCAACAGTGCCGATGCCAGTGTACAAGCGCCTTTAGCTATCAGCCCCAGTCTCCTGACGCTGGAAAGCTTCCATGGGGCCAGAGGATGTATCCTGCTGGATTTTGACGGGCAATATGTTTCCGGCACGCCATGGAACGGCGGGAACCCCATCAATGCGTTGCCTTCCAATTTAACTGATGCGCAGATCCAGGAAGTATGGGAGATGATCAGCGAAGACTACAGACCGTTTCATGTCAATATCACTACTAATGAAGCGGTATTCAATACTTACGCAAAGAACAGACGTATGCGCGTGATATTTACACCTACTAATACAGCGGCTCCGGGTGCTGGCGGAGTTGCCTATGTAGGATCTTTCAGCTGGAATGATGACACTCCGTGCTGGGTATTTAACGGAGGCGTGAAAGGCGGTGGCGAAGCCGGCTCTCATGAAGCCGGCCATACCGTGGGGCTTAGCCATGATGGCAGAACCAATCCATCAGAAGCTTATTACGGCGGACAGGGAAGCTGGGCTCCTATTATGGGTGTGGGGTATTATAAACCTATCGTACAATGGAGTAAGGGGGAATATGCCAATGCCAACAATACCCAGGATGATCTGTCTATTATCAGCAGCGCTAACTACGGCTTTGGCTACCGCACAGATGATTATGGCAATAGCACCGGTAGCGCCAGCCCGCTGGCATTTGACCCTGCCGGTAATGTAAACACATCCGGCCTTATAGAGCGTACCGGCGACATCGATATGTTTTCTTTCAGCACCTCCGGCGGCAATATTTCACTTAATTTCAAACCCTCTCCGAGGCATCCGGATCTGGATATTCTTGCAACACTCTATAACAGTTCAGGTGGCGTTGTTACTACAGCGAATCCGACCGGATTAGCAGCTTCCATCAACACCAATCTGGCCGCAGGCAATTACTTTGTGTCTGTAACCGGTACCGGTGCAGGCAACCCGGTGACAGACGGATACAGCAACTATAGCTCACTGGGCGCTTATACTATCACCGGCGCTATTTCCGACAGCAGAAACCAGTCTCAGCAGACCAGCATTACTCATGATGCTGACACCCGGCAGGAACAACTATCTGTATACCCCAACCCGGTAACGGGAGACGTAGTACAGTTACAGGTGTCCGGACAACCCGGGGAGCAACTGGTTATTGAAATCTGGGGAATGAATGGTGGTCAGCCTCTCTCACGCCAGACTCAGATCATTAGCGGCAAGGGCTCGCAGGTGATCAGGCTGGATGTGAGCAAGGTACCTGCCGGCAGCTGGATTATCAGGACAACCAATCAACAGAGTGGCAGAAAAGGTAGTATAAAGATTGTCAGAATATAAAACCAGCATTTATCAGGGTGCTTTCTCCGGAGGCACTCTGTGAATGCTGATTATCCAAGTTAAACAGCCGTTCACTGCGCGCACATAGCGGGGGCCTTCGCTCCCGCTATTTTTTCGTTATTCCACCACAGTATGGTCATTTTCGCTTCCATTTCTATGGCAATTAGGTATTCTATGATTTAAGGCGTACCTTTACCCGATATCAATATCAGGCTCCTGCCTCGGCTTCTTCTGATTTAGTAGGAATTCCTTCTTCTCTTCCTCAGTCTTCGCTTTTCCAGCTGCCATATTTCTCACTTTCCAATTTTTAATCTTATGAACATTTTTGTTGGCAACTTAAGCAGCCGAACGACTGAACAACAACTGACCGGCCTTTTTTCTTCTTTCGGTATTATACGTTCTATTAAAATAATTACTGACACCTTTACTCAGCGGTCAAAGGGTTTTGCATTTGTAGAAATGCCGGATGACAATGAGGCTGAGCGCGCGATCAGACATCTTAACAGTACTAAGCTTGATTCACAAACTATTGTAGTTAATGAAGCCAGGCCCAGAGAGGGAAATAGCCGGAATTCCCGCTCAGGTTATTGATACCGGCGTTGATCTTTTTCATCTCTTATGAAAATTTATGTAGGAAACTTACATGGCAAGGCTTCCGGAAAGGGGTTATATGACCTTTTCATTGCATTTGGATACGTACTGTTCATAGAAATGCGTAAAGATGTAAGTGGAAGATCATCCGGGTATGCATATGTTTACCTGAAAGAAAACAACGATGGAAGATCTGCTATACAACAATTGAATGGGATCAACTTCATGAATCAGTTTCTCGATATATATGAAGTTCATTAAAAACACTATAGTATTAGTCAGGCAATATTGCGACAAAACTAAAACAGGTAATTATGGGTGAATCTTTTTCAAAAAAGGAAAAGAAAAATAAAAAGGCAAAAGCAAAAGAAGATAAGGTGCAAAAGATGAGGGAGCGGAAAGCCAGTAACAACAAAGGTAAGGGGCTGGAAGATATGCTGGCGTACGTTGATGAAAATGGAAATCTCAGCTCCTCCCCTCCTAAAGGGAAAAGTAAGGATATAGCTTTGGATGACATCCGTATTGGTGCGACGCCAAGACCACCAGAAGACCCCACAAGAACCGGAGTCGTCACATTCTTTAATCTCTCCAGGGGTTTTGGATTCATAACAGATGATAAATCCAAAGAGAGTGTGTTCTTTCACATCAATCAATTGTCTCAGCCGGTAAAGGAAAAGGAAAAGGTAACTTTTTCCTGGGAAAGGACGGCCCGCGGATACAACGCTGTCGACGTCAAACCAATTGATTCAAAGCCCAAAAACACTTTTTAATCAGATAAGCAAATATTGTCTATCAAAAGGTAGTACACCATTCCGGATAAATTCAACCTATCCGGCTTCATAATACCTGCAAATGGTTTATGGAGAAATATTTGTTCATGCTCTCTTTCTGAACGTGATGTACATAAAAATGACAGGATTATGTATAAGCGACAGACAGGTGGCAACAGGATGAACACCATTAATGTAAGATGTTCTTTAAGTAGCTTGCATTTTGTGCTCAATCAAATCTGAACATCAGTGTGAAGCCTGTTAAAGTAAATTGTTTTTGATGGAAAATATGCAGGTGCATTGTCATCCTCATTTTGTTCCATCAGGAACTGTTGCTTTAGCGGGTTTCATTCCTGAGCCGGATCAGCAAATTACGCTGGTTTTTCACTCTTCCCAACAAGTTTAATGACCTTTATGTAAGATAGCATCCGGATAACATAGTATACCGGATCGATCTCAAACCAGCGTTGTCCGAAATTTACAGAAGACGGATGCTTATGGTGGTTATTATGATAAGACTCTCCCAACATCAGGACATCAACAAATAAGAGGTTCATGGAAGTATTCTTCAACCTGAAATTGATGTACCCATATTTATGTGCAAACCAGTTTACAATCGCCCCATGAAAAGCCCCCATTGAAATAACAACCGGTAACAGCAGGTATTGCCATGGGTGAGTGGAAAAGGTTACAAAGAACCATATATATATAGCTACCCAAAGCAATCTTGAAAATGCACTATTGGCAAAACGGTCAAACCATTCCCACTCGGGAAGGTTTTTTGAGTACTGTGGCTCTAATTGCTCTTTATTCTTTAAAATCCGCTGATAGATATTTCTTGTGCCCCACATCATCGAGAACATATTAGAATAGTTCGCCGGAGAGTGCGGATCGAGCGCTGTATCAGTATGAGCATGATGCAGCCGGTGCATGATACCATAGGCTTTGGGGCTCATATACGATGAGCCTTGCGTAATATAGGTCACTATAAAAAAGAACCGCTCCCAGCCTTTGCTCATCGTGAAAGCCTTGTGTGCTGCATATCTATGCTGGAAAAAGGTTTGAGAAAACAATGAAAGGTACCAGACAGCAATAAAAAAAATAATGATGATCATATCTGAGATTTTTTTGAAGATGCGGAGAATAGATCTCAAATATGTCAGTTGAATAGATGGAAATATAGCGCGCAGTCTTGTGATGCGGTGAAGGTAAGTCTTTAATTGTTAAGAAATTAACAAAGGATAGGATTTCTAAATATATGATCCATTCAACGCGCATTAATACGCCGGGGAAGCAAATTGTTCTGCTTCCCCGGCGCCGATGGTTTTCTGCACGTAGTTTTATTATAAGATACAGGTCTGGACCGCCCTTGCAGCCCTTTCTCCGGTTGCCATCCGATTATCAATGGGAGTAGAAGCGAGCCTTTTGACTTTTACCATTTTATGCGGAGTTCGGAACGCCTGTTCTGTTTATAGTCTTCCTCACGGCATGGCACGCCATCTTTACAGCCATTTACGGGGTCTTTTTCCCCTTTATTGCTGTAGTAGAGGCGTTTGGGGTCAATGCCCTTATTGGCCAGGTAATCTATTACTGCGTAGCAACGGAGCGCTGACAGATCAGTGTTAAATTGATCAGAGCCGCGGTTATCGGCAAAAGAAGTGATCACGATCTTCCAATCCGGGTACCGTTTCAGTACCGCCGCCACCTGATCCAGTATCCTGCGGGATTCGGTGAGCAGGGATGCGCTGTTATAATCGTAGAGGAACTTCAGCTCTTCGAGTTTCTGTTTGTCTGTTTCTTCTTCCGGCGTATGTTTTCTCTTAACCACTACAACCGGGTCGCCGGAGTGGTTCCCTGGTGCGGGCTGTGTAGTATGGCCCTGTCCTGTTGCGGGTGACGGATTCTGACCAGGATTAACCCGGCCAAAGTAGTCCGGGTCTGAGAAGTAGTAGATGTCATCTTTTCCCATGCCGCCCTGCCTGTTGGAAGCAAGATACCCTTCATAACCATTACGTTTCAGTATCAATGCAATATCATCAGCGCCGGAGTTGAATGGCAATTTCATGTTTTCGGGTTTTTCCCAACCGGACTTTGCCCCCTTTACACGATAAATATCATACCCACCCATTCCAGCATATCCCCTGCTGGAGAAGTAAAGAATACCTTCTTCGTTGACAGTGGGGAAACTCTCTGCAGCGACTGTATTGATCTGACTGCCACAATTTACCGGCGTTCCCCAGGTTCCGTCTGCCTGTTTTTCGGCATACCAGAGATCTGTTTGTCCCTGGCCACCGGGGCGGTCAGATACAAAATACAATACATCGCCATCGGCACTGAGTACAGCATGACTGGAAGAATATCCCTGCACATTGATGCCGGGCATCAGCGTCATTGGTTCCCATTTGCCATTCTTTTTTACAGACTGGCAGATCTGCAACTGGCGCACTCCATTTACAGGGCCTTTGCCGGTAACAGGCACCCCTTTGCCCTGTATGTTGATCGTAGCGTACAGCGTGTCTTCTGTGCGATTAAAACATACCGGACCAATATGGTAATCATACTTCCCCAGCAATGCGGGCGCCAGCTCTTCCAGGTATGCGTTTGAATTATCGCCGGCGTATTGCTGATAAATGTATGCTTTGTAATATGGTTGTTCCGTGCGTTTGTCGAGTGGCGGGTTTGACTGTGAGCCGGCGTTAAGCGCCATTGAGCGGTAGCCATTTGATATCAGCAGCAACCCTTTCTGTACAACTCCGCTTACGAGGTCGGAGCCATAGGTGTTGAGTTCTTTAACTGCTTTCAGTTGTATGGGAGCACCCTGCTTGCTCCATATAACGGCGCTGTCGCAGCCCTGCAGCGCAATGTCCTTTAATTTAAGACTATCGGCATTGGATGTGGCAAATAAAGCATATTGCTTTTTTGCAACGTCATATTGTTCCAGTTGGCGAAGCGTTTCGCCATATGCAAAATATGCGGAGGCAGGACAGTCGGCGCGGCTGGTGATCTCCTGGTATATGTCCGACGCTTCCTTATAGTAACCGATCTCCTGGCAGCTATGCGCCATTTTCATCAGTTGCTCTACCGGCGTCTTCTTTCCTTTGCTGCGGGCAATCCTGTTGTAGAGTGCTCCTGCCTTTGCATACTCCTGCCGTGCATAAGCATCGTCAGCTAATTGTGCTACGCTTTTCTGCTCCTGGCTGTACAAATTGAGAGCAGTCAGCAACATCAGCGGGAAAATAATTATTGTGCAACGTATCATACGGGTAGTAACTAGCATTAAAAATACCTGGGGTTTTTTACAGTGTAATTTTTCGACGGGATCAGGAAGCCTAATGATATTTCATGTGATCCTCCCTGGTAACCAGCCATTTTAGTGATGGTGAGATCGTAGGAATACCCGATACGCAGATTTTCGGTTGCATAAAATTCCGCCATTGCGCTGGCCGCGTCGAGTTCGCTCAGGTCCTTCTGCAGGTTGGTTTTGTTCCACAGGCCTACACCGGTACGATAGGAGGCGCCTACCCACAGCTTGCCGGCAATCAGCAGGAAAGCATTAATATCTACGTTGGTGGGCCCTTTAAAATCTTCTTTGATCAGGATTGAGGGTTTCAGCTGTAAATGTTCACTCAGCGGGAACACAGCACCTGTAGTAATATACAGGTGCTGTGTTTTACGAATCGTAGCGAAATTGTTTCCTTTCCAGTTATAACGGGTAGCGTCGGTATAAAGAGAAAACAGGTCCATGACGGAAGCGCCTGCATAGAAGCGGGGCGTATAGTAATAAATCCCGAAGCGGGCATCCGGGACCCAAACGCTCTTTTTACCCAGCGGCAATGCCACGTCGTCGTTATCAGTGTATTGCAGCGCGGTACCGTCAATAGAATACTGCGTAACGCCACCGCCTAAACCGAAGCAGAGCCGGCGTGTATCTTCATCGTCCAGCGGAATCCGGTAGGAATAAGAACCGTATACCGACAGGGCTTCCTGCGGGCCCAGTTTATCAAACAACATTTGCAGGCCTAATCCTACCTTGTTGTCGCTGGCGGGCGTTACTCCGTCTATAGATACGCCGCCTGTACGGGGCG
The DNA here is from genome assembly GCF_035538455.1 of Chitinophaga sp. Classification (GTDB taxonomy): domain Bacteria; phylum Bacteroidota; class Bacteroidia; order Chitinophagales; family Chitinophagaceae; genus Chitinophaga. The sequence continues at coordinate 31,107 of NZ_DATLKJ010000254.1, forward strand.
CGCCGGGGAATCCGGCCCACTGATGGCGGTAAACGGCATTTACATACAGGTCTTCCTTATAACCTGCATAGGCAGGATTAATGCTTAACCCGTTGAAGACGTACTGGCTGAACTGTATATTCTGTTGTGCGACTCCGCGTATTCCTATCGCCAGCAGCAAAACCATTATCCCTGCTCTGAGTACTGTTTGCATCTTTTACACTTTTTTTTGTAGCAGATAATATTTTTGTCTCTTACCGTAATATTGTTATCCAGCCTTTATACTTCTTAATACCATCCGGTTTCTTCACTTCCAGAATATAGTAGTAGGTGCTTTCATTCAGGTTGGAACCGTTCCAGTCGTTGCGGTAATCTCTGGACTGGTATACCTGTCCGCCCCAACGGTTGAAGATGTATATCGCGGAGCCGGGATATTTTTCCAGTCCGCCGATGATGAACCTTTCGTTCTTACCATCTCCATTTGGTGTGATTACGTTCGGGAATGACAGGTCAGATCCTTCCACTGCGATGGCAGATACTCCTATGTTATTGGAGCTGTCGGCATCCGGCATATTTGTACTGTAGGCAGTTGCTTCGTTGATCAGTTTACCGCCTTCTATTACGCGGGCTGTCAGCGTCATTTGCACAGTGGCGCCTACTGCCAGGTCGCCGATGTTCCACTCTACCAGTTTAGTGGCAGGCGTTACTACTACCTCACCTCTTTCCGCAGATGTATGAGTAGGTATATCGAGTTGTACCGGTAAGCGGTCTTCAGCTTTTACGCTGGTCACTGGTATGTTGCCTGCGTTCTTCACCGTGATGCGGTAGGTAAGGCTCTGCCCCATGCGATAAGGGCCGGTAGCCGGTGTTACGATCTCTTTGGTAACGATGAGGTCACCGGCCATTTTATCGGTGTCTGTGATTGTCACGGTAGCTTCCCTGGCCGCACCTGCTGTGAAGGCATAGCTGGCAGATTTTCCGCCGGTGAGCATGAACACCACTGTTTCTGCGGATTCCACTTCATTATCATCCAGTACATTCACGGGAACGGTTATACTGTTTGCTCCCGCCGGGATCGTGATAGTACCGGTAATCGCTGTGTAGTCAGCATCCGGTGTGGCAGTGCCACCTATCATGTATTGCACTGTGATGGGTTCTGCTGTGCGCTTGCCGCTGGCGACGCTGATGGTGAATGCACCGTTGACGTTGGGTTCAACAGCATCCGGTTTGCTGGCAGTAACAAGCAGGTTGAGATTTGTATTATCGTCATCTGCGATGTTTACCGTAGCGGTGCCATTAGCACCTATCGTGTAGCTGATATTGGGTGATTTAGCGCCTGTAATTGTGAGGGCTACTGTTTCAACCGGTTCTATCAGATCATCGTCTGTAACGTTTACAGGCACTGTTATGCTATTCTGTCCTGCCGGGATTACCACTGTGCCGGTGAGGGCTGTGTAGTCAGTACCGGCAGTAGCTGTACCTGCTACCGTATAGGTAACGGTGATGTCTGCATCAGGTATTTTGCCGCTGGCCAGGCTGATGGTAAATGTTCCAGCGGTGGATGGTTCTGCCGCATTTGGCTGCGTGGCGTTTACTACCAGGTCAAGGTTGGTATTATCATCATCTGCGATGTTCACGGTAGCGGTGCTGTTAGTACCGGGTGTGAAGACAAGACCGTTGGCGTTGCCGCCTGTTACGGTTACGATTACTGTTTCATTTCCTTCAATCAGCTGATCGTCTATTACGGTTACCGGTATGGTAACGCTGTTCTGACCGGCCGGGATGACTACTGTGCCGGCGAGGGCGGTGTAATCGGCTCCGGCTTTAGCTGTACCTGCTATTGTGTAGTTCGCTGTGATGTCCATTGCAGCGATAATACCGGCGGGCAGGCTGACGATGAAGTTGCCGTTAGCAGATGGTTCTGCCGCGTCGGCGCCTTTGGTTACATTCAGCACCAGGTTAGGCGTAACGGTTTCATCATCGAGGATGTTTACCGTAGCGCTTCCGGCGGCGGTGAAGGTAAAGTGTGCGGAGCTGGCGTTGGTCTGTGTCAGGATAACGGTTTCTGTTCCTTCTATTATCTTATCGTCGTTTACTGTTACCGGTATGGTGATACTGTTCTGACCGGCCGGGATCATTACTGTACCGGTGAGGGCTGTGTAATCAGCGCCAGCAGTTGCCGTACCAGCTATCGTATAGTTTATGGTGATATCTTCAGATGAAGTGATACCGGCAGGCAGGCTGATCGTAAAGCTACCGTTGGTGGCAGGTTCTGCACCATCTGCGCCTTTGGAGGCGGTCAGCACCAGTTTGGCCGGCGTGATGCTTTCATCATCAGCGATATTCACAGTTGCGTTACCATTGCCGGTGAATGTAAAGTTGGCTGAAGTACCGCCATTGAGTGTTGCTATCACCGTTTCTGTCACTTCTATGATCTGGTCATCTGTTACCACTACAGGAACAGCTACACTGTTCTGACCTGCCGGGATGACTACTGTGGCGGCGAGAGCGGTATAGTCAGCGCCAGCAGTTGCCGTACCTGCAACCGCGTAGTTCACGGTGATATCTTCGGATGAAGTGATACCCGCTGGCAGGCTCACTATAAAGGCGCCGTTAGTAGCCGGTTCCGCACCGTCAGCACCTTTGGCGATGCTCAGTACCAGGCTGGCTGGTGTGATGCTTTCATCGTCGGCGATGTTTACAGTAGCGTTACCACTGCCGGTGAAGCTGAAGCTGGTGGATGTTCCGCTGCTTAACGTCACGATCACGGTTTCGGTGGTTTCAATTACCTGGTCGTCTTTCACGATAACGGGAACGGCTACACTGTTCTGACCCGCAGGAATGGTGATTGTTCCTGTGATGGCGTTGTAATCAGTGCCGCTGGTAGCAGTACCGCTTACAGTATAGTTCACTTTGATGTCTTCGGAGGCAACGATGCCAGCCGGGAGACTGATGGCGAAGCCGCCGTTCACCGCTGGTTCTGCGGCATCTGCTGTTTTCACTATACTCAGTATACGGTTACTTACTACGTTCTCATCATCTATGATGTTGACGATAGCGCTGCTGCCGCCGGTGAAGGCGAAGCTGGCGGAAGTGCCGTTGGTGATGGTCATCCCTGTTGTTTCGGTATTTTCCAGGATCTGGTCATTGATGACCGGCACCGGAATGGTCACCTTATTCTGACCGGCAGGGATTACTACAGTACCACTGAGGGCGGTGTAGTCTGCACCACTGGTGGCAGTACCATTGACGGTATAGTTTACTGTAATGGCTTCTGATGAAGTAACACCTGCAGGGAGGCTGATGGTAAATTCTCCATCTGTACCCGGTTCAGCAGCGTCTTTAGTGGCTGTTACTGTGAGTACCCGGTTGGTTGTGACGTCATCATCATCCAGTATGTTGACAGTGGCGCTGGTGTTACCTGTGAAGGTAAAGCTGGCTGAAGAGCCGCCGCCCAGTGTCATGATTACTGTCTCTGTATTTTCTATCAGTTTGTCGTCGATCACCGGCACCTGAACAGTAACGCTGTTCTGTCCTGCAGGGATCACTACAGTGTTGCCCAGCGTTACATAGTCGGTGCCTGCGGTGGCGGTGCCGCTGATTGTATAGTTTATGGCCACATTCTCAGCTACCGTGATACCGGCCGGCAGGCTGATTGCAAAGAGGCCGTTGGCGCCAGGTTCTGCGGCATCGGTGGTTTTCACAACAGACAACACACGGTTAGCCGGAATGTCATCATTATCAGTAATATTCACGGTAGCGTTGCCGGTACCTGCGAAGGTGAAGCTGGCAGCTGTTCCGCCGTTTAAGGTCATGATCACCGTTTCTACCGGTTCAATCACCTGATCATCCGTTACTACCACGGGTACGGTTACACTATTCTGACCGGCAGGGATGGTGATTGTACCTGTGATGGCGGTATAGTCTGTACCGGCAGTAGCAGTACCTGTGATGTTGTAGTTCACCGTGATGTCTTCAGCTGCGGTAATACCAGCAGGCAGGCTGACAGTAAAACTACCGTTGGTGGCTGGTTCTGCGGCATTTGCTGTGTTGGTTACCTGCAATACGCGGTTGATGATAGTGTTATCGTTATCCGCAATATTCACGGTAGCGTTACCATTGGTAGTGCTGGCGGTGAATGCAAAGCTGGCAGAAGTGCCGTTGGTCAGCGTCATGATCACTATTTCTGTGTTTTCAATGATCTGATCATCTTTCACGGTTACCGGTATGGTTACACCGTTCTGACCCGCGGGTATCACCACCGAACCAGCGAGGCTGGTATAGTCAGTACCATTTACGGCAGTGCCGCTGATGGTGTAATTCGCGGTGATGTCTTCCGTTGCGGTTACACCAGCAGGCAGGCTTACCTGGAAGCTGCCGTTTGTACCAGGTTCTGCAGCGTCTGCGGTTCTACTAACCTTAAGGACGCGGTTTACCGCGACATCGTCATCATCATTAATCTTCACGGTAGCATTACCGTTGGTGGTGCTGGCCGTCAGCGTGAAGTTGGCAGAAGCGCCGCCGGTGAGTGTGAGTATCACTGTTTCTGCATTCTCAATGACCTGGTCATTGATCACACTAACGGGTACGGATACACTGTTCTGTCCGGCCGGGATGACTACTGTTCCGCTGAGGGCGTTGTAGTCTGTTCCGCTCGTGGCTGTACCACTTACGGTGTAGTTTACGGTAATATCTTCGGCCGAGGTTACTCCGCCAGGCAGGCTGATAATGAAGGAGCCGTCAGTGTTTGGTTCAGCCGCATCGCCTGCATTGTTTACGCTCAGTACCAGGTTAGCTGGTGTGTTATCGTCATCTGCGATATTCACGGTAGCATTTCCGCTGGTACCACTTGCCACGAGCGTAAAGCTGGTGGATGTAGCCCCCGTGGCCGTCAATATTACTGTTTCTGTATTTTCTATGATCTGGTCGTTGATTACGTTCACCGCTACCGGCACACTATTCTGACCGGCAGGTATGATTACTGTTCCGTTCAGGGTTGTGTAGTCAGCGCTACCTGTAGCAGTGCCGCCGATCGTATAGTTGACTTTGATGTCTTCCGATGCTGTATATCCAGCGGGCAGGCCTACCGTAAAGGAACCATTGGCAGCCGGTTCTGCCGCGTTTACAGGATTGGTTACGTTGATGACCAGGTTAGGTGCGGTATTGTCGTCGTCTGCGATATTCACGGTAGCGTTACCATTGGTTGTGCTGGCCGTGAAGGTGAAGCTGGTGCTTGTACCGCCGGTGAGTGTCATGATCACGGATTCGGTTGTTTCAATTACCTGATCGTCTTTCACGGTAACGGTAACGTCTACACTATTCTTTCCTGCCAGGATGATGGCAGTACCACTCAGCGCGGCGTAATCTGTTGTGCTGGTAGCAGAACCGCCGATCGTGTAATTCACGGTGATGTCTTCTGCTGCGTTGATACCTGGCGGCAGGCTGATGGTGAAGGCGCCGTTAGTGGCAGGTTCTGCGGCATCGGTCTTTCTCACCACAGATAGTATGCGATTAGCCGGGATGTCATCGTTATCGGCAATATTCACCGTAGCGCTACCGGTACCTGTGAATGTGAAGCTGGTAGCAGTACCGCCGGCGAGCGTCATGATCACCGTTTCTGTTTTCTCTATCAGCTGATCATCCAGTACCGGCACCGTAACTGTTACGTTGTTCCGGCCAGCCGGGATTACCACTGTACCGGCAAGCGCGGTATAGTCTGCGCCGCTGGTAGCAGTACCTGTTGTTGTGTAGGTAACTGTGATGTTTTCTGCCGCTGTATATCCTGCGGGGAGGCTGATAATGAAGGAACCATTGGTAGATGGCTCTGCACCATCTGTGCCTTTGGCCGCGCTCAGTACGCGGTTAGCCGGGATGTTATCATTGTCTGCAATATTCACGGTGGCGTTGCCTGTACCGGTGAAGGTAAAGCTGGCAGAGGAACCGCCGGCGAGGGTCGGGATGACGGTTTCCGTATTCTCGATGATCTGGTCATCAGCAGTAATAACGGTAACGTCTACACTGTTTTGTCCTGCAGGGATCACTACTGTGCCGCTTAAAGCTGTGTAGTCAGCTCCGGCTGTGGCGGTACCTGCTATTGTATAGTTCACCGTGATATTTTCAGCTGCGGTGATATTTGCAGGCAGGCTTACGCGGAAGGAACCATTCGCAGACGGTTCTGCACCATCTGCCACCTGCGCGATAGTCAGCGCCAGGTTAGCCGGATCTCCCGACTCATTATCTGCAATATTTACGGTAGCACTGCCGTTGGCGCCACCAGCTACCAGGCTGAAGTCAGTACTGCTGCCACCTGTTAAGGTCACGATCACTGTTTCAGCAGGTTCAATGATCTGATCGTCTTTCACGATTACCGGCAGGCTTACGCTATTCTGATTCGCAGGCAGTACAACGGAACCGCCGATAGATGTATAGTCAGCACCACTGGTGGCTGTACCAGCTACGGTATAGTTTACTGTGATGTCCTGAGATGATGTATATCCTGCCGGGAGACTGATGGTGAATTCACCGTTGGCAGCAGGTTCTGCGCCGTCTGTCTTCTTCGCAATGCTCAGTACGAGCTCAGTTGGCGTATTGTCGTTGTCGGCAATATTCACGGTAGCATTACCATTGGTAGTACTGGCGGTGAAGCTGAAGTTTGTGCTGGCGCCGTTGTTCAGTGTCATGATCACGGTTTCTGTTTTCTCGATGATCTTGTCATCGGTTACAGTTACCGGTACCGTTACACCATTCTGATTAGCGGGGATCACTGCTGTGCCGGAGAGGCTGGCGTAATCGGCGCCATTCGCAGCGGTACCTGTGATCGTATAGTTGACTGTTACGTTTTCTGCAACAGTTACTCCTGTTGGCAGACTGATAGTGAACGAGCCATTAGTGGAAGGCTCTGCTGCATCAGCAGTTTTCATTACCGTCAATACCATGTTACCGGCTGTATGATCATCATCGGTGATATTCAGCGTGGCGCTGCCGTTGGTTGTACTGGCTGTGTATGCGCCGCTACCGGAAGTGCCGCCGGTAATCGTCAGGGTCACCGTTTCAGCAGGCTCAATAATCTGGTCGTCCATCACATTCACCGGTAGAGGTACGCTGTTTTGTCCGGCTGGTATCACTACGGTATTTGTAAGGGCGGTATAATCTGCGCCAGCGGTGGCCGTACCAGTTACATTATAATTCACGGTGATGGGCACTGCTGCGGTATAACCAGCAGGCAGGCTGATACTGAACTGTCCGTTGGTGGCTGGTTCTGCCGCGTCGGTGGTTTTGGTTACACTGAGTACACGGTTAGCGGCCATATCATCATCGTCTGTGATGTTTACAGTAGCAGTACCATCAGTAGTGCTGGCAGTGAAGACAAAATCCGGGGAGGAGCCGCCTGTAACCGCGAGTATTACGGTTTCAGTACCTTCTATGATCTTGTCATCTGTTACGATAACGGGAACGGTTACACTATTCTGACTGGCAGGTAATACAACGGAGCCGGAGAGTGTAGTGTAATCTGTTCCATTTGCAGCAGTACCTGCAACCGTATAGTTCACCGTTACCGGCTGGGCTGATTTTACATTAGCTGGCAGACTGATTGTGAACACACCGTTCGTATTCGGTTCTGCGGCATCCATTGTTTTCTTAATGCTGAGTACCTGGTTAGCTGCGGTATTGTCATTATCCGCGATGTTCACGGTAGCGGTGCTATTACCATTTGCCGGTGTAAAGTTAAAGCTGGTGCCAGTGCCACCGGTAACCGTAAGTGTTACTGTTTCCGTACCTTCTATGATCTGGTCATCACTCACCGTTACAGGTACCGTAATGCTGTTCTGACCGGCTGGTATTTTCACGGTACCAGACAGGGCAACATAGTCATCCACGGCTGTAGCGGTGCCTCCTACCGTATAGCTTACGTTGATATCTTCAGATGACTTGTAACCTGCGGGCAGACTGATGGTGAATTCTCCATTGGCAGAAGGCTCTGCACCATCTGCACTTTTTGTTACCAGCAGTACTTTATTCGTGCTGTTATTATCATCATCAGCGATATTCAATGTTGCGTTGTTGCCGGCAGGATCAGCGCTGTAAGTGAATGCGTTGCCATCGGTACCTCCTGTAAGCGTCAGTATCGCAGTTTCCGTATTCTCAATGATCTTGTCATCTATTACAGTCAGCGGGATAGTCACACTGTTGGTATTAGCCGGGAAGGTGAAGGTGCTAATTGTATAATCTGTATTGTTGACGGCATTACCAGTCATGTTATACGTCAGCGTGATGTCTGTGCTGGAAGTATAACCAGTTGGCAGGCTTACCGTATAAGCGCCGTTGGTAGCTGGTTCTGCGGCATCGGTGGTCTTCACCACTTTCAGTACGCGGTTGCCGGGGATAGCGGCATCATCGTCTGCGATGTTTACTGTGACGTTATTGTTAGCCGGGTCTGGCGGGAAGATAAAGGCGTTTCCGCTTCCATCTTTTGCGCTACCCGACAGGAGTGTGATAGTCATTGTTTCGGTAGGCTCAATGATCTGATCGTCCAGCACATTGAGGTCTACCGTTATGCTGTTGGTATTGGCCGGGATTTCGATGTTACCCAGTGCCTGGTAGTCCACACCAGATATGGCGGTACCGGATATGCGGTAACCTATTGTAACAGGGAATGCTGAAGTAGCCGAACCTGCGAGCTTCACGGTGAAGGTGCCTTTCGTAGCAGGTTCCGCTGCGTTGGTACCGGTGATTACCTGTATTGGCGTACTGCTGGCAGCATTGGCATCTATGATGTTTACAGTTGCGCCATTACCGGAAGGATCTATTGTAAACGGATAGCTGGCGGAAGCAGCGTTTGTGAGCGTCAGTATTACTGTTTCAGGACCTTCGATGATACCGTCATTCGCGGCATCTACATCGATGAACACTTCATTGGCGCCTGCCGGTATAACTATTTTGCCGGTAGGTACCCCTAGTAAGTTATAGTCGGTTCCGCTGGTGGCTGTACCTCCAAGGGTAAAGCTAATCACTACGTCTTCTGAGCTGGTAACGCCGGGTTGCAGGGAAACCCTGTACTGTCCTTTCACACCGCCTTCTACGGCATCCGAAACTTTGGTAAGGAGCACTACTTTGCTGTTGTTTGCATAATCATTATCAGTGATGGTCACAGTAGCGGAGCCTCCACCACTGGCCACTGTATATGTGAATTGTGCGTCGCTGCCTCCGGTGATGCTGAGGATCACTGTTTCATCCGGTTCAATCACCGTATTGTCTATTACATTAACAGGCACGGCTACACTGTTCTGACCTGCCGGGATGACTATAGTACCGGTAATAGGCTGGTAATCTGTACCGGGGGTAGCAGTACCGGCTACTGTATAAGTAACCTGGATGTCCCTGGCCGAAGTAACTCCTGTTGGCAGACTAATGCTGAAGCTGCCATTGGTACCTGGTTCTGCTGCATCTGCTGTTTTGGTAACAGCGAGTACCTGGTTGGCTGCTGTGTTATCATCATCTGCGATATTCACGGTGGCGTTTCCGTTGGTAGTACTGGCGGTATAGGCAAAATTGCTGCTGTTGCCACCGCTGACAGTAAGGATCACTGTTTCTGCACCTTCTATGATCTGATCATTGATAACAGTAACGGGAACGGTTACACTGTTCTGACCGGCAGGAATGGTAACAGTACCAGTAAGCGCTGCATAATCAGTGCCACCTGTGGCTGTACCACTGATGGTATAAGTGACGTTGATGTCTTCTGATGGCAGGATACCGACAGGCAGGCTGATTTTAAATCCGCCGTTGGCAGATGGTTCTGCGGCGTTGCCGTTGTTGGTAACGCTCAGTATGCGGTTGGCAGCAGAGTTTTCATCGTCTGTGATATTCACCGTAGCTGTACCGTTGGTTGGGCTGGCGGTGTAAGTGAAGCCCGGGCTGGTACCACCGGTGAGTGTCAGTATCACGGTTTCAGTGTTTTCCACGATCTGATCGTCTTTCACTGCTACCGGTACGGATACGCTGTTTTGTCCTGCGGGCAGGGTGACAGTGCCTGTCAGCGCTGTATAGTCTGCACCAGCAGTAGCAGTACCGGATACCGTGTAGTTTACAGTAACCGGCGCGGCAGCTGTATAACCAGCGGGCAGGCTGATTGTAAAGGCTCCGTTTGTGGCAGGTTCAGCAGCATCGCTGCCATTCACCACGCTCAGTACCTGGTTTGCAGCGATGTTATCGTCATCCAGGATGTCAGCCGAAGCACTGTTATCCGTAGCGCTGGCGGTGAAGGCAAAGCTGGCGCTGGAGCCTCCTGTAACGGTTGCTATCACCGTTTCTGTACCTTCTATGATCTTATCATCCAGTATGGTTACCGGAATGAGGACGTTGTTCTGGCCAGTTGGTAGTACAATGCTACCGGTTAATGTCGTATAGTCTGTACCGTTAGTACCGGCGCCTGTCACGGTATAATTCACTGTTACCGGTTCAGATGATATTATCGTTGCAGGCAGGCTCACTTTGAAGCTGCCGTTAGTGGCAGGTTCTGCGAGGTCTGACACTTTCACGATACTCAGCACGCGGTTGGCGGCTGTGTTATCATCATCTGCAATGGTCATTGTTTCCTGTCCATTGGTTGTGCTGGCCGTGAAGGTAAAGCTGGTTGAATTACCATTTGTTAGTGTTACCACTACCGTTTCCGGGTTTTCGATGAGTTTATCATCGATCACACTTACAGGCAGGCTAATACTGTTAACACCGGCAGGAATGATAGTAGTACCGCTAAGAGCAGTGTAATCCGCACCGGCAGTTGCGGCGCCGCTCACGGAATATTTTACTGTCACAGGTTCAGCAGTCGTTACACCTGCAGGCAAACTGATTTTGAAAGTGTTGTTTGTTGCCGGTTCCGCGGCATCGCCTGCTTTGGTGATGCTGAGCACGCGGTTGGCCGGTATATCATCATTATCAAAAATATTGGCCGTAGCCTTTCCTTCAACAGGATCAGGGGTGAAAGTAAAGTCAGCGGAAGAGGCATTATCGATCGTAATTACGACTGTTTCTGTACCCTCTATAATCTGATCATCCACCACGTTACCAACGATGGCTGTGGCGCCTGTGCCTCCGGCTGAGATGATAGCTGTTCCATTGAAATGTGCCGGCGTCATGCCATTATAGTCAGTACCCAAAATTGCGGTACCTCCTATTGTATAATTTATTCTTATCTGCTGAGAGCTGGTAATACCCGGAGCCAGGAGGAAATTGAACCTGACAGTGCTACCGCCCTCCGCTCCATCACGGAATTGCTGTACTCTTACCACGCGGTTGGCCGGGGTATCGTCATCATCTGCCATGTTCACGGTAGCGGTTTTAGCCGCCGGGGATGCCGTATAGGCAGCGCCGCCGCCTGATCCGCCAGTTACCGTCATGATAACGGTTTCTGTCAGTTCTATGATTTTATCATCCACCACAACTACCGGTATAGCTACACTGTTCTGACCGGCAGGTATTACCACCGTGCCGGTAAGCGTGGTATAGTCTGCACCTGCCGTGGCCGTACCAGCTATGGTGTAATTTACTGTGATGTCATTTGCGGCAGTGAAGCCGGCGGGCAGGCTGACAGCGAAGGCGCCATTAGTGGCCGGTTCTGTTGCATTAGCCGTGTTGCTTACGCTGAGTACACGGTTGGCAGTGGTGTTGTCGTCATCTGTAATATCAGCTGAAGCGTTGCCATTGGTTGTGCTGACAGTGTAGCTGAAGTTAGCAGAGGTACCACCGGTGAGTGTCAATACTACTGTTTCGGTGTTTTCTATTACCTGGTCGTTTGTAACTGTTACGGGCAGCGCAACACTGTTCTGTCCAGCAGGGATGGTTACGGTTCCGCTCAGTGTCGTATAGTCAGTGCCGTTAGTGGCGGTACCTGCTATCGTATAATTCACGGTAATATCCTCAGAAGGTAAAACGCCTGTTGGCAGGCTGATGTTGAATGCGGCATTAGTTGCCGGTTCTGCACCATCAGCAGTTTTAGTGATGCTCAGTACGCGATTGGCCGGCGTATTATCATCATCCAGGATATTCACGGTGGCGTTACCGCTGGTAGTGTTGGCGGTGAAGACGAAGCTGGTGCTGTTGCCACCGGTGACCGTCATAACAACTGTTTCGGTGTTTTCCATCAGCTGATCATTGATCACGGTAACGGGCGCCGTTATTGTGTTCTGACCTGCCGGTATCACCGCCGTGCCGGTAAGTGTGGTGTAATCAGTACCGTTCGTAGCTGTACCACCTATTGTATATGTTACGTTGACAGGTTCTGCGCAAGTGATACCGCCTGGCAGGAATATAGTAAAGGCGCCGTTGGTAGCTGGTTCTGATGCATCTCCCCCATTATTCACCACACCGATTACGCGGTTAACCGCTATGTTGTCATCGTCAGCGAGATTTGCGGTAGCAGTGCTATTGGTACTGCTGGCGGTGAAAGTAAAGCTGGTGCTCGTTCCGCCAGTTATTGTTGCGATTACCGTTTCGGGGTTCTCAATTATCCTGTCGTCGAGCACTGTGATGGGTAACAGCACGCTGTTCTGTCCGGCGGGCAACACAACAGAAGTTCCCAGGGCGAGGTAGTCTACGCCGCTGGTGGCGGTGCCGGAAGAGGTATAAGTTACCGTAATGTCTTCTGCAGCTGTTACGCCAGCAGGCAGGTTAATAGTGAAGGCGCCGTTGGCAGCCGGTTCTGCGGCATCTGCTGTTTTAGTGATGCTCAGTGCGCGATTGGCTGCGGTGTTGTCATTATCTGTTATCGCCACGGATGCACTGCCATTAGTAGTGCTGGCAGTGAACGTGAAGCTGGTGCTGGTTCCGCTGGTAAGCGTCATCAGTACTGTTTCTGTATTCTCAATTATCTTATCATCAATCACGCTAACGGGCAGGGCTACACTGTTCTGGCCAGCAGGTATGGTAACGACGCCGGAAAGAGCGGTGTAATCAGACCCACTTGTGGCTGTACCGCCTACGGTATAGCTGACGGTGATGTTTTCAGCAGTGACAATACCAGCAGGCAGGCTGATGGCAAAGGCGCCGTTGGTAGCCGGTTCGGCGGCATCCGTTGTTTTGGTTACACTCAATATGCGGTTGGCTGGTGTATTTTCATCATCTATGATATTCACTGTTGCCGTAAGTGCAGCAGCACGTGGCGTCAGCGTGAAGTTGGCGGAGCTACCGCCTGTTATGGTTGCTACTACTGTTTCAGGACTTTCGAGGAGTTGGTCGTCAATTACTATCACCGGCAATACTACCCCACCTTGTCCGGCAGGAATTACTACCGATCCGCTCAACGCTCCGTAATCAACGCCCGGTGTGGCGGTACCCGCAACGGCGTAGTTTACCGTAATATCTTCTGATGCAGTCACACCGGCAGGCAGGCTGATGTTGAATGCGCCATTGGTAGCCGGTTCTTTTGCGTCGCTGACCCAGGTTACTCCCACGGTAGTCTTAGCAGGATCGTTGCTGTCGTTATCAGCGATATTCAGAGATGCCGTCTTCTGTATGCTGCTGATGCTATAAGTACTGCCACTGGCAGCGCCGGTAGCTGCACTCAGTGTAACAGTGACATTTTCTGTTGTTTCGAGGATGTTATCATCTGTTACTATTACAGGCAGGGCGATGCTGTTGCTGCCCGCCGGGAACGTAGCGGTACCGCTCAGTGCCGTATAGTCGACCCCGTTAGCAGCTGTACCGGTTACGGTATAGTTAACGGTTATGTTCTCTGTAGCTGTCACAGATGCCGGCAGGCTGATATTAAAGGAAGCGTCCTGTGTTCCTTCTTTGCCGTCCTGTCCTTTAGTTATAGCCAGCACCTGGTTGGCAGCTGTAAGACCGCCAAAGGTGGAGAAGTTCTGCATGCCGCTGAATTCCACATAGTCTACACCATCCTGCTGACCGGTAGCCGAAGGCGTCAATTCGGTGATATTGGCGAGTCCTTCAGGGGCCAGGTCGGCGAGTGTAGCGGTCATATCGCCGGTATGTTTGAACCATGTCCAACGTTGTGCTCCTGTAACGCCGCGAGCGCCG
>NZ_DATLKJ010000255.1:0-28926 GCF_035538455.1 Chitinophaga sp.
TGTATTAATACTATTCGCTTTTACCAGCTCATTTAAATAAAAGTAAATTTTTTCTAACCCTTGCGCAGAGCTTTCAGCCAACAAATTTAACTTCACTAGAATTACGTAAGAACCATATTGTCTGAAGTCGCTTACATATTTATGATCCTTATGCTGATCGATAAATTCCAAATACATCCTATCTGCCTTTTGCCAAGAATTACCTTGTTTTTCTTTCCATTCCAATAATTTTACTCCTACAGGGAAACCCTGATTCAAAAAGTCTTCTTGTTCTTTGATATTTTGGACTGGATCAACAATACCCGTTTCTTCCGATGTCAAATATTTTATTAAAGGAGGCAGCTGTTTGTATGCCAGATTAGAGCTTTGTATCCCTGCATCATCTTTATCTTTCTTAACAAGATTTTCTGATTCGGATTTCTGCGGTAATGTTTCCTTTTTATAATTATTATTGCAACTGATAAATACAATTACAATAATTAAAGAGAGATAACTTTTCATAACTCAATTACTAAAATTTTTACAAATAAATATTTCTCAATATGACGTCATTAGTGAGTACAATAGTAATAAGCGCCAGCTGAATCTCTATAATGAAAATCTATTAATACGTTATTTTGATAGTGCCTTCCTAATGCGAGACCTGTATCAGGGCGACTACAATTACCTGAACTAGCCCAATATTCCCATGCAATAAATTCATAGGGCCGGATAATCCACTCAATACAATAACACTGCACAGCTTGAGCGGTATTGAAAGATAAGATAGCAAGTAGCGTCATAACTACTGAAACCGTAATTCTTTTCATAAGTATTAATAGTTTAGGAGCTAAAAAATAGAATTAATGCTATATGTTTAAGTGATATTTAAAATAGAGTTTTACTTGTTTCACGATTCTTTGTCCAAGACTTTGCTTCAGATAGGCCATTCATAGGCCTCTATAGTTAAGATCGATATGTTTATCAGGAAATAGTACCTTGGGCCTCATTAATTGGTTTTTCTACAGTATAGTTAGCTAATACGAAACGGGCAACAAATAATAAACAATGATATACACTTTTATCCTACCAAACAGAGCTATATTTTGAGTCCTAGATTTTAAATATAGGACTGTTCATTGAAGCTGGCAATATTTTTTGTACACTGCTAAATACCGGCATTTAAAGAAAGTCAACAAATGCGGTTTTCTTTCCTCGCAAGCATCAGTAGCTATAAACGCTATATTTCTGTAAAAAGATCATTGCTGGTGAAAAGGAAAACAAACACATTTCCGCGAAAATAAAAGCGCCTTATGAACAAATGTTTTTCCGATGAAGCTCGGCAGTGGCCTACCGTTGCAAAGCATTTGTTCGTAAAGTGGTTTATACTATAAACCAGATGGTGGCAGCTAGAGCGATTATTAGGTGTCTTAAACCTTAAATACGCCCTTGCTATAATGACTACCTCAAATCTTCCAACCCCCCTCTTAATATTAAAATATTGATTTTTAATACTTAATAAGTTAATGTAATAAAAATTTAAACAAACATTTAAATAAACGATTGTTTTAATTAAACGTTTGTTTAACTTTGCTATGTCAAATCAAAAAGGAACATGGAAGAGTATAACGAGAAACAGCTTTCGATCATTTTAGTAGCAGAGCGGCTGTTTGCAGATAAAGGCTTTCATGGCACTTCTGTAAGAGACATAGCGCAGGAAGCGGATGTAAACATTGCCATGATCTCCTATTATTTCGGATCCAAGGAAAAATTGCTGGAAGCAGTATTCAGGCTCAGGATGGAAGCGTCACGTGTGTTTATTGATGAGTTGCTGAAGAACGACACAATGGCTCCTTTGGAAAAGATGTATTCACTGATTGACAGGTACATAAATAAGATGCTGAACGAACAGTATTTCCAGTGTATCATGAGCCGGGAACAACTGAACAGGGACAAGAGCCCCGTGAGAGACCTGATCTGGCAACTGAAGCGCGAAATGCTGGGCCTGATGGAGCCGATTATTACAGATGCCCAGGCTGATGGGATATTTTATAAAGATGTAGATGTGATGTTGTTGTTGACAACACTCTTTGGCACTATAAATCAGATCATCCCTGCCTCACTGATCCTCAGAGCGGACCCCGAGTTTAAAGATATGACGGAGGATGAGTTCAGGGAATACTTAAAAAACCGCTTAAGTACGCATTTAAAAAAATTGTTTAAAGCAATCCTTACACATGAATTCTAAAAGCATATACACAAGATTATATGCGCTTACATCGGGACTTCTGCTGACACTGTTTTTCCAGGCAGCAACCGCACAAGAGGGCGTAAAACCGCTTTCGTTAAATGAAGCCATATCGCTGAGTATTCAAAACAGCAAACAACTGAAAGTAAGCCAGGCCAAAATTGAAGAAGCCACTGCCAACGTAAGAACTGCGAATGAACGCCAGTTGCCGGACGTAAGTGTTTCCGGAAGCTACATGCGCCTCACGCAGCCAAACATTGACCTCAAATTGGGCGGCGGCGGCTCCGGTAACGGCGGCTCCAAACCAGCTTCTCCTGAAGTAAACTCTGCTGCCTACGGCATTGCCAATGTATCTGTCCCGGTTTTCGCCGGCCTGATGATACAGAGCGGCAAAGAAGCTGCCCGCTACCTCGCTGTAGCTGCAAAGCTGGACGCTGGTAAAGACCGGGAAGAAGTAATCGGTAACACCATCGCCGCCTACAGCAATTTATATAAGGCACAGCAATCTGTAGCCCTGGTGAGAGAAAACATCAAACAGTCCACACAACGGGTGACCGATTTCTCCAACATGGAAAAAAACGGACTCCTCGCACGCAACGACCTCTTAAAAGCCGAACTGCAGGAATCCAATTATGAACTCGCACTCATGGATGCAGAAAACAGCCTGAAGGTGGCCAACCTCAACATGAACATCATGCTGGGCCTGCCAGACAACACCGTACTCCAGCTGGATACAACTGTATTCAAAACAGACAACAACAGCATGGATAAAAGAGGCGCTGCCGAATTTGAACAACTGGCGTATCAGCAACGTAAAGATGCAGGTGCACTGGATGCCCGTGAGAAAGCTGCTGTTGCCCAGGTGAAAAGCGTGAAAGGCGAATATTATCCTTCTCTGGCAGTAACAGGTGGTTACATCGCAGCGTATGTGCCCAATGTAATTACCATTACCAATGCAGTAAATGCAGGCGTAGGACTGAAGTACAGTTTATCTTCTCTCTGGAAGACCGGCTCAAAGGTAAACGGCGCAAAAGCACAGCTTGCACAAGTCGTAGCAAATGAAGCTAACCTGAAAGATGCCATTCATATGCAGGTATACCAGGCATACGAGAACTATCTCCTGAGCCACAAGAAAATGGATACATATATCAAAGCGATAGAACAGTCTGAAGAGAACTACCGCATCACAAAAAATAAACACGCCAACAGCCTCGCTACCACAACAGATCTGCTGGATGCCGACGTAGCCAATTTACAGTCGCACCTTAACTATGCTTTTGCCAAGGCAGATGCGCTGGTTGCCTACAATAAACTGTTACAGGCCGCAGGCGTTCTCGATAATAACAAATAATACCAAACCAAATAAACTTTAAAGCTGTGGAAACGCAAACAAAAGCTACAACAACTACTAATAATCATATGCAGGAAACTCCCGCTCCTAAAAAGCGCAGCAAAGGTTTCGTTATCGTGCTGGCTGTACTGGTGATTGGTGGCGGCGCATTTGGTATTACCAAATACGTTCATGCACAACATCATGAAGAAACAGATAACGCGCAGATCGATGCTAATGTAAGCCCCGTAATACCAAGAGTATCAGGTTTTGTGAAAGAAGTAAGAGTGAAAGATAACCAGGTCGTAAAGAAAGGTGATACCCTCGTGATACTGGACGACCGCGATCTCGCTATTAAAGTACAACAGGCTAAGAACGCACTGACAACTGCCCAGGCCAACCTCGGCGCCGCTGAAGCCACTACTATGGCTGCGGAAGCAGGAATCTCCACTGCGCAGGCTAACGTGGGTACCATCGATGCACAAATCGAAGCTGCTAAAGTAAATATCTGGAGAGCCAATCAGGACTTCGAGCGTTATGCCAACCTGATCAAGGATCACTCCATCACCCAACAGCAATATGAACAGGCGCTCGCTGCAAAACAAACTGCAGAACGCCAGCTGGACGTACTGGCAAGACAGAAAGCTGCCGCCAGCCGCCAGAGCAACGTGGTGAGCTCTCAGAGCAGTGCTACTTCCAAGCAGATCAACCTGGCTAACGCAGCCATCAAACAACGTGAAACAGATGTAGACGATGCTATGCTGAACCAGTCTTATACTGTAATCACCGCTCCTGAAAATGGTATACTGTCTAAGATCTATGTACAGCCAGGTCAGTACGTTGCTGCCGGCCAGTCACTCTTCAGTGTTGTTATGGACAATATCCCCTGGGTAGTGGCCAACTTTAAAGAAACGCAGCTGGAGAAAATGAAGCTGGGCCAGGCCGTAACCATACACGTGGATGCATTCCCGAATTCACCGCTGGAAGCTAAAGTAACTTCCTTTGCACCCGCAACCGGTGCTAAATTCGCCCTGCTGCCTCCGGATAACGCTTCCGGTAACTTCGTAAAAGTAGTACAGCGCGTACCGGTGAAAATCGAGTTCAACGACCCTAATAACACACTGGTAAAACAGCTGCGCCCGGGTATGAACGTACTGGTAGACGTGCATCTTAACTAATCATATATGATGATTGCATCATAACCAGGGATTAATAGTTAGTGGAAACCATGTAATTCAACGGACAAATATCTACAGCATTAATCTTAACCAACAGAAAGGAACAGCTTCGCATTAATTATTAATTCCTGGTTATACTGCATTCATTCAAAATAAAAGCTGCATGCAACAAGAATCATTGGTAGAATACGGCTCGCGCAGGGTGATCATCACGATCACCGCTATTTTCTGCGCACTGCTGGAAATAGTCGATACCACTATCGTGAATGTGGCGCTGAATGACATGCGTGGTAATATGGGCGCCACTTTGAGTGAAATCGGCTGGGTGGTAACAGCTTATGCAATCGGTAACGTAATCATCGTTCCGATGACCAGCTGGTTATCACAGCAGTTTGGCCGTCGTAACTATTTTGCCGCATCCATCATCATATTCACTATATCATCATTCCTCTGCGGTAACTCTACCGCCATGTGGGAACTGATCCTTTTCCGTTTCATCCAGGGAGTGGGCGGTGGTGCACTGCTCGTAACATCGCAGACCATCATCACTGAAAGCTACCCTGTCGAAAAACGCGGTATCGCACAGGCTATCTACGGCCTCGGCGTTATCATCGGACCCACACTCGGTCCGCCTCTCGGAGGATATATCACCGATAACTACTCCTGGCCTTATATCTTCTACATCAACATCCCTATCGGTATTATCGCCACCCTGCTCACTTTGCAGTTTGTGCGCAGCCCGAAATATGCTGAGAAGAAATCCATAAACGAAGTAGACTTCCTCGGTATCATACTGCTCGCCCTTACAGTAGGCTCCCTGCAATACGTACTGGAACGCGGACAGGAAGACGACTGGTTCAATGATCCGATCATTACCACACTCACCGTAACTACAGTATTGAGCCTGTTCTTCTTCATCTGGAGAGAACTCACCTACAAAAATCCCATCGTGGAACTGAGGGTGCTCAAGAACGGTAATCTGCGCGTAGGTACAATATTGTCTTTCATTCTCGGTTTCGGTTTGTATGGCTCCACCTTCATCATTCCTATGTATACACAGGGAACTCTGGGCTGGACCGCTACACAATCCGGTATGCTGATGATACCCGCGGCGCTTACTACGGCATTCATGATGCCGATCATCGGTCAGATGCTGTCGAGAGGGGTTCCGCAACAATACCTGGTAGCCGCCGGTATGTTCCTCTTCTTCGTTTACAGCTTCTGGGGATATAAGATCATTACCCCCGCAGATACCGGCTCCGACGCATTCTTCTGGATGCTGATCGTACGCGGGATAGGTATGGGACTGCTCTTTATTCCGATCACCACACTGGCATTGTCGTCACTAAAAGGACAGCAGATTGGCCAGGGAGCTGCATTCACCGGTATGATGCGTCAGCTGGGCGGCTCCTTCGGTGTGGCATTGATCACCACCTTTATGGCAAGACGCAATATGTTCTACCGCAATGAACTGGTAGGCAAGCTGGATGTAAACAACCCGGATGTAATGAACAGGTTGCATGGAATAGAACATAATTTCATTGCAAAGGGAATGGATACCAAATCCGCCCTGGGCAGTGGCTACAAAATGCTCGATTTCAGTGTCACCAAACAGGCCGCAGTAATGTCTTATATGGACGTATTCCTCTACCTGGGACTCATGTTCCTGATCTGTATTCCGTTCGTACTGCTTGTAAAAGGAAATAAACAACAAGGAAAAGTGGACACTTCTGCAGCGCACTAGTGCACGCTTCCACAGCATAAATTATTGTTGCAATAACAGTGTAACAGTTGTAGGTTTAGGTAAATAGCTCCGATATTCATCGGAGCTTTTCTTTTTTAGATAATAATGAGCATGAAAAGTCAGCGCAGTACTTTTTCGCCATTTTCTAATTGTCGCTCGACTGGCCTTAGCGGCTATCTAATGCCTCATACTCCCGGTTTGGATATTCTCTGGGTTTCCTGCTCCCGCTGTTAGATAATCTTCAATCCGGCCTCAAAACAATTGCCGCTGATAATCTTATATTTAGGTACATCAGTATCTTTTGTCATGGCAAAACAAACTTCTTTCTTCACCTTCACGGGCAAACTTGGTAACCTGATCGGCTACCGGCGCAGTAACGAATACTTCCTGCGCAGCATGCCCGCCAATGTCCGGCAAACGGCCGCTACCCGCCGAGCAGCACAGCGATTTGGCCTCGCCAGCAGAAAAGGCGCACTTATCCGCAACACTTTCTCCGGCAGGCTGGATGTGCATGGCGACAGTGGGCATATCAACCGGCTGACCAGCGCCCTCATCCCCTCCGCTGGCAAGGACACCAGCTGCATCGCCGGCTTCCGGTTCAACCAGCGTACAGGAACAGACCGGTTCCTTACTTCGGTTCCCAGGCTCTCCCGGAATGGCATCCTGCACATTCCGCCGCAAACATTACCGGTATGCAAAGGAATCAGCGCCCTGGAAATAAAAGTGATCGCCGCCCGTATCCATTTCGCCACGCACCAGGTAACTGGTACCGAAAGTGCCGTGCTCCTCCTAAAAACCGGAGACGCTTTCGAAGGCGCAGCCTGTGATGTGGACGTCCCCGGCAAAGGAACACTGGTAGTCATCCTGCAAATAAGAGGTATACTGGGTGACGTTCCTTCCCATAATGCAAAGTACCTCGCGGCAGATATTATCGCCGTACAGCCTCCGCAAACCAGGCAAATCCTGCATAAACCAACCCGTCAGCAGCGGCCCGGCTCTAAACCAGAAAAAAGATTAATAACTTCATCTGTCCCGCTCTTTCTTCCCATCATTCAACGGGAATAAACGACCTCCCGCCTGCCAATAGCCTACTGATGAACAACCATAACAACCATTGAAACATATACACCTCCTTCACAACCGCAGACTTAACCCGCGGTTGCCTTTGCATGTGTGTGATACATCCCCATACAGTTTCCTGTCCCGCTTTATTGCCATGCCACGTGCCCAGGATATGTCCAGATCATGTCGGTATCAAGTCCACGTATAAGCCCACTTTCCTGTACGGATCATGCCTGTATCACACGTATAAACAACGACGTCGTTCCCATTATCGGAACGACGTCGCCATATTTATCAATCTTAATATTCGCTCACCTTCACCATCATCATCATACTTACTGTTCTTCGCTCATCAGGAAAATCAGCACAATCAGAACAATCACACAAATCACAGTTAAAAGTTCAGTGCCACCTTTGTGAACAGCCTCATACCGTTGAAGCCCATCTGCACTGCATCCCAGGGACCGCCCGTTTCACCGTCATAAGCGGACATTTTCGCACCGGGTACATAACCCAGATCGGGGTGCTGGTTAAACACATTGTCAACCCCCAGGAACCAGCTGATATGGGAAGAGATTTTGTAATTGGCGTAAACATCTACCACCAGTTTCCCATTGTAGTTAAACTGCTCCGGCACAATACTTCCGTCTTTATCCAGCGCTACCTGTGGATTAATACCTGTACCTCCGAGATCACCCACATAGCCATAACCTAACAGCACAATCTTTCCGTAATAGTTTAAACGGGTACCTATGCTGAATTGATTGATACCATATTCAAGATTCAGCCCCAGCTTGGCAGGAGGAGCGGAAGCCAGCACAAATTTCTGCTCTCTGTCGCTGAAGAATTCACCGCGGTGTACGTAGCTGTCATTCAGCTTATCAGGCACATTAATGCGGTCAATATTCATGTGTTGTACGTTGCCGGTAAACAGCGCCCTGAAATGTTGGGTGCCCCATTTTTTATTGTAGTCTATCACCATATCAAGGCCGTAGTTGCTGGTGTTCACCGCGTTGGCAAAGAACTGGGCGTTGTCGATGCTAAGATCTTTCAGTGCCTGCAGGAAGGCAGGATCAAGGGTGCTGTCAGATTTATTGAACTGACCGGAAAGCACGATCCTGTCTTTCACTTTTACATAATAACCATCCAGCGTAATCGTCAATGATGGTATAGGTTTCCAGGTGAAACCGAGACTGGCGTTCAGGGATTTCTCCTGCTTCAGATCCGGGATACCTGCCGCTTTGGTAATGGGGTTGCCATTGGGAGCAACCTTCACTTCCGAGATACGGCCGCCCTGTACGTTGGTGAACTGGGAGCTGTAGTTGATCTGTTGCAGGGAAGGTGCACGGTAACCCGTACTAACGGAGCCGCGTATATTAAAATCCTTGGCTACCTTGTAACGCGCTGCCAGTTTATAGTTGCTCGTGAAACCAAAGTCGTTGTAATTCTCTGCACGTACTGCCGCGCCCAACAGGAACTTGCGGGTAATGTCCCATTCTGCATCCACATACGCCGCGAAGTTGGAGCGGTTGGCGCTTACAACATCAGTAGGCCGGTAACCAGGGAAGCCCTGCGCTCCTGTAGCTTTCTCTACCACAGGACGTTTGTCATAGTTCGTATACGATGCTTCTTCACCTGCATATATCTTGTAGTTTTCA
This sequence comes from Chitinophaga sp., assembly GCF_035538455.1. Classification (GTDB taxonomy): domain Bacteria; phylum Bacteroidota; class Bacteroidia; order Chitinophagales; family Chitinophagaceae; genus Chitinophaga. Next base: position 9,200 of record NZ_DATLKJ010000255.1, read on the forward strand.
TAGCGGTATTCTCCGCCCAGTGCAAGATTGAAAGCCTCCCCGATACCTGGAATACTTTTCGTGAAGGTAAGGTTCACCGTGTTCTGCAGAAAGGAATAGCCGCCGTCGTCAAAGTGAGTGGGCGTATTGGCGCCCATAGAGGCGTTGAACGTTTTATCCCCATAGAAATGAAAATCATTTCTACCGAAAGTATTACTCAGGTCCCATCCCCAGTCGCCGCGGGTGGTGCCTTTAATACCTGCTGCCACCGATACATCCTGGATGCGTGTTTGTATATGCGGATTGAACACGGTATCCGGATCAGCCCCGCCTGGTGAAGGAATGCTTTTCATAATACTGGGGTAGAAGATAAGATTCCCGGCTGCATCTGTAGGGAAGCGGTCAGGGTGCGCACTGGCGAGAGGGTAGAAGCCATGAAATGTTCTCGTATAGGCGAAGGCGTCAGATGACTTATAGTTGTATCCCCCGAAGGCATAGAAGGTCGTCTTGCTATTGGCAAACGGGATTTCCATATTGACCATACCGCCGCCGGAGGTAACGGAGCCATCACCGTGCGCGCGTCTGCCGGCATTAATGGGAAGCCCGCCGGAGTTATTGAGGTTCGTGTCCAGCACCTGCCTGAATGTTTTCCCCTGTTTGAGGAAGTTACCGGAGAGGTTAATGAACCCGCCATGCTTACCGATAGGCAGGCCATAGTTCAGGCCAACGGTAACGGTATTACCGTCGATAGCGCTGCCGTACTCATATTGCTTCAGCTCTTTCTTGAAGTAGGTATTGTATTTATGATCATAGTATCCGGCATAACCTATGTTAGCGGAGAGATGATTGACATCTTTTTTGAGGATGATGTTGATAACGCCTGCGATAGCGTCAGAGCCGTACTGTGCGGAGGCGCCGTCGCGCAGTATTTCCACGCGGTCGATCGAAGATTCGGGAATGGCATTGAGGTCGGTGCCGGAGTTACCGCGGCCGCGTGTCCCGTAAACAGCTACAAAGGCGGTCTGGTGCCTGCGTTTACCATTTACGAGCACCAGCGTCTGGTCTGGTCCCAGGCCCCTGAGTGTGGCGAGGTCTATCTGGTCGGCGCCATCGCTGCCGCTTTGTTTGTTATAGTTGAAGGAAGGTGCGGAAGCATTGAGCAGAGATGTCAGCTCCATACGTGCGCTGGGCAGCCCCGCCTGGTTTACATTGATCACATCCACAGGCACAGGAGTTTCTGTCTTGGCGCGCCCGCCGCCACGGGTACCTACCAGCACTATCTGCGTCAGTTCAGATACGGATGGTACCAGCTTTACATTGATCTCCGTCTGTCCGTTCACTTTCACCTGTTGTGTATTGTAACCGATATAGCTGATCTCGAGTGTACTGCCGGGAGATGCGCTGAGCGCGAAGATCCCGTCTCTGTTGGTTTGCGTGCCTGTAGCAGCAGAAACCACTCTGACGGTTACGCCTTCCAGCGGAGTGCCCGTGCCGGCATCCGTTATTTTACCGGTTATCTTTTGTGTTTGTGCAAATGCAAAGGAAAGACACAGCAACAGGAGTGCTATGCAAGGTAGAAGTCTGAGGCTCATATGCGGGGATTTAGATAGAAAACAGGTTGATTGACGACGCCGGGAAAGTATGGCGAAGAAACCCGGCGCCAGTAAACGGTATAGCTGTTATAATTTGATACCAGCTTTTTTATAGATGAAGCTCATCAGCCACGCAGGACCGATCAGCAAGAACTGCAGGTCTTTAAAAAAAGAAGGTTTGGCGCCTTCAATTTTATGCCCGATGAACTGCCCGATCCAGGCCAGCACAAATATGGCAAGGGCGGCCTGCCATATCACCACATGGGCAAGGGCTACCAATCTCCATAGCCAGAGACAGACGATACCAATGATCAACATACCAGCTGCCAGTGAAGGGGAGAGGCGCGCATAATAAATGAGCAACAGCAGGAGTGCGATGTGTGCTACTGTCAGTGTGCTGCCAAGTGGGATGGCATAAAGGAAGCCGACAATACTGAAAAAGATTGCCGGTACACAGATCCAGTGAATCAGCTTGTTGGTGTGATTACGGTGGCTTGCACCATAATCATCCAGCCATTGTTGAATAGTTTTCATCATGGACGCGGTTTTAACTTCCTACTAAATATAAATTATTTACCGCTAATAACCACCTGCTTCATTGTTTCCCTCCCAAAAAATACCGGGAAGTACATCATTTCCGCTTTGGCAGGATTAATATGGAAAGATCCGCTGTATCGCGGTATCAGTGAAATGTGGAAGACATGTTTTCCTCTACGGAGCATATTACAGAAAATACTGACTTTGTTCTTATAATATTCACGATGCGCTTCGGTGCGCCACCAGCCGCCCTGCGACTTACTTTCATAAGAGCAGCCGGCGGGAACCGGTACTTCGATCATTACATATTCTGCATCTGCCTTTACATCGACTTCCACCTTCATCGTCACTGGCGTGCCGGCCGTAAGCCGATTGACTTCCTTAGCATCTTTCTCAAAACTGCTGCGTACTTCAAATTTACCGGATACCTTTTCCGGCGCCGGATTCCAGTGCTGCTTCCAGCTGGTGAAATACACAGGCATACCCCCTGACTTGCTGATGTTTACCGGTGTTCCGCTCCTGATGATCGTATTATACGGGAACGCGGTGATGCGCTGGTCATTGATGGTAAGCGTAGCGGGCTGCAGCTCAGCAGATTTCATTACATCCGGCAGGATGGTCTCAAGAATGGAGGCAGACTCATAGGTGTTCCGCCAGCAACCATTGCGGCGGTTTTCCATGAACCAGGAACGGATGAAATGCAGCAGGTCTTCGTGGCCGCCCTGTTCGCGGAGTATCTTATATACCAGCAGGGTGTACTGCACACTGTTATTGAAAAGATCATAGCTTTCAGGGCCCCAGTAATAATTTCCCATCATGGAGTATTCTCTCCTGGCAATCAATGTATCCGTACTAACAGGAACACCTGTACGTACTTTCAGATACATCAGTCTTAAACGGTCGTATCCTGAAAGATACCTGGTATTGAAGGTATCGAGGTACTCCCGGAAGTTAACTTTGGCTTTTAGCTGGGCCAGGCTTTCCAGTACGGAAAGTTTATTGTTATTGTCGCTGCTTTTCAGTGCGGCAATGAGAAAACTGGTGAACAACTCCTTCCTGATGTTGATCTTGAAGCCTTCGTCTTCGGCAGCCAGCAGAGCGTTGGTTGCATGAACGGAAATCCAGTATACTGCTTCGCTTTTGTTCCACCAACCCCATAGCCCGGTCTCGTTCTGGTTATCCTGTAGTTTGCGGATTAGCATACGGATCTTATCATCGTCTTTAAATGTTTTATGCTGATACCCGAATATCTTCTTTTGTAATACCAGTGCTATCAGTTTGCTGGCCATCTGTTCGTTACAGTAGTAGGCATATTTGTCCAGGCGCTCAATTTCATCCAGAAGTACGGGCAGCATACCGGTGCCGGCATGAATGTGCAGGGCAGCCGTGTCTGCGGGGAGCGCAAAGCTGGTGTCTTTATGCAGCGCCAGGAATAATCCCTGCGTTTCCCTGACGCCCTGCTCAAATATTGGTAACGCACGGTATTCGCCGTCAAAATAATCATTGCTGCCTGCTATCGTGTACTTAAAGCCAATGCTATCCGCTCCGGGCGCAACAACGGGAATAGTGTCAATACGGCTGTTACGTACACCGATACTGCTATGCAGCAGTTCCCGGCCATCCACCTGGAAGGTGCGGACAACCGTGGTACTGTCCGGTGTATAATTCAATACTTTCCCGATCACGTGCAACGTATCGCCGGTCACTAAGAATGCAGGCAATGCAAGGTTAGCGCTCACCGGTTTGTAAGACTTTATGCGGGTACCCGCAATCCCCGTTTGCAGGCGCTCTGTAGCCCCGATGGCATACAGCTGCCAGCTGGTAATATCATCCGGGAAGGTGACATTGAAGGCCGCTTCTCCCTTTTCGTTGGTACGTAACCGTGGTTGCCAGAAAGCATCATCCCTGAAATTGTGACGCAACGCAGAGCCGCCGGTGGCGGCGCCTGTCAGCTCCGGTTGGCCGGTGGCTGACTTATTGGTCGTGATGACAATGACGCCATTCGCTGCTCTGGTGCCATAAAGCGCAACGGCTGCCTCACCCTTCAGTACATTCATCTCCTTAATCTGGTCTTTGGTAATACTTTCCGTACTGCCTTCATACGGGATACCATCAACAATCACCAGCGGCTTTCCGGTGTTGAGAGAACCTGTTCCTTGTATCTGTACGCCGGCAACCCTTCCGGCCAGCATGCCGTTAATAGTGCTGACAGACGCCGTCACAGATTTCTTTGATGATACGCCATATCCTACCACCACCACTTCTTCCAGGTGTTGCGTACTCTCCGTCAACTCCAGCCGGTAATAATTTCTGTCATCGATCTTTACTTCATCCGTAATATATCCTATATACGCCACCCTTAGTGTGCCTCTGCGGGTAACAGCCAGCTGAAAGCGGCCGTGTTGATCCGTAACAGTGCCATAACTGGTGCCTTTCAGTGACAGTGTTACACCAGTAAGCGGATTGCCCTGCGGATCGGTTACAGTACCGCTTATCAGACGATCCATGTGCCTGGAGAGGTACTGGTTATTGAAAGGGATGGTGAAATCTTCTCTGCTTACAGCCGTGTAGGTATATTGATTACTACGGCTTACCTGCTCTGCAATCATTTTTGCAAGCGCTTCACTGATACTGTCCGAGGGCATGATAGTGGCTCCTTGCAGGTCATAGTAATTATTGCCGTTTGCTTTTACCGTGAGATCTTCACCAATATAATAACGGTTCTTCCTCAGCAGTACCAGCACGCGGTACCTGCCGGGCGCCAGGTTATACATCCTCGTGGTATGAAGCGGAAATACCTGTATATACGCCGGATCATCATATTGGTAAAGGAACACCTGTTTCAGATCTGTAACAGAAACATTAAGCGGATGCTGTATGGTGAGCGTGCCTTTTGCCGGCTGGTTTGAAGGCGACGGATATAATGTATAAGTGATCGACTGCTGATCCTGTATGTCCTCCCATCTTTGGGCCATCTTGTTTTCCGTTAGTGCTTCGTCACTGAGGGAAGGAGTGTACCTGTCTTTTAATAACAGATCTGTATAGTAGTGACTGGTACGCGCTTCCTTTTCTTTTACCAGCCCTTTGTCAATGGTAAACACATAATCCTGTTCCGGCTTGAAGGGCTGTTCAAATTTCCCTTTTACAACATAATCAGCAGAGGATGAAAATAATGGTCCGGCCAGATATGATCTCGGAGAACGCGTACCGGGCAGCAGTACCCGCTGATCCTGCCGGATGTATATCAGCGGACTTTGCTGTTGGACATTGATGGGCATCAGGAACTGCTCCCAGTTTGATTTTTCAAAGGGGGTCAGTTTAGGAGGCATCTTTTGAAAAGAGATCAACCGGTTGATGGTATCGCCTTGCATACTCACAAATGTTTTCTTCCCGTATTCCGCATATACGCTGTCTGCTTTGATTTCACGGTCGGAAATACGCAGCTTCACATGATGATAACCGGAGAGCACCGGGAAACTATACACGGGTGCAAAATCAGCCTTATCAAAGTAAACAGGGATATTGTCGATCCACACATCAATGATCCGCTGTGCATTCCCATTTATCATGACAAAGGGCGCAAGCTGCGTGTTGTCACCGGAAGTATTTTCAGTGTTGTAGTAAATACCGGCAGGATGCAGGAACTGATAGAATGCGATGCTGTCTAGCGACATTTCGTTTTTCCATTTCGCCCAGTTCATCTGCCCGGAGAAGTTATCCGGCAGTTGTTGCTTTATCAGCAGTCCGGGTAGTATCCTGGGATTCGGGTAGACTTTACCGGAGTAGGGAATGTTGGGGGCTGATGTCCTGAATTTGGCGGTGAGTCCATAGGCAGTTACATCTGCATCTTTTACAGGAATGCCCGAGGCATTATTAACAGTAACGGATAAACGTGCAGTCTGCCCGGGATAAACGGCCACCGGTCCCTTGATCTGCATCTGCAATGACTTATCATAAAATGGCAGATGATAGTTGTTGGTCACAATTTCATCTCCCCACATATACCGGATATCAACCCGGTAGTTTTTTGCTGTAACGCTGCGGGCCGCGTAATACAAGCTGTCGGTATAGCCTGTTTTAAGTAACCTGTTGTTGGCAAAGATGCTGTACCAGAAATGCAGGCGGCGGGGATTGCCGACCTGTACGAAAACAGAATCCTGTGTGCGCGAGGTATTACATGTTATCCCGGAGATATTGTTGTCTGGTGTGAAATCAGCGGTGGTACTATCTGCAATCACCTTATAGCTGTTGATGTGAGGTTGAGGTGATAGTTGATAAGGCAGTCTTACTATCGCATTGCTGATGGTATCGCCATCGTTATTCAGCTGTAATAGCCTCGCCTGCACGGTTTCCTGCTTGCCGTACTTTTCCGCAGTGATATGGAGACTGTCGTCCTGCATCGCGAACCGAAGCGCAAGTGAATGGTAGTTGTAATGCTGGCGCAGTGATTGTGTTTGTCTTTCGTTGCTGCTGTTAAGGAACTGGCAATAGATGGTGTAATCCAGTGTGGCGGCGGGAAATATGCTGTCGGGCAGTGTTACTTTTGTTTCGCCTGCGGGCTCCAGTATCACTTCATGTTGCCACAATGTATCAGCGATGAACAGCGGCGATTGCTGATAGTTACTGATACTGCCGGGGAGTACTTGTAATGATACCCGGCCATCTGCAACCGGAAGCCCGTTTTCATCAACTGCTTTCAGATACAGGGATACAGATAAACCGCGTGTATGCGTGCTTTGATCTGTGCGTGCGGAGAAGGTGATAGACTTCAGATCGTATTCTTCGTACGTAAAAGAACTTCTTATCAGCACTTGCCTGTTGGCAGTTTTACCGTTGTCATCATCATCATCTTCTTTCCGCTTTTTCTCTTTATGCGCAGGTTTTCCCGGTAGCTCAAGGGTAAGCTGGTACTTGTCGTCCAGATCAATATCCAGGCTATCGTTCAATGCAAACTGGTATTCGTAACCGCCTGGTATGTAAGGGTGAACAAGTGTGATGATTGTATCGGTTTCGAGATCGTCGGTGAAAAGGCGCAGCTGCAAAGGCGTATTCACAGGCTTACCATCCTTATGGAGGATGTAGGCCTTTAGCTTCACGGTGTCATGGGGTTTATACAACGGTTTGCTGGTAACCATATAACCGGCGTAATGATTCTCTGATTCAACCCGTGTGCTGAACGGCGTGCGGTAAGAGCGGTAATCATATATGCGCCGATGGTGGTTATAGCGATGATTGTTGATTTTTCTTTTGAATGACAGCCATACTTTCTTCCACCAGGATAGAGATCTGTTGTTGTTTTCGGGAGAGAGACGGAAGAGATTAAGTACGTTATTATAGCGTGCTTCAGCAATGCCGTTGAATTTTTTGCTGATATGGTACGTGCTGGTAGCGACGTTGTACGTAGCATACCGTTTGTCAGTTAAAACAACTGCGTCAGTAATCGTATACCCGTTGTTGTTATGTAGCAGAAGAGAAGACGTCTGACCGTTGCCGATGATCTTGTAGTGAAGATTCCGGACCGGTCTGAACTGGTAAACAAGATCGTTCCTGTCTGCATGTACTTCCAGGTAATTACCGGGAGGCAGGGAGGAGGGAAAAGGTATCGTATCCGGGAAAGAGGTGACCAGTGTATGCAACAAATTTTCATATGCCTTTGCCTTTGATCGCTGTAAAGTTTCCTTGTATACAGCGCGGGCTTCATCATCTGTTAGTTTATATACAAAGTGTACGGGGCCTGTAGTGCGGCTTCCCGACAAATTGCGTTGAGCAGTAGCCGTTACACAGACAAGGCATAAAAATAAAATGAGATGACGTTTCACAGTAAGGCGATTATGATGGGAATATAAATAAATTATAAGCATGATGAACGCATTACAATTAGCAGAAGATAAATTGATAGCTTTGTGCTTTAAACAATAATCTGTCATCATATGGAAACCATTGGATTTATAGGGATAGGGAATCTGGGATACCCTATAGCAGAGAATCTGCTGAAAGCAGGCTATAAAGTAAAAATATATAACCGTACCCGTGTGAAAGCGTTACCGCTGGAAGCGCAGGGAGCCGTGCTCGTTAACAGTCCCGAAGAAGCGGCTGAGAAAGGCGGTATTGTATTGACGCTGGTGTCTGATGATGCAGCTATCACTTCCATCGCAGGCGATGCATTTGCTGCTGCGTTGGGTAACGGTGGTATCCATGTTTCACTGAGCACTATTTCGCCGGATACTGCAAGAGTGCTGGCGGCGCATCATAAGGAGTACGGTGTGCACTATGTTGGGGCGCCGATATTCGCCAGGCCGGAAGCTGCTGCGGCAAAGGTCGGTAACGCGGTTATTTCAGGCAACGCTGCGGCGAAAGAACGCATTAAACCATTACTGGAAGCAGGATTTGCAAAACGTGTTTTTGATCTTGGCGAAGATGAAGGCAATGCCAATGTGTTGAAGCTGATTGGTAATTTTATGATTGCCGGCGCTATCGAGATGATGGCGGAAGGATTTGCCCTGGCTGAGAAGAATGGGTTGGAGGTAAAAGCTGTGTATGAAATGTTGACCAGTACATTGTTTGCATCGCCTGTGTTTTCTGGTTATGGCGCGATGATCGTTGACCGCAAATACAATGTGCCTTCCTTCAGTGCAGCGTTGGGTTTAAAGGATATGAACCTGGTATTGCAGACAGCGTCCAGATCGCATACACCGATGCCATTGGCCAACCTGGTGCAGTCGCGTCTTACAACCGTGGTAGCTAAGAACGAGATCCCGGAAGCTGATTGGGTAGCGCTTGCGAGCGGGGCCTTTAAAGACGCAGGTATTTAATTTTTTCCCGCAACGGCCAGTGCTTTTGCAGCATTGGCCTTGCTGGCCATCTTGCGGTGCATTACGCCCCAGTCGGACATATGCTGCAACAGATCTTCCATAGATTGTCCCAGGGAGGTGAGTTCATATTCCACGCGGGGTGGTACTTCCGGATAAATGATACGTTTTATCAGGCCGTCGTTTTCCAGCTCTCTCAATTGCAACACCAGCACACGTTCTGAAATGCCGGTGATTGATTTCTTCAGTTCGTTATACCGCATCTTGCCATCGAGCAACCGCCACAGTATAGTAGGTTTCCACCTACCGCCAATGAGGGTGAGGGTATGCGCCACACCGCAATCGCCCCTGAGCTGTTTTTCATTTAATGAATTGGTGGAGTTTTCTTTTCTCATATCCGATATTTCACAGTAAAGATACTAAAATGCTGCTATCATAGAGGATACTGCTAACCTCTTGTATACCCCGGGTTAAACGTTCGGGTAAGGCTATAAGTTTGTGGTATAAAAAACACTATCAGATTATGAAAGTTCTACCATTGCTGGGCCGCATTTTATTTGCGTTCATCTTCATTATGTCCGGTCTTACTCATGCCGGAGGAGCCGGAAAGGAATACGCCGTTGCGGCGGGAGTGCCGGCAGCAGGCTTTATGGTGCCATTGGCGGGCATAATATCATTAGTTGGCGGCCTCAGTATACTGCTGGGCTTTAAGGCTAAGATTGGTGCCTGGCTGATCGTTATCTTCCTCATCCCTGTGACTATTGCGCTACATAATTTCTGGGATGTAAAAGATGCAATGGCGGCACAGATGCTGATGGCGATGTTTATGAAGAATGTATCTATCCTTGGAGGCGCCTTGCTGATAGCTTATTTTGGGGCAGGACCTTATAGTCTTGACAACAGAGCAAAACAAGTATAAGGAGGAAGTAAGGGGCTTATGACGGCCCCTTACCCTCATTTAATTATTGCTCACTTTTACCGTCTTTCTCTTCTTGTTTCTTTTTGGCAATGTCTTCCAGTAGCTTCAGTCCGAGAAGTCCGCTGATAGGACCATTGACGCCATCGCCACCACTGATGAGCACATCCGGCATGATGCGTATGTTCTGTGCACCGATGGCTTCCATCACTTTCAGCTGGGTGAAGTTGTTACCGCCCATCGCTTCCACGGCGAGCTTGTAGGATTCCGCGCTTGACTGACCAATTGCCAGGATCTTCTCTGCTTCTGCCTTACCGGTGAGGGCAATTTTTTCGGCGTCAGCTTTCGCGATCCATTCCGTACGTTCCGCTTCCGCTTTTGCGAGCAGTCTTACTTTTTCCGCTTCACCACTAGCCAGCAGTTTCATACGGTCGCTTTCTGCGTTGGCCTGCAGGCGTACGCTGTTGGCATCACCAGTGGCTTTCTTCACAGCAGCATCCGCAATCCTTTCAGCAATCAGTACACCCTGATCAGCTTTCACAATGTCTTTCTGCATTTCAGCAACGGCGGTTTCCTTCTCGAGTGACTGCCTGGTTTCCTGCGCCAGTTTTTGTGTTTCGTAAGTGATCTTCTGTTCCTCTGCGATCTTACGGTCGGTGAGTGTCTTCATGAGGCTTTCAGGCGGAACAATGTCACCGATCAGCGTGTCCACACCGAAAACGTTGTATTGATCCAGCACCTTTCCGATATGCTCCCTGGCAGCAGTCTGTCTTTCTTTACGGCTGGTGAGGAAGCTGATCACATCTGCACCCTGTGCGGAGTTACGGAAATAGTTACCGATAGTGGGTTCCAGCACCTGTGTTACCAGGTTACTCATGTTTCCGAACCTGGCAATTACCTTTGGCGCCTCTATAGTGGGGATATGGATGATCTGCGATACATCGAGGTTGAAAGTAAAACCGTCGCGGCTTCTCACTGTAATGGTAGACAGGTTTTTGTCGAGCTGGTGTGCTTCGCTTCTGGCAGAGGCCCAGTTGAGCACCAGGTTGGTGGTCGGCACAAGCTCCACTTTCATGATGTAAGGGTTGATGGGATACTTACCGGGACCTAACGGTTCCGCCCATACGCCTTTGGTACCTTTCGCCACGATGTTACCGTGTTTGAACTCTGCACCGCTGAGATCCACACCGTCGTTACCGACGAAGGAGATCACCACACCTACGTGACCGATTGAGATTTCTGTCATGCGTACCATTTCCATTTTGGCGAACCAGGGGTTGATGAAGTAGGAGCCGGCCAGTATCACCTGTTCCTGTAAACCTTTGTAGCCACCACGCTGCAGGAAGGTATCCACATCCTGGAAGTTGTTATGTCCATCTATCACACGGCCCGCGATGGAACCAGCTTCAATGGCTTTCCCTTCCAGCGTGGTAACAATACCCACCGCATTGTCAGGAATAGAGATCATGTCCGTGATTTCTATTTCAAAGAGGAAGGTGTTGATACGATAAGAACCTGGCGTAATGATAGCGGTCTGTCTACCTTTGCGGCCTCCGTTCTGAAGGAAGCCTACAGCATCCTGAAAGGAGTCGCATGGCACCTTTCGGGCAAGGATGGCGCCTGTTTCCAGCTCCGCCCCATCTTTGGCGAGTACCAGTCCGATTTTACCGGTAGGGATAATCGTGAATGGCTGGAACGCAACGCTGTACTGCCAGAACCATTTCCAGAAGTATACGCCGGGCGCGAGTGTCTGCGCCTGGAAGCCCGCTTCTCCGTTTACGGCCAGGATGCGGCCTTCGGGGAGTTCCTGCTTACCGAAGAGCACAAATTTTTTAGTGACAAGACCGATGCGGTCTTCAGGGACAATGACTACGCCAAAGCATATACGAAGTATAAGTTTGTACAATAACAGGCATAGCAGGGGTACGCCAATGAGCAGTACCCATCTTAAAACTGACATTTCCATAAAATTGGGATTTGTTAAGCGTTATAGGTTTGAGTGTATTGTTTGTATATATAGACAGGCATTCCCGCTGCTGGAGGAATAATATCGTGCGTACAACAGTGCTGACGGAATATATATCCGCAGATCGTTAGTCACCTGAAATATTGGCCTAATGTCTTGGAGGAGAGGTATTGAAGTTAGTAGCTATGTATGATGTAAGGCTGCTACTGGAGCAAGGGTCAGATTCCATTGTAAAAATGAATTACGATGTAAAATTGGTAATTATTTTTCATCTGTCAAAATAAATAACAAAAAATCCCGCTGCATGAAAAGTTGGTCAAGGCTTTTGATTCTTCAAAAAAGAATCTATATTGAGACTTATATACTAACATGCTAAAACGATTTTTTCTTTAGTCAACCAAACAATCTTTATATTTGCTTTGAAGCTAAAACGATTTAGCGATAATTTACATCTTTAACTATTTATGAAAAATTCCATGGCATTAGGAATTGATATCGGGGGCTCTCATATCACAGCGGCACTGGTGGATCTGGAGACAAGGACGATCGTAGCAGCATCCTGGAACCGCAAACGTATTGATTCGCTGGGAGCAGCGGAAGAAATTATTGACGCCTGGGCGGTGGTCATTGATGATGTTTTCAGAGACACGCCTGCCACAGACAGGTATATTGGTATCGGGATGCCCGGCCCCTTTGATTATACAGAAGGTATCAGCCTGATGAAAGATCAGCACAAGTATGATTCACTTTACCAGGTGAATGTAAAGCACCTGCTGGCAGACCGGTTGGGAATGGGGGCTTCACAGATCCGGTTTATCAATGATGCCGGTTGTTTTTTACAAGGTGAGGTATTCAGTGGCGCAGGCCGTAATTATCAACATGTGATAGGGCTTACGTTGGGCACGGGTCTGGGATCTGCGGTATTTCACGGTCAGCTTGCAGAAGATGCGAATCTCTGGTGCGCTCCTTTCCTTGATGGCATGGCGGAAGATTATTTGTCTACCCGCTGGTTTGTGAAGAGATACCAGGAGCTGAGCGGCGTCACCGTTGCTGATGTGAAAAAGCTCACGGAGCAGATGGATGCTGATCCCCGTGTGGCGGATGTGTTCAATGAATTTGCAGGTAATCTGACAGCATTCCTTACTTCCTTCATCAGAAAGGAATCTCCGGAGGCCATCGTGATTGGTGGTAACATTTCCAATGCAGCTGATCTTTTCTTTCCTGCTGTAATTGCCGGACTTGAGAAAAACAATATTCATATTCCACTGCTGAAAGCCGTATTGGGAGAGCAGGCAGCTGTAATAGGCGCAGCCAGCCTGTGGGAGAAAAGTTAATTTTAAGTCTTTATTCTTTGGCCTTTAGCTTTCGGGTGCATTAACTATGATCTCCGGATGCTAAAGGCTAACCACTGATCCCTGTAAGCTAAAAAACATATGCTAAATGTTGGCCCGTTTATCCGTCTATTCCCTCTGGTGACATCGTTCCCGATACCACTCATCATTATTTAGCCCCGATCAGCTTGCATATCTTTCCATGTCTTTCTATCTTACCATACCATCTCCGTGGCTACCATACAATACAGTGAACTAACGTTAACAGCTATACGAACAGATCAATCAAAATATATATGGCAAACCAAAAAAGCGATTCTAGGCGGGCGTTCCTAAAAAATTCCCTTGGCGCGCTGGCCGCTTTTACAATTGTTCCACGTCATGTACTGGGGCGTGGCTACCTGGCGCCCAGCGATCAGCTGACGAAAGCGGTGATCGGTGTGGGTGGTATGGGACGTGGGCATTTCGGCTATGCAGGCACCCGGGTGGTAGCAATCTGCGATGTTGACCGCAATCATCTGAAGCGGGCTATGGAACTGCTGAACACCAAAGGAGTGAAAACTTTTTCTGACTACCGCGAAGTGATCACACTGCCGGAAGTGGATATTGTACATGTGGCCACGCCACCGCACTGGCATGGTATCATTGCTGCCGATGCAGCACGCGCCGGCAAAGACATCTGGTGCGAAAAACCAATGACTGCCACCATCGGTGAAGGTAAGCGTCTTGTGGAAGCCGTTCAGCAACACGGCCGTATCTTCCGTCTTAATACATGGTTCCGCTTCTCCGATAACTTCTATGGCATGGGTACTACCGTGAAACCCATCAAGAAGCTGGTAGACAGTGGGCTCCTGGGATGGCCGCTGAAAGTAACCGTAAGCAGACATACCGGTTTCGACTGGAAATTCTACTGGGTAGGTAAAACCAATCTGGAACCGCAGCCTGTGCCGGCAGAACTGGATTATGATATGTGGTTAGGCCCTGCGCCTTATCGTCCTTACAACCCGCACCGCGTACATCAAACGTTCCGCGGCTACTGGGATTATGATGGCGGCGGCCTGGGAGACATGGGGCAGCATTACCTTGACCCAATCCAGTATTTCCTCGGAAAAGATGATACCAGTCCGGTAAGCGTGGAAGTGGATGCGCCACAGCAGCATCCGGACGCGGTAGGCACCTGGAGAAGGATCACCTACACCTATGCAGATGGTTGCCAGATTATACTTGATGGTGAAGCCAAAGATGAGAAAGCCGCTTATATAGAAGGTCCGAAAGGTAAATTGTATCCCGGTTTCAGATCAGATATACCGGATCTGGAGAAAAAGCTCGCCGCTTTCCCTGACCCTGCGCCACAACAGACAGATTTTGTGTATGCCGTGAAGAACAGGAAAAAATTTGCCCTCAATGAAGAGAATGGCCACCGGTCATGTACCCTTGTGAATATGGGCAAGATTGCATTAAGACTGAACCGCTCTCTTAAATTTGACCCGGTGAAGCAAGAATTCATTGGCGATGAAGGAGCCAACAGTCTTATATTCCAGCCAATGCGCGGTCCATGGACGATCTGATCCGCCACCTCTTCATTATTCAAGTAATTTCATTATGAAAAATATTCGACATCTACTCATTGCATCGCTGATCGGCTGGAGCAGTATTGCCGCCGCGCAAGGCCCGGCAGACCAGCGTGCTTTCCATACCAAAGTGGCGGATGTGCTGGCACTGATGCCATCCCCTGATAAATCTCAATTCAATACTAATATGGAAGCCATTGCCGCTCTCGGAGAGGAAGGCGTGGCTACTATCGCTGGTATGCTGGCCGCTCCGGGCAAAGGTGATAACACACAATTACAGTACGCCCTTTCCGGTTATGCATATTACGTAACGCAACCAGGTAAAGAGTCCCTTCGCAAACAAGTTGTGGCCGGGCTTTCTAAGGCACTCGCCAAAACCAGCGATCCGGAGAATAAAGTATTCCTGATCACGCTGTTGCAGACCACTGGTACAGAGGCCGCTGTAAACCCTTTACAGCCGTTGCTTTTAACAGACCGTTACTGTGACCCCGCTGCTCGTGCACTGGTAAAGATCAATACGCCTGCTGCACAGGATGCACTGCTCGGCGCGCTGCCTACCGCCACGCCGGCCAATAAGATCACCCTCGTGGAAGCACTGGGTGACAGCCGTAACCGCAAGGCTGTTGCTGCGATCACGCCGCTGGCGAACAGCTCTGATAAAAAGCTGGCGAAAGTAGCACGCTATGCACTGGCGCAGATCGCCGATCCGGCTTCTGCTGCTGTGCTCACCAGCGCTGCCGCCAAAGCAGGATATATCTATGACGAAACGGATGCTGCTTCTTCCCTGTTGGCATATGCGGGACAATTAGCTGCGAACGGTAACAAAGCCGTCGCGCAGAAAATAGGGGAGTCGCTTGTAAAGCAATGCACTGCCGATGCGCAGGCACACACACGAACCGCTGGTCTGAAGCTCATTGCGGATATTGCAAAAGAGAAAAGCATGCCCTGGCTCACACAGGCTGTGGCCGGGAAGAACACCGCCTACCGCGACGCTGCGCTGAAATTTGCCGCGCCTTATGCTGCATCTAATGCAGCGGTGTGGTTAACACAACTGAAAACCGCTAACGATGATACAAAGGCAGCCATCATGGGCATGCTTGGCGACAATAAAGTGAAAGCCGCATTGCCGGCTATTCAGGCGCTGACAAAGAGCGGCGACGAAAAGGTAAGACTTGCCGCCATCGCTGCCAGCGGACAGACAGGCGGCGTAGCTGCACTGCCTGTGTTGCTGGAAATGATGAAAACCAATGATGCTGCGGATATTGAAGCAGTGAGTAATGCTTTGCTCATCATGCCGGGCAATGAAGTAACTGAGCAGGCTGGCGCCGCATTGGGTACCATGCCTCCCGCTGCCCAGATAGCCCTGCTGGCGATACTATCAGCCCGGAAGGCTGACGGCCGTGTCCAGGATGTGTTGGCACTGACCGACAGTAAGGATGCTGGCGTGCGGGTAGCCGCGATGGATGCATTGCGCAATGTGGCAGGGAGAGCGAATCTACCTGCCCTGTTTACCTTACTGAATAAGGCTGGTAATGATGAGTTTGGCAGTATACAATCTGCCCTTGTTAATGCCGGTGCTTCAGCCGCTGATGTACTGACGCAGATGCAACAGGCGCCCGCAGAGAAACAGTCGCGCTACCTGGCAGTACTGGCTGGCCTCGGTGACAAATCTGCACTGCAACCGGTAGTTGCTTCCTTCAGTAACGGTAATGAGCAAACGAAAAAAGCGACAGTGGCCGCCCTCGCAAGATGGAAAGATGGGAGCGCAGCGCCCGCACTGTTAAAAATAGCCAGGGATGCTGCCAGCGGTGCTTACCGCGAAGAGGCGCTCAGCGGCTATATATCGCTTATCAACCGGTCAGGGTACACGGCGGACCGGAAGTTGCTGATGTTGCGGGATGCTATGGAACTGGCTTCCACACCGGCTTTGCAGAAGAGCATCCTGGCAGTGACAGAGCAATGCAAAACACTGCCTGCTTTATTCTTTGCCGGCAAATACCTCGACAACAGCGCCGTGCAGCAACAGGCAGCTATGGCTGTGATGAACATCGCGCTCGCTGATAAATCCTATAACGGCGCCCTCGTACGTTCACTGCTGGAAAAGACCAGCCAGGTACTGAAAGGCCCTGATGCAGATTACCAGCGTCAATCCATCCGTAAATACCTGGCAGAGATGCCGGCAGGCGACGGGTACGTATCAATGTTTAATGGAAAAGACCTGAGCGGCTGGAAAGGATTGGTAGACAACCCTATCGCCCGTGCGAAGATGGATGCCAAAACGCTTGCAAAGGCGCAGGAAAAAGCAGATGAAGTGATGCGCAAAGGATGGTCTGTGAAAGATGGAATGCTGGTGTTTAACGGTCAGGGTGAGAATCTCTGTACGGATAAGAAGTATGGCGATTTTGAAATGCAGGTAGACTGGAAGATTACGCCTAACGGTGACGCAGGTATATATCTGCGTGGAACGCCACAGGTGCAGATATGGGATACTGCCCGCACTGACGTGGGGGCACAGGTTGGCTCCGGTGGATTATATAATAATCAGCAACATGAAAGCAAACCGCTGAAACTGGCCGACAACGGCATAGGTGAGTGGAATCATTTTCGCATTATCATGAAAGGCGACCGCGTAACGGTTTATCTCAACGGCGTACTCGTAACAGATAACACCATCCTGGAAAACTACTGGGACCGCAATCTGCCTATCTTCCCGGAAGAACAGATAGAGCTGCAGGCGCATGGTACCAACGTTACTTACCGTGATCTTTATATCAAAGAGATCCAGCGGCCGAAGCCATTTACGCTGAGCGAAGAAGAAAGGAACGCTGGCTATAAGCTATTGTTCGATGGCACCAACATGCACGAATGGACCGGCAACACCAAAGACTATGTAATCGATGAAGGTAACCTGGTGATCTATCCGAAAAATGGTGGTCACGGTAACCTGTATACGAAAAAGGAGTACAGCAATTTCTCTTTCCGTTTTGAGTTTATGCTCACTCCTGGCGCCAACAACGGACTGGGCGTGCGCGCACCACTGGAAGGCGATGCTGCTTACATGGGTATGGAGTTACAGATATTGGACAATGAAGCAGATATCTACAAAGACCTGCATGAGTATCAATATCATGGCTCTGTATATGGTGTGATTCCAGCCAAACGCGGCTACCTGAAACCAGTTGGAGAATGGAACTATGAGGAGGCTATTGTGGATGGTACGCACATCAAAGTGATCCTGAACGGTACGGTGATCCTCGATGGCGATATTGCTGATGCCCGCAAGAACGGTACCCGTGACCATAAGGAACATCCGGGTCTGAACAATACGAAAGGCCATATCGGTTTCCTGGGCCATGGATCTATTGTACGCTTCCGGAACATCAGAGTAAAAGAACTGTAAACACTGCAGAACCAAGGCGTTCTCTTTATGGCAAACAGCTCCCTTCGCAAGCGGGGGAGCTGTTTTTTATTGAATGATATTGATCATGGCTTCAGTTCGAACACATCGATCATGCCAGGATAAGCTACACGCCTGGTTGGTAGCGGATATCTGCGTCCACCTGCCATATATAGTTTGTTGCCAACTGTCACAGACTGCATATTCATGGCGCCGCCACTTGTCAATGGAACAGTGACAGCAGCGTGTGTTACGTCATCGTAAATATCAGCTGTCTGATGTTCATCACTGATGTCGCCGCCACCTGCCAGTATCAGTTTGTTACCGATAGAACCCAGGCCGACACCGGTTCTGGGAGTAGGTAGATTAATGAAGGATGTATTGGCGCTGAGGGTAGTATATACCTCTACGAATGTCTTGTCGTTTACATTACCGACTACATGGCTGGTTCTGTCAGCAATACAAACTTTATCATTCAGCAAAGTGGCAATAGTCTGGAAATAAGCAAAAGTTACAGAATGGATGGTCCATGTATTATTGATGGTATTCAGGATCTGTATGATGTTGCTCACGAAAATGATTTCATTACCTCTTGCTACTGCTGCGGAATACTTCATGCCATATGGTAATGGAATAGTACTCCATTGGTTCGTGGTGGCGTCGTATACATCCACAATTTTCTGGTAGTTACCTGCACTGTCCACTCCGCCGGCGAAATAGGCTTTGTTGCCAATAGCGGCGCCACTCATGCCATATCTGGGTTTGCTCAGAGAAGCAACGGTCCATTGTTTGCTATTGGTGTCATACAGATCTACTGTAGTTGTCGCAACAGCTCGCGGCGCCTTTATTTTAGGATTGGTGCCGGGTTTAATGTTAACGGTATCCAGCAGATTGCCGCCTGCAAACAATACTTTGGAACCGGCAGTAACAGCGCTAACATCTGTTCTCGCAGAACTTAAATTGGCCTGCCCCCAGGTCTGCGTAGCGGTGTCATAAATATCAATGATGCTTTGATGGCCACCGGTTATTATCAATGCAGTGTCAGGAGTATATTGTACGTAAGCCTGCATGTTGGTGCCACCTGCAAAATAGATCTTACCGTTGCTGGCGGTGATACCCATGTCTGCCCTGGGAATGCTCAGTCTAAGTGTACCTGTTTGTTCTAGTTTGGTGTAGGATAACAATGGATTTGTAGCTACAGCTGCTTTCAGTGTTCCATTGATAGGCTGCAGTTCTTTGTCAATAAGGTTTTTGGTGCAGGAGCTGGCCAATAGTACAGCCATCACCGGCACGATAGTTTTCATCTTGCAGTTCATGTGAGTAGAGAATATGTTTTTTTGCATATTCATTGAATAATTAACCTGACAAGGAAGGAACACCTATCGCAGTGAAGATGAAATTAATGTTAAGGGGTAATTCCTGATTAACTACACGTTGATAACTTGGAGGTAATTATTCCCTCCTGCTTTGTGATTTATTTATATTTCGAAACAGTATTGTCCGACTAAAATAAGTGAATAAAGCATAAAAAAAGGGGGCAAGCCCCCCAATAGTTTCTATGTTTGGGTTACCACACCTTAAACGTAAAAACTTGGATAAAGATAAAAAATTTACCGGACAGCCGATTTT
>NZ_DATLKJ010000256.1:0-4179 GCF_035538455.1 Chitinophaga sp.
TCTCTTTTACTTTCTCCAGCACTTTGACAAAATAATCAACGGGGGCACTTTCAGGTACCGACAACACTTCCTGCGCCAGCTTTTCTTTCAGCTTATCAGCAAGATCGGCAGAGCCTCCCGCCAGCAATAGGAGTTGGGTCGCAACTGTTGCTACAGGAGTTGCTTTTTTATCCTCCCAGCTATTACTAAACAAACAAGCCGTTTTATCCGGTATCAACTGTTTTGTGGTTAGTACTCCATCAGGTGGTAGCAGTATTAATTCTTTAAACCCAAGCAGCACTTCACCATGCGCATTTAAAAGGTCAATATCATAGGCGACAACGCCACCGTTATTTTTACCAGATCCGCACACCCTGGCATAACACCAGATAACATCTGGAAGCTCCCGGTAAATATTTACTTCCCGCACACAGTAAGGCAATACCAGCGTGTGATCTTCTTTCGCAAAACCGGGTCCGGCACAAGTTTGTAATGCACTATCCAATACACCCGGACTCAGCTCATAAGCTTTATCTTTAGGCAATTTTATACACGATAACGATGCTGTTTCGCTGTAATAAATACTGGTTATCCCTCTAAAACTACTACCATAATCCAGTCCCTTTATCCTGAATAAATCATAACATGCCGGCCCGTCCTTTTCACAAGGTAATTGTTGACGGATGGAAGCCAGATCATAATTTCCGGGGATCGTCTGCGATGCTGTACTTAACTTCCCCTCACAATGAACGTTTATGCCGGCTTCATTCTGCGTATAAATTTCACAACCAATATCTTCGCCCACCGGATAAAGACGAGTATGTACTTTCTGAGGGGTACCATTCACGCGAACAGGACGCCGCCAGCTCACATCCTTCAACTGAGTAATTTTTTTCTTTGTCACCAGCGCACCGGCAGCCCTTGCCAATTCTAAATAAGCGGCGCCAGGGAGCACGTTCTCACCACGTACTTTATGATCTGCTAAAAAAGATTCCTTACCAGTATAGATACTCGTAAATAACTGTTCTTTCATTGTCCTTTTATTTACAATTTGTATTCGGCTTTGTGCAAAAGAGGATGTATGGTTTCATCTTCCAGAAAATGTAATAGCGGATGTAAGACATCATGCTCATTTCTCCTCATCTGCCTTTCATCATCATCAGGGGCCCAACATCTTTCCCTCGCAAACGGATAGGTGGGTAAACTGATTTTATCAGGTCTATCTTCCTCGTAAAGTAAAGTCCAGTCAATACGCTCACCGTTTATCCATAACTGCGCCAGCGACTCTACCGCTTTTTCCTTTATCATCTTTTTTATATAATCCTTGTCTTCACTTTCTCCCAACAAAAGGCCACGCTTGTCCTTTCTGACATTCCCTATGAACACCTCACCATTTTCTCCGCATAAATAACTGGCCAGTTTATCCGAAATCGTACTTATATCTTCCGCAATAAATGCCAGGCGTTCCTCCATTGCTTCTCTTCCTGTTTGTAGTGTATAGGCAATATCACGCAGATTTGTACCGGGGTTGACCGCTATGTAATCCTTCAGGTTTTGAGCCTGTTCTTTCAGCCGGTCTGTATCCTGTGCAGACAATAAAATAACGACAGTCAAGGAACCAGTATAGGTTGCTTTCGGGTTACAGTATTCTTCAATAATAATGTGGGCATTACTTCCGCCTGCGCCAAAGCTACTGATACCGGCCAACCTGGGGCGGCTATCAACAGCTATCCATTCCTCCAGCTCCCGTTGTACCCTAAATGGGGTATCAGCAAAATTGATATACGGATTAAGCACAGTGGCATGTAGTGACGGTACGAGTTGCTTATGCTTTAGTTGCAGTAATACCTTGGTAAGTCCTGATATACCAGCTGCAGATTCGCAATGACCTATGTTCGATTTTACAGAACCAATACTACAATACTGTTTGCCATCTGCCTCAAATGCTTGAGTTAACCCCGCTATCTCTATCGGATCACCCAAACTGGTACCAGTGCCATGAGCCTCTATATAACTGAAATCTGTCGCCCTTACACCAGCTTTCTCAATAGCTTCCTTTATGACGGCCGATTGTGCTTTAGGATTGGGAACGGTATATCCCCCGGTACTCCCGCCATGATTAATAGCGGAGCCTTTAATAACGCCGTAGATACGATCCCCATCTGCAATTGCCTTGCTTAATGATTTCAGCAACACTGCACCAACCCCTTCGCCAGGCACGTATCCATCCCCTCCTTTACCAAAACTCTCACACCTCCCTTTATCCGATACAAATCCTGCCTGGCTAAGCACTAAATATTTATTGGGGTGTACGCTCACATTTACGCCACCGGCTATAGCCATATCTGTATCCCCAGCCTGAATATCCCTGCATGCCAGGTGTATTGCAGTTAATGAAGAAGAGCACATAGTGTCTACCGTCATGCAGGGTCCATGGAAATTGAAGAAATAAGATATGCGGTTGGCAATACTGGCAGGGCTACCCCATAAAGCCAGAGGATTTCCTTTCATGGTTTGCTCGGCACCAAACAGTTGATACTCCTCATACATTACGCCGGCGTATACGCCCACCCTGCCACCTAGTCCGGATTTACCGCCATATGTCCCTTGCAGCATTTCTCTCGTATAACCGGCGTCTTCTATTGTTTCCCAAACGGTCTGCAAAAACAGTCGTTCCTGTGGATCCATCAATTCCGCTTCTCTTGGGGAGATATTAAAAAACAAAGGATCAAACTGATCTACGCCATCTATGAAACCACCCCATTTACTATAACTCTTACCATCTTTACCTTTTTCTTTAATATAGAAATTGTCAATACTCCATCTGTCCTTCGGTATTTCTGTGATACAGTCTTTCCCCGCTTTTAAATTCTCCCAGAACTCATGGATATTCCTTGCTCCAGGATACCTGCCGCCTAAGCCGATGATTGCAATATCTCCCGTCACTGGCAGCATTGTTGACGCTGGCATGGTAACAAAACGTCGCTCAGGCTGTTGCACGGAATTACTTTCCGCTAAGTCAGGTATGTTTATCCTTTCCGGACGATTAGTCAGTTCCCTGATCTTATGATTGTGTTTCTCTATAAAATAGGTCGCTAATTCACCAATAGTTTGGTACTCAAAAAACAAGGTTTTGGGTAGCCTGCCGAATACATCTTCCAAACTGTTTGTCAACCCGATTATTAATACCGAATCAACACCATACTTTCCAAAAGGAACATCTGGTTCAAATCTATCTTCAGGTAACTTTAATTCGCGCGCCAGTAATTTCCGTATGTAGCTCAGAGATGCTGCCTGCAGTACATCCTTTCCGGTTTCATTCAATGCGAACACTGACGATGTATATCTTTCTTCCTTACATGCCGTAACAAACAGATTTGCCATTGTGCTGTCTTTTCCATAAACGACTATGCCCTGTCCTGATACGGACCCCAGTAATGCTTCAAAAGCACAGATACCCTCAGCTGTAGGCAGCGGCAACATCCCCCATTGTCGTTCAAGATACGCTTCACTTTCCGCCGTAATATGCATACCGCCTGCTCTCCACAATGGCCAGTTAATACTCAATGTTTTACCATATCGCTTTCCTTTCATTTGTTCCTCCCGGCGATAATGTGCGTAGTTATCCAACCATGCATTGGCAGACGCATAATCGGCTTGTCCGGCGTTGCCTAATACTCCTGCTACAGAAGAAAATAATATCATAAAATCAAGAGGATCATTCTTTGTTGCTTCATCAAGAAGCTTAGCACCCGCTATTTTGGGTAGCAGGACTTCCATTATTTCCTCTTCTGTTTTATTGATGATAAAGCTATCCCGGATTACGCCCGCGCTATGGATAATGCCATCCAGCTTTCCATAACGTGTTTTAATGGTAGCTATCAGGTTGGTTACTTCCTCAGGATTGCTTACATCGCATTGGAAATACGCCATATTGGGTATTGCGGCTAATCCTTCTTCTTTTTCCTTCGTCAACGTACTTCTCCCGGTGAGGATCAAATGTGTGTCCGGGGTTTGGCTGATATAACCGGCAAAGATCCTTCCTAATCCGCCGGCGCCACCCGTTATCAGATATACGCCTCCTTCTTTAACACGGAGATCCTCCCTGGCATCTTGTAGAGTTATCGCCTCTACTTTTTTTATCATTCTTTTTCCTTCCTGGTAGCGGACCTCTGTATCACGGGTATATTGTTCTGCTCC
>NZ_DATLKJ010000257.1:0-11814 GCF_035538455.1 Chitinophaga sp.
AGTGCATGATCCCAGGCTGCTCAGCAGCAGTTCTCCGGGGTTGGGGCCTGTGTCATCGCCGCCCACATCGTATGGCTCGTCGGCCAGCCAGCGGTGATCGCGGGCTTCTATTGAAACCTGGTAAGGGGTATTTTCAATACTTACCTTTACTTCTTCGTCCATGTATTTTGTCTGTTTAAAATCATCTGTAAGCCATTTATATTTCAATGGCTGGAAGCCCATATCAATCCAGTTTTACAAGGTGCGCTTCTATTTCCGCACGTTTCGCTTCAAACTCATCGGGCAGCATCAGGTGTGTGCCCAGTTCGGCAGAAGATTCGTCTACGGTAAAGCCGGGAGCATCTGTTGCGAGTTCAAACAGTACGCCGCCGGGTTCCCGGAAATATACGGAGCGGAAATATTTGCGATCCAGTTGTTCTGTGACGTGCAGTCCGCGCTCCGCAAGGAGCTGGCGGTAATGGATTTGTGTGGCATCGTCTTTCATACGGAAGGCGATGTGGTGAACACTGCCGCCAGCTACGTGTCCGCGTGGTTCGCCTTTGGCTTCCACGAGATCAATGTAGCCACCGTATTCGTTGGCGGGTGTGCCGAAGCGATACCGGTTGGTATGATGTTTCTGCAGCTGGTAGCCAAACATCGATACCAGCAGATCTGCTGTAGGCTGAATATCTTCAAGGGTCAGTGTAACATGATGGAAGCCGCGGGTGGCATTGGCTTCAGTGATAGCCGGTGTTTCCCACGGAACGCGGTTGTCAGTTTTTTCCGGTACGGTAAGCTCCACCTTCAGCCCATCAGGATCCAGGAAGGTGAGGTATATCTCGCCGAATTTAGCGGATGGCTTGTTATAAATAATATTCTCTGCTTCGAGGCGTTTCAGCCAGAAGTCGATGCTGCCCTCCGGTACAGAATAGCCTATTTCTGTAGCCATATGAGTGCCGCGCCGTCCCAGTGCTATATCTTCCCAGGGAAAGAATGTCAGGATAGTACCCGGTTCACCGGTTGCATTTCCGTAATAAAAATGATAGGTATGTGGATCATCAAAGTTGACCGTCTTCTTTACAAATCTTAATCCCAGTACTCTCGTATAAAAGTCATAATTCCTGCGGGCGTTGCCGGCAATGGCGGTAATATGATGCAGCCCAGTTATTGCCTGATCCATATGTATTGTTGTTAGGGTTTAGCTGTTAGCCTTTCGCTTCTGGCAATCAGCGGCTAAAGGCCAACAGCTGGTAACTATTTTCTCAATAATTGTACTTCGCACATGATCTTCACTTCATCACTCACCATTACGCCGCCCGCTTCGGTAACGCCGTTCCAGGTGAGGCCAAAGTCTTTGCGGTTGATCTTCCCATTGATCGTAAAACCGGCTTTGGTATTACCCCATGGATCTTTTACCACACCGCCGAATTCCACGTCCAGTTTAATGCTTTTGGTGATGTCGCGGATCGTGAGATCTCCGTATAAAGCGTAAGAGCCATCGTTGTCTATGCTTTCATATTTTGTTGCAACAAAGGAAATGTTCCTGTATTTGTTCACATCAAAGAATTCAGGAGAACGCAGATGCTCGTCACGTTGTGTGTTGCCTGTGGAGACAGAATCTACATCTACAGACACTTTGGTTTTAGCGGTGAGGAAGTCTTCCTCATCAGTTTCCGCTTCCACCTGGAAGTTGGTGAACTTACCGCTTACGTTAGTAATCATAAGATGTCTGATCTTAAATCCAAGTTCACTGTGATCTGCGTCTGATACCCATTGTTGCTTTGCCATAGATTGTTTGCATTTTAGTTTTAATGAAATGAAAAAGTTGAATGACGATGTAAATGTCCGACAATATTATATCGTGATAAATGGATAAAATACTTTTATTGATGTACTATTTAAGAGAGTTATTAAAGTTAATAAATTTACTGTCAGGAAGTTCGCAGGCAGATGATGTACGGAAATTTTCAAATAAAATAAACGTTATACATAGAAAATTGTTTGCCGGTGTCTGGCATCGTGCGGGTCCCTGATACTACTTTGAACCGCCTGCATTATCCGGATAAAGAAAGTAGCATAAAAAATAATCAATGCTTCCGACAACTAACGGCTAACCACTATCTTTGTAAGGTGTATGCAGTAGTAGATATAGAAACCACAGGGGGCTATGCCAGCGCCAATGGCATAACGGAGATCGCCATATACCTGTTTGACGGTAAAGAGATTACGGAACATTATCAGACTCTTGTGAATCCGGGGGGGGCCATTCCTTATTACATTGAGTCCCTTACGGGGATCAGCAACAGTATGGTGGCTGATGCGCCACCCTTTGAGGCTGTGGCTCCTGTTGTATTTGAGTTGCTGCGTGACCGCATTTTCGTGGCGCATAATGTCAATTTCGATTACTCCTTCATCAAGCATCATCTGGCTGCCGCCGGGTTTGAGCTGCATTCAAAAAAGCTCTGTACGGTCAGGCTGGGCCGCAAGATCTTCCCGGGATTGCCTTCCTATAGCCTGGGCAATTTCTGCCGCCAGATGAATATCCCGTTGAAAGACAGGCACCGCGCGGCAGGTGACGCGGAGGCTACCGTGAAGTTATTTGCCCTGTTGCTGGAGAATGATAAGGAGAACGCTATTGCCGGCGCCCTGAAAGCCGGGTCCAAAGAGCAGTTCCTGCCGCCAAACCTATCCCCTGAAAAAGTGAAGGAGCTGCCGGATGCGCCGGGCGTCTATTATTTCCACGATCATAAAGAAAAAATTGTATACGTAGGGAAGGCGAAGAACCTGAAGAAGCGTGTCAACAGCCATTTTACAGGGCATAATTCCAGCCGGCAACGGCAGAACTTCCTGCGTACGATTCATAATATCACCTACCAGGTCACCGCCACTGAATTGATGGCTGGCATTCTGGAGTCTGTGGAGATCAAGCGTCTGTGGCCGATTTTCAACTATGCCCAGAAGCGGGTGGAATTCAAATACGGCTTTTACCTTTTTGAAGACCAGCACGGCTATATGCGGCTGGTAATAGAAAAGAAGCGGAAGTATTCCAACCCCCTGCACAGCTTCAACCTCCTGGTGGATGGCCATCGGTTGTTACGCACATTGGTGCGCGAATTTGAGCTGTGTCCGAAATTGTGTTTCCTGCAGAAGAACGACGGCACCTGTACCGGTATTACGGCTGCCACCTGCCATGGCGCCTGTGAGCACCAGGAAGCCGCCGCCAGCTACAATGAGCGCGTGAAAGCGGCTATCGCCTTCCTGCAACAACAGCAGCCGTCCGTAACGATTATCGATAAAGGCCGCCACAGCGGAGAGCGAAGCTGTATTCTACTGGAGAAAGGCCGCTTCTATGGAATGGGGTACCTGCCGCTCCATCTCGATACCGGCAATACCGACGCCCTGCGGGAATACCTTACCCAGTATCCCGAAAATGATGTAATAGTCAGTCTGCTGCGCCCATATGCAGGCAGCAGCGTCCAGCTGTCTTCTCCTGCATGATCATCTTCCGTAATATTATCATTATCCGCAAAAAACAGTTTTCCCCAACGGGGAAGAATATCTGAATAAGAAAATAAACAAGTGAATGATTTCGTGATTACTTTTGCACGGCATAACAGCGATTTCAAATCTTTAATTATTAATTATTTCTATTCATGTTAGGGTCAAATTTCAAACTCCCGGGCCAGACTGCATTCTACAAGGGAAAAGTACGTGATGTGTATACCATTGATGATAAGCTGATGGTAATGGTAGTGAGCGATCGCATCTCTGCATTCGACGTAGTGTTGCCCCGCCCTATTCCCTATAAGGGGCAGGTATTGAACCAGGTGGCGGCCATTATGCTGGAAGCGACTAAAGATATCGTTCCCAACTGGGTAAAGGCAACGCCGTTGCCGAATGTAACGGTAGGTTTGAAATGTGAAACTTTCCCGGTTGAGATGGTGGTAAGAGGAAACCTCACCGGCCATGCCTGGAGGACCTATAAGAGCGGACAACGTGTACTCTGTGGGGTTACTATGCCTGAAGGACTGAAAGAAAACGATTTCTTCCCGGCGCCTATCATTACGCCTACTACCAAGGCGCATGAAGGTCATGACGAAGATATCTCCCGCGAAGAGATCATTGCCCGGGGTCTTGTGAGCAAAGAGGATTACGAGCGACTGGAAAAATACACGCTGGCCCTGTTCCAGAGAGGTAAAGAAATGGCAGCAGCGCGCGGCCTGATCCTCGTGGATACCAAGTACGAATTTGGTAAGATAGGCGATACTATTTACGTGATCGATGAGATCCACACGCCAGACTCTTCCCGTTATTTCTATGCAGAAGGATATGAAGAAAACCAGAAAGCCGGTAAGCAACAGAAGCAGCTCAGTAAAGAGTTTGTGCGCGAATGGCTGATGGCAAACGGGTTTCAGGGTAAAGAAGGACAGCAGGTGCCTGAAATGACAGATGAATTTGTCAACAGCGTAAGCGAAAGATATATCGAACTGTTTGAAAACATCACCGGCCATTCTTTTGTGAAAGAAGATGTGGGTACTGCCGCAGCAGAAGCGAAAATCGTTGAAACGCTGAAGAGCCTGAACTAATATTACTGATGTAAATATAGTCCTGTTATGGGTTTTCCATAACAGGATTTTTTTTGCCATATATTGCCCTATTTTTGTACGTAAATAGATTAGCCGTTGAAACATCTTGCCGCACTGAATAAATATTTCCTGGCTTATAAATGGCGACTCATACTGGGTCTTTTGTTTACCGCCATATCCATTGTGTTCAGCATTTTCCAGCCCATCTTTGTACGCCAGATCTTTGATCTGCTGTCACACAACCTGGATGAATACCGTATGCTGAGCGACACACATCTTAAAGGCGCTTTCCGTTCATCCTTCTCACAGGTACTAGCTTTCTATGGTGTTAGTATCCTGCTGTTTGCCTTGCTGAGCGGTTTCTTTCTCTTTCTGCAAAGACAAACGCTCATTGTTATGAGCCGTTATATTGAATATGATCTGAAGAACGAGATCTATCAGCATTATCAACGGTTACACCTTGGCTTTTTTAAGATGCACCGTACCGGTGATCTCATGAGCCGTATTACGGAGGATGTATCACGGGTACGCATGTACGTAGGGCCAGCCATTATGTATGCGTCCCGCACCTTGTTCCTTATCGTGATCATCGTGTATCTGATGATGGACGTGAACCCGGTGCTTACGTTGTATACCTTGTCGCCGCTGCCTTTCCTGGCATTTACCATTTACTATGTGAACCGCATCGTGCATCATAAAAGTGAAAAGATACAGGCTGAGTTATCCAATATCACTTCCATTGCACAGGAGTCGTATTCCGGGATCCGTGTGATCAAATCGTATGTGCAGGAAGACGACAGCGCGAAGCATTTTGAGGAGTCCAGTGAAACATATAAGAAAAGTTCTATCAGCCTGGCCAAGACGGATGCACTCTTCCAGCCTATTATGGCGCTGATGATAGGACTGAGCGTGATCATCACCATCTGCATCGGCGGTATACAGGTGATACATGGTAATATCACAGTGGGTAACCTGGCGGAGTTTGTCATTTATGTGAACATGCTGATGTTCCCCTTCCTGTCTATCGGGCTGGTAGCCACGATGGTGCAGCGGGCGGCGGCCTCACAACAACGTATAAACGAATTTTTACAGATACAACCGGAGATTAAAGACAGCCCGGAAGCGGTGTCAGCGGAGACAGCCGGCGGTATCCGCCTGGAGAATGTAACGTTTACTTATCAGCATACGGGTATTACCGCGCTCAGCAATGTGAACCTGCGTATTGAGCCGGGCCGGAAAGTAGCGGTAATAGGTCGTACTGGTTCCGGTAAAAGTACATTGGCTCAGCTGCTGATACGCATGTATGATCCGCAGCAGGGGCGTGTGATGCTGGATGATTATGATGTCAGGAAGTTGCGTCTGGAGAGCCTCCGCTCGCAGATCAGCTATGTGCCCCAGGACGTCTTCCTGTTCTCTGACAGTATCACCAACAACATCCGGTTTGGTGATCCTGCAGCGGATATGCAGTCTGTGCAGCTGGCGGCAAGGCAGGCATCTGTAGAAAAGGATATCCTCGGCTTCAACGAAGGCTTTGATACGGAGATAGGAGAGAGGGGTGTAACCCTCAGTGGTGGCCAGAAGCAGCGTATCTCTATTGCCCGTGCACTGATCAAGAACCCCGACGTCCTGATCTTTGATGACTGCCTCTCTGCTGTAGATGCACGCACGGAGAAAGAGATCATCGGTAACCTTTACGCCTATCTGAAAAATAAAACAGCTATTATCATTACGCACAGGATCTTTGCCCTCTTTGAGTTTGACAAGATCATCGTGCTGGACGAAGGGAAAATCGTAGAAGAGGGGACGCATGAAGAATTATTATCATCGAATGGATATTACGCAGAATTGTATACGCGTCAGCAATCCGGAGAGGAAGAAAATGTAACTGAGTAACAATCATTGTCTTGGATAAGCCCGGCTACGGCCGGTTACGGGAGTTTTACACCTTTTATCAAAATCATTTAAAAATATTTTGATATTTGTAAAACAATAGTATATTTGTCTCTTATTGTAACAGGATTTGATTCGTTAACACTTAAATCTATCAACTGTGGCGTACGAAAACAACAATCAACAGGAAAGAAACAATGATAGCATCTTTTCTAAACGATTGAAAGCGGGCAAAAGAAGAACGTACTTCTTTGATGTAAAGACCACTCGGGGAAACGATTACTTTCTGACCATCACAGAAAGTAAGAAACGTTTTAATGACAACGGCTACGACAGGCACAAGGTATTCCTGTACAAGGAAGACTTCAACAAGTTCCTGAACGCATTGACCGAAACCATCAACTACGTAAAAACAGAGTTGATGCCCGATTTCGATTTTGATGCCTACAATCACGATTATGTGCAGGAAGAGCAGGATGATACAGAAGGCGAAACTTCAACTGAAGTGGCTGCAGCTGTAGAAACACCTGTAGAAGCAGCGTCAGTTGTTGCTACCCCGTCACATAGCGCTGAAGACGTAGACAAATGGTAATATTTTTTACTCGAAAATATAAAATCAACCCCCGGATTTCTCCGGGGGTTTTTTATTGATGTTTCTATTTCTCACCAAGCGAGAAACTATTTCCTCATCTGCTTAAATGCATTGATTAACCCATTTGTGCTGGCATCGTGATTAAGCACTTGCTCATCATGCTGCAGTTCCGGAAGGATCTTGCCAGCCAGTTGCTTGCCCAGCTCAACGCCCCATTGATCAAAGCTGTAGATGTTCCAGATAACGCCCTGCACAAATATCTTATGCTCGTAGAGTGCGATCAGCGAACCAAGGGAACGCGGTGTGATCTCCTTTACTAGGAAGGAGTTGGAAGGACGGTTGCCGGTGAACACTTTGTAAGGTAATACGCGGTTGATCTCTTCTTCGGATGTATTGGCCTGTTGCAGCTCTGCGAGTACTTCTTCTTTTGTTTTGCCGTTCATGAGTGCTTCGGTTTGTGCGAAGAAGTTAGAGAGCAACTTCACGTGATGATCACCGATAGGATTGTGACTGATGGCAGGCGCAATAAAGTCGCAAGGGATCAGGCGTGTACCCTGGTGTATCAGCTGATAGAAGGCATGTTGGCCGTTAGTACCTGGTTCACCCCATACAATGGGACCGGTTTCGTAACTAACGTTAACGCCTGTACGATCTACATGTTTACCGTTGCTTTCCATATTACCTTGCTGGAAGTAAGCGGCAAAGCGGTGCATATACTGGTCGTACGGCAGGATAGCTTCTGTAGCGGCGCCCAGGAAGTTACCGTTCCAGATGCCCACCAGCGCCATGATTGCGGGAATGTTTCTTTCCAGTGGTTCGGTGGTGAAGTGATTATCTACCGCATGTGCGCCATCGAGCAGTGATACGAAGTTGTCGTAGCCGATGGTCAGTGCAATAGACAGACCAATAGCGGACCACAGAGAATAGCGGCCGCCGACCCAGTCCCAGAATTCGAACATGTTGTTGGTATCAATACCAAATGCCTTCACAGCTTTCTCGTTGGTGGAGAGCGCTGCAAAGTGCAGGGCAACATATTTTTCATCCTTTGCATGTTCCAGGAACCAGTTGCGCGCAGTATGTGCGTTGGTCATGGTTTCCTGCGTGGTGAAGGTTTTAGATGCAATGAGGAAGAGGGTTTCATCAGGCGTGATCTTCTTCAGCGTTTCGGCAATATGTGTGCCGTCAACGTTGGATACAAAGTAGGGCTGTATGCCTTCTTTCCAGTAAGGCTTCAGTGCTTCAGTAACCATAACGGGGCCGAGGTCGGAGCCACCGATGCCGATGTTTACGATATAACGTATAGGCTTGCCTGTATATCCTTTCCATTCGCCGGTATGTACCTGGCGGCAGATGTGTTCCATTTTGCCCAGCACTTTCTTTACATCCGGCATTACATCGCGGCCGTCGAGCATCACGGGTTTGTTGGAAAAGTTGCGGAGCGCAGTATGCAATACAGCGCGGTTTTCAGTGACGTTGATCTTTTCTGCTCCGAACATTGCTTTGATGGCGGCAGATACGCCACTTTCATCAGCCAGCGTCAGCAGCAGGTTCTTTGTATCGTCGGTGATCAGGTTTTTGGAATAGTCAAAGAGGATATCTTCAAACTTCAGGGAGAACGTGCTGAAACGTTCCTTGTCTTCCATAAACAAGGCACGCATGTGTACCTTTTTCATTTCTTCGGCATGCTTCTGCAATGCCTGCCACGATTTGGTGGCAACAGGACTGTTAGATGGAAACATATAGCTGATATTATTTGCGCCTCAAAAATAGGCTTTTAGAATTAATGATTTATGATTTCTGTTTCCTGTAAAACTGCCAGGAGATAGCTACGGCAATAACCCCGATGGCAATGATACCGGCGTGTACAATGGGCTCATGCGCGATTACATCTGTTGATTTGCGCTTGACGATAATGCCATAGAAAGCCCATATAGCAACAAGTGCATGAATGATATTGTTGTGGCGGAATATCATGTATATATTGATCAGCGTGCCGACAGCGATCATGGTGATAGCCGTGTATACCTGTTCCTTTACACCGGGTGTCCATCCCAGGTAGAGGAACAGCACAGACAGGTTGGCGAGAGCCGCAATACAGATCCAGCCAAGGTAGATGCTAAAGGGGAGTTGTATGAAATATTTTTCTTCCTGCGATACAGGTATAACAGCAATACCGAAATTCAGATGAATGATATAGAGTGATGCCAGTAATGCGATCATCAGTACCATAGTAACCGGGATGGCATAGTAATGCCAGGCAAATAGCCAGCCTGCATTGAGAATAGATGTTATCAGGAACCATTCTTTCATCCTGTGCATCACCCTTGATAACATTTCTGGTTGTTTGCCTGAAAAAGCCATCCATAATTGCCATATGATGAAAGCCAGCAGCAGTAAGTAGATCAGGCCCCATATGCTGAATGTGAATACGGCGGGGGTGAAGAGATTGGGGAATTCTGCAGATATTTCGCCGTTACTTTTTCCGTTGATGGGAATCGTTATGGCCAGCGCATTCACTGCAATCATCACGATGAATGCAATGGCATTGAACACCGATTTGTTTTTGTAGTAAAGGGTTTCATGGGATACCATAATACACCGACGAGTTTACTGATGCAAAGAAATGGTTACTGATCAGGCGCTATTTTAGCAAAAATTGTGCTAAAGGTTATAAATAAAAGTTAGCATGATTGAATGTGATGCACACAATCTGATATTTTTTATATACATTTGTCCGCTATGACAGCAGAGCAACTTAAAGCTATGAGGGACCGTCTTTATGTCCTGGGAGGTTTTCTTTAACGTCCCTGACCGATTAGCTAAAATAGAAAACGACAAACAACTAAGCCTGGCCCCCGGATTCTGGGATGATAATGCCAGAGCAACTTCCATCCTGAAGGAAATCAAAGTAAACAAATACTGGGTTGACCTTTATGATTCAGTGCATACTGCTATTGAAGACAGCAGTGTGCTGAACGACTTTTTCAGAGAAGGCGAAGCCGCTGAAGAAGAAGTGGATCAGGCATACGGTGCAGCACTGGCAGCATTGGAGGATCTGGAATTTAAGTCGACCTTAAACCAGCCCGAAGATGAAATGCCCGCAGTACTTACGATTAACTCCGGCGCAGGCGGCACCGAAAGCCAGGATTGGGCTGAGATGCTATTGCGCATGTATCGTATGTATGGCGAAAAGCAAGGCTGGAAAGTATCAGAGATCGACACACAGTATGGAGAAGGCGCCGGTATCAAATCAGCTACGCTGGAGTTTGATGGCGACTTTGCCTATGGTCACCTGAAGGCTGAAAGTGGTGTACACCGTCTGGTGCGTATTTCGCCCTTTGATTCCAATGCGCGCCGGCATACCTCTTTTGCCTCCGTGTATGTGTACCCGTTAGTAGATGACAACATTGAGATCGCGGTGAACCCGGCGGATCTGGAATGGGAATTCTACAGATCGGGAGGTAAGGGCGGACAGAACGTAAACAAGGTGGAAACCGCCGTTAGGTTAAAACACATTCCTTCCGGGATTATCATCGAGTGCCAGCAGGCACGTACACAAGGTGAGAACCGCGAAAAGGCGCTCACCATGTTGAAATCACGCTTGTATGAGGAAGAACTGAGAAAGAGAGAAGAACTGAAGAATGCCGC
Organism: Chitinophaga sp.; assembly: GCF_035538455.1. Taxonomy (GTDB): domain Bacteria; phylum Bacteroidota; class Bacteroidia; order Chitinophagales; family Chitinophagaceae; genus Chitinophaga. Next base: position 10,696 of record NZ_DATLKJ010000257.1, read on the forward strand.
TAACGCCAATAAGCGGAAGATCGAATGGGGATCACAGATCCGTTCTTATGTTTTCCATCCTTACAAGATGATCAAAGACCACCGTACCGATCATGAAGTAGGTAACGTAGGACCCGTTATGGACGGGGATCTTAATGGCTTTATCAAAGCCTACCTCATGATGCAGAAGGAGGAGGACAATAATTAATAACAAGAGGCAAATAATTGGTAGGTTTCTGCTGCAAATTAGGCGTAAATTTGCGGCGGAAACTTATTTTCATTTATTGATACACCAAATAAATCTGATTAAATGAATACAGGATATTTCGAGTATGCAGCTCCCGCTAATGAGCCCGTGTTAAGTTATGGACCCGGAACGCCGGAAAGAGCAGCGTTGAAAAAGCAATTGGCCGCATTTAAAGCAGAGGTGGCTGATATACCGATGTATATTGGTGGTAAAGAAGTGCGTACTGGCGATACTATTGATATCCGTCCGCCACATGAGATAAAACATAAACTGGGTCATTTCCACCAGGGTAAGGCAGAACATGTGAAAGCTGCTATTACTGCAGCACTTGAAGCACGTGAAAAATGGGCTAACATGGACTGGGAACAACGTGCCGGTATCTTCCTGCGCGCTGCCGATCTGATCGCCACCAAATACCGCTATCACCTGAATGCTGCTACCATGCTGGGGCAGAGCAAGAATGCCTTCCAGGCTGAGATTGACAGCGCATGTGAACTGATCGACTTCCTCCGTTACAATGTACATTTCCTCAGCGAAATATACCGCCAGCAGCCAGTTAGCGCGCCTGGTATCCACAACAGGACTGAATACCGTCCGCTGGAAGGTTTTGTGCTGGCCGTTACTCCTTTTAACTTCACCGCTATCGCAGGTAACCTGCCTACCTCCGCAGCAATGTGCGGAAACGTGGTAGTATGGAAACCTGCCAATACACAGGTGTTCGCCGCGAATATGATCATGAAGATCCTGATCGAAGCGGGTCTGCCCGAGGGCGTGATCAACCTTGTGTATGCAGGTGGTCCGCTGATCGGTGACATCTGTTTCTCTGATCCTCATTTCGCAGGTATCCACTTTACCGGCTCTACCGGTGTATTCCAGACCATGTGGAAGACAAT
>NZ_DATLKJ010000258.1:0-15430 GCF_035538455.1 Chitinophaga sp.
AAATTTTACATAAATTTACGTCGCCCCTCATGGTATAATCTTTGGCTCCGCTTATAAAAAAAACCAGTATGGAAAAGTTTGACGCAATTGTAATTGGCTCAGGACAAGGCGGTAACCCACTGGCAAAAAAGCTGGCGTTGAAAGGCAAAAAAACAGCGCTCATTGAGCAAAGATATCTCGGCGGCACCTGCATCAACGACGGTTGTACTCCAACTAAAGCCATGATAGCCAGCGGCAAAGTAGCCCACACAATCGCAGAAAGCAAGTCACTCGGCATCATCAGCAGAGGCTATACAATAGACCTTCCCGCCATCGTAGCGCGTAAAGATGATATTGTGCTGCGCTTCAGAAATGGTACCATCCGCAACATGGAAAAGAACGGCGTGCACATCATTCACGGCAGCGCTGCATTCAGCGGTCACAAAACCATCACAGTGGCATTGCATGACGGCGGCGAACGTACCCTCTCCGCTGATCTCATTTTCATCAACACCGGCGCAAGCCCGCATATACCGGATATTCCGGGCCTGCAGGATGTTCCCTGGCTCACTTCCACCTCCCTGCTGGATGAAGTAGTGGTACCTCCTGATCTTATTATCCTCGGCGGTAGTTATATTGCACTGGAAATGGGACAACTCTATCAACGTTTAGGCAGCAACGTTACAGTACTGGAAACCTCACCGCAACTGGTTTCCAAAGAAGATGCTGACGTAGCCGCCGTTATCAGGAACTTCCTCGAAGATGAAGGCATCCAGGTGTATACCTCCACCGAACCAACCGGCATCAGCAAAAGAGACAAAGAGATACTGGTGCATGTCCGCTCTGTTACCACCACCAGAACGCTCTCCGCCTCTCACCTGCTGGTTGCCACAGGACGCAGACCCAACACGGCAGCACTGAGTCTCAGCAAAACGAATGTAACCGCAGATGAAAAAGGATATATACAAGTCAACGACCGGCTGGAAACAAACATCCAGGGCATTTACGCACTCGGCGATGTAAAACCTGGACCCGCTTTTACACATATCTCCTACAACGATCATCTCATCATCTATAAAAACCTGTTCGGGGAAGCTGCCATGTCAACAAAATCAAGACAGCTCCCATACTGTATGTTTACAGATCCGCAACTGGGACGCATAGGATTGTCTGAAAACCAGGCCAGAAAAGAAGGCTACCCGATACGTATAGCCACGCTCAGCATGGATAAAGTAGCAAGGGCAATAGAAACAGGCAACACACAGGGCTTTATGAAAGCAATAGTACATGAACACACAGACCAGATCCTCGGCGCAGCCATCGTAGGCACTGAAGGCGGCGAGATAATGACCATCCTTCAGATGGCTATGCTGGGCGGTATAACGGCTACGCAGGTACGCGAAATGGTTTTCGCCCACCCGCTGTACGCAGAAGCGCTCAACAATTTATTTATGACACTGGAAAAATAAGACCAATCTGAGTATATTTTTCCCCATCAGCGATGCTTCCTATGATCACATTGTCACATGTTTCGAAATCTTTTCTTCATAATAAAAAAGCAGTGGATGATATTTCCTTTGAGGTCCAACAAGGGGAAACACTGGTATTACTCGGCACCAGCGGCTGTGGCAAAACCACTACCCTCCGCATGATCAACAGGCTCATATCACCCGACAACGGAAATATTCTCATCAACGGAAAAAATATCAACGACCAAAAACCCGAAGGCCTCCGCAAAAACATAGGATATGTATTGCAGAACAACGGCCTTTTCCCTCATTACACAGTAATCGAAAATATCAGTACCGTTCCCCGCCTGCTCGGATGGGACAAAAAACGTATGCATACGCGTGCACTGGCATTAATGGAAAAACTCCACCTCCCGGCAGACACCTACGCAACAGCTTATCCGGCACAACTGAGCGGCGGCCAGCAACAACGCGTAGGACTGGCACGCGCGCTGGCAGCAGATCCTCCGGTATTGCTGATGGACGAACCATTCGGCTCACTGGACCCGCTCACACGCATCAGCGTCCGCAGAGAATTTAAAACGCTCGATGAACTGAACAGCAAGACCATCATTATTGTTACCCATGATATAGAAGAAGCTTTTGAACTGGGCTCACGCATCTGTATCATGAATGAAGGACGTATCCTCCAACTGGGAACCCCTTCAGAACTGCTCTTCAGGCCTTCAGACGATTTTGTGCGATCATTCCTCGATAAACAACGACTGCAACTGGAACTGAAGTCACTGCTGCTGTCAGACATATGGACGTATCTCCCCGACGCCGGCAATGAAGCTTCAAAACCTCGCCTCAGCAGCGGAAATAATTGCTGGGAAGCACTGGAAAGGCTGGCTGAAGGCCCGTTGCAGGCCACACAAAACGGGAGTGTGAAAAATATCGGCGGCGACGCCCTCATGAATGCTATTGCTGCATATAAAAACCGGTAATCAGTTATGGAAACAGTTGAGAGCTTTTTCGGTTTTCTCCGGCAGGAGTCAGGCAAATTACTGGAACAAACGCTTACCCACACCGGTCTTACTTTCATTTCCGTTCTGCTGGCAGTGATGATCGGCGTACCACTGGGCATCGCCATCACCCGCAGGAAAAAAATGGCCTCCCTGGTGCTGGGCGTCGCAGGCATATTGCAGACCATCCCCAGCATTGCCTTACTCGGCTTCATGATCCCCTTACTGGGGATTGGCCCCAAACCCGCCATCGTAGCGCTTTTCCTGTATGCCCTGCTACCAGTGATCCGCAATACCCACACAGGAATACTCGGTGTAGATGCCAGCGTCACAGAAGCAGCCAGGGGCATGGGCATGAGTAACTGGCAAATGCTCTGCCGCGTACAACTGCCCCTCGCCATGCCGGTGATATTGGCAGGGATACGCACCGCCACAGTAATCAACGTAGGCGTAGCAACACTCGCCGCCTATATCGCAGCTGGCGGATTGGGAGAATTCATATTCGGCGGCATCGCACTCAACAACAGCAATATGATCCTTGCAGGCGCCATCCCCGCCGCACTACTGGCTATCCTGTTCGACTCGCTGATCTCCCTGCTCCAGCGCATCAACATAAAAAGATCCCGCAGGATATTGCTGGCTATGCCCGTATTGTTGCTCGGACTATCATCCTTCTACCTCTTGCCTGCCGCTTATAGCAGCCGGCTCCTGGCCGGTTTCACACCTGAATTCATGGGCCGTAAAGACGGTGACATCGGATTAAAAAAAGTATACGGACTACACATGCGCACGCTCGTAATCAGCGATATGATCATGTATAAAGCTGCCTATGAAAAAAAACTCGACGTAATCAGCGGCAGCAGCACAGACGGCCGTGGAAAAGCATTTGACCTGGTGGTACTGGAAGACGACAAACACATCTTTCCACCCTATTATGCAGCCCCTGTCGTACGCACAAAAGTGCTGGAAAAATACCCGGAACTGGAACCTGTACTGAACAAACTCTCTGGTACAATTAATGATAGCATTATGACAGAACTCAACTACCGCGTGGATTACCTGAAACAGGACCCCGCCAGGGTGGCCAGAGATTTCCTGCTGTCAATCGGATTGTGGAAACCCGCAGCAAGCGGTGCAAAAGGCACTGTACGCATCGGCTCGAAAATCTTCGGCGACGGGTACATCCTCGCCAATCTGTATAAAATGCTCATTGAAGGTTACACCGATCTGTCTGTTGTCACCAAAACAGGACTGGGCGGTACCAAAATCGTCTTCAATGCCCTCATCAACGACCAGATCGATATGTACCCGGAATATACCGGCACCGGCCTGCTGGTGATCCTTCAGGCGCCGCAACCGGCAATTGATAGTATCATCAGTGACAAAGAAAAAGTATATAACTATGTAAGTGATGGCTTTCTGAAACAATACCAGATTAAATGGCTGAAACCAATCGGCTTCAACAATACATATGCGCTGATGATGCGCCGGGAACAGGCTTCCAGGTTACGCATCCATAATATTTCAGCGCTTCGCGATTATGTGAATCATAAATAACCACCATATTTATGCAATTGATAAAAGACTATGAAAGCGTACGCAGACGAACGGAAGAGATCTGCGCGCCCCTTAAAACGGAAGACTATGTGGTACAGCCCGTCGTGGATGTAAGTCCGCCCAAATGGCACCTCGGTCACACTACCTGGTTCTTCGAAACCTTTATCCTCCTTCCTAACGCCAAAGGATATACGGAGTTTGATCCGCAATATAATTTTGTGTTCAACAGTTACTATGAATCAGTAGGCGCCCGCGTGATACGTACCGACCGTGGTAACCTCAGCCGGCCTGCCGTGGAAGACATCATGAGCTACCGCCGCCATGTGGACAATGGCATGCGCCGCTTCCTGGAACAGGGCCTCCCGCCTGAACTGCATGACCTGTTCGTATTAGGACTGAATCACGAAGAACAACACCAGGAACTGTTGTACACCGACATAAAATATATCCTCGGCCATAATCCTTTACTGCCGGCCTATGATCCGCAACGCCAGTCGCCCGCCGCAAATACAAATAGTGACGGATGGCTGCACATAAAAGCCGGCCTGTATGAGATAGGATTTGCAGGAGAAGGATTTTGTTTCGATAATGAACTGGGAAGACATAAAACCTATCTCTCAGACTACAGCATCAGCACTTCACTTGTTACCAATAACGAATACCTGGATTTCATCACGGCAGGCGGTTACCGCGACTTTCGTCACTGGCACGCAGAAGGATGGGATTGGGTGAAGAATAATCACGTACAGCAACCCATGTACTGGTACAATATGGATGGACAATGGATGCAATACACCTGGCAGGGATTACAACCACTGCAACCAGACGCACCACTGTGCCATATCAGCTACTATGAAGCCGCGGCATATGCCTCCTGGAAAGGATTACGGCTCCCTACCGAATTTGAATGGGAAGCCGCCGCACCACAGCTGCAATGGGGCCTTCGCTGGGAATGGACAGAGAGCGCCTACCTACCCTACCCCGGTTTCGCCAAAGCACCCGGCCCCATCGGAGAATACAACGGGAAGTTTATGGTCAGCCAGATGGTATTAAGAGGAGGCTCCGAAGTAACACCACCCGGCCACAGCCGCATCACATATCGTAATTTCTTCCATCCCGCTCTAAGATGGCAGTTCACCGGAATAAGACTAGCAAAATGATTAGCGTATATAACAAAACCACCACCGGCACCTTCTCTCATGATGTGATAAAGGGCCTTTCGGCGCCACAGAAATACCTGGATTCCAAATATTTCTATGATGCAGCCGGCGACGTGCTGTTCCAGCAGATCATGCAATGTCATGAATACTATCTCACCAACTGTGAGATGGAAATACTCGCCACTCAGTCTGCCGCCATCGCCGCTGCATTCGACAAATTCGCAGGCGAATACGATGTTGTGGAACTGGGCGCCGGCGACGCCACCAAATCACAACACCTGCTGAAACAGTTACTGGATAACGGGAAAGATTACACGTATTTCCCAATCGATATCTCTTCCAATGTAATCCGGCAACTGGAAAACAACCTGCCAGGGATACTGCCGGGCCTCCAGCTGAAAGGACTCAACGGCGAATACTTCGAGATGCTGCAACAGGCAAATGACTATACATCGAAGAACAAAATACTGCTCTTCATGGGATCTAATATTGGCAACTTCACGGTAACGGCTGCACGTAATTTCTGTCAGCAGCTCCGCAGCTATATGCAGCCAGGTGATCTCCTGCTGGCAGGCTTCGACCTGAAAAAACACCCGCAGGTGATACTCAGCGCCTATAACGATAGCGCCGGCATTACCAGGGCATTCAATCTGAACCTGCTGAAACGCATCAACCGCGAACTGCACGCCGACTTCAAACTCTCCGCATTTGAGCATTTCCCCGTATATGACCCCGCTACAGGCGCCTGCAAAAGCTACCTCGTCAGCCTGGAAAACCAGGTAGTACACATTGACGGCAAAGCATTTACATTCCGTGAACACGAAACACTGTATATGGAAATCTCCCAGAAATACACACTGGAAGAAACAGAACAACTCGCCGCCCAAAGCGGGTTCAAACCAGTCGCCTGCTTCATGGACAGCAAAAAATGGTTTGCAGATTGCTTGTGGAAATGTATCTGAGCCTACTTCCAGGCCCCCAGCAACCGGCGTATAGCCACTATCTCGCCGGTATGATAACTCGTATGGTCAGCGATCAGCACAGCTTCCCGGAAGAGGTGCTGGCCGCTGCCATGCGCAAATGGCGTAAACAACGCGGCATCAGGCGCTTCCAGCAGTAATATGAAAGCCTTGAGGTCAGTCTTGATCTGCGCCAGGCTGCTATCCCACGCCTCGCCGTTCTTCGGCGCCGGCTCCGCCGGCCAATAACCTTCAGGCCAGCGCGGCGACTGGTATTCGGGGTCCCGTGAAAATTCCAGTATGTCTTTCTGCGCTATACGTATATGCTCCACCAACTGCCAGATACTGTACGGCAACGATTCCGGTACTACCCCCCGCAATTTTGGCGGCAGGTCCTTCACCGCATCTGCAAGGCTAACATGGGCATTGTCCTTCAGGAGCAGCTCCTTCAGTGACTTGACGATGGCTGTTTTCAGGATCGCAGCGTTATTTTCCATATCCTCAGAATGATTTTTTTAGTTGGCTTTTCTCTGCCGGGTTATCGAGGTAATACGTGAAAATTTATGAATATCTGTAAGTTAACAAAAGTTAGAACGATAATGTTGCGATGAGCATTTTTCATTCAAAATTTTAAGGAAGAAAACTCCACTGATCTAATTTGTATTAAGACGATAATTTTAAGAAGTGATTAACCGCTGCCACTTTGGTAAGAATTAGTTTACGTTCATTACCAATATTGCGCCTCATTCTATGGTTAAACGCCTGTCCTTATTGCTTATCTTATTTTGCTGCAAACAAGTGCAATTATTTGCACAAAGAGAAATCAGCGGCACCGTCTATGAAAAGGATAGCAGGCAGCCGCTTCCCGGCGCCAGCGTACTGCTCTATAATGAAAGATCCGTACTCAAAGCCCAGACCCTCTCCGACAACAAAGGCAACTTCGAACTCAAAAATCCCCCGCTGGGAAATTACAGACTGGTCGTTAACTTCATCGGGTACAAGTCTGAAATGAATACGGTCATCATCACAGAGAAAACAAAAAAAATAAACCTCGATTACGTACAGCTGGCACGTAACAGTATCAAACTTAACAGCATCGAAATTAAGGGCGAAAAATCCCTCTTCTCTATCAGGAAAGATACCATCGAATTTGATGCCAACCAATTCTATACACACGCCAATGCTTCCCTCAACAATTTACTGCAAAAACTGCCTGGCCTTACCATAGATGCCAATGGCAATTACTTCTTTCAGGGTAAACCCATCAAAGAATTATACATCGATGGGAAACCCGTATTGCAGGACCCTAAACGGTTAATGGAAATAGTAAAGGCCGATATGATCAGCAAAGTGCAGATCACCGATAAAAAAAATCTCGGCGGTGTAGTAGAACCAGGTAACGACGCCAAAGTACTCAACCTCACCATCCGGAAAGAAGCCAGGAAAGGTATCACCGGCAACCTCGGCGCCGGATACGGCACTGATGACCGCTATGCCGCAAACGCCACCATGAACATGCTCCGCGAAGATAAAATGCTGATCGGGATGGTGAACCTCAACAACATCAACAACGGCAGGGAACCCGGTGCCAACACCGAATTCACCAATATAACAGGCATTCCCGGTGTAATAAAAGCGTTGACAGGATTCACTCAAATGAACTTCGATATAACACCTGAAATAAAAGTATCCGGCTCCCTGATGCAGAATAATACAAATGCCTCCAACAATGAAACCACAGAACGGCAAAATATCTTTCGCGAAGCTAATACCTTTTATACCAACAATGCTTACCGGGAACAAAATACACACAGCACACAGGCTAACCTGCGCGTGGATTATACGCCCGATCAAAACAACAAACTCACCTTTGCACTGGACGCCAGCCGGCGGAAAAATTTAAACACCTCCTACGGTAACTACGTCACCACCAATGATAAAAAAGACACCATTAACAACGGCATCATCCGCAATGCCGACAGCTCCATTCAAAAAAATATCACTACCAACGTAGACTACGTACACCAGTTCAAAAAACAAGGCCGTATGCTCTCTGCTAACATCGCATTCGGCGCCAACTGGAACTATAGCTACCAATATAACTTCAACTTCAACAATATCTCAAATGATATAAAACCAGATACCATCAATCAACAGGTACAACCCAAGATCTACTCCAGCATATTGGATGCACGGCTGAGTTACCGCGAACCACTCAGCAAATCCTGGCTGCTGATACTCGCATACAACCTTAATCAAACCTTCACCCGCAACAGGCAGTATGCTTATGCTTACGATAAAATGGGTTATTACGCACTGGTAGATTCCCTGTCCTACCACTTTCAGAACAAGACATTGAGTCACAATATCATGACAGGATTGAACTTCAGTAAAGGCCGCTTCCAGGCGGGACTATACGCAGGAGTAGCATTCAATGACATCAACAGTAATAATAAAACCGCTAAAGAAACGATCCGTAACCGGCAGGCAAACTTTGAACCTGGTCTTCAGTTTTCCTACAAACCGGATAACTATAAAACTTTCAGCTTTAACTACTCCGGTCGCAGCTTCCGCCCAGACCCTAATTATTTCTGGCCAGTCGCAAATATCCAGAACCCGCTGTATATCCAGCTCGGTAATCCTGATCTGAAACCCGGGTACATGCATTCGCTTTCATTAAACTATACGTCTATCAGTATCAGTAACACAACATTTGTAGCCGCCGTTGACGGCTCCTACTCCCGGAATGCGGTGAGTACAGCCATTTATGCAGACTCGCTGGGCAGACAAGTTAGCATTCCTGTCAACGTAAACGGCAACTACGCCATCAGCCCGAACATATTACTGTCAACACGCCTGAAGAAGCCCGGCATCACCCTTACCGGTATGTCCAGATTCACGCATAACAAAAGCATCTCGCTGGTCAATTCCATTTCCAACACCACCCGCACTTACACTTTCGATAATATGCTGACAGCCGTCATGACCTGCAAAGAAATCCTCGAAACCTCTGTCGTATTGCTGCATACGTATACCGGCAATAAATACTCCATACAAAATGAAAGCTACAGCGACTTCCTGAAATATAATATATTCGTCAACGTTAGCACCTATCTCCCCTGGGATATTAATCTCGGTTCAGCAGTAAACTATTCCGTCAACACCGGCGCCAAACAAAAATACACGCTGCTGGATGCCTGGGTCTCCAGGTACCTCACCCGCAGCAAGGCACTGAAAGCAAAACTCTATGTATACGATATACTCCGGCAGAACCGCAGCCTGCTAACAACGTTCAACGAAACATACAGAGAAACGATTCAGAGCACCGCGCTGCAACAGTACTTTATGTTCAGCCTGACTTATTACTACGGCCCGCATAAACGCACCCCGTAGAACTATGATTAGCGTGATTATTTTGATTGTCCTGATGAGTGAAAATAAAAACCAAAGGCCCGCTTAGCATCAATCTAAGCGGGCCTTTGGTTTTTATAATCTATTATCTTCTCCCTAATCTTCACTCATCAGGACAATCAAAATAATCACCCTGATCACAGTCCTAGTTCGCCGGCTTCTCCAGCAACTTGAAGAACTGATCCAGCTGCGGCAATATCACGATCCTTGTTCTGCGGTTAGCAGCGCGGCCTTCGGGAGTATCATTCGAAGAAATAGGCACAAACTCACTTCTGCCGGCAGCTGTCATGCGTGCAGGCGGAATATTGTACTGATTCTGCAGGATACGCACAACAGAAGTAGCTCTCTTCACACTCAGATCCCAGTTATCCAGCAATACGTTCGGACGGTAAGGCACATTGTCCGTATGACCTTCCACCATGAATTCAATATCAGGCTGGTTGATCAGCACTTTGGCCACTTTGCCCAGTACCTCTTTGGCCCTGTCTGCCACTTCATAGCTCCCGCTTTTGAACAAAAGCTTATCGGAGATGTCGATGTATACCACGCCTTTCTCCACTTTGATATTGATGTCCTTATCATCCATATTGCCAATAGCTCCTTTCAGGTTCATTACCAGCTGCATGTTCAGTGAGTCTTTACGGGCAATGGCAGACTGCAGGTCCTTGATATAGGCATCCTTCGCGCCGATATTATCGAGCGATTTCTTGATGCTTTCTGCCTGTGAATTGGAAATAACAGACAATTCCTTGAGATGATCCAGCATTTGCGAGTTGTTGGTCTTCAACTGCGTCTGCTGTTCTTCCATGGATTGCACTTTGTCTTTATAGGAAGCTGCTGCCCGGGCAGCGTCTTCTTCACATTTCTGGAGTCTCGCCGCATTAGCCCTGTAAAGACTGTCGAGACGTGCATTTCTTGCTTCTGATTCCCTTAACTTTCTCGGCGCCGAGCAAGATGCAAATATTGCTATTGCTGCAACTGGCAAGGCTAATCTTTCAATTTTCATAAATTGTTAATTTTTATTCATCTAACAAATAAGTAATATAGGGTTACAGCCTGCAACGGACGAGCATCGCAATTTAATCAAATAACAAGCCGAAGCGCAAATGGCCACCTTATTCTAAGTGGTTTCTAATATGAATAAAATGCCATTTTTTATCATATATTTGATCAGAAGCCTGATAGCATTGCAACGGCAGGTAACCATAAAAAAACGTTAATATTTTACAGGAACTAAGTAACTTGGCCGCAGGCTTTATATCGCTGTATCTATTTTCCATTAATTGCTGAACATTGTATGAGAAAGGGGGCTTCTTCGGGTCAACCAACAATAAAGGAAATTGCAAAACGTCTTAATATCTCTGTATCTACCGTATCCAGGGCATTAAACGATCATTACAGCATTGGGCTAAAGACGAAAGCAAGAGTGAAGCAGCTCGCTGAAGAAATGAACTATGAACGCAATGAGACCGCGATCTTCTTTCAGCAAGGCAAAACATTTACAATAGGAATCCTGCTGCCGGAGCTCTCAGAAGCATTTTTTTCCAGCGCTATCAGCGGTATCGAAGATACCGCCTACAGTAATAACTATACCGTATTGCTCGGCCAGTCGCACGACGACGAAGCCCGCGAAAAACAGATCATACAAAGTATGAAACAACACCGTGTAGATGGTTGCATCGTTTCCATCGGTAAAAACACACGGAATTATGAGCACTTCGAAATGCTGCGCCAGGCACGCATTCCAGTCGTTTTCTTTGACCGTATCCCCGATCTTCCGGATATACATTCCGTTTCCTGCAACCTCGAATCAGGCACCATCCAGGCAGTAGATTTCCTGCTGAAAAAAGGGCACCGTGTAATCGGTATGATCAATGGCCCTGAACAACTGGTAGCCAGCAAAGAGCGCGCCAGTGGCTATATCAAGGCATTGCGCAAACACCGCCTCAAGTTTGATCCTGAAATGATTGTCCGTGCAGACCTCACCGCCGCAGGTACCGCTGAAGCCATGAAACAGCTCCTCTCCCTGAAGCGAAAAGTCACTGCTGTAGTCACTTTCAACGACTACGTAGCAATGGACGCCGTCCAATACGCCCTGAAACAAAAACTGACTATAAATAAGGATATAACTTTTGTATCTTACGCCAATACGCCGGTAAGCAGCTATACTGCCTTCCCTCCCGCCGCTTCTGTAGAGCAGTTTCCGTACGAACAGGGACAGGCAGCTACCAACATATTGCTGTCAATCCTGAATGGAGAGCATGCTTTAAATGATTATAAAAGTATGATCATGGAATCTCAACTGGTTATTCATAACCGTTAGGGGCATTCTCGCCGATAACCTTGCCACAGTGGGCACTGTGGCAGGCTATTCGACCTCATTGTTCGCTGTTATAATAATCGCTGTCTTTCCAGCTCCGTTTTCCTTAATTGCTCCACTATGTTAAAGAAATATTTTAACATTCCGCTCACGCAAACGCTTGCGTTAAACACGCAAACGCTTGCGTAAATGCCTTTCTGGCCATTATTTGACGCTATACCACCACCAACACGCGAAAAGGGCACGCCATCTCCTCCTTTGTAAAATAAAAGAAAGAAGAAGGCCCGCACCACCGTACAGGCCTTCTTACATTATTATAATTATACTAAACTATCAATCACTCAAATCTTCGCACATCATCCCAATCACAAAAATCACATAAATCACAGTTTCAGATTCGCATCAAAATAATCCGTGATCTTCTGCATCAGATGCGTTCTGTCTTTACCCAGTACATTGTGCAGATGACCTGGATATACAAAATAATCCACCTGTACTTCATTATCTACACAGGCTTTCAGGAAGTTAATGGAATGCTGCCATACTACCACATCATCGTTGGTGCCATGTATCAGCATTAAATGTCCCTGAAGGTTTTTAGTTTTTGTAAGCAGGTTGGAAGTAGCATAGCCTTCAGGATTTTCCTGCGGCGTATCCATGTAACGTTCTGTATACATCACTTCATACATGCTCCAATCAATCACCGGTCCTCCGGCCACTGCTGCCTGAAACACGCCCGGGTGGCGCAACATCAGGGAAGTAGTCATGAAGCCGCCGAAACTCCAGCCATGCACGCCCATTTTCTGCTGGTTCACATAAGGCAGTGATTTCAGATAGGCAACACCCTGCAACTGGTCGTTCATTTCAACAGTACCCAGCTGGCGGAAGGTAGCCTGCTCGAAAGCCATACCACGATTAGCACTGCCACGGCCATCCATCGTGAAGATGATATAACCATGCTGCGCCATGTACTCATACCACAGGTTACCGCTGTAAGGGAATGTATTGTGTATCAGCTGCACATTCGGACCGTTATACAGGTACACAATCACAGGGTATTGGCGTGTACTGTCAAAATCAACCGGCAGGATCAGCTTACCATATAATGGGGTGCCGTCATCCGCTTTCAGCGTCACCTGGCGGATTTCAGGACGCTTGAAATCTCTCAGCGGGTCTGCGGCAGTCAGCAACTGCTCCTGCCATTTGCCACTCAGGGCTGCCAGCTGCGCTACGCCAGGCACATTACCTGCACTGTAGCTGTCCAGCAAATAAGCGCCGTTGCTACTCACCTGGATATCATGCCACCCTGCAGCCTGATCCAGCCTGCGCAAGGCGGCAGTCTTCAGATTCACAGCGTAACCATGCTTTTCCATCGGGCTTTCTTTGGCAGCAGTAATCACCACCTCATTGCCTGCAATATGGAAGCCTGCCAGCTCATTCACCACCCATGAACCCTTTGTAAGCTGACGTTCCAGCTGACCTTGCGTATTATACAGGTATAAATGCGTATAGCCGTCACGGTTACTCCACCAGATGAACTGGTCCGGTTTGCCGGGAATGAAAGTAAGCGGATGAGTAGGCTGTACATACTTATTATCCGTTTCTTCAAAAAGCGTTTTCATCAGCTCTCCGGTAACTGCATTATACTGGTTAAGCCACAAATGATTCTGCTCGCGGTTCAGCAACGCCACGTATACCGACTGCTGATCAGGCGCCCAGGTAACACAGGTGAGATAATGATCTGCCGGACCTCCGGTTTTTAGGAAGACCGTTTTTTGTGTTGATGGCTGATAAATACCCAGCGTTACCTCATGTGATTTACCACCAGCCATCGGATATTTGATGATATTAGCATGTGCTGGCACAACAGACCAGTCTACAATCGGATAGTCGTTCACCATACGCTGATCCATGCGGTAAAACGCCACCAGGTCGCCTTTCGGTGAGAAGAAAATACCCTTATCTATACCAAACTCTTCACGGTGCACGCTTTTACCATTCACAATGTTCACGTCTGTATCATTGGTAATTTGCTGTGTAACACCGCTGGTGTTATGTAGCAGGAGGTTATTCTTAATGGTATAGGCAATTTGACGGCTCTGCGGATTGACAGTAATGTTCTCTGCATCAACAGGCAATGTACACCATACATGGAACTGCATAGCGCCGTTTTCCAGACGGCCGGAGTAAAGCGTATTCTCAATATTACACCAGGCTTCTGTGCCAGAGAGCCAGTGCATAACAGGAAAGCCGCGCAGCGACTTAGCACCGGCAAACAGCTGCTTGCTGAACTGTGACAAAGTAAGCAAAGTGTCAGCGGGGGAAGCTGCGCTCTTCCGGGCACTAACACCATATTTTACCCATGCCGCCGCGCCGTTGGCCGTAACAGCCCTCGTATAAGCGTCTTCGCCGGGTATCCATTCAAACTGTTTGATTCGCTCCGGCGCAAGGTCCTGCCGGAGCCCGTTAGTGGCCTGCGCCATCGTATACGTCCGCTGCTGGGCATAGGAAAGTTCCGCTCCGCTGATGATCATTCCCGTCATCAGCAGTAAAATCGTTTTATTCATTGCGATAACTTTTGATTGTTTTGATTTTCCTGAAGGGCGAAACTATGATTTCTTTGATGAATGCAACAAAGAGAAGATGATGTATAACCTGTTTTTACTATACAGGAGGTCAACAGGCTGTATGAAGAACAGCTGCTTCTTATTCAATTATCAAAAGGGGGAAAGGCACACCAAAGGGAGGAAGGGGCAACCAGGGGTAAAGGGGTAAAGGCTACCCGCTAATTGTAAGCAAACTAGTTACAGTCTGGCCAGATTGCGCTGAAGCCATTCTCTTTCCTCCGGCAACAGGTACTCCGCCCTCTTCTCCGTAATCCACGAGAAGGTGTTTTTTACTTCCTGTTTGGAAGTCCGGAAACGGAAAAGGAATTCCATGCCCAGCATCAGATCCGTAAATCCGTGTTTGAAGTTCTCTATGGTAGACCGCGCACTGCTACGTCTTTTGGAGAGCAGTTCTGTGATACGGGTGATCACCGCCTGGATCGCCTTTTCATCTGCATATTTATAAATAGCCTCCATCGCTTCAAATTTCAGTTGACCGCGCAGCAGGCATCGTATATAGAACATCGCCTCCTTCTCCTTCTCAATATCGGCGATGGTCGCAAAAGCAAGACCTTTTACATCCTGGCTATGGTGTTCCAACAGTCGCTTGAGCGTGGGCAGGCTTTTGCGGGTACCGGTTTTGTGCAGCAACATAGCGATATCGTAAACATCGTAATCATTCACGGTACGTTTCAGTAGTGAAAGGGCCCATTCCTCCACCGCAGGGTTGCTGGTATTGCGCAGGGCCGCCAGCGCAGAGCGTCTGACATTACTGTTAATGGATAAAGTATTGTTAAAAAGTTGCTGCAGATTGATGTACCCGGGAATGGATAAACCTAGCTCCAGATCCTGCTGGATAGCGGTAACAATATCCGCGTCCTGCTCCGCCCGGAGACGATCCATCATAAAACGGATTACTTCCGGATCATTGGTGTTACGTGAAAGCTGCATAATAATAAAGCCTG
>NZ_DATLKJ010000259.1:0-5593 GCF_035538455.1 Chitinophaga sp.
CGCTTTTATCAGCGCATGGAACGAGAGGATGCCAGCTTCTTCGCAGGCCCCCAGCGCGTCTGCTGTAGCAGCATCTGTATGATACGGAGCGATCCAGCAGATGCTTTTAATGCCTTCATACTCCGTCAGTATCTTTGTCCATTCAGCGATGTCCGTTGCATTCAACTCCCAATGACCTGGCGTTATCTCACGCATAGTGCGCCCGGTTGTAACAGTCAGCAATGGCCTGCTGAACCAGCGCCGTAAACCGGATGCCTGTACAGGCGAATATGCTCCCGGTAATACGCAAAGCAACTCCGCTTCGGTATTTTCGTCAAATGGCGATGTTCTTTCAGACAACAGGTCCCGGTGCTCCCACACCGGCTGATAGTAAGTCAGCGGCCAGTCTGCCTTCTTCCCTGTCAGTTCTTTTACCTCCAGCCCCTGCAACTGCGCACACAGTTGTCCATCCTCATTCAGCATATCTATGTTATAAGTATTTTTCAACGGTGAAACAGCTCTTATATAGGCTACCCCAACAGGCGCCTGATGCCAGCGGAATGCAGACAGCGCATACGGCACCTTCAGTGATGCGGCAGGTTCAACAGCGCATACCCAGGCAGCCACTACCTGCAATGCTGCATCCAGCAGAGCTGCATTCATGCCTGTTTCCGGTAATCGCAATTTGCCGGTCACCTGTTGCGCATTGAATGATACCTGTTCTATCAACCGGTAATAGGGTCCGTAAGCCAGCCCTTTGCCATCCAGTTGCTTATAGGCTGTTGCCGCAGATAACTGCTGACCACCGCTATGAGGCGACGGTATCTCATATGTCGCAGCTGTTGTCTGAACCAGCGAGCCTGTACTGTATATTTTATCAGAGCTGTCTTTAATGGTAAATTGTATTTCTTCTTCTGACCTGGTTAATACTGCATGCAGGTCACCGCTGTCAGAACCCGTAAGGGTAAAAGGTTGCAACCAATTAACCCTTACCGGCTGCCATCCTCTTCTGCCGGTATATTCTTCAGCGGTATCAATAGCTATCAACAGGTACGCCACCGCCGGCAATATCATCTGCCCGCTTACCACATGATCACGGATAACAGGGTTGTTGCTACTGATAAGATGTCGTTTACTAACACTGCCGGATTTCCAGGTGGGTGCGGCCGGAGACGGTGTTGGCTTTTCGTTTACCCAGTACCGTTCTTTACGGAAAGGATAGAGCGGCAATTTTAAACGGGACCGTTTTGCGGGGAATACCAGTGCAGGATCAATATCGCCGCCGGCTACCCAGCGTTGGGCGAGAAGGTCCCACTGCCCCTGTCTGGCCAGTTGCGAAATTTCCAGCCACGCCGCATCTTCCTGCCGGCCTGCCGTGCCTGTCCACAGGCGTGTAGCCGTACCCGTAGCAACGTAATCTTTCAGCTGCGCGGTCAGTTGCCCGATGCTGGCAGTAACCAGCGCCAGCCTTACCGGCAGCGGCTCTCTGCCAGCCAGGAGTGTATACCCCAGTGATGTGAGACTGATTCCGGATGTTTCACCCGTTGAAAGCCGGTACAGCCCGACCATCCGGCGGGCATAATCTGTTAAGGTGCTGCATCCTTCGTAATCGTACATCGCCGGATCAAATCCATATTTTTCGCCCGCCTTAGTCAACCATATACTGGTAATCATCGTATCGAAACCATATTCATCCAGTGCGATACCAGGTTTTATTTCCTCCGGTGAAATATCCAGCAGCAAGGCGGCAAGTTGCTTCAGCGTATCTTCCAGATGGTCAGGAATTACAGCAACAACATTACCTTCCAGGTAGGTGATCAACCCGCTTACAACATTGCGCAACGACTGCTCATCAAATGCAGACAACACTATCAGCTGCTCTCCCGGCTGCCCGGTGGCTGTCACAGGTAGTTGCGGATATTCGGCTATGATGAGATGCGCATTTGCCCCGCCTGCGCCAAATGAGCTAAGACCAGCCAGGCGTGGCAACTCGCGGGCCCCTTCAGGTGTGGGGATAACCGTAGTACCCCAGTCTTGCAACTGCTGCTGCACATAAAAAGGCGTTGTTGAAAAATCCAGATTAGTGTTCAATACATTGCTGTGAAGAGAAGGCGCCAGCTGTTTGTGTTGCAGCTGTAACAATACTTTGGTTAACCCTGCAATTCCTGCGGCGGATTCAAGATGCCCGATATTTGATTTCACCGCACCTATTGAACAAATGTTTGCATGCTTTCCATCAGGGCGTAACGCTTTTACCAGGCCAGCCAGTTCCACCGGGTCACCCAGTGCAGTGCCGGTACCATGCGCCTCCACATAGCTGATCTGTTGCGGATCTACGTTTGCACGCTGTAAGGCTTTATCGATTACCGATGCCTGCGCCAGCGGTGTTGGCACCGTGTAGCCATTGCTGCGGCCACCATGATTGGCAGCAGTGCCTTTTATCACACCATAAATATGATCATTGTCCAGCAGCGCCTGTTGCAGCGGTTTCAACAATACGGCGCCGCTGCCTTCTCCCGGCACATATCCATCCCCGCCATCGCCGAAACTACGGCAACGCCCATCTGAGGATGCAAAATTGAATTGGCTTAACAACAGGTATTTATTCGGATGCGTGGTGATGTTCACACCTCCCGCTACTGCCAGATTGCAATCGCCGTTTAGCAGGCTGTTACAGGCCAGGTGGATCGCCGTTAAAGAAGAGGAACACATTGTATCCAATGCGATGCTGGGGCCGGTAAAGTCATAGAAGTAGGATACCCTATTCGCTACAGATGCATGTAAAGAAGAAGGAATAACACCCTGCTCCTGGTTATCCGGTGCAGCGCCATACAGCTGGTACTGACCATACATCACACCTACGAAAACACCGGTATTACTGCCGGACAATTGCTTTTTGCTGTAACCTGCATCTTCCAGCAGATGCCATACCGTCTGCAGAAATACACGTTCCTGTGGGTCCATGATCTTCGCTTCACGCGGAGAGATGCTGAAGAACAAGGGATCAAATTTATCTGCATCTTCCAGGAAACCACCCCATCTGCTATAACTTTTCCCATCCTTATTTCTTTCCGGATCAAAGTACGCCTGCCAGTCCCACCGGTTAGCCGGTATCTCCGTGATACAATCCTTTCCTGCTTTCAGGTTTTCCCAGAACGCTTCCAAAGTGTCCGCCATCGGGTATTGACCAGCTAATCCTACGATAGCAATATCCTGCTGCACGATTGACACCTGTGTAACGATTGGTATCGATGTAATAACCTGTGTGTCCCCGGCGGGTAATATTATATCTTCCGCAGGCCTGCTTCCCGGCCATGCATCCGGGAACTCCTGCAATAGATACTCCTGCAGGGCAGTCAGTGTACGATATTCATAAAACAATGTTTTAGGCAGTGCCCCGGTATATTGTTCGAGCGCACGGGTAAGGTTCATCGCATTGACAGAATCAATACCGTAGTTCTCAAATGTTTCCCGCATACTTACTTTTGATTCGTCCAACCGTATTTCAGCAGCGAATAATTGCTTCAGCAAGGCAGTCATAGCTACCGGTGGTTGGCTGCTCACCGCAGGATGATCTTCCCGGGATGCTGGCCCGCCGGTATTCTCCGAAGGCTGTAAGGCTTTCCGGATGCGGGTTACATCTCCATAAAACACAGCCCACTGTGCAACGGCGGATTGAAGTGCATACTCCACGCACCAGAGTGCGGTGTTATCCTCCAATGGCCGCCAGCCCAGATGCGCGTTCATCCACTCCAGTATTCCTTTGTCCAGCTGCATGCCGCCGTTCTTCCAATAGGGCCAGTTCAACACCATCGTATGACCATGGCACTTGCCGGCAATCGCTTCTTCATTTCTCCAGCTGGCAAATCCATCGAGATAACCATTGGCATAAGCATAATCACATTGCCCTGTATTGCCCAGCAGGCTTACTACAGAAGAGCATAGCAACAGGAAGTCGAACGATATGCCAGCCATGCACTCATGTAATACCTGTACGCCGTTTATCTTGGATTGCAGCACCGCCATCGCCTGTTCCGGCTGCTTATTGATAAGCAGTGCATCTCTCAGTACGCCGGCTGCATGTATGATACCATTGATCTTTCCCCATTTTCCCTGCACATACGCTACCAGTTCCTTCATGTGTACGATGGAGGATACATCTGCTGCATGATAGCTGGCATGGCCTCCGGCAGCATCCAGCGCGGTAATCATGGCCGTTGTATTTTCGTCAGCCGCAGATCTGCCCACCAATACCAGCCGCGCCTTGTAACTGGCAGCCAGATATTTAGCCATAGCAAGACCAATACCTCCGGCCCCGCCAATGATGATATACACGCCATCCGGGCGGAATCCGGATGAAGACAACGACACCGGTTTTATATCGGGCGCTGTCAATACCTGCCGGTAACGTACACCATGCCGGTACTTCACCCTCCCTTCTTCACCGGCAAAATACTTTGCCGGAAGCGCCGCCTGATCATAAGCCACCACGCTTCCTCTAATGGCCGGACACTCCAGCGCAACACTTTTCAGAAATGCATGTACGGCTGCTGCAAACGGTTCCTCGCGGCTGTCGCCCGCAGGATATACATATTGCAGCAGTATTCGCTGCGGCCGTTTGCTGACAATACTTTTCGATAACCTGAACCAGTGCAGGAAATGATCTGTTCCGGAAAAGGAACGGTCGGTAATAATATGATCCGGCTGCCACCCTTGCTGCAACAGGCTGTCCCATAATTCATCATATGCCTGCTGTCCATCCTGCTGACGCAAAGTGTAATGGGCGGCGCCGTCTTCCCCGGCATAGGCGGGATAAACGAAACGGATATACGTAGGAGGATACTGCTGCTTCAACGCCGGGTTAACCGGTGCGCCGGGAGTGGTAAAGACCAGCAGTTTTGCTGTTAATGCGGTATCAGTAGCCAGTGGCGCTTCCTCCCAGGCGGGTTGCAGCAGACAAAGTCCTTCAGGTACTTCCTGCTGCTGCTGTACAGCGGCATGCCACTCCCTGATCGTAAAATCGTATATACGTACGAGTATGTCACCATCCTGATCAGCGATGGCCAGGTCAAAAACAGCCTCACTCTTCTTTCTTGCATGTACCCAGGCTGCCGTATTAAGCGTTACTGCACCGATGACGGCGCCAGCGCCTGAAGGCAGGAAATAGCGGTCCTCCGTCGTGCTCACCAATGGCAGGATACTTTGGAAGGCTGCATCCAGTATGGCCGGCTGCCAGCAGCAAGGCTGCTGTTCCTCTTTTCCGGCATCCGGAAAGTCAATAGCCGCCAGCACTTCATAGTTGTTATAACGGAGATCCCTGATCGTACGGAACGCAGGTCCGTAATCCAGTCCAGCCTGAGAAAAGCGCCGGTAACATTCCGCTGCTTCCATGCGATGCACACATGCTTTCAGCAATACCGGAATATCAAGCGGCGACGCCACCGGCAACGGAGCTGTAATGGCAGCACATTCAAAAAGTAACCGCTCTCTGTCCACCGCCTCCTGTTCCACAACAGTAAGTCTCACATGTTCTCCATCTGGTACCAACCTGGTAATGATCCGGGCGCTTCCACCGGAAAACTTTCTTCGCCAGTATACATCTTTCAGCTGCACT